>JANQJF010000083.1 GCA_028281765.1 Planctomycetota bacterium | reverse complement strand
GGCAGCCGCACGCCCGCTAGGGCGGCTGCCGCGACGGCGACAGGGGCCAGCGCAGGGAGCGCCTCGTTTGGCCTTTCGAGCCAGAGCGCGTAGTCGCGTACGCACTCACCCCATCGCGCACCCTCCCCACTTCTCCACACCCCTCCCCAACCCTGAACTTTCCTCCCCAACCAAACCCGCTACACCGCATCCCACGCCCTCCTCCCACCCCCAATCCTTAGTGGTAACCACACCCACCCCCAGCTACCCTTGGTAGTTCCAGCGGCGTGGCGGCGCCGTAGGAGGTGTGCGGTTTCACCTCCGAAACGATAGTCAAGGCACCAGGGAGGGTGGCATGGTCAAACCCGTCGAATGGGTTCTGAGTCGGTTCTCTGCCGACATCGGTATCGACCTCGGAACGGCGAACACGCTCGTGAGCGTGCGCGATCGCGGCATCGTGCTCGACGAACCGTCGATCGTCGCGGTGCGCTCCGGGACGAACGACGTGCTCCTCAATGGCGGGGCCGTCGGCGTCGTCGCGCTCGACTACCTCGGTCGCACACCGCCTGCCTTCCAGGCCGTTCGTCCGATGCGCAGCGGTGTGATCGCGGACTTTGAGATCACCGAGAAGATGCTGCGCTACTTCATCCGCAAAGTGCAGCCGCCGCGTTCGTTCGTGAAGCCGCAGGTCGTGATCGCCGTGCCTTGGGGGATCACGATGGTCGAGAAGCGTGCGGTCATCGGATCCGCCGAACGTGCCGGTGCCCGCCGCGTGTTTCTCGTCGACGAGCCGACGGCCGCCGCGATCGGTTCGGACCTCGACGTGCACCAGCCGCATGGTTGCATGGTTGTCGACATCGGTGGTGGCACGTCCGAAGTCGCCGTGCTCTCTCTCGCGAACGTCGTCGAAGGCGAGTGCCTGCGCGTCGCCGGTGACGACTTCAACGAGGCGATCACCCAGTTCATCCGCAACAAGTACAACCTGCTCGTCGGGGAGTCGACCGCCGAGAAGCTCAAGGTCGCGGCCGGGTCCGCGTTGCCGCTCGAGCAGGAGATCGAGGTCGAGGTCCGCGGGCGGGATTCGCTCACGGGCTTGCCGCGGCCCGTCATCATCTCGTCCGAAGACGTGCGCGAGGCGTTGACCGAGCCGGTGCGCAAGATCGTTGGTTCGATCAAGTCGGTGCTCGAGCGCACGCCGCCCGAGCTCGCGGCCGACCTCGTGCAGGCCGGCATCATGCTGTGCGGCGGTGGGAGCTTGCTGCGCGGTCTCCCCGAACTCATCGAACGCGAGACGGAGCTCCCGACGCGCGTGTCGCCGAATCCGCTCGAAGCTGTCGCGCGGGGAACGTGTTTGTTCCTCGAGAACCTCGAGCTCTACGCCCAGTTCCTCGAGGGTGGTGACGACCTCGCGTAGGCGGCGTGACCGGCGATGAGTCGGGCGCGCAAGTTCTTCCCTGTCGGACTCTACGCGAGCTTGCTGCTCGCGTTGCTCGCGCTCGCACAGCCGCGGGTCTTCGCGCCTCTCGGACGTTGGTGCAGTGCGGCCGCGGCGCTGCCGTTCCGCGCCTACGGCATGCTGGGCGCGCAGCCCGCGCTCGCGACGAACGAGTCGGACGCGCGATCGCGCGCCGTCGTGTTCTGGAGTCGTGCGGTCGCGTCGGAGCGGCGCGCGCGGCCCGCGGCGATTCCGTCCGAGTTCGCGGCTTGCACGTGCGCGGTGCGCGGGCAGGTCGCGCGTGGCACGCGGCTCGTGCTCGACCGGCGCTGGGGCGAGATCGCGGACTGCGCCGACTTCGTGACGGTGGGGCATTCGCTCGTCGGATTTCTCGCGCCGCGCGGGAACGACGCCGATTGGGCGGAAGTGCAGTTGCTCGGCCGCGCCACGCGCGGGCAGGCCCCCGTGCGATCGGTGCCCGCGCGCGTCGAGACTCCGAACGGAGAGCTCCGCTTCGTCGTCGAGCAGGCCGCGGGCATCGATCCGTGGCCGCTCCGCTGCGCGTTGATCGACGATCCGTACGTTGCGGCTGGCCTGCAGTCGGACGGGCACGTCGTCGTCACGCAGGGTTTCGTCGAGGATCCGTTGGGTGTCGTTCCGCCGGATCTGCGCATCGGAGAACTGCGCGTTTGGGGCTACGAACGTGACGGTCGGCGACTGCCGGTCGGGTTCTTCGTCGATCCCAGTGAGGCCGGGCGGGCGCCGCTCGTGACCCTGTGGCAACGCGGTGGGCGCGGCGGCGTGCCGGTGCCCGATGCGGGGCTCGTGCGGCACGCGGTGCAGGCGTTCTCGATGACACCCGGCGGCGGTCGATGGTTCGTCGCCGTGCCGTTCGAGACGCGGCTCGGCTTGGGCGCGAGCGTGGTGCGCGGAGAACGGCTCGTCGGCACGGTCACGACCGCGGGCCCGGGCTACGCGTTCGTCACACCGCTCGGCCTGGTCGGTCAGGAGTGGCAGGCGGTGTTCATGCCGGTGCGGGGCGCGGTGCGTGACGTCATCGTGCACGTGACCGACGCGACCGACGAACGCGTTGCGCTGCGCGTCGAAGGGACGCTCGGCATCGATGGTGCTGGCGCGCTGTTCACCGGCGGCGCGCACGGGCCAGCGGGGCTCTGGCTCGGAGACGTCGAGCCGGGTCGAATCCCGAACACGGCGCTGATGACGCGCGCGGCGCCGCCGGATCGCGGCGGTCTCGCGCTGCTCGTGCGCTCCGCGGAGGTGCGGCCGTGATCGTCGCGTGGATCGTCTGGTTCTTCCTCGCGCCGCACCTGTTCTGGCTCGACCGGGTCGTGTCCGGGACGATCGTCGCGCCGCTCGACATCGGGCTCGGTCTCGCGTTCGTGTTCGCGCTGTTCGCGCGTGCGAGTGCGTTGCCGGGGCTGCTGCTCGGCGCCGCCGTCGGTCGGGCGCTCGCGTTCGACGGTGCGATTGCGCTGCACTTTCTCGCGATCGGGCTGCCGGTCGCGGGGCTGTTCCCGCTTCGCGGTGTGTTCTTCCGCGGGTCCGTGTTCTGGCAGGGCGCCGCTGCGGTTTTCCTCGCACTCGCCGTGCCGAGGGTCGCGCAGTTCTTTGCGCGGATCACGGTGGGTGCGACCGATGCGATCGACTTCCCGTCGGCGTTCGGGTTGTTCTGCTCGGCGATCCTCGTGCCGCCGCTCGCCTGGTGCCTGCGGCAGCTGCCGCCGTTGCGTTCGTTCGTGGAGGGCGCCTCGTGACCCGCGATCGGATCGTGCGCCTGATCATCGCGAGTAGCGCGTTCGCGCTCCTGCTGATCCTCGGTCTGTCCGAAGTCATGGTCGCGAGCCACGAGGATTGGCTCGAGCGCAGCTACCGCAATCGCTGGGCGTTCCGGGACGTGCCGACGCGCCGCGGCACGATCTTCGATCGAAACGACGCGGTGGTCGCGCGTGACGAGCCGGGTTTCGATCTCGAGATCCGCTACCGCACGTTCCGTCGGCACCATCCCGTCGGCGTCGCGGTGCACGGGGCCAACCGGCTCGCGCGTACGCTGGGGCGTCGCCCGAAGTATCGGCTCGACCGGCCCGAAGGCTGGGCGGCCGCATGCCGGGAGGTGCTGGAGATCCCGCTCGGTTTGCTCGGACCGGAATCTGGTGTCGCGTCGCGGTCCCTCGGCGCCTCGCGTGAGGCGAATGCCGAGGATGCGCGCGATCTGCGCTTCTACGCGTCGTCGCTGCTGTCCCGCGTCTCGGGTGTCGGCGCGCATCATTTCCACCTCGGGCTCCGGCACGCGATCGAGGATCGCCGGACGGATCCCGTGTGGCGCATCGGACTCGAGGTGTGCCGCGGTCGTGGGGATACCGAGGCTTCGATCGAGCTCACGGCGTTTCGCGAGATCGGTGCGGAGCTCCGTGAGTTCGGACGTCGCATCGGGAGCGATTCGTTCGACATGCTCGCGTATCTCGAGTCGCGCCGGCAGGCGTGGATCGAGTGGCGGGACTGGTCCGCGTTGCCGGAGGACGAGCGCGCGGTTCTGCTCGATGCGCAGTTCTGGGCGTCCCTGGCAAGCGAAGGTCTGGAGCTCGAGGCCTGGCGTGAGTTCGCGGCGCTCGACTCGGGCGAACGCGCGGCCCGTGTCGCGGCGTTCCGTGACCTCGACGACGACGCCAAGGCGGCTTTCGAAGAGCGCGAGCGGCCCGTGCTGCCGTGGAACGAGGACGTGCCGCGCGTTGCACGGAATCGCCTGCCGTACCGCCACGCGACCTGGCTCAAGCTGCTTCAAGACCGCCACCCTGGTTTCCGCATGCAGCCCTCGGTCCGGCGCGCCTACGGCACGCTGCCCGGTCGCGATGACCTCGGCACACTCGAACTGTTGATCGGCCGGGTCTCGCCGATGTGGAAGGAGCACGACGACGCGGGGCTCCGCGCGTGGACGCGCGGTCTCGGCGAGAGCGGGCTCGAGGGATTCTTCGAGAACTGGGACTCCGATCTACCCGGCGACCTGAGTTCCTCATTGGTCGAGACCGCGGGCGAAGCGATGCGTCGCCACTACCTCACGCAGGGGCGCGTCGGACGCAGCGGGATCGAGTCGGCGGTCGACGGGGTGCTCGCCGGTGCGCCGGGGCTTCGATTCGTCGAGCGTACGCGCCGCCGCGAGAAGCGGCTGTTCAGTTCGCTCGACGTCGTCGCGGGGCGCGACGTGCGGCTCACACTCGACCTTCGGCTCCAGGCTCTGCTCGAGGACAGTCTTGCGACGGCCGAGTTCGGCGTGGAGAAGGCGGCGGCGATCCTCGACGCGCGCACGGGGGACGTGCTCGCCGTGGCTGGCTGGCCACTCGTCGACAAGGAGGGCAAGCCCCGATGGATCTCGGCCGCGACCTGGCCGTCGAAGAACCCGTACATCGGGTCGGTCGTCAAGCCGTTCGTGTTGCTGGAGCACCTGGACGCGCAGCGCCATGGACGACCAACCGCGCCTCCGAAGGCGTTTCGACCGTGCGTCGGCCGCTACTCGAAGCGGCTGCGGTGTGGGAGCACGCATGGCCCGGCGGCGCTCGATCCGATCGAGGCGCTCGGCCGGTCGTGCAACTTCTTCTTCTTTACCGCGGTCCGCGGACTCGGCAACGCGGGGTTGCGACGCGCGCTCTCGCGCGTCGGGCTGGCGCCGCTTTCCGAAGCCTTCGCGCGTCGCCCGCTTGTCGGTGGGCCCGCATACGAGACGAAGATCGGGGGGCTGCCGAGCGGCGCGTCCGCGCGGCCTAAGCTCAGCCCGTCCCGGTGGGAGCTCGAAATGCAGGGCATCGGGTACGGCGTCGAGGTCAATGTCGTCTTCATCGCGCGTGCCTACGCGGCGCTCGCGGCGGGTTCGGTGCCGACCGTGAGCTTCGTGCGCGACGGGATTCCGCGGGCCCGCGTGCCGCTCGGCGTGCACGCGGGCGATCTGGAGCAGGTGCGCGCCGGGCTGGCGTTCTGCGTCTCGAGCGGATCTGCTCGCCGGGTCGACTGGCACAACGTGCGGGTGTTCGGCAAGACCGGCACCGCGGAGGTGCGCGTGAAGCCATCGAAACGGAACAACGCGTGGTTCGCCGGCTACACCGGTCCCGCGCGCGACGCGCAGCTCGCGTTCGCATGCGTGCTCTACGACGTGCCGCACGGCAGCGGCGGTGGCCGGGTCGCCGCGCCGGTCGTCGCGGACTTTCTGCGTCGCGTGCGCGAGGATCCGCAGCTCGCCGAGGCCTACTTGCCGGAGTCGGTGCGATGACCACGCGCGGGATCGGCACTCTGCTCGGCGGCATCGATTGGTGGCTGGTGTTGCTGACCGCAGCCATCGGCTCGATCGGCGTCGCGTTCATCCACAGCGGTACCGCGGACGATGCGCTGTTTTCCAATCAGGTGTCGCGGCAGCTTCTGTTCTTCTGCGTCGCTGGCTTCCTGGGGATCGGTCTCGTCGTCGTGCCGTATGCGCGAATCATGCGGTCCGCGTGGGTGCTCTACGCGCTCGCGATCGTCGCGCTCGTGCTGCTGCCATTCTTCGGTGTGATCATCAACGGCGCGCGCCGTTGGTACAAGGTCTTCGGTTTTGGCATCCAGCCGAGCGAGTTCGCGAAACTCGCGTTGATCGTTACGCTCGCGTCGTGGTTGCGGTTCCGATCGAAGGCGCGGACGCTCGAGGGCCTGTTCGTGCCGGTGCTGCTCACCGCCGTGCCCGTCGCGCTGATCCTCAAGCAGCCGGACCTCGGCAGCTCACTCGTGTTCTGGCCGATCCTGATCGCGATGTGCTACGCGGCCGGCACGCCCGCGCGACACCTTGCGGTTCTCATCGGGGTGGGGGCGCTGGGGCTCCTGCTGGCCTACTTTACGGTGCTGCACGACTACCAGAAATCCCGCGTCGACGTGTGGCTCGCGCACTACACCTGGACGGCGGAAGATGTGCATCGTCCGGACGTTGTGCAGACGCTGCGGGACAAGGGGTACCAGCCATGGCAGTCCCTGATCGCCATCGGCGCCGGTGGCACCACCGGGTTCGGGTTCGGCCAGGGCCCGCAGACCCAGTTCGACTTCCTGCCGTATCGATCCGGCGACTACATCTTCTCCGTCATCTGTGAGGAGACCGGCCTGCTCGGGGCGTCCGCGGTGATCCTGCTCGATCTGCTGCTCGTGATCGCGATCGCGACGATCGGAATCCGCTGCCGCGAGCGATTTGGCCGTCTGCTCGCGGTCGGTGTCGCGGCGTATCTGGGCACGCAGAGCTTCCTCCACGTGGCGGTCTGCGCGTGGTTCGTTCCGGCGACGGGGCTGCCGATGCCCCTCGTCAGCTACGGGGGCTCATCGGTCCTGGCGTCGGTCACGGCGGTCGCATTGGCCGTCAACGTGGGGGCGCGGCGGGAGCCCGTGCTGGCCGCGGACGGCTACGCGTAGGCACAAATCTCGATCTTGCTGTAGATTACGGACGAACGGCGACCCGGCGAGGGTTGCGTTCCCCTGCGCGCGGCGCTAGGGTTCGCCGCCCTTTTCCGCCGCCGAAGCCGACCGCATGCTCATGGACTCTTCGACCGATATGGATCGGTCCGCACCTGAAACCGGTGCCACGGACCCGTTTGCCCGGGTTCCCGAGGCGCTGCAGCCGGCGTTGCGCGACCGTGGCTTCGACAAGCTGACGGCCGTGCAGGAGAAGGCGCTCGAAGTCCGCGAGGACGCCCGGGACCTCCGCATTTCGTCGCAGACCGGGTCCGGCAAGACGCTCGCGCTCGGCTTCGCGATGGCCGACGACCTGATCGGCTTCGTCGATGGGAGCGCCCCGCGCGCGCTCGTGATCGCGCCGACCCGTGAACTCGCGACGCAGGTGCAGACGGAGTTGAACTGGCTCTACGCCGGTGTGCGCGGCGTCAAGGTCGACGTCTTCACCGGGGGCACGCATGTCGGGCAGGAGCGTCGTCGCTTGGCGAGGAATCCGGCGATCGTCGTCGGCACACCCGGTCGCTTGCTCGACCACATTCGCAGCGGCGCCCTCGTCTGCGACGGGATCACGCAGCTCGTGCTCGACGAAGCGGACCAGATGCTCGACATGGGCTTCCGCGACGATCTCGAAGCGATCCTCGACGCGATGCCGGAAGAGCGTCGGACGCACCTCGTGTCCGCGACGTTCCCGCGTGGCGTGCAGCGACTCGCCGATACCTACCAGAACGATCCGGTCCACGTCGAGGGTACCGCCCTTGGCGCCGCGAACGAGGATATCGCGCACGTCGCGCACCTCGTCAACGCGAAGGACCGCTACAACACGCTCGTCAACCTGCTGCTGCTCGCGGACGGCCAGCGCGTGCTCGTATTCGTCGCGACGCGCATGGACTGCGCGCGCGTGGCCGAGCGGCTCGCGAAGGACGGCTTCGCGGCGATGGCGCTCAGTGGTGAGCTCGCACAGGCGCAGCGCACGCGCACGCTCGAGGCGTTCCGCAGCGGTGCGATCCAGGCGCTCGTCGCGACCGACGTCGCGGCGCGGGGGCTGGACATCCCGGACGTTTCGATCGTCGTCCATGGCGATCTGCCGATGGACGGCGAGGTCTACACGCACCGCAGCGGCCGCACCGGCCGCGCCGGCAACAAGGGCCGCAGTATCCTACTGGCGACGCCGGCCGGCGAACGACGCGCGCGGCGGATCCACGCCGACGCCAAGGTCGAGGCCGACTGGCAGCCGCTCGCGCGGGTCGAAGAGGTCCGCAAGGCGCTGCACAAGCGCGGCCGTCGCCGGATCCGCGCGATGATCGTGGAGCCCGCGGAGACGCCCAACGAGTCGCAGCTCGAGTTTGCGACGAGTCTGCTCGACAGTCGTGATCCTGCGGAAGTGGTCGCGGCGCTGATCCAGGGCGTGCAGTCGACGCACCCGTGTGAACCGCGCGACGTCACGCCGGTGGCGCCGCGCGGCTCGCGTCGCGATTCGCGGGATACCCGTGATACGCGTGACGGTGGTGCCCGCGACGAGCGTCGCAGCGGTGGCGCCCCGGCCGCGCCGCGCGATCACGATTCGTCGAACTACACCCGCTACCGCATCAACTGGGGGTTCCGCCACGGCGCGAACCCGCGTCGCCTCCTGGCGGTGATCTGCAGGCGCGGCGACGTCTCGAGTCAGAACATCGGCGCGATTCGTGTCGAAGCGTACGCGACGTCGTTCGAGGTCAAGCGTGACGTCGTCCGCGACTTCGAGGCGAACGCCTTCCGCACCGACAAGCGCCACCCGCAGCATCGCATCGAGCGGGATCACGGCTTCACGCGCGAGCGGCACGGCCGGCGCGCGCGTCGCGAGCGCGACTAGTCCGCTAGTTTCGGATCGGGGCGACGGGCTCGCGTCGGCCCTTCTTGCGCAGCTTGCGCCACTTCGGCATCGAAACGTGCGGGCGTGAGTCGTCCGCCGCGAGTTCGTAGGCAATGTCGTAGACGTAGCGCACGACCCGCACGAGCTTCGGGAACTCGATCTTGTCGACCGTGTCCCCGGGCTGGTGGTAGTCCTTGTGGAAGCCGGTGAAGAAGAACGCCGCCGGCACGCCTTCGCGCGCGAAGTTCCAGTGGTCGCTGCGGTAGAAGACGTCCTCTTCGTCCCACTCGAGATCGAACTTGGTGCGAGCCTTGTTGAGCCGCAGGCACAGCGCGTGGAACTCGTCGGACAGCTTCTGCGTGCCAATGAGGTGCAGGCAGTTGCGGTTCCTCGCGGCGGGTTCGCCCGGATGCTCTTCGCTACGTCCGATCATGTCGAGCTGGAGCTCGGCGACGATGCTCTCGAGCGGGATCGGTGAGTGCTTCGCGAAGTACGCCGAGCCGATCAGGCCGCGCTCTTCGCCACAGAACGTGACGAACGCGACGCTGCGGCGCGGTGCGCCGTTGGCGACGAACGCACTCGCGAGCGCGAGCACGCCGACGGTGCCGGAACCGTCGTCGTCGGCGCCGGGGCAGAACGTGTCGCCCTTCCGGCCGAGGTGGTCGAGGTGGGAGCCGATGAGCACGTACTCGTCGCGGTAGTTCGGGTCGGACCCGCGCAGCACGGCGCCGACGTTGAACGCGGGGGCGGGTTCCTCGCGCATGCGGATGCGGGAAATCGCGCGCACACCGGGGACGCGGAGCGCGTTGTCGCTCTTGCGCACCGCATCCAAGGAGCCGCCCGCGGCCTTCAGCGCGGCGTCGAGCGCGTCCGCGTCGAGCGCGCACACGCGCGGGCGGGTGAGGCGACTCTTCGCGATGCGGTCATCGGAGCCTCCGGGGATGGTCAGCGGCGCCGGATTCACGAGCTCGGTGAGGCCCGGAGCCGCGACGGCGATCAGGCGACCGCCGGCCTTGCGGATGGCGCGGCTGAGGCGGTAGTAGGTGCGCAGCTTCTCGATGCGCTCGGACGAGACGACGATGACGTTGCAGGAGTCGAGCTCCTTCTTCTCGATCGCGGCGAGGTCGCCGTCGAACTCGGTCAGGGCGAGATCGCCTTCGTGGGTCGAGTCGACGCTCGACGACGCGTGCATCCCGGCGCCGACGCGCATCGTCGCCAGCTCCACGTCGGTGCCGTCGTCGCTGGTCCGCACGAGCCGGACGTAGCTCTGCTCCGGATCGATCGAGAGACGGGTCCAGGGCACGCGCTGGAAGTAGTCGTCTCCGAGCGGCTCGAGCTTCAGGCGGCGGAAGTGGTCACGGACGAAGTCCGCGGCGAGCGCGAAGCCCGGTTCGCCGGTGGCGCGACCGAGCATCTTCTCGGAGGTCAGCTCGGTCAGCCACGCTTCGAGCGGCTCGGCACGGATCGACTCGGCGCCTCGCTTGCGGTCCGCGGGCCAATCCTGGGCCGCGGGGACGGGGGCGAAGGCGCACGCGACGAGCGTGGCGGCATGGAACGATCGCATGCCGGGCAGTGTAGCGCCGGTCAGTCGATGCGCACGCGATCGAGGATCCGCAGCGCGAACGTGCGCACCGAGTTCGTGTCGATCGCGCCGCTGTCCGTGAACCGCTCGGGGTCGGATGCGTCCTGGGGCTGGCCGCGAAAGAGATCGCTTCGCCGAGGCAGGCTGACGATCTTGCGCCAGGAGTCGCCCGCGACTACGCCGGGGCGTGGATCGAGCGCGGCGATGCGCAGCGTGCGCTGGGGAATGGCATCGAGCTTCTGCATGGCCAGGTCCGGCACGCGTAGCGTGCGGAGCGAGTCCGACACGAACTCGCGGCCCCGTTCGGTCCAGTTCACGGTGGTCCGGCCGAGCAGGGCTTCGAGTCGCGCGACGTCGGTCAGTCGCGCGATGCTCGCCTCCGGCCGGTGCTCGCGCACCGCGTTGCGCATGCGCTCCGCGAAGCGACAGCTCGTCAGAGCGACGCACGCGACGCTCAGCCAGAACCACGAGAGCTTGGTCATCGGTCTGTGATGATATCGGCAGACCGCGCGTCGATCCTCGGCCTATTCGTTGCGTAGCGACTCGAGCGGGTCGTGGCGACCGGCGCGCCACGCGGGAATCCCTGAGACGACGAGGCCGAGACCGATTGCGCTCCCCGCAACGGTGGCGATCCACACGGGATCGAGTTCACACGGCACGTGCGTCAGATTGTAGATCGCCGTCGGGAACAGGTCGACGTCGAACCAGTCCTTCATGAGCGTGTTGAACGCGTCCGTGTAGATCGCCGACACACAGCCGGTGAGGACGCCGAGCACAGCGCCGGTGATCGAGATCGTCAGACCGCACGCGAGGAACACGAACGTGACCCCGCGCGGCGTTGCCCCGAGCGCGGTCAGGATGCCGATGTCGTGTGTCTTCTCCGTGACCATCATCGACAACGTCGCGAACACCAGGAACGCCGCGACGATCATGATCACGTAGAGCACCAGCTGCATGAGCGAGCGCTGGTGATCGATCGACAGGATCTCTTGGCTGTTGGCCTGTTCGGCCGTGCGGACGCGGATCGGGTTGCGGAAGGGCGGTAGGTCGCGATTGAGGCGACGTCGGATGCGCTGGCTGGTCTTGACGGTTTCCCGAGCGTCTTTGACGCGGATCGCGATTTCGTTGACCCATGTCTCCGACTTGTTCGAAGACTTCGCGCCGAGCAGCGCGCGCATCGCGTCGATGTGCGCGTACACGTGGAAGCCGTCGAATACCGCGAATTCGGAGTCGAAGCACCCGCCGACGCGGAACCAGCCCTCGACGAGTTCGAGCGCTTCGCCTGCCCGTCCTTCGTGCATGACGCCACTGGATACGTGGACGCGGTCTCCACGACTCAGTCCGTGGGCCTTCGCGCGCGCGGTGCTGAGCACGAGGGTCGGTTCGCCGTCTAGTTCGGCCAGCGGCCTGCTCGCGTCCGCGACTCGTAGATCCGGATCGTCGACGTTCTCGATCCACTCGGTCATCGCGGTGACGTTTTTTTCAATCGTGGGGTCGACGCCGAGAAGGGCGATGAAGTCGTCGCTTGCGCCGGGGATCCCGTTCGTGTTCAGCTGGCCGTTGCCGCGCGCTGGCTCGGCGTCAGGCGAGTAGGACACGCCGTACCACACGATGCGCGGGGAGCACGCCGCTACGTTGGGATCGGCTTCGATTTCGACCGCGAGGTCGACGTACGCGGTGTCTTCGGGGATCAGTGTCGCGCCGATGTCCGACGTCGCGCCGATCAGTCGCTTTTTCACCTCGGTCAGGTAGCCGCTGAAGATCGCGACGACGACGATCAGAGCCCACACCCCGAGCGACACGCCGATCATGCCGAGCAGATTGACCCTGCGGCTGAGTACATAGCGGATCGCGAGGAAGTAGCGATACATCAGGCGTCGATCACTCCGTCGCGCAGGCGGACGATACGGTCGCAGCGCGCGGCGAGGCCTTCGTCGTGCGTGACGAGCAAGAACGCGATGTTCGACTCGCGGTTGATCTCGAACAGTAGCTCGAGAACGCTCTCGGACGTGGAGCTGTCGAGGTTGCCCGTCGGCTCGTCGGCGAGGATGACGCGCGGGTTCGCGACGAGCGCGCGCGCGATCGCGACGCGCTGGCGTTCGCCGCCGGACAGCTCGTCCGGCCGGTGGGTGAGCCGTTCGGTCAGGCCGACGCGATCGAGCAGCGCACGCGCGTCCTGGTCGTGCTGCTTGCGTTCGCCGAGCCACGCCAGCGGACCCTGGTCCATCATCGTGCCGAGCTTGACGTTCTGCAGCGCCGTGAGCTCGGGGATCAGGTGATAGAACTGGAATACGAAGCCGATCTCGCGGTGACGCAGCTTGGCGCGCTTCGGGCCGGGGAGGTCGCTGACGCTCTGGTCCTCGAATCGCACGCGGCCCTCGGTCGGCGGGTCGAGTAGACCGAGCACATGCAGGAGCGTCGACTTGCCCGCACCGGACGCGCCGAGCAGCGCGACCATCTCGCCGGGCTGCATCTCGAAGTCGACACCGCGCAGCACGGGGATCTCGCGCTTGCCGACGCGGTAGGTCTTGGTGACGCCTTCGGCGCTGAGGATGGGGTCGGTCATTCGTATCCGAGAGCGCGCACGGGTTCGAAGCGGGCGGCGCGGCGGGCGGGGAGCCAGGCGGCGAAGATCGTGACGGCGAATGCCCCGATCGTGACCTGCGACACCCAGGTGGGATCGACGACGGTCGGGATGCGATCGAGTGCGTAGAGTTGCGGGGGAAAGATCGACAGGACGGTGTCGGGCAGGCCGAACATCCCGCGGAACACGTTGACGATGTCGGTGAGAGTGCCGCGGATGAAGTACCGATTGATTTCGTCGAGGTAGATCGATGTCAAGCAGCCGATCGTCGCGCCGAGCACGCAGCCGAGGACGCCGACCGTCACGCCGCAGATCAAGAACACGTGTTTGGTTCCGTCGCGCGATGCGCCCATCGCGCTCAGGATGCCGATGTCCTTGACCTTCTGCGTGACCATCATGTGCATCGTCGCGTAGATCAGGAACGCCGCGACGAGGCCGACCGCGAACAGGATCAGCTTCATCATCCGGCGTTCTTGGTGGACGACGTCGAGGAACGTTTTGTTCTGTTCTCTCCAGGTGAGGACGTTCGCGACGTCGTTGCCGAGGGCCTTCTCGAGGCGGCGCGCGACGGTCTTCAGGTCGGCGCCGGGTCGCACCCGTATCGCGACGTCGGAGACGATGTCGATCGATCCGGGGTCGGAGGCGTCATGGCCGAGAAGCGTGCGCACCTGCTCGATGTCGACGATCGCCATCGTGTGGTCGACGACGCGGTGGCCGGACTCGAACTTGCCCGTGAGCACGAAGACGCGGCGGATCTTGCGCATCTCGGGCGACTCGGGGTCACTGCGGTCGAGGTGAGCGGACACGATTTCGAGCTCTTGACCGGTGTCGATGCGGCTCGACCTGGCGCGATCGCGGCTGACGAGAACGCCGGGCGGAACGCGAAGCAGCTCGGTGCGGTCGAACGGACGCGCCTGCGCGCGCGCGGCTCGCACGCGTTCGATCGAAATCGAGAGCGGATTCTCGGTTGCCTCGACCCGGCTGCCGTAATCGTCGTTCGGAATGGCGTCGAGCCAGAGCGACAGATCGGAGGTCTCGAGTTCAGCCTCGGTGTCGATGCCGAGCAGTTCGACGAACTCGAACCCGAGCCCGCTAATCGGCAGCGGGTCCGTCGCGGCGATCTTACGCAGCCCGCGACCGATCGGGAAGTAGAGCGCGTGGTGCCGGAGCCGCGGCGCGATCGCGACGACGTCTTCGTCCGCACGGATCGTCGCTTCGAGCGACTCGAACGACGTTTCCGGTGCGAGCGACGTCACGAGTAGATCGGGCGAACCGCTCTTCGTGTTGTCTTCGATGCCGGAGATGAATCCCGAGAAGACCGCGACGACGACGATCAGCGCCCATACTGCGAGGGCGACGCCGCCCATGCCGAGCACGTTGACCCAGCGCGACAGCAGATAGCGCAGCGCGAGGAACCAGGAGAAGGCCCGTGTGGCCAACTAGTCGCCTCCCGCCGGGGGTTCCTCGCCGTTCTCGGATTCGTCAGTGTTGGGCGTGCCCTGCAGTCGGCGCAGCAGCGGGAATAGGATCACTTCGCGGATCGACTGCGAGCCGGACAGCAGCATCAGAAGGCGATCGATGCCGATGCCGAGCCCGCCCGCGGGCGGCATGCCGAACTCGAGCGCCGTCACGTAGTCGACGTCCATCTCCGAGGACGTCTCGTCGTCCTTGTGTGCGAGCTGCGACTCGAAGCGCTGCTCCTGATCGATCGGGTCGTTGAGCTCGGAGAACGCGTTCGCGAGCTCCATGCCGCAGACGAACAGCTCGAACCGCTCGGTGATGCGCGGGTCGTCCGGGTGCTTCTTCGCGAGCGGCGACACCGCAACCGGGTAGTCGTAGACGAAGACCGGTCCGTCGAGCTCGTCCTCGACCGTTGCCTCGAAGATGTCGTTGGCGACCTTCTCCCAGGGGAGGTCCTTGGTGGCGATGTTCAGCGCCTTGGCGCGGGCGAGCACGCCTTCTTCATCGAAGAAGTCGAGGCCGTCGTTGTACTTCGCGAACAGCTCGGTGTAGCGCGCCTTCTCGAACGGCGGCTTCAGGTCGAACTTCTGCTCGCGGAACTCGACCTCGGTGTTGCCGCCGAGGCATGTCTCGCAGAGGTGTGCGAACAGCCCCTCGACCCGCTCCATGATCGTGCGGTAGTCGGCATAGGCCTCGTAGCTCTCGAGCATCGTGAACTCGGGGTTGTGCCGCGTGCTGATGCCTTCGTTGCGGAACACGCGACCGATCTCGTAGACGCGTTCGAGGCCGCCGACGAGCAGGCGCTTGAGGTAGAGCTCCGGCGCGATGCGCAGGTAGAGCTTCATGTCGAGCGCGTTGTGGTGCGTCTCGAACGGGCGCGCGGTTGCGCCGCCGAAGATCGGATGGAGGATCGGGGTCTCGACCTCCATGTACTCGTGGCTCTCGAAGTAGCGGCGGATCTCGCGGATCACGGTCGAGCGGAGCACGAACTTGTCGCGCGCGTCGAGGTTCGCGTAGAGGTCGACGTACCGCATGCGGTAGCGCGCCTCCTGGTCCTGCAGCCCGTGCCACTTCTCGGGGGCGTGACGCAGCGCCTTCGAGGCGAGGGTGACTTCGGTTGCCCAGATCGTGCGTTCGCCCTTTTGGGTGACGCCGAGCTCGCCACGGATCACGACGAGGTCGTTCGATTCGATCGTCTTGCGGTTCGGCCAGAACTCGGCGAGCTTGTCGCGCTGGAAGCCGACCTGGATCGACGCGCTGCGGTCCTGGAGGTGGGAGAAGCGCAGCTTGCCGAAGTCGCGGACCTGGGTCATGCGGCCGGCGACGCACACGGTCTCGCCCTCGCGCGCCTCGAAGTTTTCGAGGCACGAAGCGATCGATGCGGGCGCCGGCACGCGCGGCGGATACGGGTCCATGCCGGCTTCGCGAAGTCGGTCGAGCTTCGCCGAGCGCTCTGGCACGATACGGTCGGTCAAGTCGGTTCCTCTCGGGGTCTGCGGGAGGCGGGAGGATAGCGGTTGGTCGGAGGAGATTCCCGCCTCCAGGTCGGTGCGATTGACCGTGCTGGGGCGATCCGCCAGACTGCCTGGCCGATGTGGCGCGCGCTGCTGACATTGGTCGGATTGAGCCTGGTGACAATCGCGGCAGTGACGTCGTTCGTGCAGGGGCACGCGAACACGTTCCACAAGTACGAGCGCTGGATCACGTCCAAGTCGTTCCTCGAAGTGGGGGCGATCGGTGGCGTGATGTTTCGGGTATCGCGCGTGGCCCTGGCCGGGGACCGGGTCGACTTCGGCACCTGGTTCGGATTCCACGAGATCCTTTGGGACGAGCCGGTTGCGCTCGCGGCGCTGGAGTTCGACTTCGAGCTCGAGGAGGACGCCTGGATGGCTGTCCTTTTCAACGGAAAGGGCCACAGCTTCGACTTCGTCCGGTTCAGTCGGTTGGAGACTCGACCTGCCGCGGTTGGCCGGGTCGATCGCAAGAGAACGTTCACGGCTCTGACGACACTCGACGGGGCACCGCCGAACCCGGCCGGCTGGCACACTGCGCGTATCGAGTTCGAGGATTTTGCATTTCGTGTCTTTGTCGATGGGGAGCCGTTCGTCGAGCGCTCCCTCGACCGCGTCGCGAAGCAGCGATTCGGCTTCAAGGCGGGTGGCGCGAACGCACGGTTGGACAACGTCCGGATCGAGCGAGAGGACGGCAGCACACGGCTGGAACACTTCACGAATCACCGCGGCCGTCGAATGGTCGCGGCGAGCTCTGCGGCCGGGCTTCTCGGTGTGCACGCTCTGATCGCGGTCGGGCTGTGGCTAGGACGGCGTCGTCTGCGGCGGTCGCGCCTCGTGTATCACCTGGCGTTCGCCGCCCTCGCGGTGCTCGCGACAGGGTCGTACTACTTCGTCGATCGAATGTGGTTCGCGACGCGGTACCCGGCCGACGTCCTGTCGACGCCGGACTACCCCAATACGATCACGTTCGAGCCGGATCCAGTGCCGCCGCCGCCGCAGGACGGCGACGTCGAGCGGTACCGGATCGTCGTCGTCGGCAGCTCCCAGACCTGGGGGTCCGGAGCGGCGTTGAAGTCCGACACTTGGGTGGCCAGGCTCGAGGCGAAGCTCAACGAGCGATCCGGAGGCGCGCGTTGGTACGAGTGCGTGAACACCGGGATCAGCGGCGCGACCTCGACGACACTGTGGCCGCGCTACCGCGACGAATGGGTCGAGACGCGGCCGAACATGACGATCATCGACCTTGGCCACAACGACCTCGACGTCGGTCAGTTCGGCATGAACCTCGCGCGGATCACCGAGCTCAACCGCAAGCACGGAATCCGGACCGTGTTCTTGCTCGAGCCGAACTCACGCGAGCGCTCGACGTTCAACGAGTTTCGCGAGAACCTCGCGCCGAACCACCTCGTCATGCGGAAGCTCGGGGATCAGTTCGGCATCGCCTACGTCGACATGCAGGCGAAGATGGATGCGCGGCGGGACGACGGGTTCCTCTGGTGGGACCTCGTCCACATGACGTCGGCTGGCCACGAGATCTTCGCGGAGGAACTCGTCGGGGAGATCCTCGAACTCGCGAAGTAGCGCGCTACTTGCCCTTCGGCGCGGCCGGTTCCGCGGCTGGCTCGTCGAGACGCGTGGCCTGCATCAGGAGCACGCGGTAGCCGCCCTTGGTCAACGGCGCGCTAGTCAGCGCGAGCGCCCCGTTCGGAATCACGACGCGCTTCTCGAGGGACATCTTCGTCGACTCGGGCAGCTGGATCGTGACCTCGTTGCCGGCAGACGTCGTCGTCGTGAACTCCGGAATCGGTCGCTTCACGTCGGTGAGTGAGAACCTGTACTGCAGCGCGATGCGATCGCCGCGCAGCGTCGCGGCCGTCGTCTCGAGTTCCACGCCGTCGAACAGCGTTCCGGTGATGCGGCCGTCCGCGTCGGCTTTCTGGCCGTCGAGGAAGAACTCGCCGGATTTTCGTTCGTCCTCCTTCGTCGCGTAGTCCTTGATGTACGTGATCGTTTCGCCTGCCGAGAGCGTCGCGCGCTGCAGCGGATACGTGAGCAGTCGCGGCGCGGTCAGGATCATGGCGCCTTCTTCCTTCTGCATCCGTACGCGCCAATCGCGGGTTGCCTCGTCGTCGCTGAGCACGATCGTGAACACGCTCGTCGGGTCCTGCTTGTCGAGGATCGGCTTGATGTGGCGTTGCCATGCGTCGTCCGTGAGTTCCACGAAGGACGTCTGAATGTCGATCTGCGCGCCGGGCTTGGCGCGCACGTCGCGCAAGAGCTGACGGATCCACGCGAGTCGTTCTTCGGTTCCGCGCGCGACGAGTGTGCCGCTGCGCAAGCCGCGGATGTCTTCGTCATCGCGGAGCTTCGGCTCGGCAAACGTGCGCAAGAAGCGGGCGATCCGTTCGGACTCCGGGGGGGCTTCGTCGTCGGGCTTCGCGCGGGTGATGCCCGCGTTCAGGTCGTCGAGCAGATCGCGGACGTCGAACAGCTCGAGTCGTGTCGTGTCTTGGGCCGCCGCGATCGAGGTCGAGGCGGCGGCAAGCGCGATCGTGGCGATGCCGTGCAGGATCGGTCGTGCTCTCATCGGCCGTGTGTTCATCGAATGGTGCTCCAGGTCTTGGCGATTTGGAGTCGGGTATCGGAGTCTCGGAATTCGGTGCTGTGCGTGTGCGCGCGGCCGCGTCGCGCACGGTCGACGCGAAGATCGAAGGTGCTGTCGATCACGCGAGCGTCGTGCAGGACGGTAGGGCGAGGCGCGGCGGCGGAGACCGGTCGGTCGAGCAGGCGCCAGCCGACCAGTCCGATCACGAGGACCGCCGCGACCGCGGCGAGTCCTCGCACGGGGAGCGCGCGGGCGGGCTCGGGCGCGTCGACGAGGGTCTGCACGGCGCATCGCCACGTCGCGAAGTCCTCGGCGCGATCGGGGTGCGCGAGCAGGTAGTCGCGGATCTCCGCGTCGTCGAGCGGATCCATGCGGGCGTCGAACAGCTCGTCGACCCGGGCGCGGAACTGGCTCTCGTTCATCGCCGGCCTCCGGGGAGCTTGCGACGCGCGCGATGCAGGTGGGACTTCACCGTGTTGAGGGGCAGGTCGTGCGCGTGCGCCAGCTCTTCGATCGAGAGCCCTTCGCGGTGGAAGCCGAGCAGGAGCGTGCGCTCGATGACGCTCAGGTGCCGCAGGGCGTATTCGATCTCTTCCCGCAGCTCGAGTGCACAGGGCTCGGCGCGTTCCGACTCGCTTCCATCCAGCGGTGCTGGGGTGCGACGCGCTCGATCGCGGTGATCGGTGGCCGCGCGGAACGCCGTCCGGAGGAGCCACGGCGCGGCATCCCGATCGGGATCCCACGAGGCGCGGTACTTCCAGGCTCTGGTCATCGTTTCCTGCATGACGTCATCGGCGTCCGCCGCCGTGGCGCACAGCCGTTCCACGAATCGCCGCACGCGCGGGAGCGCGGACTCGAGGGCGGCTGCGAACGAGGCATCCGCCGGCGCGATTCGTGGTGTCGGTTGCGTCACGGGGGGTGATCGAAAGCGCATACCGGGATGGGGTGGGGGGAAGTTGCAGTGGGGTGGGAATTCTGGATGGGTAGCGTAGTGGACGCGGGTGGCCGTTTTCGGGCTCGGGTCCGAGCCCGATAACGGGCAACCCGCCGGACCTAAAATTCCAGGGACGGATCACCACCCCGCGGGAACCTATCCCCTGAACTGACCGATCCCCGCACCATGATCCGACTCCTCCTCCTCGCCATCGCCCTCCTTTCGAGCCCACTCCTGGCCCAGCCCCAGGACCGCGACTCCGACCGCGACGGCCTCTCCGACTACCAGGAGATCCACAAGTACTCCACCGACCCCGCCAAACGCGACTCCGACGGCGACGGCGTCCCCGACGGCGACTGGCGCGAGCGACGGGAGTTCACCTACACGATCCGCACGGTCATCCAGGTCATGCCGGCCTACGACCTCGCGACGATCAACGACGACTACCAGGACGCGCGGGTGCTCTTCCAGTGCGATGACTACGTCGAGCTGGAAGTCATCCACTATCCGTTCAACACGAATGCGACCACGATCGTCGGCGACAAGAGGTGGCGCAAGAATGCGCGCAAGCTCGCGGCGTTCCTGAAGCCCGGGGTCACGACGAACTTCGACCGGGCGATGCAGAAGGAACTGCTCGCGCGACTGAAGAAGGCGGGGATCGACGTCGCGAAGCTCACCGACAAGGAGGTGGTGGAGCGCGTGTCCAAGTGGGCGCTCGATCACGCGCGGAGTCTCGGGGGCACGTGCGTCTGGGCCGTGGACTTCGAGAAGGACCGGCCGGTGGTGCCCGCGTCGCTGCGGCAGAAGTTCGACAGCAAGCGCGGTGAGCTCAGCGATGCCGAGATGTTCGATCGGGAGATCTACGTCAAGGGCATGTTCGAGCACGGCACGCGTGGGACCTGCACGACTTCGGCGAACTACCTGACCGGCATTCTCCGTGCGGTCGGCATCCCGACGCGCAGCATCGTCACGATCCCCGTCGTCGACGCGTCGAATCCGCGCAATCTCGAGATGCTCGAGAAGCGACTCACGCATCACGCGTTGCGTCGCGACATCGTCAAGGGGGTCAAGGGGCTGAAGGATTCGTTCGCGGCGCACACCTACAACGAGGTGTGGGTCGGCGGGCGGTGGCGTCGCCTCAACTACGACCGCCTCGGCCAGAACATCCTCGACGTCGGCTACATGGGTTTGATGACGCGCGTGCACACCTTCCACGACCTCGCAACCGCGAACCTCGGCGGCGGTTGGGGGCTCGGTCGGCAGAAGCCGAGCGACCTGTTCCGCTTCAGCAACCCGTACACCGCGCTGACGATCTCGGACGCGTTCGGTCCGCACTGCTCGATCGACAACCCGCAGGTCGACGACGGGGAGCATCACGCCCTGACGGTCACCAAGGCGTTCTGGTTCGAGGCTGATAAGGACCGCCCGAAGATGATCGGGCCGGACTGGCACGGTGCGCAGGACAAAGCGCGCGGCAACGTGCTGCTGCAGGTCCGTGAGGTGCGCGGGGGCGACGGCGCGCCGCAGTACAACGAGTTCTTCGAGGGCGCCGACAAGCAGATGATGCTGCGGTGCAAGGGTGAGGAGGACGTGCTCGCGCAGGTCCTGCACAGCTGGTGGGTCGATTCGAACAGCGGCGCCACCTACTTCTACGCGCGGATTTCGCGCGGACAGTTCCGGGCGATGAAGCGCGGGAAGTCCTACTCGCTGTTTGCGCGGAACGAATCGGAGAACTGGAAGTGGCGCATCGCGCCGGGTCTCACGCTGACGCGGCCGTAGCGGCGACGGCACTGGACCTCACCGCGCGTGCGCGGCATCGTGGGCAGCGTCGATGATCGAGATCTTCCACGAGTTCCGATTCGAGGCGGCGCATTCGCTCCCCAACGTGCCCGAGGGGCATCCGTGCGGGCGACTCCACGGGCATTCGTACACCGTCACGTTGTATCTGCGCGGATCGCTCGATCCCGAGCTCCAGTGGGTGTGCGACTACGCGGACCTGCAGAAGGCCATGGACCCGCTACTCGAGCAGCTCGACCACCACTTCCTGAACGAAGTGCCGGGGCTCGAGAACTCGACTGCCGAGGTGATCGCCGGATGGTTCGCCGAGAAGCTGCGGCCCGCACTCCCCGGCCTGCACCGGTTGACCGTGCAGGAGACGCCGGCGACCGGCGCGACCATCTACCTCGACTGAGCGCTACGCCCGTTCCGAGGTGACGCGCCAGGCGAAGCGACGCAGGATGCGACCCTCGGCGATGTACTTCCGCTCGAAGTTCGTCGGCGAGAACGCCACGCCGGGTCGTTCGAGGGCTTCGGCCTCGAGCTGACGATCGCGGGCGAACAGCGGGCTCGCGCCGACGACGCGCGCGATCTCTCCGGCGTAGCGCGCATTGTCAGTGGCGACGAACAGCACCCCGTCGTTGCTGAGGACGCGGCGCAGCACGGGAGGCGGCGCCGCGGAGAAGAAGCGCCGGCCCCGATGCCGGCGCTTCGGCCAGGGATCGGGGTAGTAGACGTGGAGGCGGGACACGCTGCCCGGCTCGCACCGGTCGCGCAAGAACAGCGCCGCGTTGTCGACGAGCATGACGCCGTTCTTGCGGTCGGCTTCCGCGAGGCGGGTCGCCGCGAGCTCCGCGTATGAGTTCGCCGCTTCGATCCCGACCCAGAACGAGTCCGGGCGCGCTTCGGTCGCGGCGACGAGGAACGCTCCCTTGCCGGAGCCGACCTCGATCTCGACCCGCGCGAAGCCGGACTGGACGAGCTCGTCGAGCGGGGGTGGGTCGTCACCCCGATCGACCAGCGGCAGCGCGCCGAGGTCGGCCGCGATCGGCTGCACGCGTTTGCGGAACGACAGCTTGCCGCCGACGGTCATGCGGGCGCGGTGTGGTCGGGAGGGGTCAGCAGACATGGGCCGGGGATCATAGGACGGGGTTGCGTCCGAAGGACAGTCTCGCTGGTCGCGGCGTGACCTGCTAAATTGAGTCGCCAGAGATGGCGGGCCGGAATCAGGCGGTGCGGTGGTGGATCCTCGCAGCGAGTGTCGCTGCGTTGGTGTCGTGTCGGAGTGCGCGACCGGCGCTCACCGAGGCCGATCCCGCCGCGGCGAGCATCGCCGATCTGTTGCGCGCCGAGTTCGACGCGGACCTGCAGGAGCCGCCGACAACGCCGCAGCAGGCGATCGCATGGAACGAGCAGGACTGTGTCGTCGTGCTCGTCGATCGACCGCGCGCGCCGATCGCGGATCTGGACGACGACACACGACTCGCGATCGCCGAATACGTGCGCGGCGGGGGGCGACTCCTGCTGCTCGGCTTCGCGGCGCGGCTCGCCTACGAACTCGGCCTCGAGCCCGAGCCGCCGAGTCGGTTCGGCGACGAGACTTGGGGCCGTGACGACCGCACGGCCATCGGTCTCTTTCAGTTCGGATTCTGCGTCCAGGACGACACGCGTGGGTTGAGTCGAGACATGCGTCCGTTCCCGCGGCGGCCGGACGCGTTCCTCTTCGGCGGCGGGGAAGGGGCGTCTGCCCAGCTCTGTCTGTGGGAGGATCGGCTGCCGCGCGCGGGTCAGGTGTTGGCGCGCGCGTGTGCGCTTCGGGACGCGTCCATAGAGGACGACGACGCGGCCGTGATCGTGAGCTGGAAGCACGGCAGCGGGGAGGTTCTCGCCTGCGGGTTCGTGCCCGAGCCATCGCGGTCCGCGCCCGCCATCGCGGAGAACGCGCGCCGGTTCCTGCGCAACGCGATGGGCGCGCTGCTCGGGGAACGCGAGCACCCCGGCTCGGTCGCGTTCTGTGTCGGCAAGCCCCGCGACGGCCGCGACGCGCGCGATCCGTTCGTGCTGCCTTCGCTGCAAACGCGCGCTGTCCCCGGGGCCTTGGTCGTGCCGCACTGGGGGTGGCGGGCCGCGACCAACTTCCAGCGCACTGGCCGTGCACCGGTCGCGCCGCGTCAGATCTACGATGACGTCTTGGAGACCTCGTTCCGCGCCGGTGCGACGCTCGTCGATCTGCAGCTCGCGGATTCGCGCAGCGGGTATCCATTCGCCTGGGGGGATCGCGATCCGATCCCGCGTCCGGCGACGTGGCGCGGTGGCGACTTCTGGCCCGGCTGGACGACCCAGCAGATCGCGTTGCTCGCGCGAGAAGCACACCATCGCGGGATGTGGCTGCAGTGCTGGTTGGAGCCACCGCCGGTCGTCGGGACCACGATCGGGGATCGTGACTATCTCGAAGCGGTCAAGTGGTTCGGGCGGGAGCTCGCGGACGCGCGACGTCTTGGCGTGGGGGCGATCGACGGCCTCGGCGTGCACCGATGGTTCGCGGACGACGAGGGAATCTCCGCTTCGATCCTGCGCACGTTCCACCCGGGCGCGCACGGGTATCGATCCGACACGCGAAACGTCCGCACGTTCGCGGCAGCGGTCGACGCGGATCGGGGGCGGCCGGCGGGGGCGCCACCCGCGGGGCTCTCGGCGAACTGGCGACCGTACTTCCCGGCGAGACGGTTTTCGGTCGGCGTGCTCGACGCGCGCGAGCGACGGGCGTCGGTCGCGGCCTGGGGCGTGGCCGCCGAGCGCGGCGGCGGCAGCTATCCGGACTGGCTCGTGACCCAGCTCGCTGACTTCGCGCGACCTCGCGCGCTCGCCGGATCGGCGTTCTGGTGGCGTGCCCACAATCCCGCGACGCTCGGTCCGGAGACCGAAGAGATCGTCCACGGGATCTCGATGGATCCGCTCAAGGCGGCGGTCGCGGGGCGCCTGACCGCGACCGGTACCGGAGGCTATCGCGAGGCGTGCGCGCGGCTGCTCGGGCGCGTGCAGTCCGGGTTCGGCGCTGAGAGCGAGCTACCGTGCGAGACGCCGTTCTTGCAGAACAACCACGTACGGATGCACGGCAGCGGCGGACCCGTGCTGTTCGATCCGACGGGCACGGCGTCGTTCGACGCCGCGGTCAGCGGGCGTTTCATGCGGACCAAGGTCGGCGGGTTCCGGCCGTCGGTCGAGAGCGTTCGCAGTGCGGAGGTCGACTTGATCGGGGCCCGTCCCCGGAGCGCGGGCGGCTACGGATCGACGGTGATGATTCGCGGCGCGGATCGCGGCGGCGTGTCGTTCCCGGCGGCGTTGGCGTTCGAGGCCGCGCCGACGTGGCCGTCGCGCGTCGAGGTCTCGTTCCGGGCGGTTCGCGGGGAGTACGCGCTCGAGCTCGCGCACGTCGCGCGGGACGGCACGGGCCTGCTCGAACTGCGCGTCGATCGCGAGGTGCTCGCGCTGATTCCGTTCGAAACCGGGCGGGGCTCCGTGCACGAAAGCGTGCGCGTTCCGCTGGCGAGTGACGGCGAGCACACCTTGAGTCTGCACGCCGTGCACGGCGGCGTCGTCGGGATCTCCGCGTGCCAGCTCAGTCGAGTCGAGGATCGTGCCGTGCAGGTGCGTGTTTGCGAGCGCGCGGGTCACTGCGCGGAGATCTGCGAGAGCATGTCGTCCAGCTACTTCAGCGAAGAACGACGCTGGCGGTCGATCGCCGATCTCTCGGGCTTCTTGCTTCACACGACGTGTCGCACTGCGTCGCGCAACGCGCGGGTTTCGCGCGTGTTCGATTTGCCGCACCACCGCGAGCTCAGCGGGGCGCGCGAAACGAACGGCAAATTGCGGTCTCCGTTCGTGCTCGAGTCGAAAACTTCGGGAGTGCCGGACCTGGCCGTCGTGCCGTTCGCGATGCCGCGAGGCGCCCGGTTCGGACTCGTCGATGGTGGTCTCGAGCTCATCGCGACGCCGCGCCCGCATCAGGTCCTTGCGGTCGGCTTCGTGTTCTTGCGCGACTACTCCGCGGATGACTTGGATGCGCTGCAGGTGCTGTGCCGTGCGAACCTCGACGCGACCGTCCTGCGACTCGGCCAGGAGGGGCAGAAGTCCCTGCCGCCCGAACTCGACGTCACGTGGCCTCGTCTCCTGCGTGTCTACAGCCCCGCGCGTACGCCGTTCATGGTGCGCGAGGGCGGACGTTGGATGTTCCGCGGCGGGCAGCCGACCGGGCTCGACGACGGCTCGCAGTGGCTGCGCGTCTATCACGTGCCCGGGCACGGCGTCGAGATCGCGGCGTGGGATCCCGCGCGGCACCCGGTGCGGCCGGGAGTCGGATCCCTGCACTCCGTCGCGATCGGTGCCCCGCGCGATGGCACCTTCGACGTCGACGTGCTCCAGACCGGTCCGCTGCTGGACGCACCTTCCGTCGAGCTGTCTGCGGAGTTCGACTTCGTCCGCGTCGACGGGGAGCCGTGGTCGTTCTTCGATGGGTCGCGTGTGATGTTGCCCTGTGCTGTGGGTCGCTACGCGGTCGAGACGGGCAGCGATGGCCGCGCCGCGACGCCGCGCCTCGTGCGTACGCGCGCGATCGTCAAGCGGTGCGCGTACGACCCCGCGACGCGGGTGCTCGAGGTCTTCACGACGCGGCGTCCGGAGGATCCCGACGGCACGATGTACACGGCGTGGTTCGCCGGCGGAGAACCCACCGACGTCGTGGGGGAACGCGCGGTCCAGATTCCGGAGAACACGTTCCAACACCAGAGCGGCGTGGCGGCAGACGCCGCGCGCGGTGCCGGCGTGATCGTTCGCTTTGCTCCGGGCTTGCTGAGGTTGCGATACTGATGCGCGTGAGCTCGGTGGGACTCGCGGCGCTGGCCGTCCTGGGTGTGGGGCTGATCGCGTACGGATTCTCGACGCCGACACCGCGACTGTTCCCGGCGCGGATCGAACAGGACTCGCCCGAGTACGCCCATCTCTACGACGTGCTCGTCTCGGTCGATCAAGCCGGACGCAAGGGCGACCTGCCGCGCTTGCGGCGCGAAATCACCGAGCGGTTCCTCGGAGAGGTCGAACAGCGCGTGCGCGACCTCGGGGGCGAGCGACTCGATGGCATGAAGCTCCACGAGCAGGGATCGTTCGTCGGTGACGTGAGCGCGCTGCGGTTCGTCGCGGGCGCGGGCGATGGCTCCCGTGCCGTGCTCGTGTTCACGCTCGGCACGTCCGACGTCGCGGGTCGCGCGCTGCAGGCGTTCTCGTTCGACGCGGTCTCGGGCGTCGGACGGCTCGACGGCAAGTGGAGTCGCGCGCTCGCGCCGGGCGAGAACGGTCGGGAGCTCGCCGGCGGGTGGGCGATCGAGTTGCTGCGCTGAGTCCGCGTCCGCGGATCAGCGCCCGAGCTTGCGGCTCTTCTCCTGCAGCAGCGACGACCAGGTCATCGCTTCCACCGTGCCGATGTCGTCCAGCTCGCGGATCAAGACGTGGAGCAGGGGGCCGGCGTGCCTCGCGAAGTAGGTCGCAAAGAGGTTGTCGTCCGGATAACCGCTCGGGATCTGCTTGACCACCGCCAGCGTGCGGGCGTGCAGGCGTGGGCTCAGGAGCTCGGTGAGTCGCAGGAGCTTCTTCTCCGACGGGATGCCCGGGGAGCTGACCGACTCGAACGCGTAGGTCTCGATGGCGGGTGTGTCCGGTGTCGTCATGCCGCTCATCGCGATGCTGCGCTCGCTCCGGAGGGACCAGAACGCGGTCATCAGGAAGAGCATCAAGAACCCGCCGCAGCCGACGAATCCCAGCAGGCCTGCGGCGCTGCGTCGGCTCGGCATGCGGGTGCGCGGGCGATCACGGAATGGGCGGGGGGTGGAGTCGGCAGCGGCGGTGCGCGGCTCGTCCTGACGGAACGGGCCCTTCGCGCGAGGCGTGGCGGACACCGACTCGCCGTGCATCGCGGCGATCATGTCCGCCACCGATTCGAACCGCGCGTCGGGCTCCTTCTCCATCGCGCGCAAGATCACGGCGCGCTCGGTCTCGCCGAGTCCGGCCGGGAACGTCGGCTCCTGCTCCTCGTGCTTGCGCAGCACCTCCCACTCCGAATCTCCCGTGAACGGCGGTTCGCCGCACAGCAGTTCGTAGAGCAGCACACCGAGTGCGTAGATGTCGCTGCGCGCGTCGCCCTTGCGACGCAGAAGCTCCGGCGCCATGTAGTACGGCGTGCCTCGCCCCATCGACAGTGAGTTGCGCGAGTCCGTGACGAGCTTGGAAAGCCCGTAGTCGCCGATGCGGGCAATGTCACCCTTGAGGTAGACGTTCGCGGGTTTGATGTCGAAGTGCACGAGCGAGTGCTCGTGCAGGGCCTGCACGCCGCGGCAGACCTGGTCGAACACGTGGAGCGCGCTTTCGCGATCGAGTTCGCCGGAGTCCATGCGCTTGCGCAGCGTGTCGTCGCCGGCGAACGCCATGACGATGTAGGGGATGCCGTCGACCTCGCCGAGGTCTTCGATCGACACGAGGTTCGGGTGGTCGACCTGGGCGAAGTAGCGCACGGCGTCGAGCTCACGGACGACTGCCTGGCGGACCTCGACGTCGTCGACCTTCAGGAACTTGATCGCGTAGGGCTTGCCGATCGACTCCTTCGTCGCCTTGAACACGATGCCGAAGGCGCCGGAGCCGAGCTGGGTCTGGATCTCGTACCCCGTGACATAGCCCGGTTTCCGGTAGTCCCGGTAGAACGATTCCCAGTTGATGGGGCGTTCGGGGACCGGATTCTCGGGTTCGGAAGGCACGGGCTTGGTCGCGTTTACGGCTCGGACGCTCGAGTATTGCAGATTCGTCGGAAAGGATGCGGAACTCCCGGCAAAGCCGATGGTGCCGCGGGAGTGGCGAATTCCGCCGGGGTCGCGGTTGACTTGGATGAGGCCGGTCCGAGGATCAGGCGATGACCGTAGCCGCCACTTTCGCCGACTTCGCGACCGAGTGGGCGCCCCGCATCGAGGGGGCCCTCGAGGAAATCGTTCCGGCGTCCGACGCGCGGCCCGGCGAGCTGCACGCCGCGATGCGGCACGCGCTCTTTCCCGGCGGCAAGCGGTTGCGGCCGATGCTGGCCCTGATCGGCGCACGCGTCACCGGAGGTGACGTCGAGGCGGCGGTGCGTCCCGGTGCCGCGCTGGAGCTGCTGCACACCTACAGCTTGGTCCACGACGACCTGCCCTGCATGGACGACGACGACCTGCGTCGTGGGCGGCCGACCTGCCACAAGGTCTTCGGAGACGCCGTCGCGGTCCTGGCCGGAGATGCGCTCCTGACGCTCGCGTTCGAGGTCGTCGCGGAGGGCGGGGCCGCGGCGGTGCGCTGTCTGGGGCGGGCTGCCGGATCCCTGGGAATGGTCGGGGGGCAGGCTGCCGATCTGGCGGCCGAGGGACGCGAGGATCCCGGATCCTTCGAAGAACTGCGCTGGATCCACGACCACAAGACCGGAGCCTTGATCACCGCGAGCCTCGAGGTCGGGGCGCTGGCCGGCGGCGCCGGGGGCAATCTGTCCTCCCTCCGACAGTATGGAGAGAAGATCGGACGGGCGTTCCAGATCGCGGATGACGTCCTCGACGTGACCGGCACGGCCGAGCAGATCGGCAAGCCTCCGGGTTCCGACGAGGAGCGTCGGAAACTGACCTATCCCGCGATTCTGGGCCTTGAGGAGGCCCGTGCGCAGGCCCAGGCCTTAGCTGACGAGGCTGCGGCCCTCGCCGGGGCGATCTGTGCCGGTGGGGAACGTTCCACACTGGACGTCGACCAGGGGCTGCTGCAAGATCTTGCCTCGCGCATCGTTACCCGGAGCGCCTGATCCATTGAGCAAGCCCAAAACCCTCTCGACTCCCCTGCTCGACCGTGCCGGTCTGCCGGACCAACTCAAGCAGCTCGACGTCGGTGATCTGCCGATGCTCGCCGCCGAGGTCCGCGAAGTCATCCAGGACACGGTCCAGTACACCGGCGGCCATCTCGGCTCCGGCATGGGGGTCGTCGAGCTGACGATCGCGCTGCACTACGTCTTCGACTTCAGCAACGATCGCCTCGTGTTCGACGTCGGGCACCAGGCCTACCCGCACAAGATTCTGACGGGTCGTCGGGACCAGTTCCACACGCTGCGACAGAAGGACGGGATCTCCGGATTCACGAACCGCTTCGAGTCGATCTACGACGTCTACACGATGGGCCACGCTGGCACGGCGACGTCCGCGGCCCTCGGCATCGCGCTCGGCGATCAGCTCGCGGACAAGCAGCGGCACGTCGTGTCCGTCGTCGGTGACGCGTCGATGGGGGCGGGCATCGCGTTCGAGGCGCTGAACCACGCGGGTTCGCTCGAGAACACGCGCATGCTCGTGATCCTCAACGACAACCGTTGGTCGATCGCGCAGACGATCGGGGCGCTGTCGAAGTATCTCGACCGCGTCCGCACGGGCACGACCTACAACAAGGCCAAAGAGAACCTGCACACTCTGCTGAAGGCGATTCCGGTCGTCGGCAAGGATCTCGACGAGAAGTTCGATCACGCGATCGACCACGTGCGCAAGTTCGTGGTGCCCGGGGACGTGTTCGAAGAGCTGGGTCTGAACTACTTCGGCCCGATCGACGGCCACGACACGAACGAGCTCGTCGGCTACCTGAACCGGGTCAAGGACCTCGACGGCGTCACGCTCCTGCACGTTCGCACGAACAAGGGCAATGGTGTTCCGGGCTCCGAAGAGCGCTACGACCGCGCGCACGCGGCCAAGCCGAACCCACGCCCGAAGCCGGAGCTCGTCAAGACGGAGCCCCAGTGCGTGATGCCCGCCAAGGCGCCGAAGAGCGCCAACAAGGCGTGGACGTCGTGGTTCAGCGACGGCATCGAGGAGCTCGCCGAGCGCGACGAGAAGGTCGTTGCGCTGACGGCCGCCATGCCGGACGGCACCGGACTGATGAAGTTCGGCGAGAAGTTCCCCGACCGGTTCTTCGACGTCGGCATTGCCGAGCAGCACTGTGTCGGCCTGGCATCGGGACTCGCGACCGCGGGTCTCAAGCCGGTCGCGGCGATCTACTCGACGTTCCTCCAGCGCGCCTACGACATCCTCTTCCAGGAGGTCGTCGTCCAGGACCTCCCCGTCACGTTCGCGATCGATCGTGCCGGCTTCGTCGGCGAGGACGGCATCTCGCACCACGGCCTGTTCGATATCGCGTACCTGCGGACGTTCCCGCGGATGGTGCTGATGGCTCCGAAGGACGGGCCCGAGCTCAAGAAGATGCTCGAGTTCGCGGTCAACCTCGACTGCCCGAACGCGATTCGCTTCGCGCGCGGTGGTGCCCCGGCCGATCTGCCGGGCGTCGACGGCGGCACTGAGTCCGCGCCGATCGAACTCGGCAAGATGGAAGTCATCCGTAGCGGTAGCGATGGCGCGATCCTCGCATACGGCCACATGGTCAAGAACGCGCTCGACGCGGCCGATCTGCTCGCCGAGCGCGGGCTGTCGGTCGAGGTCGTCAACGCGCGCTTCGTGAAGCCGCTCGACGCCGAGGGCATCCTCGCGCTGTTGAACCGCCACGACCGCGTCATGACGCTCGAAGACCACGCGGTCGCGGGTGGCTTCGGCTCGGCCGTGCTCGAGCTCGTCGCTTCCCAAGAACAGCCGGTGCGCGCGTCGATCGACGTCGCGGGCGTCGTCGATCAGTTCTACGAGCACGCGACCCGCGCGGAACTCGTCAAGGAGGCGGGGCTGGACGCCGAGACGCTCGCGAATCGGTTTCTGAGCAAGCGACCCGCGACGGTTCCTCAGCACTAGCCCAGATCATGCACGAAGCACCTACTGCGGTCGGCGATGTCACCACGCCATGGCCACGTGCCTTACTCGGCTTGTCCACCAACAAGCCTCCGTCGGCACCGCTCCGCTCGCGCCCAAGGCACGGAACCTCGCCGACCTCGCTAAGGCGCCTCGTGCATAATCCGGGCTAGGCGTCGCGCCATGACGCGTGTGCTGATCGTCGGCGACGAGCGCAAGGGCACCGTCCGCGCGCGCATCGACGAGATGACCGCGTGGTTAGGCGCACGCGGTGTCGAAGCCGACGTAGAACTCGACCGCGAAGTGTCGCTCGAGGACCGCGAGGCGGACCTCGTCGTCGTGCTCGGCGGCGATGGCTCGATTCTGGCCGCGGCGCGCCGGATGGGCGCGAACCAGCGACCGACCCTCGGGATCAACCTCGGGCGACTCGGCTTCCTGACCGCGTTCGGCGACGACCACGCGATCGAGGCGGTGCGGAAGGCGCTCGACGGCGAGCTGGTCGAGGAGCCGCGCCTGATGCTGACGTGCGCGGTCGAGCGAGCCTCGGGTAAGCACGTGCCGCCGCTGCTCTTCCTCAACGACGTCGTGATGAGCGCGAAGCCCGCCGCGGGGATCGTGCGTCTCGTCGCGTCGCGTGTCGATCGAGAGCTCGGGCGCTACTCCGGAGACGGGCTCATCGTGTCGACTCCGGTCGGGTCGACCGCGTATTCGCTCGCGGCGGGAGGGCCGATCCTGTCGCCGCGACTCGAAGCCGTGGTTCTTACGCCGCTCGCGCCGCATTCGATCTCCCTTCGCCCGCTCGTCTTGCCTGTCGGCTCCGGATTCATGCTTCGCGTCATCGATGCCGGCACCTCCGACATGTGCGCCCTGGTCGTCGACGGCCAGGTGCAGGTCGACGTGGGTAAGGACGACGTCGTTCGGATCGAGACGACCGACGTCCGGTTCCGCCACCTCACGAAGGGACCTGCGAACTTCTTCCAGGTTCTCCGCGAGAAGTTCGGCTGGGCCGACGAGCCGCGGCGCGGGGACTGAGCCCGCATCGGCGGCCCGGTCGATCCCGTGTCAGAACACCACGGGATCGACCACCATGTCGCTCAACAGCAGCTGCGTCGGCACGCCGACCGCCTGAGCGCGGAGTGCTTGCCAATACAGGTCGACGCCGACCAAAGTCGAGTTCGCGGGTATCGTCGCTTCGAACACGCCGTTGGGTGTGCCGACGACGCCGACGAGCTGATTGAGATCGATGCGCAACAGGCCGAACGGCGTCGCGACGGGCGTCGGCAACGCGGCGGTCGTCAGCATCAACGCCGACGGCGGCATCGGCGGATTGAACGAGTGGACTTCGAGGCGTAGGGGTGCGCCCGACCGCGCCAGCCAAGGCGACTGCAGCTGCGGCCACTCGCGGATGTTCGAGCAGATGCGCATGCCGAGCCATCCTGCGGCGAGCACGTCGGTGTCGCTGTCGCCGTCGAAATCGGCGACCTCGAGTTCGTACACCAGCGCGGAGTGGTCGGGGATCGAGAACCACAGCGAGCCGGCGTTGAAATGCCCGGTGCCGTCGTTCAGGTGGATGCGAGCCGGCTCGGTCTCATCCATGTTGCCGAACAGGACGTCGAGATCGCCGTCGCCGTCGAAGTCGAACAGCTCGGCGGCGCCGGTCGGATACTGAATCGCTGTCGGTAGCCGGAACACCGTCTCGTCGGTGAAGCCACCGAGGCCGTCGTTGATGTACGCACGATTTTGCTCGGTGTTGCCGGTCACGATGTCGTTGTCGCCGTCTCCGTCGATGTCGCCGATCGCGACCGCGGTGGTCAGGAGGTGGTCGCCTTGTGGTGCGAACGGCGCCTGCACGAACACGCCGGTGCCGTCGTTGAGCAGCAGCCAGTTTTCCCCGCTGTTGCCGAAGCACGCGTCGAGGTCCAAGTCGCCGTCCGCGTCGAACAACTCCAAGTCGAGAGTTCCACCGATCAGGCCCACAGGCATGCGCGTCGCGGTTTCGTCGACGAACGAACCCCCGGCAGTCTGCCGGAACACATGGCTCTGCGTGGGCCAGGCGACATGGGTCGCAGCCGGCGTCAGCCCATCTGCCTCGCCGATCATAAGATCGATCAGGCCGTCGCCGTCGATGTCCCCGCTGGTGATCGACCTCGGCCGCAGCGTCGTCGGCGGCAGCAACGTCGTCGCCGTGGTGAACACCCCCGCGCCGTCGTTGCGGTAGTACTGCAAGGGCGCGTTGATGCCGCCGGCCAGTAGGTGCAGCACACCCGTGCCGTCGGCGTCGAACAGCTCCGCGACGTTGTGGGGCAGGGGCCCGACCGGCGGCAACCGCGTCGCGGTTTCGTCGATGAGTTCCCCTGCGCCGTCGTTCCGCAGCACTCCCACCGGTGATGATGCGATCGGGAACTCCTGTGCGAACACGACATCGACGGCCAGATCGCCGTCGATGTCTCCGGCATCCAAGCCCGCCACCGCGTTGAGGATCGGCGTGCGGTTGCGCAGCCCTTCGACGAACGCCGCGTTGCCATCGTTGAACAAGACCGTGCAGCGGTGCGGCGAAAGGTCTCGCACCATCGCGAGGTCGAGGTCGCCGTCACCATCGAGGTCGTCGAGGATCGTGTCCGAACTCAGCGCGGTCGTCTCGAGCGTCGTGGCCGTGAACGTGCCGGTCCCATCGTTCCGCAGCAGATAGTTGGTCGGCCCGAGCAGCAGGTCGGCATCGCCGTCGCCATCCAGATCCCCGCTCGCCACGTGCGAGGCCCCTGGCGTCGCCGGCATCGCTGCGCTCACGTCGGTGAACTGACCGGTACCGTCGTTCCTCCAGACGATGATCTGCGAGCTCGGATGCGTGAAACCGAACAGCAGCTCGCTCGCACCATCGCCGTCCAAGTCGTAGGCATCGAACGAGAGCCCGGACGCCCTCGGCGCGCCGACCGGGAGCGACACACCCGAGTCCGTGAAGAAACCGGTGCCGTCATTGATCCAGGTACTGACGGTGTAGGGCGAGAAGGACCCGACCACGACCAGATCGAGGAACGCATCGCCATTGACCTCGGCAGGGGCAAACGCCACGGCGACGGGTCCGATCGCCGGCAGTCGTATATCGGACTCCTCGGTGAACGTGCCCGTTCCGTCGTTGATGAACACCCGCATCCCCGACGGCGACGCTTGGCCACCATCCCGCGCGATCACGTCCATGTCGCCATCGAGGTCGGCATCCAAGAGCCCGAGGTTCATGGACGGCAACGTTCCGCCGAACGCCGCGTTCGTATCGTCGACGAATTGGTTGCTGCCGTCGTTGCGGAAGTAGCGGATCCCGATGCCGTTGGACGCCACCGCGCAGATCAGGTCGACGTCACCATCTCCGTCGAAGTCGGCCGGCGAGAGGTCGCCCGCAACCCCGGTCCCGGGCAGCGTCGTGAGGTCGGCATACACCCCGCTGCCGTCGTTGCCCCAAACGCGCATCGGGCCATCGAAATCGCCGACGATCAGCTCCGGTGCGCCGTCACCGTCGAGATCCGCGGATGCGATGTCGACGACGCTGCGCGGGTTCTCAGGGAGATGGCGCTTGATCGGGATGTGAACGAATTGGGCGGAGAGGGGGAGTGCGAGAAGGGGGGCGAGGAGGGCGAAACGGCACGCCTCGAGGGTGCAGGCGATCATCGAAACTCGGTTCCTTCTGGGGGATCTGAGCCGCGTAGCGCGATCGTAGCAGAAGCAGTGTGCGGCGTGGGGGAGGTGGGAGAGGTCCGCGAGCCAGCACGTCGTTTTCCGCGGTTGGCGATCGCGACGCGACTCACTCACGAGTTCGCGCTGCGCGCGCGCCTTCTCCGGGATTAGCCGAGCCCGTCCGAGCACGGTAGAGTCCCGCACCATGAGTGCAGAAGAATTCGACGTCGTCGTCCTCGGCGGGGGGACGGCCGGCACGGCCGCGGCGAAAGCCGCGGCCGAGAGCGGTGCGCGCACCGTAATGTTCAACGACGGGGAGCTCGGTGGCCTGTGCATCCTGCGCGGGTGCATGCCGACCAAGACGCTGCTCCACGCGGCGCACCTCGTCCACGAGGCGCGGCACCACCACACGCCGGGCGTCGGCCACGGAGAACTCGACGTCGACTTCGACGCGGTGATGGGAAACAAGTCTGCCAAGGTCGCGCGCTTCAAGCGGGCCAAGATCCAGGGCATCGAGCGCGGCGGCTACGAAGTCGTCGACGCGCGGGCGGCGTTCTCCGGTCGCGACACGGTCAAGGCGGGAGGCAAGGAATATCGCTTCACCAAGGGCGCGGTGATCGCCGCCGGCTCGGTGCAGTTCGTTCCGCCGGTCGACGGTCTCGATCAGGTGCCGTACTGGACGAGCGACACCGTGATGGCGCTCGAGACGCAGCCGAGTTCGCTCGTCGTCGTCGGCAGCGGCGCGATCGGCCTCGAGCTCGCGCAGTTCTTCTCCCGGATCGGCACCCGGGTCACGTTGCTGAGTCGCCGCCCGGTGTTCCAGGACGTCGATCCGCTGGTCGTCGAGGAGATGGCCGCGGCGCTGGACGCCGAGCCGAACTTCGAGCGCCTCGCCGAGTGGAAGCCGCTGCGGGTCAGCGAACGCCCGGGTGGAGGTGTGACCGTCGACGTCGAGGGGCCCGATGCGAGTCGGACGATCGAAGCGGACGCGATCCTCGTCGCGACCGGCCGCAAGGCTGCCGTCGAGGGGCTCGGGCTGGACGCCGCCGGAGTCGACGTGAAGAACGGGCGGGTCGTCTGCGGCGCTGACATGCAGACCAGCAACCCCAACGTCTTCGTCGCGGGGGACGTCACGGGGAATCGTCTCCTTTTGCACGTCGCCAACTGGGAGGGCCGCGTTGCAGGACTCGGGGCCGCCCAGGTTCCGGGCGAGCACGCCGTCGAGCAGCGGCTGCACATGGAGGTCGTGTTCACCGATCCGCCGATGGCGATGATCGGCATGACCGAAGCCCAGGCGCGGGAAGCGGGTCACGACGTAGTGACGGCGAGCGCACGGGCGTCCGAGACGGGGCGCGCGATCACGATGGACGTGCAGCACGGCGCGCTCAAGCTGGTCGCGGACAAGGCGTCCGGCGAGATCCTCGGCGGGCAGTTCCTCTGTCCTCGCGCTGACGACATCGTGCACGTGATCTCGTCGATCATGTTCTATCGCGGTACGGCGGCGCAGATGCTCGATATGCCTTGGTATCACCCGACGGTGACCGAAGTGTTGCTGTCGCTCGCCCGCGAGCTCGAAGGCAAGCGCCTCGGTTGATGTCGGACTGTCGCGGCTCAGCCGCGCGTGCCGCAGGCCTTGCCCGTGACGCGCCCGAGCAGCGCGTCGCTGTGGAATTTCGCGGCCCAGTTCAGGTTCTCGTAGGTGCCGTAGCCGCCCCAGATCGGGAACGAGCCACCGACCGCGCCGCGGATGCCTTCGTCCGCGTGGCCGAGTTCCTGCGTCGAGCACACGTAGCGCGTCGCCTTGTCGGCATACTCACGCCACGAAGGGTCGTTGTCGAGCTCGGCGAGGCGGTCCCAGACGAGCGCCATCTGGACGTTGCCGGTCAGGCAGGACCAGGTAGCGGAGCCGTTCCAGTCGCGGTCGTAGCGACCGTGTAGGAACCCGTCGTCCCGTTGCGACGCGGCGATCGAGCGCGCGCAGTTGCGCGCCGACTCGATGAAGCGCTCTTCGCCGAGCACGATTCCGATCTCGAGCACGCCCTGCGCGGTGTACGCGATGGTGTGCACGAGCGGGTTGTCCTCGTCGGTCAGGCAATTCTCGCCGTACCAGCCCCTGTCGTTCTGCACCCCGAGGGCGTAGTCAGCGGAACGCGCTGCCGCGCGGCACGCGTCGTCGTCGCCCGCGGCCTTGCCGTAGAGCGCGAGGGCCCACGCCGCGCGGGCGTTGTAGACGTGCGCGCCCTTGCCGGCGAAAGCGGACGCGCCGCGGCGCCAGATGCCGTCGTCGTCCTGCTTCTCGACGAGCCACGCGCCGGCGCGCGCCGCCGCGTTCTGGAGATCCGCGTCTCCGGTCGCTTCGCCGGCGACGAGCCACCCGAACAGCACCTGGCCGGTGTTGAACACCGCAGGCGACGGGTCGTCGGCGACCGTGCCGCCGCGGACCGCGCCGTCGTCCATCTGAATCTCGGCTTCCCACTGCGCGAGTTCGACCGCGCGCTCGCGCGCCTCGGGCAGGTCGAGCACGTCGGCGGCTTCGTAGAAGGTCGGGATGATGTATCCCGTCGTCTCGGGGTACGCCGGAAGCCAGCCCGTGCAGTTGTAGCGGTGGTGGCGGCGCAGCGTGAACGAGCGCGCGACGCCGCGGCGTCCGGTCGCGTCATGCGCGCGGAACAGCCACTCGATCGTCGCCTGCAGGTGCTCGCGCGGCTCGCCGGCGCGGCCCGGCGCGAACGCGTCGCCGAGCGCGGCCCGGGCGGCGCGGGAGCTGCCCGGCTTGAGTGCGTAGCGCACGGCTTCGATCGCAGCGCGAGTGATCGTCATGTCAGTGGAGATCGGCTGTCTTGGCGAGATCGGCGGTCCTGGTCAGGAATCCGTAACCGGTGAGGCCACATTTTGCACGGACTCGATCGTCCCGCTGCGGCACGGCTCGGGCGTCGTGCCCCAGCCGATCTTGAAGCGGTACAGGCCGTGCGCCGGTGAGGACGGGTCGGCCGCGTCGTGCGGCACGCCGCCCAGGTTCAAGAACTCGATGCCGCGCTCGCGAAGCGTGCGTGTCGCTTCCCAAAAAACTCGGCTCGCCGCATTCGCTTCGAGGCCGCGGGCGTTCGTTCCGCCGAGCAGATAGTACGCGCGTCGGCCGTGGGTCGCGATCAGCATCGCGGACACGGGTTCCCCGTCGAGATGTCCGAGCACGGCCAGGCCGCTGTCGTCGTCTGCCGCGAGCGCATCGCAGAGCAGTCGGTAGCGCTCCTCGGAGAGGTAGTCCATCTCCTCGCCCTGGTCGCGACGGCGTTCGCTAGTGAACTTCTGGAGGGCGTGCAGCTCGGGGGCCGCGCTCGTCGCCGTCGTAATCGTCACGCCGGCCTTCTCGGCCTTACGAATCTTGCGGCGGTGACTCTGCTTGGTGCTCGACCAGCGTTCGTCGTCGTCCGGCCGCAGATCGATCGTGAACTCGAAGCGTTCGCGGGCCGCGAAGCCGGCGGCGGCGAGATCCGGAGGCGGCGAGGGGCCGTCGAACGATTCGACCGCGAGCGACTGCCAGCGTTCGCGACGCGCGGCTGTCACGAGCGCCAGCGCACGTGCGGTCGCGTATTCGGCATCCGATTTTCCGTCGACGGGCCGCGGCAGGCAGTCGGCAGACGCGACGGGACGCTTCCAGATCTTCAGCCGGGACTTGGCCAGATACACGACGCCGACGGCGTCGATGGCCCGCGCGCTGTCGCGAACCACGACATATTGGGGCTGGAGTCCGAGCGCGGACCGGTAGGCGATCCAGCCGTCGCCGAGGTGAGGCCCTGCGTCCGCCCGTGCGCGTGCATCGCGCCATTCGGGCGTCGGGTCCTGCAACAACTCGATCTCAAGCTCAGGGCCGTGCATGCGCGAAGTGAGGAACGTATCCAGGCGAAATCGAGACGCAAGGCGTCGGCAGCAGGGACCATCCTGGACCCTCGGTCTGCCGTCTCGTAGCGTCTCCCGCCCTCCTCCTCGGCATCTGTCGATGCCGTACCTGACCCGACCTCAACACCCGCTTTGCTGGCGCCGAACCCAGAGCCTTAGACCCTAGACCCAAGACCATGTGGGATTCGATCCAGAGCTTCTTCTCGACCACGGACGCTGTGCCCACCGTCGACGTCGTCAAGATGCTGATCGCGACGCTGCTCAGCTTCGCGCTCTCGATGGTGGTCGGTTACGTCTACCGCGTGACTCACCAGGGCCCGTCGTATTCCCAAACGACGGTGCACACGATGGTGATCATGTCGATCGTCGTGTCCCTGATCATGATGATCATCGGGACCAACATCGCGCGGGCGTTCAGCCTCGTCGGCGCGCTGTCGATCATTCGCTTCCGCAACGCGGTCAAGGAGAGTCGGGACGTCGCGTTCTACTTCCTCGCGATGGGAATCGGGATGGCGTGCGGCACCGGTTTCGGTGCCATCGCGATCGTCTTCACGCTCGCGATCTCCGCGATCATCTACGGCATGGCCCGCTTCGACGTCGGCGCGCGCCCGATGGTGGAGGTCCTGCTGCGCATCAACGTGGCGGAATCGGTCGACTACCAGCGTGCGTTCGACGAGGCGTTCTACAAGCACCTGTCGAATTCGGACATGCTGTCCGTCGACAGTGACGGCACGGGTCAGCTCGAGCTCGTCTACACTGTGACGCTGCGCAAGGGCGCGGCCGAGCAGGGCCTGCTCGCCGATCTGCGCGCCGTCGACGATTCGGTTCGCGCGCAGCTGGTGCACGGCCACACGAGCGTCAACTTGTGAGCCGCGGCGGCATGAGTCCGCTCCGAGTCTTCCTGTGGCGTCGACGTCGACCGCTGGCGGCGCTCTATCTCGTCGTCCTCCTGATCGCGGTCGGCGTGGTGTACGGCTACGCGCGATACGTCCCGGACTCGATCGACACGGGTCTCACGGTGGCCGTGCGTTCGACGTTCTGGCACGACACGTTCCGTGAAGTGCAGCGCGCCCGGATCGACTTCGACAAGTCGCAGAACGCGACCGATCCTGCCGAGCGCACGCGGCTTCTTCGCAACGCGCGGCAGCGTGTCGAGATGTTCCTGGGCGAGCATCCGTCCGTGCAGCCCGACCGTCTGTACACCCAGGCGATCGTCGCCGCGACCGAGCTGCTCTCGGAGATTCACATTGCGCGCGGCAAGCCGTCGCGCGCGGCGCGGGTGCTCGAGGCGCTCGCCGACCGCGTGCCGCTCAACTACCGGCTCCGACAGCTCGAGGCAGAAGCGAAGGTCGCCGCGGGAGATCTCGGCGGCGCTGCCGATGCGTTCCGGGATTCGTTCAAGCTTGCGCTGAACCATCCGGACGTCGCGGAGAGTTATCTGGAGGTCCTCGCCGAGCTCGCACGCTTCGAGGACGTGGTCTGGGTCGCCGACCAGTTCGAGCGCGCCGTGCGACGGGGCGCTCCTTCCGTCGAGCTCAAGGTCGGGCCGGCGCGGAGCGGGTTGCAGCGTCGCGTCTTGGATCTGTCCGGTGTCCCCGTCGAGCACGGCAGCTACTCGCGGTCGGTCACGTTCTACAACCTCGGGCGCGGCGCCCGGTCGACGGTCAGCTCGCCGCCGGATCTGCTCGCAGACTGGGATTCAGGCGGACCGCTGTTCGTGCAGCTCCGATTCGAGTCGGTGTACGAGCAGCTGGAAGTGCTCGAGTTCCGCTACTGGACCCGAGATGGCAAGCGCTCGACGCTCGTCCTCGGCGCCGACTCGGTGCGGACGTTCCATCGCCCGCACTCCGGCGTCGAGTACTACGTGGAGATCCGCACGGACCTCGATCCCTCGACGGTCGCGCGCTTCGAGGTCGACTACCGCACGCCGACGCAGAAGCTGTCGTCGGACGCCGAGGCGATCGTCGCCAAGGCACGCGCGAACCTGGGGGGAGGTCGATGAGATTCCATCGTCACGTCCTCCGCGACGTCTTCGTCCTGACGCTGCCGATCGTCGCGATTCTCGGCTACGTCGTCATCTCGGCTGCGCTGAGCTTCTACCGCGCGGAGGTCGCCTGCTTCCACGGCTACCCGGTTCGCTCGCTGCGCGCCGGAGGCTTCAAGGCGGCCCTCGATCACGCGGTAGCGCCGCTGACGAACGGTACCGGTGAGCGCTACCGTCCGACGCGAGACCGGCTCGCGGAGCGCACCAACGGACCGCGCGTCTACGACGTGTACGTCCGAGGCGAGCAGCTGGACCGACTGCGTGGCGACCTGCCGGCGTCCGCGAAGTCATGGGTGTCCGCGACGATGCGCGCCGACGGCTCCGACCTCGACGTGGACATCCGCAACCGCGGGCAGCGGATGGTCAACTACTTCTGGCCGCGGAAGGCCTGGAAGATCCGCACGCCCTCCGACGCCCTGGTGGACGGGTACCGCGTCATCAACCTGTCTCCGCTGCTCGCGCGTCTGGATGCGCACATCAGCTACCTGATCGGGCGCGATCTCGGACTGTCCGTGCCGCGCAGTCGGGTTGCGCAGCTCTACCTCAACGAGGAAGACCACGGCCTCTATCTGCAAGAGGAGCAGGTCGACGAGTCGCTCGTCCGCCGCTACGGACGGATGCCGGGCGACATCTTCTACGGTGAGCTCTTCGTGCCCGACGAGCCGACGATGTCGGCGGACGATCTGTTCTGGAATCCGTTCTTGTGGCGGAAGAAGGCGGTGCACAACTACTTCGGTGACGAGCACCGCCCGCACCTGACGCAGCTGCTGGACGAGGTCACGAGCGACGAACCCGAGTCGTTCGACTTCCTCTACGAGCTGTTCGACATGGAGCACTTCCTCCGCTACCTCGCGGTGTTGACGTTCCAGGGCGACCAGCACGTCGACCACTCGCACAACCACAAGCTCTACTTCAGTCCGCTCAGCGGCAAGTTCGAGCCGCTGATGTGGAACCCGCTGCTCAACATGCCCGCGGGGCACGGCGTCGAATCGACCGCGAACCGACTGTTCGCCAAAGTCGCGCGCGATCCGCGCTTCCTCGATCGACTCCACGCGATCGTCGCCGAGCTCATCGAGACCGATGCGACGCAGCGGCAAGTCGACGAACTCGAGCGGATCCGCGTCGACAACCGCGAGTACGCGCTCGACCGCGCGCGCTTCGAGTCCTCGCTCGACGAGCTGGTGCAGCGCGTGCGAAGACGCGGAGACACCGTGCGTCGTCATCACGAGGTGGCCGACGTCACGTTTGTGCCCGGGATCGCCGATGGCGCGGTCAAGCTCGACGTGTACGCCCGGAGCGTCGCATCGCTGCGCTTGATCGAGCTCCGACTCGAGAGCGAGAGCCCCGGCTTCCAGCTGTGGGAGGACCGCGACTTCGACGGTGTCGTCGGTGACGGCGATCGGTCGGTGCCCGTGCGAATCGTGGGCAACCGAGTCGTCCTCGAAGGGGATGGCGTCCGCCTCTATCCGGGGCGCGACTTCCGTGCGCCGTACCATCGTGGCCAGGGTGATTCGTTCGCGGCGCATCGGAACTACACGCGCTTGGCGTTCCTCAGGACGCCACTGCTCGCGACGTCACGGGGTGCCGAACTCCCGAAGATCGAGGGCCTGCAGGCCGAGCGCACGCTCGGCGATGGACCGGTGAGCACGAGTCGCGGTTTCCCGGACGGCGAACTGAGCGACGGCACCGTGCATCCGTGGACTTTGCCATCGCCCGTGCCGGGACACGCGTTCCGCTTCTCGGGCAAGACTCTCCTCGAAGAAGACGTCGTCATCCGCGCCGAAGACTCGCTCGAGATCGAGCCGGGCACTCAGTTCCAGATGGCGGCGGGCGTGTCGCTGATCATTCGGTGTCGGGTCGAGCTCCGGAACGTCAGCTTCTCGCGCAAGGACCCGTCCCAGCCCTGGGGCGTCGTCGCGTTGCAAGGCGAAGGGGCCTCGGGCAGCGTGCTCGATCGCTGCCACTTCTACGGTGGTAGCCATGCGACCCAGCAGTTCATCTACTACAGCGGGATGTTCTCCGTGCACGAGGCGCACGACGTCGTCCTGCGAGACTGCACGTTCGGACCGAACGTCTTCGGTGACGACACGATTCGATTCGCACGTTGCAAGAACCTGCGAATCGAAGGCGCGATGGTCGACCGGGCCAACGGCGACGCCATCGACTGCGACCTCTCGACCGGGCGCATCGAGCGCGCGACGATCACCGACGCACGCAACGACGGGATCGATCTGATGACCGCGAACGTCGACGTGTACCGAGCCGAGATCATCGGCTGTGGCGACAAGGGCGTGTCGTTCGGCGAAGGTGCGAACCCGGTCGTCGCCGACTCCTCGATCGAGAACTGCGTTCTCGGTGTCGGTCTCAAGGACGGCTCCGACCCCGTGCTGCGCAAGGTCTCGATCAGCGGCTGCCGCGTCGCGATCGCGGGCTACGACAAGAACTGGCGCTACCCGGGTGGGGGGCGCGGTCGCTTCCTCGAGTGTCGCTTCCAAAACAACGAGAGCGACATCCGCCTCGACACGAAGTCTCGAGTCGTGTTCGTCGGCTGCGAGGTCAAGGGGCCGATCGAGATCGCGACCGGCGGGTCCGCGGACCAGGTCGAGGTCCTGACGCTGGACGAAGCCAAGGCGCGTTCGATCGACGAGCCGCGCTTCCGAGACCTGTTCAAGAGGCCGGGCCGATGAGCGACTACATCCGCACGTTCAACCGCTTCGAACTCAAGTACCTGCTGCACCACACGCAGGCGAGGGAGTTCGTCGATCGCATCGGCGGTCACGTCGATTCCGACGCGAACGTCGGCGACGGCGGGTTCTACAAGGTCGCGTCGGTCTACTACGACTCACGGTCGCTGATGTGCTACTGGGAGAAGATCGACGGCGAGAAGTACCGGCGGAAGGTGCGCGTGCGGACGTACGGCCCGACGCCGGAGGACGCGTTCGTCGAGATCAAGCAGCGCTACAACCTGTCCGTCCAGAAGCGCCGCTGCCGTTTCCCGATCGAGGTCGTGAATCGCGAGATGGAGCGGATGGACCGCGGGGGTTACAGCAGCGACGTGGATCCCGTGTTCGACGAGGTCTACAACCTGCGAAAGCGCTACCGGCTCGAGCCGAAGATGCTCATCAGCTACAACCGCGCGGCGTTCTTCGACAAGTTCAAGAAGGACCTGCGGATCACGATCGATCGCAACATCCGTTGCCGTAGCCTGAACCTCGATCTGACGCAGCACCGCACGAAGGGCGTCTACGCCGTGCCGCCGACCTACATGGTGCTCGAGGTCAAGTTCAACGAGGCGATCCCGCGCTGGATCTGCACGGTGCTCAACGCGATGGATCTGCAGGTCGTGCGGCTGTCGAAGTACTGCGAGGGCGTGCAGGCGATGGGCCTCGAGCAGCGGACGGCCGGGGTCGGGTAGCGGGCCCGGGCGCGTGGCACCTGGCTCGGGCACGGACGGGCACCACCGCGCAGGCGCATGCGCAGGCGCAAGCGCACGCTCGTATCACGAACGAGGCGCACGAGCGGGACCCGAAACCGCACGTCGAAAAGCCCGTGCTGCGCGTGCGCCTGCGCTTGCGCGATGGTGACCCGTGACGCCCCTGGCCCGTAGTCCGTTACCCGTTTCCCCCCTGCCCCCGCCCCACTCCCTACCGCACCTCCACGAACCGCCCGCCGTTCTCCCCGGCCAACCTCCGCAGAAACTCCCGCGCCGGTGGCTCCCGCCCTTCCTTCTGCATCTTCTTCGTCAGCTTCGGCGTGCCGAGCCCGACGGCGTGGATCACGACGCGTCGCAACGGATTCCAGCGGCGCACTGCCGCCAGCACTTCGTCGAATGCGTCTCTCTCGATGCCGCGACCCTTGCGCTTCGGGCGCGTCGGGGCTCCATCGGACAGGAAGAAGATCGTGTCCGCCTCCGGCACGTAGTAGCGGTCGCTGACGCCCCGACCCGCGAGTTGGAACGAGTACTCGAGGGCGTCGTACACGTTGGTTTCGAACTCGAGCTCGAGACCGTCGATCCACTCGTGCGCTCGTTCGACGTTCTTCGGTTTCGCTTCGACCATCTCGTGCTCGAACACGACGAGGTGATTCGCGAACCCGACCAAGTTGAACTTCCGGTTCGGCGGTAACTCGCGCAGGGAGCGGTGGAGCTCCGCCTTGCAGCGTTCCCAGCGGGTCGGACGCACGGCATCCTTCTTCTTCCCCGTCTTGGCCTTCATCGAGAGCGACACGTCGAAGACGTAGAGCACGGACAGGCCGTCCTGCCGGATGCCGAAGTACGATCCGGACGTCTTGCCCGCGGTGTCGGAGTTCTTGGCGCGCACCTTCGGGTCGCCGCGGCCGAGGGGCTTCTCTCCGGAAGTCAGAGCGTGTCCCTCGTTGCGGTGCCACATGCGCCAGGCGGAGGTCGTCTCGCCGGGGTACGCCCCGGTCAGGGTGATCAGCGTGTCGATCAGCGCGTCTCGTTCGCGTCGCTGCGCCGACTCGAGATGGTCGATGAGCGGCTGGATCGAATCGACGCTTCGCATCTGCCGGAGCGCGAGGAGGGCCTCGATGCGCAGCTGTTCCGTCGCGTTCTCGAGAACGGACAGCATCCACGGCACCGCCTTCGCCGCGCGGGGGCCGAGCGGCGCGAGCGCGCGCAGCAGGAGCACCGTGCGGTCGTCCCCCTGGACTCCGGACGTCGAGTCGACGAGCTGGGACAGCTCCCGCTTGGATGCGCCTGCCGCGCCGCTCGCGAGCGCGAGACGGAGCGTCAGGGGCACGCGCCGCTTCGACTTCAGCAGTACCTGAACCATCGCGCGCGTCGCCTTCGGGTCTCGGACCTTCGCGAGCCGCGCGAGCAGCTGGTCCTGGAGGTTGCGGATCGGCTGCATCTCGTTGCGGAACGTCTTCAGCAGCTTGCTGCCGCCGCCCCGGACGAGGAACTTGCGCCGTCGCTCGCGCAGCGGTTCGGCCTCGGACTCCAGGTTCGCGTAGGCGTCGACCAACGCGCGCACGGCGCGGTCCGAATCGAACGAGCGGACACCGCGCAGCGCGGCGCGCTTTGCCTCGAGTGTCTTCGCCGTCTCGTTGTCCGCCGCGAACGCACGGCGAAACGTGCGCAGTTCCTTGCCCGCCTTCTGCGCGACGACTTGTGGCGGCACGAGTGCGAGCGAGGCCGCGACGACGAAAGCGAGGCGAGTCATGCTCGTCAGGGTAGCACTCGGAACTCAGGAAAGGCATCGGCATGCGTCGCCATCACGGCTACAGTCCGCGGCGGCTCATGAGGATCGCGTTCGTCAGCAGAGAGGTCGTCGGGGTTCGCGGTGGCGGCATCGGGACCTACGTCGCCGAGGCGGGCAAGGCGCTCACGAGTCGCGGGCACGAAGTGTGGCTGTTCACGGACGAACCGGCGCCCGAGCGGATCGAAGGATTTGCTCGCGTGGTCGTCGTGCGTGCGTCCGAGACGCCGCGGATCCCGTTCCTGTATGGCGCGCCGCACTACGAGTATGCGTATCGCGTGCACGAGACGCTGCAGGCGTCCGGTGTGAGCTTCGACTACGTCGAGTTCGCGGACTACCAGGCCGAGGGGCTCGTCGCGCTGCGAGAGCAGCAGCTGTTTCGTTCGTACGGAGACACGGTGATGGCCGTGACGCTGCACTCGCCGTCGTACGAGTGCTATCGGTACAACGGGCAGCTACACCGGGCCAATCAGCTCGAGTGGGAGACGTTCTCGCTCGAGGACGACTTGCTGCGCGACGTGGAGTTCCTCAATTCGCCGTCCTTGGGATTGCGCGATCTCGTGTGCGATCGTCTCGGTCGCGACCGAGACGATGTCGCGATCGTGCGCTATCCGATGGAGCTGCCGAACGCGGTACCGATCGGTTCGCAACCCGAGTCTCTCGCGGACTTCGAGTTCGTCTACTTCGGACGCATCGAGCCGCGCAAGGGCGTGGCCGAACTCGTCGACGCGTTCCGCCGCATGCCCGACCTGCGGCTGCGCATCATCGGCGCGGACACGCCGTTCTCTCCGTACGGGGGTTCGCTGCGCGAATGGCTGACGAAGCAGCCGGCGGCCAACGTCCGGGTCGACGACGCGCTACCCCGGGACGAGCTGCTCCGCGTGATCGCGCAATCGCCCGTGTGCATCCTCCCTTCGCGATTCGAGAACTGGCCGAACGCGTGCATCGAGGCGATGGCGCTCGGGCGCGTCGTGATCGGTGGGCGTCACGGCGGGATGTCGGAGATGATCGTCGACGGCGAGTCGGGGTTCACGGTCGACGGCGAAGACGCGGACGACATCGTGCGCGTCGTGCGTGGTCTCGACGAGTACCTCGCGCGGTTCGGTGAGATCGGCGCGAACGCGGCGCACCGGATTCGCGAGCTCGCGGATCCTGCGGCCTACTGCGACACGATCGAGCGGACGGTCGCCGCGCGCGCGGCGACGCTGCGGGCTCGCGAGCCGTCGACGGCCGAGCCGCTCGTGTCGATCGTGATCCCGTTCTACCGCGACCGGGACACCGTCGACGCCGCGGTGCGCTCGGCGAACGAGCAGTCGTACGCGAACCTCGAGATCCTGGTCGTCAACGACGGCTCGCCGCTCGAAGACGCCGCATCGATCCTCGCGCGCATCGAAGGGTCGGATTCGCGCGTGCGCGTCCTGCACAAGGAGAACGGCGGACTGAGCTCCGCGCGCAACCACGGCATCCGTCACGCGAAGGGGGAGTTCCTGCTGTTCCTCGATGCGGACAACGCCCTCCGACCGGACTACGCGCGGTGCGCGGTCGCGGCGCTGTTGGCGCGCCCCGACGCGGGCTTCGCCGTCCCGCACGTGCGCTTCTTCGACGATGCGACCGGCGCGGACGTCGGGATCTTCAATCCGCTGCCGTTCGTGCGCGGGTTCTCCCTGATGATCAATCGATTCGGGGATGCCGGTGCGTTCTTCCGCAAGCAGACGCTCGTCGAGCTCGGCCTCGACTACGACGAGCTGCTGATTTCGTTCGAGGACTGGGCGCTGTGGATCGACCTCGCGAGGCGCGGTGTCCGCGGGTGCGCGCTACCGCGCGTGCTCTACGACTACCGGATGCGCGTCGACTCGATGATGCAGGCGGACGCGTGGCCGAACTTCCGTGCGTTGATCGGCCTGCTGATCGAACGTCACCTCACGGACGACCAGGAAGAACGCGAGCTCCTGTGGATGCTCAATCAGACGTGGGGGCGAGACGCGAAGGAGTTCGATCGGGTGCGCGAGGAGCGCGGTCGTTGGCCTGTGCGCTACGTATTCGTCGACAAGGTCTACGGGCTCGCAAAGAAGCTCGGTCTCGGCGGCGTCGCGGACCGCCTCGGGCGCGCGCTGCGGCGGCACTGAGCGTCAGCCGAGCTCGAACTGCCGCTTCGCGTCGACCTCGTCGCGGTTGATCGACACGATCGCTTCCTCCAGCCGATCGATGAGGCCGTAGTCGCCGCTCAGCGCGCTCCTGAGCTGGCGCATCATCTGGATCGCCATCCGCAGCGTGCGCACGACGTCGCCGCCGTCCGAGCCGGCGATCGACTCGAGCTCTTCCATGTCGCAGCCGCGGCTCCACGCCATGACCGCCTCGGCGAGGCCGTGGTCCGGCATCTTGATCGTGTTCTCGAAACCGTAGAGTGCCTCGACCGCCGTGAAGCGGCGCACCGCGAGATCGGCGCGGCGAGCCACGTCGTTGCCGAGGGGACTCTTGCCGGTCTGACGCGGCGAGCCGCGCCGCGCTTCGTAGACCAGCGACGCGAACAGCGCGGCGAGCTTGTGGTAGCTCAAGTCGTCGAGCACGCCGTCGAGCAGCAGCTCCGTGACCTGGATCTCGTAGCCGTTGATCTGCTGCGCGATCTTGCCGCGGGACGTCAGGCCGTCGGCGTCGAGGTAGTCCGCTTCGCGGAGCACGTTGATTCGCGCGCGCAGCGCCGCGCGCGCTCGGCTGCGCTGGCGCTCCTTGTTCTTTTGGCTCGTGCCGTGGCCGGCCTGGAACGCGGCGAACGAACGGTCGTACGCCGCGATGAGGTCGTCGCCCATGCGCTCGTACAGGTTCATGATCGTCGAATACGACAGATTGAAGCGCGACTTGATCGGCTCGACCTTGCCGTTGAACAGGTCGGACAGCGGCGCGTCCTCGAGCTCCTCGTCGTCGAGGATCGAGATGACCATCCCTTCGCGGTCGATGCCCTGCCGGCCGGCGCGCCCCGCCATCTGCATGTAGTCCCGCGCGCTCATGTAGTCGAACGAGATGCCGTCGAACTTGCGGAGCGAATCGAACACGACCGTGCGCGCCGGCATGTTGATCCCGAGCGCGAACGTCTCCGTCGTGAACAGGATGCGGAGCAGGCCGGATGTGAACAGTCGCTCCACGACCTCCTTGTGGATCGGCAGCACGCCAGCGTGGTGATAGCCGATGCCGCGCGCGGCGCGCCGCTCGATGCCCTGCAGCGCCGGATCGTTGTCGGGATCCAGCTCGAACTTCTCGCAGACCTCGTCGAAGAGCTCGAGGATGCGGGTGCGCTCCTTCCGATTGAGCAGCTGGCGGTGCATGTTGCGGTCCGCCTTGATCTCGCATTCCTTGCGGGAAAAGCAGAAGAACAGCACGGGGAGCAGCTCGCGGGACTCGAGGTCGTCGAGCACGAGCTGTGAGGGGTGAGGTCGCCTCGGCCCGCCGCGCCGCTGTTTGTTGCCGTGTTGGCGTCGACCACGGACGTACTTCGGCTGCCCGCGTCCGTGTGACTTGGGGTTGGCGCGGCGTGCCTTCTGCACGGCCTTCTTGCGCTGCGCGAGCTTGAAGAAGCCGGCGTCGGGGTGGAAGGACTCGTGGTGCAACGGGACCGGTCGCTTGTCGTGCCGGATGATCGCGAGCTCGTGTTCGCGCGTCTGTTCGAGCCACTTCCCGAACTGCGTCAGATTGCTGATCGTCGCAGACAGCGCGACGAAGCGGACGTGCTTCGGCGCGAACATGATGCTCTCTTCCCAGACCGTGCCGCGGTCACGGTCGTCGAGGAAGTGTACCTCGTCGAAGATCACGAAATCGACGTCGTTGAAGCGCTCCGGATCCTCGAACACCGCGTTGCGGAAGATCTCGGTCGTCATGATCAGCACCTGCGCGCCCGCGTCGAGCGTGAGGTCGCCGGTCATGAGTCCGACTTCGAGGCCGTCCTCGACGAAGTCGCGGTACTTCTGATTGCTCAGTGCCTTGATCGGGCTCGTGTAGATCACGCGCCGCCCGGCGTCGACTGCTTCTTCGATCGCGTATTCGGCGACGAGGGTCTTGCCCGCGCCGGTGGGGGCGGACAGCAGTACGTTCGCGCCGTCGCCAATTGCCTCGGCGGCTCGTACCTGAAACGAATTGAGGGTGTAGCCCTTGAACCGCATGTCGGTCGGAGGCCTTCCTCCGCTGCCTCATGTTGCCGTGCTGGGAAGCAGAAGAAAGATCGGATCGACATTCGTCGCGTTGTGTACTGTGTTGAAACTCATCCACAAGGTCTTGTGTTGCAACGCGATTCGACCCCGCTATGCTGCGTTGTTCGATCGACAAGAGGTCGGTCTTCAACCGCAACAACACCTAGCCCTTTTGGGAGGCGGCTATGGAATCCAAGAAGGACTCGAACTTCGTTCGTCGTCACGTTTCGCAACTCAAGGTGCTCGCGCGCCTGCTCGAGCACGAGCTCGACAACGGTCAGGGCAACAAGGACGTCGTGCTCGATCGCGAACTCGGGGAGAGCATCCTGGACACCCTCGAGATCTTCATCGAAGACGTCGACGGCGCGCGCGAGCGCGGCGGCAAGGAAGCGAAGCAGTCCGGTGAGAAGCCGGCCGTCACCCGCCTGAACTAGTCGCATCGCGGCGCCGGCGCGACGCGGCTCACGCGCCGGCGACGGAACCGAAACCGTGACCGAATCCGAAGGCACTTCGCGCATCTGGATCGTCCGCAGCGCGGTCTTGGTCGCGCTTCTTGTCACCGTTTGGTTCGCGGGCCCGCGTGCGTACGCGGTCGTCTCGGCGCGCCTCGGCGGTGCGCCCCACGGGCCGCAGGTCGATTTGGAACGGGTCGGCCTGCGCTCCGCGCCGAATTGGCTGCAGGGACCGCTCCTCGAGCGAGTCCTGACCGATCTCGAGCCGATCCTCCGCGGGTGGGTCGAGTTCGCGGACGATGCCGCCGCGCGCCTGATTCGCGATCGGCTCGCGCTCAATCCCTGGGTCGAGGCGGTTGCCGTGCGCCGCGTTTACCCGGACCGGTTCGCGCTCGACATCGAGCTGCGCCGGCCGGTCGTCGCGGTCGCGGCCGACGAACGCGTCGTCGCGCTCGTCTCGCGGGACGGCATGGTGATGCCGCCGCCGACGCGCCGCCCGGATTTGCCGGTCGTCACGGTGCCGCGCGCGATCGCGCGCGGCTACGTGCGGCCTGGCGAGACGTGCAAGGACCCGCGCGTCCTGTGTGCCGCGCACGTCGCGGTCGAGTGGCGTGATGAGGTGTTGCCACACGTGTCCGATGCGCCGGCGCTCCTCGAGGTCGACGCGAACAATCTCGGCGGGCGCTTCGTCGCGGACCCGCGCTACTCGGAGATCGTCATCGCGCTCGAGCGCGCGGATGGCGCGCCGGTGTGGATGCACTACGGCCGGGCGGCGAACGACGGCGGGGCGGTGCAGGCTGGCACCAAGGCGCACGTGCTCGGCGCGATGCTGGCGATGCGACCGGGACTCGAAGGCCTCGCGGGCGGCGACCTGCGTTTGCGCAATCGCTGGAAGGACTGCCTCGTTCTCGCCGAGTGATGCCCGCATCGCTCGGATTGGCGCTACGGTAGTCCGCTGCATGCGCATCTGCATCACGTGCGACGGCATCTCGGACACCGCGGCGGCGGCGTGCGATCACTGCGGCACACCCCTGCTGTCGACATTGGAGGTGCACTTCCCGGTGCGGCGCGGCGAGGCGGATGCGAGTCACCCGTTGCTCGGTCGGACGATCGGCGGCAAGTACCTGCTCCAGGGCGTGCTCGGCAAGGGCGGGATGGGCACCGTGTTCCGCGCGGTGCACGAGGTCTCGTTCGTTCCCGTTGCGCTCAAGCTGTTGCACAAGCGCCTCGCGACTCGCCCGGAATACCGCTCATGGTTTCTCGCCGAGGCCCGCAAGGCGGGTCGGGTCATGCACGAGAACTCGGCGCGCGTGCAGGACGTCGGCGAGGCCGAGGACGGCACGGTCTTCCTCGCGATGGAACTCGCGGCCGGTCTGCCGCTGAGCGCGTGGTTGTCGTCGGGGAGTCGGATGGCGCCGGGCGTACTCGTCGACATCATGTCGCAGATCGTCCGCGCGCTCGAGGCCGCGCATGAGGTCGGCGTCGTGCACCGCGATCTGTCGCCGCGCAACATCGCGATCTCGATTCGTGATGGCGAGCCGTTCGTCAAGGTCCTCGACTTCGGCATCGCGCGCGGCATGCCGAACGAGGTCGCGCAGCGGGACGGCGGTGAGGGCAGCGACGCCGGAGCGCCGCCGGGCTACGCGAATCCGGCGTACGCCGCGCCCGAGCACCTCGCCGGCGAGGAGTCGGACGCGCGGGCCGATCTGTACAGTCTGGGAGTCATCGCGTTCCACGCGTTGACCGGACGGCTGCCGATCCAGGGATCGAACGGTCGTGAGCTCGCGGCGGCGACGCTCGCTGGGCGCGTCGAGCGGTTGCGCGCCGGCAGCGGCGTGCCGGTTCGGCTCGCGCGCCTCGTCAACGCGCTGCTCGAGTTCGAACCGTCGATGCGGCCCGCGAGCGCTTCCGCCGTCGGCGCGGAACTGCGGCGGATCGGCGAGGCGGGTCAGGCGCGCGGACTGCGCGCGACCGCGGCGATCGTGTTGATGGTGGCGGTCGCGCTCTCGGCGGCTGCGTTCGTCGAGCCGCTGCCGAGCTACCTGCTCGCGCAGTCCGGGTCCCCGCTCGTGCTCGCGGCGACGCCGGATCTGGCGCGCAAGCAGGAGCTGCGGTCGCAAGATCTCGCAGAGCTCCGCTTCGAGTTCCAGGGCTTCGCGCCTCGGGCTCTCGAACTGCAGGTGTCGCGCGACGGACGCATCGTGGACTCGCTCGCGCTCAACCCGACCGTGGACGGCGCGACGCTCTCGATTTCGGCGAGCGTCGACGAGCAGGCCTGGATCGTGCCGCGGCTCGCGGGCCATTCCGCCGTGGGCAGCGGCGAACTCGACCTCGAGTTTCGCGTCGCCGGTTTGCCGCCGCTCGCGTACGCGAGACTGCGCGTCGACGACACGGCGCCCGAGATCGACCTCCAGCACGACGGGACCACCGACGAGGCCGCGCTCAACGGGAAGGCCCGCTTGACGATCGAGGCGGTGGACGTCGGCACGATCCGGCGGACCGAGCTCGTCGTGTTCGTCGCGGGTGAGTCGCCGCAGCGGTTCCCCGTCGACTCGGGCAACTACGACGTCCTCGAGCTTCTCGGGGATGCGTTCCCGGGTGTCGGCGATTACGGCGCGATCGATCTGCACGTCGAATGCGTCGACGTCGCGGGCAACGTCGCGCGTTCGGACGTGCTGGGCTGGTCGCACTTCGATCTGCGGGCCCCCGACATCGTCTCGGCTCCGACGGTGATTCCGTACGACGGGGGCGGTGCGAGCGTTCGACTGCGGCTCGACGACGCGGAGCCGGACCTGGACGTCTCGGTGCGTGGTCCGGACGGCGCCGTCTTGCGCTTGCGCGACGCGGAGCCGCTCGGCGACAAGATCGACTTCGTGCTCGTGCCCGGTGACACGGATCCCCCGTTCCAGAACGGGACCTACCGCGTGCGGCTCGAGGACAAGTGGGGCAACGACAGCGAGCAGTTCGCCGAGGTCTGGCGGTTCGAGGTCCGAGACTCGAACGTCGTGTTCGCGATCCGCGACGGGCGGGCTGCCGTATGGGACGGTCTCTACCTCGCTGACGGTGGCGAAGTCGTCCTCGGCATGCAGTGCAATCCGCTCTACCGGCCGCGGCGCGGCGTGGCGACCGATTCGGTCGGCGCGGCGCGGGCCGTCGCGATCGAGCCGGGCGACGACGGCGAGTGGCGTCTGCGTGTGCCGGCGCTTCCCGACGGCCGCCACGAGATCGCGGTGCAGCTCGAGCCCGTCGGCGAAGTCGAGAACGTCGACGGGCCCTCCGTGCGTCCGCTGTCGTTCCTGGTCAGCAGCGCGACACCCTCGCTGCGTCTGCCCAAGCTGCCGGACACGCGATTCCTACGACAGTTCGTCGACGGCGCCGTGCTGCGTTCGGAAGCGAACGGCGTCTCCGTCTCCGAGGGTGTCGCGTGGGACTGGCGGGTTCCCGACGTGCGCATGCTGCGCGGCTCCGTCTGGGTCGGGAATCCGGAGTTCCTCGAAGCGCTCGAGGTCACGCCGCCGATCACCGCCGACGGAGACGTCGTGCGCGCGATCGAGGTCCGGCAGGGCATGAATACGATCGGCGTCGAGCTCGTGGATCCGCTCGGGCGCACCGTCGAGGTGTGGGTCGGGGACGAGCCTGCGGCGATGTGCGCCGGAGGCGACGGACATCGCGTCCAGCGCGTGGCCGAGTTCTTCTACCACCCGCAGCCGTGCGCGACCCTCGAGCCCGTCATCCGCGTAGAGCACGGTCAGCCGACGGCGTTCACCGTGCGGTGCGCGATTCCGTTCGACTCCGCTGCGGGTATCGCGTTGCAGGTCGGGCGCGAACGACTGTCGCCGCGGTCGTTCGCCGTGAGCGAGGACGGCGCCGAGGCTCGACTGGAGTTCAACGCGACGTTCGAACAGGTGTCCGCGGCCGCCGGACTGACGACGATGCCGGAAGAGGAGTTCCGCGGCAGCGGGCGATTCGAGGTCGAGGTCCGGCTCGAGACTCCGGCCGGTGACTTCGAGTTCGCGCTGCCCATGCAGCCGGTGCGCAGCTCGCTCGCGCCGGTGCGTCTCGGCGAGCTGTTCGATACGAGCATCGAAGGTCTCGAGTCCATCGTGATGGTCCCGTCGCTGGGGCCGGGTCCGGTGTTCGTCGATCCCGTGCCGAGCGACTCGTCGGTGCGCGGGAGTTTCCGTCCCCTTCCAGTGCAGGACGTGCGAAACGTCGGCGTCGTGTTCTTGCAGCACGCCGAACTCACGCGTGCGCAGTACGACGTGATCGTGCGGCGTGGATTGGTGCGCGTGTCCGCGACGCCGGCGCAGCAGTGGCGTCGGTTCGTGCACGCGGCGGACCCGCTCGGCGCGGAGCGCCTGACCGCCGCGGAGCTGTTGCCGTCGTTCCGAGAAGGGAGCGTGAGCTGGGCGGATGGTCGGGCGGCCGGACCGAATCGGCCCGTAACCGGGATCGACTACTTCCAGTGCTACACCGTCGTTCGGTTGCTCGGCTTCCTCATCGCCGGGGACCCCGCGCTGCTCCGCCTGCCGCTCGGCGTCGAGCTCGAAGCGGCCGCGCTCGGCGAGCGGGGTGGGGACACCCGCCTCAACGGCACGCGCCGCTGCCGCCGCAAGGCCTTCGAGTCCGCGACGAACTTTCTCGATGACCCGACGCGCTGGCCGCCGACGGTCGAACGATCGCGAGAAGTCGGCGACGTCGTGCGCACCGAGCTCGGGTTCGAGCTCGTGGGGCTCGACTTCGGGGTTCGGGAATGGGTGGCCGACTTGCCCTTCAGCTTCGGTGTCGACGGCGAGCCGCTGCTGCGCGAGTGGCTGTCCGATCACGAGCGCCACCTGCAGCGAGCCGAGCAGTTCGCGCTCGGCCAGCTGCCGTCGAGTGCGCAGGCGCTGCAGTCGTTCTTTGCGCGGATCGGCGCCGTGCGTGGCCTCGCGAACGGCGAAGTCGCCGGTTTGATCGACGGCATCTCGGGCCGCGAGATCGCGAGCGGCGAATACCTGTCGCCCCGGGTCCCGGGAGTCACGCGCTGCCAGAACCTGAGGCGCGACGGCCGCGAGCCCTCTAGTCGCGATCGCGACGCCACGCTCGCGTTCGTCGGAATGCGGCTTGCCGGTGGCGCTCGATTCGTCGACAAAGTGCGGGCTCGATGATGTGGGGCAGAACGAGGCAAGTCGGAACCGTGCTCGCGCTGGCGGCGATGGCCGTCGGGTGTCGCTCGGTCGCGCCCTCGGATCTCGCGACTCTCGCCGAGTCGCCGCCCGCTCCGTACTCGGTCATGGTCACCGGTGGTGCGTTCCTCGAGAAGACGCCGGGCGACAACGTGCTGGACCGCACGTACGGGTCGCTCGAGGAAGGCCGCGCACCGCGCGAGGCGGTCGGGCTCGAGGTCCTGGCGAAGGCGCTCCGGCAGGCGCGCGTGTTCGTGCGCGTCGATCGGGATACGCGGCCCGTGAACGGCCGTGAACTCCTCGCGGACCTCCACGGGCCCGTGTCCGTCGGCGACGGTGCCCTGCGCGTCTTCTTGGAAGACGCCGCGCAGCGCGGCCACGACTATCTGCTCGTCGTCGAGCGCCTCGAAGACGGACCGGTGAACGAGTACGGCATCAACTCGCGTTGGCCGGTGACGGCGATCGCGTGGCTCCTGCTCGGCATCGGCATGGTGATCCCCGATCACACCTACGAGTCGAGCGCGAAGCTGCACGTGGCGCTGCGGGACGTCCACGACGGGCAGGTCGTCTACGAGAGTCTGTTCGACGGGGATCCGGTCGATCTCGCGCTGCTCGACCGCACCGACATCTGGGGTCTCGTCCAGTCGATCATCATCCCGCCCTTCTGGGTCGGCAGCGACGACGTGCGCGTGGTCGATCAGGTGCGCCGTTCGACGACGCGGCGCTTGCTCTTCTTGCTCGCGCAGGATCTGAAGAGCGCGGCGTGCCGCAACGACCTGCTCGCGAGCGCGCCGGCGGCCATGTCGCTCTTCGACGTAGACGGCCGCGTCGGGGTGCGCGTGACGAGCGTCGAGGGCGTCAGCTTCGTGCGCCTGACGATCGACGGGCAGCGCGTGCGTGATCCAGCGTTCTCCCGGCAGCTCCTCGCGAGCGCGAAGCACGAGGCCGGTCAGATCCTGTACGAGTCGTCGTTCGAGCGGCCGCCGGGCGCGAAGTTCGCGCAGCTGCTCGTGCAGACCGTGGGTGGGCGCGCGTCGTCGACGACGTTCGCACTCGGGGAACTCGAAGAGGCGCGCGATTGATCATCCGAGACGACATCGAGGTCGGAGTGGCGACCCACACCGGCCCCGTGCGCGGTGCGAACGAGGACGACTTCGTCGTGCTCGAACCGACCGAGCTCGCGCAGCTGCAGCAGCGGGGTCGTCTGTTCGTGATCGCGGACGGCATGGGAGGCGTCGCGGGCGGCGCCGAAGCGAGCCGCATCGCGGTGCGCGGGCTGACCGGGTCGTTCTTGCAGGACGAAGCCGGCACGCTCGTCGAGCGCATGTCGAAGGGATTCGACGCCGCGGCCCGAGAAGTGCACCGCGCGTCCCTGTCGAGCCCGCAGCTCGCGGACATGGGCACGACGATGACCGCGATCGGCTACCACGGTGGCCTGCTTGTCGTGGGGCACGTCGGCGACTCACGCTGCGTGCGGCTCCGCGACGGCGCGTTCGAGCAGCTGACCGAAGACCACGCGGTCGAGGAGCCGCGGCACCTGCTGACGCGCTGCGTCGGCGCGGGTCGTGATTCCGAAGAGGTCGACATCCAGGAGCTCCGTCCCGAGCCGGGAGATACGTTCGCGCTGCTGACCGACGGAGTCTGGGGCCGGCTCGACGACGATGCACTCGCGACGCTGCTCCGGATGTCCTCCGTGCAGACCGCGGCGGAGCGCCTCGTCGCGGACGCGATCGAGGCCGGAGGCACCGACAACGCGACGGCGGTCGTCGTGCGGATCGCGCACGTGGGGGACTTCGGGTCGCCGCGCGAAGTCGACCTGCCCACCGAGGAGTCGAGCCTTCGACTCGCGGCGCGCGAACTGGTCGTGCGTCCGCCGCGATGGCCGTGGGTGCTGCTCGCGTTGAGCTCGCTGATTGCGGCCTTCGCCGGCGCCAAGCTGCTGTTCGGCTGGAGCGTCACGGATCTCCTGCCCTGACGGCCGATCCGGGGCGTTCCCATGGTCCCGGCAGTTGCCCCTTGCCGCACCCGCGCTACATCTCCACGATACGCCCCGATCCCGAACCACGAAGGCGCTCCCTCTCGCCTTCCTCGCACGGACGCGTCCCTAGCATGGCCAAGAGACTGCAACGAAAGGTCGCCGCGCCGAAGCCGCAGGCGGCCGCGGCAACGGCCGCCGATTCGAAGAAACCCAAGGCCCGGCTCGGCGGCGGTCGCCGCGTGTCGGCGGCGGCGCTGGCCGAGTTCACGAGCCAGCTCGCGGTCCTGCTCGACGCCGGCATTCCAATCGCGAAGTGCCTGCGGATCCTCGAGGGTCAGATGGCGCCGGGTCTGCTGCAGCGCACCGTCGCCGAGGTCGTCGACGACGTCGAGGGCGGCACCGCGCTGTCCGAAGCGCTCGCGAAGCATCCGATCTTCGATGACCTCTACACCAACATGGTCCGCGCGGGCGAGGCCGGTGGTGTGCAGGAAGAGATCCTGAATCGACTCGCCGCCTTCATGGAGAAGGCCGAGGAGATCAAGTCGCGCGTCAAGGGCGCGATGGCGTACCCGGTCACGATCGTCGTCGTCGCGATCGCGGTTCTCGTGATCGTGTTCGTCGCCGTGATCCCGAAGTTCAAAGAGATCTTCGAGCAGCAGTTCGGCAGCCTCGAGCGCATGCCATGGTCGACGCAGACGATCATCAAGGTCGGCGAACACCTCTCCAGCTGGTGGTGGGCGTATCTGCTCGGCATCGTCGCGGTCTACTCGATCCACGTGTTGCTCGTGACGCGCGTGCCCGGGTATCGGAAGGGGCGCGATTCGTTCCTCTTGAAGATTCCGGTGTTCGGCAACCTGCTCGGCAAGTCGCTCGTCGCGCGCTTCACGCGGACGTTCGGCACGCTGATCCAGAGCGGCGTGCCGCACCTCGGTGCGCTCGAGATCGTGCGGGACTCGCTGAACAACATCCCGATGTCGAACGCCGTCAACATGGTGCACGCGAGCATCCGCGAGGGCGCGGGCATCGCCGTGCCGCTCGGCGAGAGCGGGATGTTCAACGACATGGTTGTCAACATGGTCGACGTCGGCGAGCAGACCGGTGAACTCGACCGCATGCTGTCGAAGATCGCGGACCGCTACGAGACCGAGGTGGACCGCACGATCGACGCGACGTTCAAGGTCGTCGAGACCGGCATGATCGTCGTGCTCGCTGTGGTCGTCGGATTCATCGTGTTCGCGCTGTTCTCGCCGCTGCTCGAGCTCATGGACGCTCTATAGTCGGCGCATGTCTCTGCGACGCCGTCTGCTGCTCGTCGCGTTCGTCGTCATCGTGGCGGTGATCGCGTGTGTGCAAATCGCGTGGCATCTCGCGCAGAGCGACTGGCTGCGGCGCGTGCCGCAGTACCACAACGACTTCTTCCGGCAGGTCCTTTCGTTCGCCTACGACCCCAAGGAGTCCGGGGAGTTCGGCGCGGTCGAGGAGATCGCGCGGCGCGGACCGAACGCGTTCCGTTCGTTCTTCCGCGACGTGCTGATCACGAACACGCCGTCGGGTGCACCGGGTTCGGTCGACGTCAATCCGATCGGAGCGAGGCACCGCGATCCGGTGACCTTCCCGCTCGGCGACGTCCGCGCCGGCATCCGAGCCGCGATGGAGTCGCGCAGCGCCGTGCTCGCCGGATCCGGCTACTGCCTGCCTATCGAGCTCGATGGCGACGTCGTCGGTGGCGCCTGGTTCGAGCCGATCGTGCCCGCTCCGCCGCGTTTGCCCCTGTCGGCGTACATGATCCCGATGCTGATCGGCGGGCTGCTGTTCGGCGGCATCGCGTACGTCCTGATCGAGCGCGGCGTCGTGAAGCCACTGCACGACCTCGGCGCCGCGGCGGCGAGCGTCGGCGCGCAGCGGCCCGGCGTGCAGATGCCCGCGATCGCAGGTGCGCAGGAACTCGCCCGCTTCATCGACGCGTTCAACGAGATGGCGGCGCGCGTCGACGGGCACCGCGATGAGCTCGAACGCGAGGTCAAGCGCGCGACGGAGATCGCGGAGCGCCGCCAGCACGCGCTGCTGCGCTCCGCGCGCCTCGCGTCGATGGGCACGCTCGCGGCGGGGATCGCGCACGAGATCAACAACCCGATCGGCGGCATGCTCAACGCCGTGCGACGGATCGCCGAGAGCGAAGGGCTCAGCGATCGCGACCGGCGCTACGTCGACCTGATCCGTGAAGGGCTCGAGCGGGTGGGGGGCATCGCGCGCCGAGTGCTCGACTTCACGCCTCGGCAGATCGAGCCCGTGCCGTTCACGATTCGGTCTGCCCTCGACGGCGCGCACGGCCTCGCGGCCCACCGCTTTTCCCAGGAGAACGTCGAACTGCGCATCGAGCTGCCCGACGACCTGCCGGAGCTGCACGGGGACGCTCACGAGTTCCAGCAGGTGCTGCTCAACGTGTTCATCAACTCGCTCGACGTGCTCCAGGGACGCCCGGAGCCGCGCTACGTCGCGGTCACCGCGGTCGAGGAGGGCGAGCAGGTCGTGATCCGCATCGCCGACAACGGGCCGGGGATGGCTCCCGACGACCTCGCGTTCGTCATGGACCCGTTCTACTCCGGCAAGGGGCGGCCCGACGCGAGCGGCCTCGGCATGTTCATCAGCCACCAGATCATCGACAACCACGGCGGCCGCTTGGAGGTCGAGTCGGAGCCCGGTGCGGGGTTCACGGTGACGATTCGGATGCCGATCGAGCCTGCGGGATGATGCCCCGCGCGATTTTGCACGACTCCACGGCGAGGCCGACCCCGGATCCAGGCTAGAATCCCGCGCCCCCTCAGACCCTGAATCCCTTCGACCCATGAAGAACAACGCCTTTGCCATCGCCGCGCTGATCCTCGCGGTTGCCATGGCGTTCCTCGCCGGTCGCAACACGGCGACCCCGGGCCTCTCGGCCCAGGGCGTGGACACGACGCAAGAACCCACGCTCCCGCCGACCGGCCCCGTCGTGCTCGAGAACGAGACCGCGAACAAGGAGGTCCTCATGTATTCCGAGGGCAGCGGCGGTTCCCAGTCGGCCAACGGCATCCTCGCGGTGACCGGCAGCTACGGCGTCGGCACGTCGGTGCTCTACGTCATCGACACCGAATCCAAGCAGCTCGCGGTCTACGAAGCGCGTGGTGGCTCCCGCAGCATGCGCCGACTCACGCTGGTCGGTGCCCGAAGGATCGACCTCGATCTGCAGCTGAGGGGCTACAACGACGAGTCGGAGTACCAGTACGGCGCCCTCGAGAAGATGTTCTCGTCGCGCAAGCAGCCCGGCGGCGGGCGGTCTACGCCCGGCGGCATCGACGCTACGGGCAATCGCCGCTGACGTCCGACCCGTAAAGGGTTACGCGATTTTCGGAGGCTCTGGCCAAAGCCGCCCGGTTTCCTGTAGGCTACCCCAGACCCCTCACGATCCACCCCCCTGTTGGAGGCTCGATCCCCGTGTCCCAAGAAGATTTCGTCTCATTCGAGAAGGCTCTGCGCGACCTGCAGATGCGCAGTGAAGAGCTTCGCAAGCTCGTGTCCGAAGGTGAGATCCGCGCGTTCCGCGACGGCTCGTCGATGAAGTTCAAGCGCGAAGACATCGACGCGCTCCAGATGGACGATCTCGACGATGCGCTCGAGGACGATACCGGCATGGTCACCGAGGAGCTGTCCGATGAGGACACTCTGCTCGTCAGCGATGACGACGACGTGATCGAAGCGGCGCCCGCCGCAGCTCCGGCCGCGGGCATCACCGCGTCGACGAGCCGCAGCTCGCGCGTCCGTGCTACGGACGAGAAGGTCGGCGAACCCGGCTGGGTGACCGCCGTCGCGATCCTCGGCGCCGTGTTCATGGTCTACGGCTTCATGGTGTGCTACTCGCTCGCGACGGGCGCACCGCCGAACGGATTTACGACGCTGCTCGCGATGTAGCATCCGTGCTGATTCGCGGCGCACATTCGCTGCGAATCATGCCGGGAAATAGCCGGTCCCTCTCGATAGACTGGGCACGCTCGAGCGACGAGTATTCGACTCGCCTCGATGACGCTGTTTCATCTCGATCGGGAGGGATCGTGCTACGTACCACCACTTTGCTCTGCCTCGCGGCAATCGTGGCGCTGCCGGCTTGTGTCAGCCAGGACGCCTACCGCCGCGCTCTGACCGCCAACGACAAACTCCAAGACGAGCGCGAGGCGCTCTCGGCACACGTTCGTGAGCTCACGCAGCAGAACGAGAAGCTGTCGCGCGACGTGCAGCGACTCGGCGCGAACGCGGCCGATGCGGCCTGGATCGACGAGCAGAAGAAACGTCTCAACGAGATGATCGCGCGCCTCGGCGGCACGAGCGGCGGCTCGATCGACATCGAAGGCGTCTCGGTCCGTGAAGGCGGGGAGGGCATCATCGTGCAGGTGCAGGGCGAAGTGCTGTTCGCCTCTGGCAAGGCCGAGCTGACGTCGACGGGACGCAAGACCCTCGAGCAGCTCGCTCCCGCGCTGCTACGCGAGGGCAAGGGCCTGCGCGTCGAAGGGCACACGGACAACGACCCGATCGTCCACAGCAAGTGGAAGACGAACCTGCGGCTTTCGAGCGAGCGCGCGCTGTCCGTGGCCGAGTACCTGATCGGCGCGGGCATGAACGCCGAGAACATCGGGGTCGCCGGCTACGGGGAGCACCGGCCGATCGACCCGGGCAATGACGCGGCGGCGAAGCAGGCCAACCGTCGGGTCGAGATTCTGATCCTCGATCGGTGATTGCCTCGCCGCGTAGCCGGCTCGCGTCTGCCTCCGTAGGCGCGGCCTGTGTCGCGGTGACCCTGCCGACGCTGGCCCTGACGACGGCGTCGTGCGACTCCGGCGCCGCTGAGGTCGGTTTCGATCGAGCCTCCCGGTACGGCATCTTCCGGGACCTCGTTTGGTTCGAGTGGCGGGACCGTCACGGCGGCTTCTTCCTGGACCTGTTCGAGTCGACGCAGGAGGACTGGCGCTGCTACCGGGCCGCCCTCGGCGAGCGCGTCGAGCAGACGGACGCGTTCCTCGCGCGGTGGTCGATGTCCGGCGTCGACGACGCGTTGCCCGTGGTCGGCGTCGACCTCGACGACGCGCGCGCGTTCGCGCGCTGGCGATTCGGTCGCCTGCCGCGTTGGGACGAGTGGAAGTACGCGGCGACCGCGCACCACAACTACCAGCTGCCGTGGGGCAACCTCGCGCGCACGGAGTACAGCAACTCCGAGGAGCTCGGTTACAAGTCGCTCACGCCGGTCGGCATGTTCGAGTCCGGCCGACACGCGGACGGGCCGTTCGACCTGATCGGCAACGCCGGCGAATGGACCGAGACCGTGGAGTTCGACTGGTCGGCGTACGCCGCGCTCTACGTGATCGACGTCGAGCTGCAGCGTGATCCCGGCATCGACGGCGGTCTGTCGCGGCGACTGCACGCGGTTGCGTCGCACCCTGCGTTGGCGCCGTGGTGGAACACGGTCGTGCCGTTGCCGGCGTTCCTCGCGACGCAGGTCGAGCCGGAGGGGATCGCCCGGAAGGTGACGGGGGGAGCGGCCGAGCCGATGCTCGGCACCGACGCGTCGCACCCGGTGGATCCGCGGCGCATGCTCCCGACCGAGCGGGGCTCCCTCGTCGGCGTGCGCGTCGCGACCGACGCCGACACGTTGCTCGACGCGCTGCTGGCGCAGCGCGAAGCGCCGTCCCCGTCCGACGAGGCCGTGCTCCGCCGATTCCTCGACCGGAATCGCAGCCATCTCGCGGCGGCGTGGAATGCGCGGGCGTCGCGCGCGCACGGGCCCCTGGCGGCGATCCTCGCCGCGGAGCTCGGCCCTTGAGCTCGGACGGTGCCTCGCGACCCGGGTTCGCCCGCTACCGGGAGATCCTCGACGCGCACGGATTCCGACCGAGCAAGAAGCTCGGACAGAACTTCCTCCTCGACCCGTCGCTGCACCGCGCGATCGCGGACGCGGCGGAGATCACGGCGGGCGACGTCGTGCTCGAGGTGGGGGCCGGTTTGGGTTTCCTCACCCGAGAACTCGCCTGCCGCGCGCGCCGCGTCGTCACTGTGGAGATCGACGACCGGCTCGCGACGGTCCTGCGGGACGAGGTCGCATCCTGGTCGGACGGTGATCGCGTGCAGCTCGTCCATCACGACGCGCTCGCCGGGCCCGGCGTCGCGCCGGCCGTCGCGGACGCGGTGCGGGAGGCGGCGGGGGACCGGCCGGTGGCGGTCGTCGCGAACCTGCCGTACGCGGTCTCCGGGCGCTTCCTCGGCGCGATGCTCGGCGGGACCGATCTCGCGGTCGATCGGGCCGTCGTCGTGATCCAGCTCGAGCTCGCCGAGCGGATCGCGGCCGGACCGGGTTCGCGCGACTACGGCAGCCTCTCGGTGCTGGCCCAGGCGCGCGGCACGGTCGAGCTCGTGCGCCGCATCGGTCGCGACGTGTTCCGGCCCCGGCCGAAGGTCGATTCGGCGGTCCTGCGTCTGCGCTGCGGCGAGCGCGCGCTGCCCGACGGCTTCGCCGTGTTCGTGCGACGCATGTTCGAAGGTCGGCGGAAGGTGCTGCGCCACGCGCTGCGCGCCTTCGGCGGCGTGCCCGAGGACGTCTTCGCGCGGTTCGGGGACCGACGGGCCGAGCAGTGCACCGTCGACGACTTCCTCGCGATGCACGCGAGTCTCGCATTCGACGGCCCGGCGGACACATCGGCGGGACAAAAAGCCCCTTGAATCGGGCTTGTCGGGCCCTAGCTTGACACGTTCGACTTCTACGCGTCCAGCGCCCCTCGAAGCCACACCGGGCTCCCCAGCCCTCCAAGCGAGCCGGGCGAACGCGACCCTGAAGCCTCAGCGTCCGTTCGCAGTTTCCAGCACGCCTCTCGATGGATCGGTTCGAGGAAGCCAAGCTCAAGATCAAAGACGCGGTCGATCTCCCGGAGATGATCCAGGGGTTCGTCGCGCTGACGCGTCGCGGCCGATACTTCGTCGGTCTGTGCCCGTTCCACGCCGAGAAGACGCCGTCGTTCACGGTGTACCCCGAGACCCAGCACTTCAAGTGCTACGGCTGCGGCAAGGCGGGGGACGCGTTTTCGTTCCTGATGGAGCGTGAGGGGCTCTCGTTCCGCGAGGCGATGGAGCAGCTCGCGGATGAACATCAGATCGATCTCGAAGGCGTGTTCGGCTCCGGCAAAGGGCGACCGCGGGCGCCCAAGATCGACTTCCACGGCGCGCTCAGTCAGGTACGGGACTTCTTCTCCGCCTACCTCAAGGGCCCCGACGGGCGCGTCGGCCGCGAGTATCTCGCGGATCGGGATCTGCTCGAGGCGATCGACGACTTCCACATTGGGCTGCACCCGGCGATGCCGGGCGCGTTGCGGCGATTCGCCGACCAGCGCAAGCTGCCGATCGACGTGCTCGTGCAGGCCGGCGTGCTCGGACGCGACGGTCGTCGCGAGCCGCTGCTCGGCCGCGTGATCTTTCCGATCGTCGACGAGCGCGATCGCGTCGTCGGCTTCGGCGGGCGGATCCTGCCCGGCGAGGTCGACGATCGGCGTCCGAAGTACATCAACTCGCCCGAGTCCCCCTGGTTCAACAAGCGCCGCGTGCTCTACGGGCTGCGCCAGGCGAAGACCGCGGGCACCCGGAAGATCGTCGTCGTCGAGGGCTACACCGACGTGATCGCGTGCCACCTCGTCGGCTTGACCGGCACGGTCGCGACGCTCGGCACGGCGCTGACGCTCGATCACGCGAAGATGCTGTCGCGCTATGCGACCGACGGAGTCGTGCTGCTGTTCGACGGCGACCGCGCGGGTCGCCAGGCGGCCGAGCGCGCGTTCCGCGAGCTCGTGCACACCGACCTGTCCGTGCGCGTCGCGCTCCTGCCCGAGGGGCGGGACCCCGCGGACCTCTGCGTCGACGGCGACGGCGCCGAGACGGGTCTGCAGAGGGTCATCGATACCGCGCCGGACGCGCTGACGATGTGGTTCCGGTTGCTGCGTCAGCGGCTCGATCTGACGGTCGACGCCGATGTCCAGCGGGCCGCCGCCGAGTGTGGGCAGATCCTCGGCGAGGTGACGAACCCCGCGCGTCGCGAGGCGCTGCAGCGCAACATGTCGCGGCACCTCGGCATCAGCGAGGGCGCGCTCCAGCCCGGCAAACCGCGCCGTCGCCGTGAAGATCCCGACGAAGCGCCGATGGATCGGCCAGCGTCGGCGCCGGTGCGGCGCCGCCCGCCGACCAAGTTCGAGGAGGCCGACTGCGACCTCGTCGCCTGCGCGCTGATCGAGCCCGGGATCCTCGAGCGCCCCGAGTTCCTCGAGCTGCGCGGCGTCGGCTTCGTGACGCCGCGGATGAACGACGTGTTCGACTGGATCGCCGCCTCCCGCGAGGCGGGGGCCGATTCCGTCGATGCCATGGCCAAGTTCGTAATGGCTCGGGCCGGCGAAGACGACGCGATGCGGCGTTTTCTGGCCGAGTGCATCGACCGTTCCCGTCGCGTGCGTGATGTGGATGGTACCTTTCTCACGCTCCGACAGGGACGACAGTTCCATTACGCCCGAGAGCAAGCCCAGCAGGTGCGGATGCGCCTGAACCAGGCGCTCGCGGACGGGGATCGCGAACTTGCCGACCAGCTGACCGAGCACTACATGACGCTCTTACGGAAATCCCGGGACCCCGACCCGGAACCGAATTGATGTAAGAGCACTGGAATTCCCCCTCCCGCGGGCGTTTCACGCCCGATTCCGACCACCCCATACAGAGCCACTCATATGGAGAACCTCACTGGCGCCGTCAAGAAGCTCATCAAGAGCGCGCGCAAGTCCGGTACGGTCACTCTGTCCGAAGTCAGTGCCATCCTGCCCGAGGACGCGGTGTCCCCGGAGCAGATCGAAGCCGTGATGGAGCAGATCGAGGCCGCCGGTCTCGAGATCGTCGAACAGAAGAACGCCAAGGGCGCCAAGGCTCAGGAATCGGATGCGTTCGACTCGGACGATGACGACGACACGCCGGAGCCGGCGAGCGAGACGGCGTCGACGACCACGACGACGACGACCGACGTCACCGAGAAGATCGACGATCCGGTGCGGATGTATCTGACCCAGATGGGTGAGATCCCGCTCCTGACGCGTGAGGAGGAGATCAGTCTCGCGCGAAAGATCGAGCTGACGCGCGAGCAGTTCCGTCGCGACGTGCTGAGTTCGGGATTCGGCCTCGGGAGCGCCATCGAGATCCTCGAAGACGTCGTGCGCGGCGAGCTCGCGTTCGACCGCACTCTCAAGGTCAACCAGCAGGATCCGGAGATCGGCAAGGCCGACCTGTCGGAGCGTCTGCCCGGCAACATCGAAACGCTGCGTCGGCTCTACGCGGCGGCTCGTGAAGACGCCACGACGCTGATGGACGAGAAGGTCAAGGGGGACGCGATGGTCGCACTCAAGCGACGCGTCGTGTCGCGCAAGCGCAAGGCCGTGCTGCTCATCGAGGAGCTCAACCTGCAGGGCAAGAAGGTCCGGCCGATGATCGACTTGCTCGAGAGTCGCCTGGCCGAGATGCGTCGCCTGTTCCGCAAGCTCACGAGCTACCGCGGTGCGCAGCTGAAGAACCCGGTCGCCGTCGAGCTGCGCGAGCGTCTCGCCGAGATCCAGCGTGACGGCCTCGAGCCGATGCACAAGCTCGAGCGGCGTCTCGAGCTCGTCCGCAAGTCGTTCGCCGCCTACGAAGAGGCCAAGCGCAAGCTGTCCTCGGGCAACCTGCGACTCGTCGTCTCGATCGCGAAGAAGTACCGCAACCGCGGCCTCTCGTTCCTCGACCTCATCCAGGAAGGCAACACCGGCCTGATGAAGGCGGTCGAGAAGTACGAGTACCGCCGGGGCTACAAGTTCTCGACCTACGCGACCTGGTGGATTCGCCAGGCCATCACGCGCTCGATCGCCGACCAGGCGCGGACCATCCGCATCCCGGTCCACATGATCGAGACGATGAGCAAGCTGCGGAACGTCACGAAGAAGCTGATCCAGGCCAAGGGCCGTGAGCCGTCGATCGAGGAGGTCGCGGAAGCGGCCGGCGTCTCGGTCGAGGAGGCGAAGCGGGTCATGAAGATCAGCAAGCACCCGATCTCGCTCGACCGCCCGATCGGCGAGTCGGACGACTCGTACTTCGGCGACTTCATCGAGGACGAGGCGACCGAGTCGCCGGTCTTCGCTGCGAGCCGCGAGATGCTCAAGGACCGGATCGAAAACGTGCTCAGCACGCTGACCTTCCGCGAGCGCGAGATCATCAAGCTGCGCTACGGCATCGGGGACGGCTACACCTACACGCTCGAGGAAGTCGGCCGGATCTTCCGCGTCACCCGCGAGCGGGTGCGTCAGATCGAGGCCAAGGCCGTCCGCAAGCTGCAGCATCCGGTGCGGGCACGGCGCCTGTCCGGGTTCCTGGACGCGGCGCAGGAAGCCGGCGGCTAGACCGAACCGCGGGTCGGCCCGTCGGGCCGGCCGTCGAAGTCGGAACATCTGGGAATTCTTCGTCGCAACGGCGGGGCGGATCGGGCTAGACTCCCGCCTCGCGTGTGTTCCCCGTAGACCCGCTCGCCGTTGCATCCCGACGTTCAAAAGCTTCTCCAGGTCCAAGTGGTCGATCAGAAGATCGCCAAAGTCCGCAAGGATTTGGACTCCGTCCCGAAGGAGCGTGAGCGCAGGCAGAGTCGTCTCGACGACCTGAAGCGCCGCGCCGACACGACCAAGACCGCCGCGACGGCGACCGAGGTCGAGATCCGATCCAACGAGACCGGGATCAAGGAGTGCGACCAGGAGATCAAGAAGCTCTCCGAGCGCCTCAACACGGTGAAGAACAACGCCGAATACCAGGCGATCCTGCTCCAGGTCGAGTCGGTCAAGAAGACAATCGGCGAACTCGAAGAGGAAGGCCTCGGTCTCATGGAGAAGCTCGAAGGCCTGCGTGGCGAACTCTCGACGGCCGACGAGGCCGTGGCGGAAGAGCAGAAGGTGTTCGACGAGTTCAACGTCGAGGCCGACAAGATCCTGACCACGCGCGGCGCGGAGCTCGCCGAACTCGATGGGGAGCGCCAGCAGTTCATCGGCGACGTCTCGCCGGAGCTCCTTCAGCACTACGACCGCATGCTGAGCGCGCGGTCCCACTTCGTCGTCTGCCCGGTCGAGGGCGAGACGTGCACGGGCTGCTACACCAGCATCCCGCCGAACCTCCAGGTGAAGCTGAGGGCGGGCACCGCCGTCGTCAAGTGCGACGCGTGTCAGCGCATCCTCTACTACGCGGAGTGAGTCGGCCGCGATGAGCGGGACGATCCACCCCGTCATGGTCGGCACCGCCGGCCACATCGACCACGGCAAGAGCAGCCTCGTGCGCGCTCTGACCGGCATCGACCCCGATCGCCTGAAGGAAGAGAAGGAGCGCGGTCTCACGATCGACCTCGGCTTCGCGCCGTTCCCGATCGAGGGCGGGCGGCTCGTTGGCATGGTCGACGTGCCGGGGCACGAGAAGTTCGTGCGCAACATGGTCGCGGGCAGCACGGCGCTCGACCTCGCGATCCTCGTGATCGCGGCCGACGACAGCGTCATGCCGCAGACGATCGAGCACCTCGAGATCCTCGAAGTGCTCGGCGTGGACCGGGGCATCGTCGCGCTGACCAAGATCGACCTCGTCGACGAAGAGCTCGTGATGTTCGCCGAGGACGAAGTCCGCGAACTGCTGCAGGGCACGGGCCTCGAGAACGCCGAGATCGTGCACATCAGCAACACGACCGGCGCCGGACTCGACGAGTTCCGCAAGAAGCTCGAGGCGCTGGCGCTGACGATCGCGCCGCGTTCTGCCGACGGACCGTTCCGGATGGCCGTGCAGCGCGTGTTCCAACTCAAGGGGATCGGCACGGTCATCACCGGGATCCCGAACACGGGCGCCGTCGAGATCGGTGACGAGATCGAACTGCTCCCGCTCGAGCGCAAGGTGCGCGTGCGCGCAATCCAGGCCTACGGCGGCCCGGTCGAACGCGCGGTCGCCGGGCACAGCACTGCACTCTCGGTGCCGGACGCGAAAGGTCGCGGTCTCAAGCGCGGCGTCGTCGCCGGTGCGCCGGGCGTGTTCCGTTCGGGCGATTCGATCGACATCGAGCTGAAGCTCCTGCCGCGTTCGCCGGCGCTCGAGCACCGCGCGCCGGTTCGTTTCCACACGGGCACGAGTGAGACGCTCGGGCTCTTGATCCTGTTGGATCGCGAGGTCCTCGAACCCGGAGAAACGACCGTGGCTCGCGTGCTGCTGAGCGAGACGGTTTGCTGCAGTCACTCCGACCACTTCCTGCTGCGGTTGATCAACCCGGTGCGCACCGTCGGTGGCGGCAAGGTGCTGCGGATCGAAGCCGGGCAGGGCAAGTATCGACGCGCGGATCTCGCGGAGCAGATCCAGCGGCTCGTCGAAGCCGGTTCGGATCCGCGAGCTCGCGTGCACGAATCGGTCGCGGAGAGTGCGTTTGCCGGCCGGTCTGCGGACGAGATTGCCGCCGAGCTCGCGATCGACGCGGCGGACGCGGCGAAGCTGCTGCTGGAGCACGACGAGGTGCACTACTCGGAGAAAGCGCGCCGCGGATTCCTGCCCGAGATCGTCGCGAAGGGTCGCGCCGACCTCGAGCAGTCGGTCGACAAGATGCTGCGTGACAAGCCGCTCGCGGCCTCGATCCAGCGAGCTGCGCTGCGCACGTCCCGCACGTTCACACCCGAACTCCGCGACGCCGTGCTCGAACAGCTCCAGACCGAGGGCAAGGTCCGCCAGGGTGCCCAGGGCGAGATCCTGTTCTTGGATCGCCTGAAGACGCTGTCGCCGGAGGATCAGAAGCAGCTCGACGCGCTGGTGTCGAACGCGACCGAGCGCGGCTTTCGGCCGCCGACCCTGTCCGAGCTCACGGTGGAGCTTCGTGTCGACGACAAGCGGCTCAAGGGCCTGCTCGCGCGCGCCGTCGACGAGGGGAAGGTCCAGATCGTCGGGGACCATGTGTACGGGTCGTCGACAATCGACCAGGTCGTGCGCACCGTGCGCGAGAACTGCCTGCGGCATGGCGAGATTCTCAACATCCCCGAGCTTCGGGACGGTCTCGGAACGAGCCGGAAGTATTTGATCCCCCTGTTGGAGCACGTTGACAGCCTCGGATTGACGCGGCTGCGTGGCGGCGAGCGCCGCCTCATCGTCTCCTCCGAGCTCAACTCCCGGCTCGCCGCCGAGGAGTGAGAGTCTCCGTTTCCGGCCGGCCTCAACCCGCCGCCGGCCAGGTGCCGATAACAGCGGTGCCCTAGGGATAGTGAACGGAGTGCTGGATGACCGGGGATCGGTTGGATCAAGATCTGCCTGACGACGAAGAGTTCGTAGTCGACTTCGGTGACGAAGAAGCCGAACTGTTCGGCGACGTCGGCGACGAGTCGGCACCGGAAACGGACCCCGTCGAACTCGAAGCCGAGTTGCTCGCCGCGGAGTCTGCCGGTGAGTTCGAGTACGAGCTCAGTGAGTCGGTCGAGCCGACCGACGCGATCGAGATCGAAGATCCGGTTTCGTTCGGGGGCGCCGACGAACAGGACGAGCTCTTCGAACTGGATGACACCAGCGAACCGTTCGAGGTCGTGGACGCGGCCGACGACGCGACCCCGGAGAACTCGGAAGCCGACCCTGCGCTCGAGCTCTTCTCGGAAGACGCGGGCAGTCCAGAGCAAGCCGGCGACGACAGCTTCCTCGACTTCTCGGAGAACGACAGCTTCGTGCTCGTCGACAAGACTCCGGAAGCGAACGAGGACGGGGACGTCAACCTCGACCCCGACGACCTGTTGTTCGACGACCATCGCGAAGAGCTCGCTGCGGAGTCGGACTTCGGCGCGGACCTCGGTCCGAAGTTCGATCGCGACAACTCGTTCGAGATGCCCGACATCGAGCTCTCGACGGTGGACCCGGAAGACGAGTCGACTCCGATGGCTGTCGAGGGGATGACCGAAGAGGTCGACGTCGACTTCAGCTTCGAGGACCAGGACTCCTTCCTCGATGCCGAAGAGAACGACGACTGGGGCGCCGCCGAACCGCTGACGGAGCAGCCGACCGAGGAAGCCCCGGCGGAGCTCGGGCTCACGGAGCCCGAAGTCGCCGAGACCGACTTCGCCGACCTCGCGTTTGGCGAACCCGAACCCGAAGAGGCCGACGCTTCCGAGTTCGGCATGCAGGAATCGACGCGCGACATCGACTTCGCCGCCGAGGAACCGGCCGAGACCGAAGCCGCAGCCGACCTGTGGGGTGAGGACGACGCGACGATCGACTCGAGCGAAGAGTTCGACCCGATCTACGGCGACGCTGCCGCACAGACGCAGGGCGTCGAGGGTGATGGACAAGAGCCCGCGTACGAGACCGCTGCCAGCTACGAGGAAGCCGACTACTCGGAATACGAGGAAGCCTACGCGGACGGCACGGCGCCGAACCCGATCGGCGAGGTCGTCGGCAGCGTTGCGCCGCGCTCGCGGTGGCGCATGGTGGCGGGTCTCGCCGCCGTGCTACCGATCGCAGCAGCCGGCGTGATCGCGTTCGCGAAGCCCGAGTGGTTCCGCGGTATCACCGGTGAGACCCCGCAACAGGTCGTCATGGTGGACCGCATCGAGATCGATCGGCCGAACGTCGACCTCGACGTCGATGCGCCGGTCGTCGCGTTCGCGGAGACGGAGGACCCGACCACGACACCGGACGATCCCGAGGTGCGGACGGGGGACCCCGATCCGGTCGCGATCACCGGCGAGCCCGGCACCGAAGTCGAGGTGACTCCGGACGGTGTGCCCGTTCCGGTCCCGATCGATCCGCCGCCGGTGACGCCGGACCCGGGCACCGAGACCGAGGTCGTCACGCAAGTCGAGACGCCGGAGGACACGACGGAGCCGGTAACGCCGCCGGTCGCGGTCGCGGACGACGATCCCGAGCCCGCGAAGCCGGACGAGCCGGAAACGCCGCCCGCACCGGAGTTCATCCAGGCCGGAGACAACTTGCTGATCGGGCGCGTCGACGATCTCGGCGGTCCCGAGCTGCCCGCGATCGCGAGAGATTTGCGGCCCGGCACGCAGGCATTCGCGCGCTTGACGAACGGTTCGTTCTTCATGGGGCAGGTGCGTCGCGTCAACGCGGCGATGATCACCCTGAAGCTCGAGAGCGGTGAGATCAGCCTGCGCTACGACGAGCTCATGTCGCTGTCGCCACTCGCGAATGCCGACCTGAGCGACGTGACCGCCACGCAGCGTGGTTTCGTCCGTCTCCACAATCAGCAGCGTCTGTTCGGTGCGATCCTCCGCGATCCGTCGAACGGACGGATCACGCTCAGCGACAAGAGCGGGTCGGTCACGGTTCCGGATTGGCAGATCTCGACCGTCGGCTTCGAGGCCGGCAATGGCGTCGAGATCGTGAACGACGGCGACGACGACTGGCTGCGTCAGCGCGCGCGCCGACGCCTCACGCGCCGGGATTAGCGCGTTCGCGCCTGGCTCGGCCGGGCTGAGCCGCTACGCTCCGTCCCCGCGATGGCTGGTACGGTACACGGCGGCGAATGCGACGAGTGTGGCGCCCGCGAGTTCGAGGCGGTCGGCGCCCACGGCGCTCGGCTGCTCGAATGCGTGCTGTGCGGCGCGCTGCAGGGCGACGAGACGCTCGTGCGCTCCGAGCTGCTCGCGCGGCAGGCGCGCGACCTCGGGATCGACCCGAGCGTTTTCGCGTTGGTCACGGCGGTCGGGCGGATCCAGGGCCTCTCGGTTGCGGACAGTGATGGAGGCGATCCCGTGCAGGGCCGTTTCCCGTTCGTCCAGATCGTCCCCACGGATCCCGACGCGCTGCGCGGGATCGACAACCTCTGCAAGTCGATGGCGCTCTCGAGTCGGGAGCACGCGGTCCACTGGGTGATCGAGGCAGAGTTCCAGAACAGGCTGGTGTTCACGTTGAAGCCGCGGTTCCACAGCCGCGTCGGCGAGATCGATTCGGAACGGATCCGCGCGGCGCAGGCCGACCTGGGTCGCATCTGCCGGCACGTCGAGCGTGACATGCACCTCTCGTGGTGGCACTGAAGCGCGTTCGCGCGGGGGCTCTGCTATGCTGCGCGCACCCCTCATCCTGGCTTCGGCCGAGAGACATCGATGATCGTACGTTGGATCGCACTCCTGTCCGTCCTGCTCTGTTCGGCCGGCGCGCCAGCGCAAGCCGACATGGCCAAGCGCGTGGACGCGGTGAAGGAGTTCAAGAAGTACTTCCGCAAGTTCAAGAAGGTCGATCAGAAGGTCGAGGCGGTGCGCACGCTCGAGGGCAACGAGTGCGTTCCTGCGGCGGAAGAGCTCGTCAAGCTGTTCAACCACAAGATGCCCGAGGTCGTGCGGGCCTCCATCGACGTACTCTCCGGGTACAAGAGCGAGCCGACGTTTCGCGCGCTGATCGAAGAGCTGCCGGAGATGAAGAATCAGGACCGGCGCGCGGTGCTGATCGACGTGCTCGGACGCGCCGGCATCAAGTCGGCTTCGCCGGTGGTCTGCGACATCGTCGTCAATCAGAAACTGTCCCATCGCGGTATGAAGATTTCGTCCGCGCGCACGATCGGCAGCCTCGGTGGCGATACCGCGGCCGACGCGCTGGCGATCCTGATCGAGGACTCCGATGTCACCGTGCGGATGGCCGCCTGCGACAGCGTCGGTCAGCTCGACCTCGACGCGCTCGGCAAGACGCTCGTGAAGAAGCTCGAGGACCCCGCGTGGCAAGTGCAGCTTGCGTCGGTTCAGGCTCTCGGCAAGGTCCGTGAGCAGTCCGCGGTCACGCCGATGATCGGCATGCTGCGCAAGGGCGGGCGGGTCGTCGAGGCCTGCGCGGACTCCCTGTTCTACATCACCGGGATCGACCTCGGCACGAACGCCGACGAGTGGCAGAAGATGTGGGACCGGCTCAGCAGCATCCCGGGTTGGCGCATCCCGACCGACGCCGAACTCGCGAAGAAGGCCGCGTCGCGCAAGCGCTACGACGCGATCTACGGCAAGACCGAGAAGGCGAACTCGTTCAGCGGTATCAAGACGACCTCGACGCGCATCCTGTTCATCATCGACATCTCCGGATCGATGGAGGACCTCGTCGTGCAGAAGGAGCAGTTCGATGCCAACTACCCGAACTACCAGAAGCTGACGATCGTCAAGACCGAGCTGGCGCGCACGATCGACACGCTCGACGGCAACACCTTGTTCAATATCGTCGCCTTCGCGAGCAAGACGAAGCCGTGGAAGAAGTTCCTCGTGCCGGCCAACGTCGTGAACCGTGCGAGCGCGAAGAACTTCGTCAAGAAGCTGAAGGCGCTCGGCGGCAAGGAAGCGCAGGGTCTCGCGGGCGCGGGACTCGGCGGTTCGGCGAACCTGTCCGCCGGCAAAACGAACACCTTTGCGGCGCTGATGTATCCGTTCGGGATCGACCCCGAGAAGAAGAGTCAGCCGAAGTCCGGGGCCGCGTCGAAGAACAAGCTCGACACCGTGTTCTTCCTCAGTGACGGGCGGCCGTCGACGGGCAAGATCGTCGACGAGCGCGAGATCCTGCGAGTCGTGAACGAGACGAATCGCGAGTTCCGCATGACGTTCCACGTCATCGCGATCGGTGAGTTCCAGAAGGGCTTCCTCAAGCACCTGGCCGAGGCGAACAACGGCATGTTCGTCGATCTCGGCAAGTGATCCGACTCAGCCGTCGTGCCCGCTGAGGTACCGCGTGCCCCAGACCATGACGAGGATCGCGATGGCGGTGCCGCCGATGCCGACGAGACCGAACACGCCTTCGACGTCCTGATCGGCGACCCACATCGTCGCGGGCAGCGCGATCGCGAACGCGAGTCGGCTCGCGAACGAGATCGTGGACAGAACGGTGGCGCGGGACGCGTCGCGCAGGTGGTGGTTGACGAAGCTCTGGACGGCCGCCCAGTGCATGCCGAATGGCACCTGCTGGACGAAGAACAGGCCGATCGCGAAGCCGATACCGACATGGGCCATGGCCCAGATCGACAGGCTCAACGACACCAGCAGACCCCAGAACAGCGCGCGCTCCCCGAATCTCCGATCGAGCCAGGGCACCATGCGGCCGCACGGTGCGGCGACGACGTTCATCGCGAAGAACAGCAGGCCGATCCGCAGAGGCTGGTCGAAGCCGTTCTCGCGGAGGAACGGTTGGTAGAAGTGGAACGGATACCGGAGCAGGCAGAACAGCACGATGAAGTAGGCGAGGATCCACCGCACCGGGGGGAGCCGCAGGTCGCGCATCGCGCTCGCGAGGATCGGCACGCGGCGATTCGAGGTGCGCGTCGACTTCGTGTCCCGCAGGAACAGCGCCGTGACCGCGGCGACGAGGCACAGTCCGATCGTCAGCACGATGCTCGCGCGGTAGCCGTAGAAATGCGCGATGATCCCGCCGATCAGGAACGAGATACCGGTGCCGCTCAGCCGGGCGAAGTGCATCCGGCTCTCGTGGTGCAGGTACTCGGAACCCCGGCCCGACCGGCGCAGCGTTTCGAACAGGATCGCCGTCGGCGGGCCCGACAGGATCGAGTGGCCGAGCCCCATCGCGACTTCACCGACCGCGAACGCCCAGAACGAGTCGAAGTAGGCCATGCACGCGAAGCCGGCGGCGAGCACGGTCGGGCCGAGCACGACTGGGACGACGCGCCCGAAGCGGTCGGCGAGGACGCCGGTCGGCACTTCGGCCGTGACCATCGTCCAGTAGTAGATCGCGATCAGCCAGCCGTACTGCTGGAGCGTGACGCCGTGGTCCGCGAAGTAGAAGTAGAGGAACGGAACGCAGGCGAACGGATACGTGAACGCGGCGTACACACGCAGCAGCCCGAGCTGTCGTTGGGTCGAGTCTGCGTTCACGCCGGGGATGGTAGGCGCTACCATCCCCGGCGTGAACGCAGACTTTCGCAGCGATACCGTGACGACGCCGACGCCGGCGATGCGCGACGCGATGGCCGGCGCGGCCGTCGGTGACGACGTCATGGGCGAGGATCCGACGGTCGTCGAGCTCGAGCGCGAGGCCGCGGCGGTGCTCGGCATGGAGGCCGCGCTGTTCGTGCCGTCGGGGACGATGGCGAACCAGTGCGCGATCCACGTGCACTGCCGGCCCGGCGACGAAGTGATCTGTGAAGAGCGCTCCCACGTGACGCTCTACGAGGCGGGCGGCATCGCCCGCTGGTCCGGCGCCAGCGTCAAGCCGCTGCGGGCCGAGGACGGGTTTCCCGATCCCGCGGACATCGAGGCGGCGGTCAAGGGGCAGGACGTGCACCTCACGCGCAGCCGACTGCTCGTGATCGAGAACACGCACAACATGGCCGGAGGGCGAGTGCTCGACCCGGACGGTTTCGCGGCTCGCGTCGCCGCGGCGCGAGTGCACGGTCTGCTCGTCCACATCGACGGCGCGCGCATCGCGAACGCCGCGGTCGCGCTCGGCTGCGACGTCGCGGCTCTGACGGCCGGTGCGGACTCGGTGTCCATGTGCTTGTCGAAAGCGCTCGGCGCGCCGATCGGTTCGGTCGTCGCGGGCGGCGCGGACTTCGTCGCCGAGGTACGTCGCGTGCGGAAGGCCTTCGGCGGCGGGATGCGCCAGGTCGGCGTCATCGCCGCCGCAGCGCGGCTCGCGCTGCGGGACGGACCGGCTGCGCTCGTCCGGGATCACGAGCGGGCGCAGCGGCTCGCGACGGCCCTCGACGGGCTGCCGCAAATGTCGGTCGCGAGGCCCGAAACCAACATCGTGATGCTCGATCTTTCGAGTCCGAGCGCCGACGATCTCGTCCGCCACCTCGCCCGAAAATCGGTGCTCGCGATGGCTGTGCGGCCCGACCGGATTCGGTTCGTCACCCATCGCGATCTCGACGAAGCGGCGGTGGACACGTGTATTGCCACAGTCACCGATTGGTCACGCTCGAACGACTCATGAGTATCTTCAAGGCCTACGACATCCGCGGAACCTACCCCGACCAGGTCGACGCCACGACCGCGCGGAAGATCGGCGCGGCGTTCGCGCGCTTCCTCGGCGCCAAGCGCCTCGTGGTCGGGCGCGACATGCGCACGATGGCACCCGAGATCCAGGACGCGGTCATCGACGGCATTCTCGATCAGGGCTGTGACGTGATCGACATCGGTCTCGCGTCGACGCCGATGACCTACTTCGCGATCGGCAAGTTGGACTGTGATGGGGGACTTTGCGTCACCGCGTCGCACAACCCGAAGCAGTACATCGGCTTCAAGCTGTGTCGGGCCGAGGCCCGCCCGCTGTCCGCGGATCACGGGATCCCGGACATCCAAGAGATGGTCGAAGCGGACGATCTCGCGCCGGCCGATGCACGTGGCAAGCGCGACATGGTCGACGTGAAGTCGGACTTCATCGACACGATCGCCGGTTTCGCCGACGGGATTCGACCGATGAAGCTGGTCGTCGACTACGCGAACGGCATGGGCGCGAACGAGGCGCCGTCGATCTTCGCGAAGATCCCGGGGCTCGAGATCGTCCCGCTCTACGAGGAGCTCGACGGGACCTTCCCCAACCACGAGGCCAACCCGCTGCACGAGCCCAACCTCGATGATCTGCGCGCCAAGATCAAGGAGGTCGGCGCGCCGATGGGAATCGCGTTCGACGGCGATGCGGACCGCTGCGCGTTCGTCGACGAAGCCGGTCGCACGGTGCACGCGGATCTCTCGACCGTGATCCTCGCGCGCGGCATGCTCGAGCGGCATCCGGGCAAGGGCATCATCTACGACCTGCGCTCGTCGAAGGTCGTGCCCGAAGAGATCGAGCGCCTCGGCGGGAGGCCGGTGCGCGAGCGCGTCGGCCATTCGTTCATGAAGGAAACCATGCGCAAGGAGGACTGCATCGGCGGTGGTGAGCTGTCGGGGCACTTCTACTTCGGCGAGTTCTACTTCACGGATTGTGGAGTCCTCGCGTGCGTGCTCGTGCTGAACCAGCTCTCGAAAGAAGGTCGCACGCTCAAAGACGCCGCCGACGAGCTGCGTCGCTACTACCCGACCGGCGAGATCAACTTCCGCGTCGAGGACAAGGCGGCCGCGCTGAAGCAGATCGAGGAGACGTTCTCCGACGCCGAGATCGACCACCTCGATGGTGTGACGGCGACGTACTCCGACTGGTGGGTCAACGTGCGCCCGAGCAACACGGAGCCGTACCTCCGGATGTGCCTCGAGGCCGACACGCAGGAGCTGATGGAGCAGAGGAAGGCGCAGCTCGTCTCGATGCTCGGCGACCCGATCTGATGCGGTCTCCGAACGGTATCGTCACGCTGTTGTCCGACTTCGGCGCGGCGGATCCCTACGTCGGCATCATGCGCGGCATGGTGCTGCGCCAGAACCCGAAGGCGCGCGTGTTCGATCTGTGCCACGAGGTCCCGGCCCACGACGTCGAGACGGGCGCGTTCTTCCTCGCGTCCGCGATCGGTCGCTTTCCGCCCGGGACCGTCCACGTCGCGGTCGTCGATCCGGGAGTGGGCAGTGCGCGCGGGTTCGTCGCCGCGCACGCGGCCGAGTGCTACTGGGTCGGGCCGGACAACGGACTCCTCGATCGGGTCATCGACGAAGACGCGAACAGTTCGGTGCGCAGCGTGGACGTCGATCGGCTCGGCCTGCGGCTGCACTCGCGCACGTTCCACGGACGTGACGTGTTCGCGCCGCTCGGAGGCATGCTGAGCGGGGGGCGCTTCGGGTTTCCCGCGGTCGGGACGCGACTCGACGACTACGTGCCGAGCACGGTCGACGACAGCCCGCGCGTGCTGTTCGCGGATCACTTCGGCAACCTGATCTCGTCGATCCCGGGTAGCGAACTCGAGAACGCGTCGGCGGTGGAGATCGCCGGGCGTCGAATCCCCGTGCACGGAACCTACGCGGACGTCGAGCCGGGCGAGCTGCTCGCCCTGGTGTCCTCCTACGATTTGGTCGAGGTCGCGGCGCGCGAGGCGCGCGCGTCGGATCTCCTCGGCGTCGGTCGCGGCGCCACCCTCGAAGTCTTGTCATGAGCAACAGAAGAACGATTCGTGTCGTCGGAGCGAGGATGGACCTCGGGGCGGGGCGTCGCGGCGTGGACATGGGCCCGTCCGCGATCCGCCTGGCGCGCCTCGCGGAGACCCTCGAGGAGCTGGGCCATACCGTCGTCGACGACGGCGACGTTCCGGTGCCGTCGCCGGAGACGGTCGAGATCGGTGATCCCAACGCGCGATTTCTCGAGCCGATCCGCGCGGCTTGCGACGAGCTGCGCGGGCGCGTTCATGCCGCGCTCTCCGACGGACACACGCCGCTCGTGCTCGGTGGAGACCACAGCATCGCGATCGGAACCGTCTCGGGGATCGCCGAGTACTACCGCAGCCGGCAAGAAAGCATCGGCGTGATCTGGGTCGACGCGCACGCCGACATGAACACGCCCGACACGAGCCCGTCGGGGAACATCCACGGGATGCCGCTCTCCACCCTGCTCGGGATGGGAGCCCCGGAGCTCGTCGAGCTCGGTGGCTTCTCACCGAAGCTGGATCGCAAGAACGTGTGCCTCGTCGGCATCCGGAACCTCGACGACAACGAGAAGAAGATCGTGCGGGACTCCGGCGTGCACGCCTACACGATGCGCGAGATCGACGAGCGAGGTATGCTCTCCGTGGTTCGCGAGGCGATCGAGTTCGCCTCCGACGGCACAGCCGGATTCCACGTTTCGTACGACATCGACGGCATGGATCCGTCGTGCGCGCCCGGTGTCGGCACCCCGGTGAAGGGCGGGATCGACTGGCGTGAGTCGCAGCTGTTTGCCGAGACCGTCGCGGATTCGGGCAAGATGCTGAGCTTCGAGGTCACGGAGGTGAACCCGATCTTGGACGTTCGGAACCAGTCCGGTGAGGTCGCGGTGGATGTGATTTCGTCCGCGTTCGGCAAGTCGATCCTCTGATCGCGGGGGATCTGAGGTCGGCGGGACGCCGGTGCGCTATACTGCCGGCGCTTGCCCGAGCACGACCCCCCGGCCCCCCTGTGATTGCCGGAATGAACCCCTCACACTCTCGCACCTGCCGCGCCGCGGCTTCTCTCGCGATTCTGACTGCGTCCGTCGGATTCGTCGCTTCGCCCGGGGTCTGCCAAGACCCGCCGATCCATCCCGACGAGATCAAGATGAAGCCCGAGATCGATCGGGCGATCGCGAAGGGCGTCGAGTACCTGCTGGGTGAACAGCGGCGAGACGGCTCGTGGGGCATTCATGGAGACTACATCGGTGGTCTCGGCGGCTTGGTCGTCTACACGCTTCTGAAAACCGGCGTCGACGCGGACCATCCGGCAATGCGACGCGCACTCGCGTATCTCGACAGCTGCGATCCGGATCGCACCTACTCGCGCGCCACGATGATGCTGGCGTACGGCGAGACCGACTCCGACCGCGACAAGTCGCGGATCGAGGGCTTCCTCGGCGGCCTGCTGAGTTCGCAGAAGAAGGACGGGGACTGGGGCTACCCACAGCGAGGGCCCGACCTGTCGAACGTGCAGTACGCCGCGCTCGGTCTCTGGGTGGCGCACAAGCTCGACCTCGACGTGCCGATCGACGCGTGGCGCGATCTGCTCGAGTCGGTGTTCAAGTATCAAGAACCTCCGGCGTTGATGGACGTGACCTCCAAGAAGGCCGGCGGAACGGGGTCCGGCCAGCTGCGCGTCGCGGGGTTCCGCTACACGCCGGGCACGAAGTTGGCGAGCGGTTCGATGACGACCGCCGGAATCTCGGTGCTGCAGATCTGCAAGATCGGGCTCGGTCGCAAGCTCAAGCGCGGGCAGCGACGCCGGATCGACGACGCGATCGAAGCCGGGATGAACTGGCTCGACGTTCACTTCCGGGTCAACGAGAACCCCAACCGTCCGGGCCACAAGTACTACTACCTCTACGGACTCGAACGGGCGGGCGCGTTGACGCGACGCGAACAGATCGGCGACCACTGGTGGTACCTCGAGGGCGCTCGTTACCTGCTGAAGGCCCAGAAGCCGGAGGGTCACTGGGGCGGTGTGAAGGACACCTGTTTTGCCCTGCTGTTCTTGCGGCGTGCGACGAAGGGCCGCGGCCCGACGACCGGTGCGTCCGGACACAAGTCGGAACACCTGTTCTCCGCCGGCACGGATCGCGGCGGCGTGTCTCTCCGCGGGGCTGGTCAGCAGCCGCTCGCGCTGTGGGTCGACAGCTTCGGCAGCGGCGTGAAGCGTCGGCACGAGGAGTACGGCATCCGTGTTCTGCAGGTCGAGTACTTCGATCACGACCGCAGGCTCGCCGTGATCCCGGGAGACCCGACCAAGACCTGGGACGGGGATGCGTTCCTGCATCGGGAGGCCGCGCTGTCGCGCGGGATCCACGAGATCTCCGTCCGGGTCACGCTCTTGGCCGAGGATGCGCCACCGGGCCAATCGGAGCCGGTCGAAGTCATCGACTCTCGCGAGATGGAGGTCCACATCCGGGACGTGTTCGAGCCGTGGATGGATTCGGTCGCGCGCCTGAAGCGCTTCAATCTGCTCAAGCAGTCCGAGGACCTGAAGTTCACCGCGACGGCGAGCAGCAATCCGGACCACGCGAAGCAGGCGTTCGATCTCAAGGACGGGACCCACTGGGCGTGCGCGCCGGACGACTCCGAACCGACGATCTCACTCGAGATCGAGGGCGTCGTGAAGGCGCGCCGCGTGCTGTTCACGCAGGCCGCGACGAAGCAGTCCGAGGTCGGGGCGAAGTTCGACATGATCACCGAGGTCGAACTACGTCTGAACAAGGACAAGAACGGGTATCGCGTGAAGCTCAATCCGGACCCGCTCGCGCTGACCGAGTTCGAACTCCCGAAGAACCGTCGCGTCCGTCGCATCTCGGTCAAGGTGATCGGGAGCGAGGGTGATACGGGCCGAGTGGGCTTTGCCGAGATCGCGCTCGCGGCGCGGGACCGCGGTCAGCGCAAGCGCTCGCGGAAGTAGGCCCGGCCCGGATCGCCGGGTTCTTCCGACTTCAGCAGCTCGATCGCGCGCTTCGCGGCGTCGGCGTACTTCGTCCCGCGGTGTTTCTTCTGGAACAGCTCGAGCTTGCGCAGGTTGCGGGCCGAGCCGTCGCGTCCGATCTCCGACACGAGGCCGTGGTACTTCGAGCCCGCCGCGACTTCCTTGCGCCACTTCTTGCCGCGGAACAACTCCGTCCACATCTCGTGTTGCTCGTCGAAGTCCGGCACGCCGCCGAGTCGCTTCCGCGCGACGGCGACTCTGGCTTTCAGCGTGAAGAGATCGCCCGAGTGCTCGATCTCGACGAGCTCGTCGAGTGTCTCCTCGTTGCGCTTCTCGACGAACCCGAGCATGCGCGCCTCGACGCTCTCGGTGTCGTCTTCGTCGACGGCGCGCTCGAGCGTGCGCCACGCGGTGCCGAGCATGCCTCGTTCGATCTGTCGGTAGATCTTGCGCTGCTTGCCGCTGAGGGCGGTCGGCTCGACTCCCGGGATCACGAACCGGTTGCCGAGGATCCGCAGGAGCGGCGCGTCGAGCGCGAAGACGAGCGCCATCGTCGCGGTCAGGTGGTTGCGTGACGACAGGTAGTAGCTTCCGCCGCCGGCGTAGTCTCGCCCGGGGAGCGCGACGAACGAACCGTCCGCGTTGCGCGCGAGGTTGAACCACGACTTGCAGTAGTCGAGCATCGAGCGCAGCGCCTCGGGGTCGTCTGCCGCGGCGCAGCCGATCCAGGCCCACGCGGCGCCGAGCATGTTCTCGGCGTGCCCGTCCGCGAACGCCTTGTAGGTCTGTCCGAGATACGAGCCGCCGCGGCGGACGTACGGGACCGCGTCCTTGTCCGAGGACAGTGCGCGGGCGAGCACGGACGCGCCGGTGCGTCCGATATGGCCGCTGCCGGCGCCCGCGCGTCCCGACCCGACCCATTCGGTGCCGTAGCAGACGTAGCCGTTGAGGCCGGTGCCCTTCTCGACGAACCGCAGGCCGCTTCGCCGCACCTGCGGATCGACTCGCCGTCCGCACGTCGCGGCGAGTTCCCAGCCGGCGAGGACGAGCGAGGTCGGAATCACCATCGGTCCGTAGCCTTCGGGCTGGACCTTGTGCCCGAAGCCGCCGTGCTCCGGATGCATCATCGCCTCGCTGTAGCGCAGCAGCGCGTCGATCGCCGGCAGGACGAAGTCCTCGCGCGTCGCGAGGTAGTACTCGCTGAGGAAGATCAGGCGGTACGCGACGTTCCACGACCAGATGCCTTCGGGTGTGCGATCGGATCCCCACATCCGGGCGACGCGCTTTGCGCGCGCCATGTGTTCACGCTCACCGCTCGCGATCATCGCGAGTCCGCCCATTGCGGTGGCGTGCACCGGACCCCAGGAGCCATTGCCGGCCTGGGATTCGACGAGGTAGGCGAGCGCGCGCTTGCGCAGCTCCTGGGACTTCGCGCAGTCGAACGGGAAGTCGGGACCGAATGCCCCGAGGCGCTCGATCGGAATCGTGACCTGGATCCGCTGCTGCGGTGGGCGGCGCACCAGCAGACGCAGCTTGCCGTTCGTCGCTTCCGCGTGCTCGACCGCGTGGCCGAACTCCATCATCGGCCCGTCGTAGCCGTATTCGTGCCGACCCCACTTGTGGGTGGTCTGGAACGGCTTGCCGCGAATGCCGATGACTTCGTCGCCCGGCAGCAGCAGCTCGTGTGCGGGAGAGTCCGGGAACACGTAGCGGACCTCGAGCGCGCGCTCTCGGATCATCGCGCGTGCGCCCGTCGGTCCGAGGTTGATCAGCCAGCCGGGCACGTCCTTGTCGGGGCCCTTGCCGGTCGGTCGCGTCCACTGGTCCGCCTTCTCGTCGGCGAGCTGTGCGAACGCGGACGAGGCGAGCCAGAGCGCCGCAGTGGCGGCGGTCGCGAACGCGCGGAGTCGAAACATGGACACCAGTATCGCCGGTGTCGCTCGGGAACGGCATCGCCAATCGTCGGAGGGTCGGGACTGGTCGATACGATGGGGACTTCCGAAGCCGCGCTTCGACGGTCGTCGGCCGACTCAAGGCCGCGAATCCCGGCTCTCGATAGGAGGCGAGTATGCCCGGCACCCGAATCCGAACCGTCACGAGCGTTGTGTTGGCGGCCCTCGCGGCCGGCTGCGCTTCGACCGAGCCGCGATCCGTCGAGGCTCCGAACGCGGCCCCACCCGCGCCAGTCGCCGAGACGGCTCCGCTGTGTCCGTTCGCCCGGCGCACGGACAACGAGCCTCTCGAGCCGATTCCCGGAACGACGCGGAGCGCGCCAGTCAGCCGCTTCGACGGCTGGTTGCTCGGCGATGATGATGCGCTGACCGAAGACGAGTCGCGGGGATATGCACTGTTCAAGAGCATCGGCTGCGCCGAGTGCCACTACGGGCAACGCGTGGGGCGTACGGTGACCGTGGACGGCAAAGGTGTGCCTTCGCTCCGCAACGTCACGCTCGCGGACCGTGGCCCGTGGTTCGCCGACAAGTCGAGCCCGACGCTGGTCGATGCTGTGCGGCGCGAAGCCCACGCGCGCTTGCGCATCGCGCCGAGCGATCACGAGATTGCGCTGCTCGTGCGCTTCCTCGGCGCGTTGACCGGCGGCCCGTACGGCCGCTGAACAACGTCAGTACTCGCGTCGTCGCGTCGACGACTCGATGCCGAGCGCCTTGCGGTACTTCGTGACCGTGCGCCGCGCGATTTTGACGCCCTGCTTGTTGAGTTCGTCGACGAGCTGGTCGTCGGAGTAGGGGGAGGACTTGTCCTCGTCGTCGACGATTTGCCGCAGCTTCTCCTTCACGGCGCGCTGACTGACGAGTTTGCCGTCGTCGGTCTTGGTGCCGCCCGAGAAGAAGCGCTTCATCTCCATGATGCCCTGGGGCGTCTGGATGTACTTGCCGGAGATCGCGCGGCTGACGGTGGAGATGTGCACGCCGACCGCGTCGGCGACGTCCTGCATCTTCATCGGCTGCAGTCGCTGCACGCCGTGGCGAAGGAACGACTGCTGGCGCTGCACGATCTCGCTCGCGATGCGCTGAATCGTGCTCTGCCGCTGGTGCACCGCTTCGATGAACCACTTGGCCGCCTCGATCTTGCGCCGCAGGTACTCGTAGATCTTCGGGTCGTTGCGCGCTTCTTTGAGCAGCGTCCGGTAGGTCGACGAGATCGACAGCTCGGGGATCGAGCCGCGCAGCGCGCGGACCTCGAACTGCCCGTCGACCTCCTCGACGATCACGTCGGGGGACACGACCGACGCGTCGTCGCGGCGGAACGCGGCGCCCGGATGTGGATTCAGGTGGTCGCGGAGGAACGTCCAGCTCTCCTTGATCTCGTCGAGCGGCGCTCCCGTCTCTTTCGCGATCTTCGGCAGCTTGTTCATCGCGAGATCGTCGAGATGGCTCTCGACGATGCGCTGCGTCAAGGGGCGCACGAAGCCGAAGCGCGCGAGCTGCATCAGCAGGCAGTCGCGGAGGTCGCGCGCCCCGACGCCCGGCGGGTCGAATGCGCGGACCGTCTCCACCGCCTCCTCGGCCAGCGGGATCGGCACGAGTAGGTCCGCTGCGATCTGCTCGGCGGACTCCTCGAGTCGACCGTCTTCGTCGAGCGAGAAGACGATGTGCTCGACGACGGCCATCAGCACCGGCCGGATGCCCGCCATCCGCGCCTGCTCCATCAGGTGCTCCGCGAGCGACGCGCCTTGATCGGGCGCGTTGTAGAGCATCTCGTAGCGGCGCTCGCTGTCTTCGGTGGATCCGCGGGGCGTGCGCGGCGTCGTGTCGACGCGACGTTCGAGCTGGTCGAGCTCGTTCGCGTACTGCGACTCGAGTTTCTCCTCGAGGCTGGGCGGACTGTCCTGCGGTTCGTCGCCGTTCGGGCTCGGAGTCGGGGTTTCCCCCGCCTGCTCCTTGAGCTCGAGGAACACGTTCTCCTGCAGCTCCTGATCGATCTGGTCCCGCAGCTCGGTCATCGGGCACTGCAGGATCTGCATCGCCTGAATCATCTGCGGCGACTGGACGAGTCGCTGTTCAGCACGCAGATGTTGGGTGAGTCCGAGTTTCACGCAGTTACGTCAGGCAGCAATTTGAGCACGGAATGCGTGTGAATATAGCACGCTTGCATGGAGTCGGGTACGCGTTTTGCTGCGCAAAGGTTCGGTGCCCTTCGCGTGTGGTTTCGGTGCGTCTCGGATCAGCCGATGCGACCGATCATGCCCGAGTAGAAGCTCAGCACCACGTAGCCGACAACGCACACGGCGAACACGTACACGACGGTCCCGAGCGTCTTGGTGGCGCGATGCACGCGACGCACGAAGACGTCACGACGTCGATCGACGGCTCGTGTGAGTCCGTCTTCGAGTTCGCCCACGAGTTCCGTTCCGCGCAGGAGCTGCAGTGTCTCCGCGTCCAACGCCGCGTGCGCGGTCAAGGCTTCGGTCAGCGTCGTGCGGTCCGTGGCCATCTTCGCCGCGCTTCGCATCAACGTCGCGCGCACCGAACCGATCGGGGCGGTGCGGCTCGCGAGGTCGTGTGCTTCCATGAGCGGCACGCCGGCGCGGTAGAGGCTCTGCAGTGCCGAGAGGTAGGGCAGAGTCGCATAGTCCAGAAGGAGCGGGCGGAGCGGGCCGAGCGCGGTCGGGAAGTCCGGGTTCGCGTGGGCGCGCTGCAGCAGCGTCAGCGACCCGACGACGCCCAGAACCAGGGCCGCGCCCGAGACCAGCGGTACGGTCATTCCGATCCCCATCCCGATCGACGCGAGCCAGAACGTCAGCAGGATCGCGGCCGTGACGAGAACGAATGGGTAGGCCAGGCGGCCGAGGATATCGCGCTGGAGGGCCGCCAGCCGTCGGTAGCCCTCCGCGCGCTCTCGTAGCGCTGCGGGAAGCTCCCCAGCCGCTTCGGCTGATTCCAGGACGCGCCGTTCGATGGAGTCGACTTCGATGCTCGCGTGCGCGAGCGCGTCGAGGATGCCGGCCCCGGATCGTCCCAGCGAGTCCCCGGCGGACAGGCCCGCCTGGATCGAGGAGGCGAGGTCTTCGAAGCGATCGGCCTTTTTCTCGTTCGAGTGGGGGAGTCGGAAGCGCACGGAATCACCATAATCCCCGGCATGACCGAAACCTCGAATTCGACGTCGGCCGACGACGAACTCCTGAACCGCGTCGGCCAGACCTCGCTGCGGATGATGGCCGGCGTGATCCCCAACCACGTGGTCGATCACCTGCAGGCTCGCTTGTATGCGTCTCCGGATGCATACCCGTGGGACGAGGTCGTCGACACGATTCTTGCGGAGCCGATCGACGGTGGGGACCTGGTCAACAAGGGGATTCTGGCTCACCGGAATTGGGTGCTGCGCGGGGATGCACCGGGCGCTGCCGCCGTCGCGTCCGTGAACCGCCCGGTCCCGCGTGCGTCCGCGCCCACGGGCCGGCGGCCCAAGAGCATGTCGGTACGTGGAAAAACGTTCCTCGCGGCCGGCATCGTCAAGGGGGGCTTCTTCGTGATCTACACGCTCTCCGTGGTCGCGCTGCTGATCCTGCTCCGCCACAAGTTCCCTTCATGCGACATTTACCGTGTGCTGGATTGGCTCGCGGAGGTCATGCCGTCGATCTTCGGCCGCTGATCCGGGGGGTCTCACGGGACGGTGCGAACCGTGGAGATTTTCTGTGGAAAGCACTGTTGAAACTGTGGGCAAAGGACGGCACGATGTCTGGTCCTTGAGGCGGAGGGATCTCCCGAAGCCGCGAGGGCTCTCGACCTGAGCACCCCACGCACAGGTCGCGGGTAGACACCGAAGAACACTTGGTGAGGCTGTGGGGTGGAGACCTGATTCCCCCTCCCTAACCGCCCTCTCCATTCCGGAGCCTTCACCAAATTTCTGGGCCTCGGCACTGACCGGCCGAGGCCCAATTTTAGTTAACGCCGATACGACGGCGTCGGGCGGCTGAGGGGTGCCGGCCATTCGCGGTCCCGCCGATCGCAACGAGCGCACGGCCGGATCCGGGCCCGCTCATCTCCAGGCTCCATCTTGCCGATACAGGAAGACGGAGCACACCTCGTATGACCCAGGACAAACCCGGATTCCGACGAACGGCGACCGTGACCCCGCGCAGCAACGCCGGTGAGGAGGTGACCGCGGGCCGTGGCCCGTTCACCCAGGCGCAGATCACACACCTGATGAAGGCGGAGTTCGCCCGCGCACGACGCCACGAATACCCGCTCTCCTGCGTGCTGATCCAGGTCGATCGGCTGCAGAAGCTGACCGAAGTGCACGGCGCGGAGCTGCGCATGATCGTGAAGCGCGAGCTCGGCCGTGTCGTGGACGAGAAGACCCGCGGCCACGACCACCTCGGCGCGATGAGCGACGGCACGTATCTGCTGCTCTTGCCGCACACGGAGGCGAGCAACGCGCAGATCGTCGCCGAGCGCATTCGGACCGCGTTCTCGGCGCAGGAGCTCGAGGTCGGCGGCACGCTGATGCCGCTGACGATCAGTCTCGGGGTCGCGTCGTGCGAAGACCGCGACACGATGTTCTTCGACACGATGGTGTCGCAGGCGGAGGTCGCCCTCGAGTGGGCGGCGCGTGACGGCGGCGATTGCTCGGTCGTGTTTCGCCGCGAGAAGTTCGTCGGGCCGCAGTAGCGCTGCCGGGTCCGCACGCTTGCGCGTCCGAGCCCAGGTTCGGGGGCGGCGGGCTCGAGGCGCATCGTGCTGTTTCGCCCAGTGGCCTTTTCGCTGGCTGGAGACGACCCAGGTTGGTCACTCCGGGGTGTCTCCACTACGATCCGGCGATGCGTTCCTCCCGAGAGCACCGTCGCGCCGGATGAAGATCCTCCTCGTCGAAGACGAAAAGACGATCGCCGTCACGCTCGCGGACGACCTCGAGCAGGTCGGTCACGAGGTCAAGGTCTGTGACAACGGCAAGGACGCGCTCTCGACGCTCAAGAACGAGACGTTCGACTGCGTGATCACCGACGTGCGTCTGCCCGGTGCCGACGGCCTCGAGGTCTTGAAGGCCGCGAAGGCGGCGCGCCCCGAGACCGAAGTGTTCGTAATCACCGCATTCGCGACGATCGAGCATGCCGTGGAGGCGATGCGTCGAGGCGCGGACGATTACATCCAGAAGCCGTTCCTGAACGATACGGTGCTCGAGCGGCTGCGACGCGTCGAGGAGTACCGGCTGCTGCTCGACGAGAACAAGCGCCTGCGTGAGCAGCTCGGCGGCAGCAAGACCGGGGGACTACCCGGAGTCATCGGTCGATCGCGCGCGATGCAGGACGTGTTCAAGATCGTGCGCACGGTCAGCGGCAACGACGCGTCCATCCTCATCCAGGGTGAGAGCGGCACTGGCAAGGAGCGGATCTCGCGCGCCGTGCACACGCTGTCGGCACGTGCGGAGGGGCCGTTCGTCGCGCTGTCCTGCGGCGCGTTGCCGGAGACCCTTCTCGAGACCGAACTGTTCGGTCACGAGCGCGGCGCCTTCACCGACGCGGGCAAGATGCGGAAGGGGCGCTTCGAACTCGCGGACGGCGGCTCCATCTTCCTGGACGACATCGACGACATGCCGATGTCCGTGCAGGTGAAACTGCTGCGCGTGTTGCAAGAGCGCGAGGTCGAGCGCGTCGGCGGCGAGAAACCGATCCCGGTCGACATCCGCGTGATCAGCGCCACCAAGGTTCCGCTCGTCGACCTCGTCAAGACCGGCGGCTTCCGCGAGGACCTCTACTACCGCCTCAACGTCGTCCCGATCAATCTGCCGCCGCTGCGCGATCGCGAGGGCGACGTCCCGGTGCTGGTCGAGCACTTCGTCCGGCAGATCGGGAACGGTCGCCAGTTCACGGTCAAGACCGACGTGCTCGAGGCGATGTCGAAATACACGTGGCCCGGCAACGTCCGTGAACTCGAGAACCACGTTGCCCAGGCGATTGCGATGGCCGGCGGCGCGACCGTGCTCAAGAAGGAGCACCTGCTGCCCGTCGACAAGACGCGCCGTGCGGCGCTCGAGCCGCCCACGGAGCTGCAAACCCTGAAGGACGTCGTGTTCGACGCGGAACGGGAGCACATCGTGCGCGTGCTGAACGCTCTCGGTGGTCACAAGACCAAGGCCGCGACCGTGCTCGGCATCAGCCGGAAGGTGCTGTGGGAGAAGCTCAAGGACTACGGAATCGAGTCGTAGCCGCGCGTGCCGCGTGCGTGTGGTTCGCCGGCGTCCTCGCCGTCTGCGGCGTGGCGCAGGACCGAAGCGCACCCCCCGGATTCCAGCGCGTGCTCTACGTGAACGGCGGGCCGCCCGCGGACGCCGCGGGGTTCGCCGGGTTCCGTGAGCTGGGTTTCGATGCGATCAGCTTGCACCGCAGTGCGGATCCGGCGGGTCCGGGCGCGCATGGTCTGCGCTTCTACCAGGACCAGATCGTCGGCAAGGGTGTCCTCGAGTTGCGGGACCGACAGTGGCGTCCGTTGCATGAGGCCTACGAGCGCGATCGAGGTGACGCGGGACTCGTTCGGCCCGGCTGCATGTCGCGTGAGGACGTGCGCTCGGAGTTGCTGGAGCGCGTCGATCGTCGGCTCGAAACGCTCGGCGAACACCGTCCGTTCGCGATCTGCCTCGCGGACGAGCCGTCGACGACGCGGCACGTGAACCCGCTCGACTTCTGCCTCGACCCCGCGTGCGTCGAGCGCTACCAGGACCACCTCACGCGTCGCTACGGCAGCGTCGAGGTCCTGAACGCCGCGTGGGGAACCGAGTACGGTTCCTTCCGCGAGGTTGAGATCTGGACGGCGGATCGCGTGCGCGCCCGCGAGCTGCACGCGGGCGAGCTGCCGCGCAACCTCACGCCGTGGGGCGATCACCTCGAGTTTCGGGAAGTCGTGTTCGCGGATCTCGCGCAGGCGCTGCTGCGGCGCGTTCACGAAGGTGCGCCCGACACGCCGGCCGGCATGACGGGGATGCAGGCGCCGTCTGCGTACGGCGGCTACGACTATCGTCGTCTGATGCCCGGGCAGGGCTTCTACGAGACCTACGACATCGGCGGCGCGCGGCAGATCGCGCGCTGCTTTGCCGACCGCGGCGCGCTCGAGTTCGCGACGCTGTTTCCGCCGGGTCAAGGCCAGTCCTCGCGTTGGGTCGAAGCGCAGCTCTACGATATGATCGCGCACGGCATGGCCGGGGTCATCGTCTGGAGTTCGGGGCTCGCGTTCGACGGGGCGGTGGCACCCACGGAGTTCGGCCGGTCGCTGCAGCGGGCGTTCCGCGCGACGCGTCGCGCGGCGGAAGTGTTCGCGGGTGCTCGCATCTTGCGCGCGCCGATTTGGATCCTCGAGTCGCAGGCGAGTGTGCGTGCGCACTGGATGCTCGACTCCGCGGGGGACGGCAAGACCTGGGTGCGGCGGCTGAGCTCTTACGAGCGCACCCACAGCACGAGCATGGCCGCGCGGGAATCGTGGCTGCAGGTGTTCCACGATCTGGGATACCAACCGAGGATCGTGTCGGGTCGACAGCTGTCCGCGGCGTTGCGGCGGGCGCCTCCGCGACTGCTCGTCTTGCCCGCGTCGATCGCGCTCTCCGACGACGAGGTCGCGGCCATTCGTGACTACGTGATCGGTGGTGGGCACGTGGTCGCGGACCATGCGACAGCGCGGTACGACGAACGCTTGCGACTCCGCGATGCGCCCGCCCTCGACGAGTTGTTCGGGCTGCGACGCACCGGTCGTCACGACCTCGCGCTTCGCGTGTCGCAGGGGAGAGGACCCGACAAGCCGCGAACCACGTCGGGCCTCGCCGTCGCCGAGCCGGGAATCGCCTGCGACGTGAGCGAACCGGTGGGGGACGGCGGGGTCGTCCATTGCGAAGCCGAGCACGAACGGGGTCGCGCGACCTACCTCAACCTCGCGGTGTGCGAGTACGGCAGGTGGCGACTGGATCCGGACCGTGCGACCGAGTCGCGCGAAATGCGGGCGCGCGTGCGTCGTGTGCTCGCCGAGGCCCGCGTCGAGCCACCGGTGATCGCGCGCGGTCGCGGGTTGCCGACGTGTCTCGAGACGGTGCTGCTGCTCGGCCGCGAGCGGCAGCGCTTGCTCGCGTTGCGACTCAACGCGTTGTCGAGTCCGGAGCTGATGCGAGTTCTCGACGAGCGTGGTCCGCGCGAGGTCGTGATCGAGTTTCCCGCGCCGCAGCGGGTGCGCGACCTCGGTACCGGGGAGGACCTCGGCACCGCGCGTCGCTTCACGCGGACGCTCGATCCGTTCGGCGCCGTGCTGCTGCAGTTCGAGGACGACCGATGACGCTCCGCGTCGCGGGTACCGAGATCGCCGACGCGATCGACGATGACCGTACGCGCACGATCCTCGTGTCCGATCTGCACGTGCCGAGGGACGGAGGCGACGTCGCCGCCGCCTTCGCGACCGTGTGCGCCGAGGCCCGGCGGGAACCCGACCGGACTCGACTGCTGGTGCTCGGGGACCTGTTCGAGTTCTACCTCAGCGTCCGCCAGCTCGAACTCGGGGCCTGGGCCGACGTCGCCGCGGCCATCCGCTCGACCGTGGACGCCGGGGTGCCGGTGACCGTCCTGCACGGCAATCGGGATTTCTTGCTGGATCGCCGGTTCGAGGCCCGCACCGGGGCTCGGGTCGTGTCCGGCGGGCTCCGGTGTCGCCTCGGGGGGACGACCCTGTTCGCGATGCACGGCGACGAGTTCTGTCTGCACGACACGGCCTACCAGCGTGCGAAGCGGGTCCTGCGCCATCCGGTGACGCGCTGGATCGCGCGTAACCTGCCGTTGAGCATGGCGTTGCGTGCGGGTGGGCGGGCGCGCGACAAGAGTGAGACGCACCTCGCCAGCAGCGATGACGACCGCCGTTTCGACCCCGTCGCCCCGGCGGTCGGCGAGGTCTACGACGCCGGCGCCGACGTCCTCGTGTTCGGGCACATCCACCGTCCGGCGCGGGGTCGATTCGCCGACCGGGGCGAATACTTCATCCTGCCCGCGTTCGACGAGACCGGGGTGTTCCTCGAGGCGGAGGGGGCGGAACTCCGATACCGATCCACGGACCGCGAAGTGCCGGACTACGCTCCGCGCGAGTTTGCTTGAAACGGCCGTTGGCGCCGTTGCTCGGCGGAATGGGCGTCGCTACACTGCGCCCCCTTTCCAGCCCCGGAACCACGGCAAGCTGCGGAACGGCAGCTCCAGTATTGCGGTCCGAGCTCGACCCGGGCTCGCGCTGACCGGCGCTTCGACCGCTCTTTCTCATTCTCCGGTTTTCAACCGAACGTATCTCCTTCGAGCCCGCTTCGAACCGACTCTTGGCCGACCCCAATCCCAACGATGACGCGGATGAGCTGCGCGACGTGGTCGCGATCGACGGCCCGTCCGCATCGGGTAAGAGTACGGTAGCGAGGCTGCTCGCGGAGCGTCTTCGTTGTCTCTACCTCGACACCGGCGCGATGTATCGCGCGGTGACGTGGCATCTGCTCGAGTCCCAGGTTGCGGACTTCGGATCGGCCGAAGAGGTCGAGCCGCATCTGCGCGCCCTGGACATCGAACTCGACCCTTTCGGCCGCGTGCTGATCGATGGCAAGGACGTTTCGAGTCACTTGCGTTCGCACGAGGTCGAGATCAAGGTGTCGGCCGTATCGGCGCTCAGCACGGTGCGTTCGCGCATGCGCGAACTGCAGCGTGGTGTCGCGCGACGAGGTCGCGTCGTCGCCGAAGGGCGCGACATGGGCTCGGTCGTCTTCCCGGCCGCGCGTTGGAAGTTCTTCCTCGACGCGGACCCGCAGGAGCGGGCGCGGCGGCGACTGCTCGACTTCCGCGCCCAAGGGCGTGCCGAGGTCAGCGAGTCCGACGTGCTCGACGAGATCGCGGTGCGCGATCACCTCGACAGCACTCGTCCCGACGCGCCGCTGATGCGCGCGAACGGTGCGCAGCTCGTCGATACGACGAGCCTCGAAGCGGACCAGGTCGTCGAACGTCTTGCGGCGATCGTCGAACTCGACGAGCCGACCGACGTCGCGGAGCGAGCCACGTGAATCCGGTGTGCTACTTCCTCGCGCGGTGGAGCATGCGGGTGTTCTCGAAGCTCTGGATGCGCGCGTCGCTGCACGGCGCGGACCGCGTCCCGTCCGAGGGCGGGGTCGTGATCGTGGGCAACCACACGAGTCACCTGGACCCGCCGCTGATCGGCGCGTTCTTCCCGCGCTGGACGCACTTCCTCGCACGATCGACGCTCGGCAAGCGCGGGCTGGCCTACCGGTTCTTGCGCGCGCTCGGCACCGTGTTCATCGACCGCGACGCGCCGACGCGCTCGTCGATGCAGGAAGCGATCGACCTGTTGTCTGCGGGCGGCATGGTGCTGATGTTTCCCGAAGGCACGCGTTCGCGCGATGGACGAGTCCACGACTTCAAGCGTGGCGTCGAACTGATGGTGCGCCGCTCGGGTGCGTCCGTGCTGCCGATCGGCATCCAGGGCGCATTCGCGTCGATGCCGCGCGGGCGCGCGTTCCCGCGGCCGCGCAAAATCCGCATTCGCGTTGGCGAGCTCGTCTCGGCCGACGAGTTTCGCAAGCCCGGTGGGCTCGAGAGGGTCCGCGGCATGGTCGCGGAGCTCGCGCGCGCGGAGCTCGCGGAGTCTTCACGAGACACGAAAACCGAAACCGAACATGGTGCTACCGCCGGTCCAGAGGCCGACGCTGCACCCCATGTCCGCCGCCGATCGGATGGTCCGACCGCGGCGAGTAACCACTGACCCAGTCTTTTTCCCTTCCCCTTTTTCCCGCCGATGCACGGCAAACAACTAGTCAAGAAATTCGCCATCGACCCGGAGCAGCTCGACCAGCTGACCGGAGAGGCCATGGGCGTCGTCGACTTCGAACAGCTCGACGAGGCGCTCGGCCAAACCGTTGGTGACATCGCCACCCATCAGATCGTCAAGGGCAAAGTGCTGCGCATCCTCGATGACGGCACCGTCGTCGTGGACGTTCGCTACAAGTCCGAAGGCCGCATTCCGCTCGACGAGTTCGACGACCCCGATAGCGTCGAAGTCGGAGCCGAGGTCGAGACCCTCGTCGAAGAGATCTACGACGAAGAGGGCTACATCTCCCTCAGCAAGCGCAAGGCCGATCGCATCCGCGGGTGGGAAAAGGTCATCGAGATCCACAAGGAAGGCGACGTCGTCGAAGGCGAAGTCCTCCGCAAGATCAAGGGCGGCTTGCTCGTCGACATCGGCGTGCCGGTGTTCCTGCCTGCCTCACAGGTCAACATCCGCCGCACGGGTGATATCGGCGATTGGATTGGCAAGACGATCCAGGCCCGGATCATCAAGATCGACGAAGACCGGATGAACATCGTCATCTCGCGTCGCAAGCTGATCGAAGAGGACCGCGAGAAGCTCAAGCAGAAGCTGCTCGAGGAAATCGACGAAGGTCAGGTCCGCACGGGTGTCGTCAAGAACATCGCCGACTTCGGCGTGTTCGTCGACCTCGGTGGTCTCGACGGCCTGCTGCACATCACCGACATGTCGTGGGGCCGCATCAACCATCCGTCCGAGATGGTCGCGATCGACGACGAAGTCGAGGTCAAGGTCCTCAAGATCGATCGCGAGCGGGAACGCATCGCGCTCGGCATGAAGCAGAAGTCTGCTTCGCCGTGGGACGACATCGACTCGAAGTACCCGGTCGGCTCGCGAGTCACCGGCGAGGTCGTCAACCTCATGTCGTACGGTGCGTTCGTCAAGCTCGAGGACGGCGTCGAAGGTCTGGTGCACATCTCCGAGATGTCCTGGACCAAGCGCGTCAACCACCCGAGCGAAGTCGTGCAGATCAGCGACAACGTCGAAGTGGTGGTCCTCGAGATCAACACCGAGAAGCAGGAGATCAGCCTCGGCATGAAGCAGACCGAGGTGAACCCCTGGGACATGGTGTCGCAGAACTACCCGCCGGGCACGATCATCCGTGGCCGTGTGCGCAACCTCACCAACTACGGCGCGTTCATCGAGCTGCAGGAAGGTATCGACGGGCTGCTGCACATCACGGACATGTCGTGGACCAAGAAGATCACGCATCCGTCCGAGGTCGTGAAGAAGGGCGAGGAAGTCGAATGCGTCGTCCTCTCCGTCGACCAGGAGAAGAAGCGGATCGCGCTCGGTCTCAAGCAGCTGCAGGCCGACCCGTGGGCCGGCGACATCCCGGCGCGTTACCACATCGGTGACAGCGTGCCGGGCACCGTCACGAAGATCACCAATTTCGGTGTCTTCGTCGAGCTCGAGAGCGGTCTCGAGGGCTTGTTGCACGTCTCGGAGCTCGCCGACCACAAGGTCGAGAACCCCGAAGAGGTGGTCAAGTCCGGCCAGCGCGTCGAGGTTCGCATCATCAAGATCGACCCCGAGGAGCGGAAGATCGGCCTGACGCTGATCCAGACGCACTTCGACACGGACGACGAAGCGACCCCGGCTCCGGCCGCGACGGCGGAAGCCGACGAGGCCGCGCAGGTCGCCGGACTCGGTTCGCTCGCCGGCCAGCTCAAGGATCTCGGCGAGCGCGTCAGCCGTCGCGAAGCCGAAGAGCAGGGTGGTGACGCGCCGGCCGAAGAGCCGCCGGCCGAGCCGAAGCCCGAAGGCGGCGACGCGTGAGTTCGCCCGTTCGGTTCGTGACAGGGTCAGCGTTGCTGGCCCTGGCGACCGGATGCGTGACGACGGACCTCGCTCCCGAGGTGCCGACCATCATCGACGCCCAGAGCGTCGTGATCCCGCTCGACGGGATCGGCGGCACCGGGAAGCGGGATCCCCTGCACGAGTACTACAACAGCGTCCTGCACCTGCTGCAGGACGCGGTGCTCGAGCGCAACCCGACGCGGCTGCGCGAGCTGTGCAACTTGCACGATCGCAAGTCCGCACCCGACTGGGCGCGCATGCAGATCCAGCGCTTCCGCGTTATGGCGCGCGTCCTCGACGCCGAGCTGTTCGTCGAAGAGCGAGCTGCGCTCGCGCTTCGCGCGGAGGCTTCGCCTGCGTTGGGTGAGGTCGTGCCGCTGCGATTCGAGGTCCCGGCCGTCGCGCCGCTTGGCGTGCGTCTGCAGCCGGGCGGCACCTCGCGCGCGCGCTTCCACCTCGAGCTGGACGTCACGGACTACGATTGTTTGGGGGGACGCGTCACGCGGAGCTTCAGTGACATTCTGTCTCCCCCGGAGTCTGCCGAGCTCGGCGCGGACTCGATCGTCGTGCCCTTCGACGTGGATGCGATCGCGCCCGAGGGCGTGCGTCGTGTGCTCGCGGTCAAGGTGCATTGGCTGCCGGGAGGCGTCGAGGTCGACGGGGAGACGTATCCCAACCGTCGGGTCGAGTGTGTTCACCGCGAGTTCGAGCTGTTCCCTCGCGGGATCGAGAAGGTTCGAGAGCAGCCGTGGCGCACGTTCGTGAACGCCCTGCGCAGCGGAGAGACCAAGCACCTCGACCACGTCTATCTCTCGACGCGGTTCTTGCCCGAAGAGCGCAAGCGCGCCGCCGCGGAGATGTTGATCGCGCGAGTCAGACTCGGCGACCGCGTCCAGGCGCGGGCGTGCATGGCCGCCCTCGCCGAGCTGACTGGTGCGCCGATCTCGGTCGACGACCGCCTCGGGTGGTTGCGGTGGTGGTCTCGCCAGCAGCAGTCGCGCTGACGAACGCAAACTCCTCGCACTGCGCGCTGGCAGTCGGCTCCGGCTCGGCGGAACATGGCGCGCGATGACGTTCCCGCCAATCGAAGAACAGCTGCGTGTAATCCGGCGCGGCGTCGCCGATCTCGTCGACGAGAAGGAGCTGACGAAGCGGCTCGAAGAGAGCATGGCGTCGGGCAAGCCGCTGCGCGTCAAGCTCGGCATCGACCCGTCGTCCCCGGACATCCACCTCGGGCACACTGTCGTGCTGCGCAAGTTGCGAGACTTCCAGCGGCTCGGCCACACGCCGATCGTGCTGTGGGGGACGAGCACGGCGATGCTCGGGGACCCGACCGGCAAGAACAAGACGCGCCCCACGTTGACCCGTGAGCAGGTGCGCGAGAACCAGCGCACGTACATCGAGCAGGTCGGCAGCGTTCTCGACATCGACTCCGCGGAGCAGCGCGAGAACGGCGAGTGGTTCGAGAAGATGAGCTTCATGGACTGCGTGAAGCTGACCGCGGGCTACACCGTGGCGCGGATCCTCGAGCGCGACTCGTTCGAGAAGCGCTACAAGGCCGGCGAGCCGATCTCGGTCCACGAGATGGTCTACCCGCTCATGCAGGGTCACGACTCGGTCGAGCTCGAGGCCGACGTCGAGCTGGGTGGGACCGATCAGCTGTTCAACCTGATGGTCGGGCGCGAGCTGCAGCGACGCGAGGGCCAGAAGCCGCAAATCTGCATCACGATGCCGATCCTCGTCGGACTCGACGGCACGGAGAAGATGTCCAAGTCGCTCGGGAACTACATCGGCGTGCGCGACGAAGCGCGCGACATGTTCGGCAAGTGCATGAGCGTGCCTGACGAGCTGATGCGCAACTACTTCACGCTTGCGACGGACGCGACGGACGAGCGGATCGAAGAGCTGCTCGTTGGGCACCCGCGCACGGCGAAGGTCGAGCTCGCGCGGATGGTCACCGCGGGATACCACGGCGACGAGGCCGCGGCGAACGCGGTCGCGGAGTTCGACCGCATGTTCAAGCAGGGCGGGCTGCCCGACGAGATCGAGGTCGTCGAGATCTCGGCGGACAAGCTGCGAGACGGGGCGATCACGGTCGCGGCTGCGCTGGCAGAGTCGGGGATCTGCAAGTCGAACAGCGAGGGGCGGCGCCTGGTCACGGGCGGCGGCGTCAAGCTCGACGGTGAGTCGGTCAAGGACCCGGTGCAGCTGCTGACCGCAGGGGAATACCTGCTCCAGTCCGGCAAGCGCAAGTTCGCGAAGGTGCGCGTGCCGTAGCGCCCACTAGGGCTCGATCGTCGTCACTTCGTCTTGCGTCTGCTCGGAGACGAGCGCCGGCGCGACGTCTTCGACGTCCTGTTGCGTCGCTTCGGAGACGTCGGCCTCGAGCTGGTGCAGCGCGACGAGCTGGCGGAGCTTCAACAGCTCCTTCTCCTTCTCGTCGATGTGTGCGACGAGCTCGTTGAAGTGCGCCGCCGTCGCGTGCATGTAGTCGTTGCGACGCAGGTGCACCTTGAGCTTGGTGTTGCCGCCGAGCACTTCGTCGAAGCTCTTGCGGAACCGGAACAGCGGGCCGGCGATACGGTGCGAGAACATGACGCCGTGGTAGACGATCACGACCGTGCACACGCCGACGAACAGCAGGCCGGCGACACCCAGATCGCCCAGCGTAGGAAGCTCGACGTCCAGCGACCGCGCCTCCGCGCGAACCATGTTCAGGAGGAACCCGATCACGATGCTGCCACCGAGCAGCGCGCCGAGCGGCATCAGGCATGCGTCGCGCACGAGGCGCCACTGCAGCCGAGGATTGATCAGGATCTGCTTCCGCGTGTACCGGTTGTGCGCCATGTGCTCCCCCGTGGGCCTTCCCCGAGCGATCATCGGGAGGATCGGGAAATCCCTGAAGGGCGGCGCGAAACGGCCGGTGGTGCCGACGTCGTGACGGCGCGGGCTACTTGCCCTTGTCGTCCTCGTAGTCGTCGTGCCCGTGCTTGATCTTCTCCCAGAACTCGAGGTATTCCGCCGAGAACGTGGGGGTCTGTTCGTACGTGTGGCATCGCATGCAGATGTCCACGCTCGTTTCGATCTTCAGGCTCGCTTCGAGGAACTGGCCGGCTTCGGCCGACTCGATGTGCTCACTGCCCGGGCCGTGGCACTCCTCGCAGCCGACGTGCATGAGCTGCGGCGTCTTCTCCGGGTTGATGAAGCCCGTCTTCTGCTGATAGCCCACGACGTGGCACTGCACGCAGTCCGGGTAGTGGGTGACCGGCCACGGGTACTTCTCGCTGCCTTCGGCGTCGACGAGCGTCGTCCAGGCGTGCCCGTGCTTGCTCTCTTTCCAGACCTTGTAGGCGGTTTCGTGGCAGTCCGCGCACTCCTCGGAGCCGACGTATTCGGCCTTGGTCGGTGGGTCGAACTGCTCGGCCATGCTCTCGCGCAGCCCGGCTTCCTTGACGTCGAGGCGGTGCTGCTTCAGCGCGGAGACGACGTTCGGATCCTGCATCGCGCCCTTGGCGGTCTTGCTGCCCGAGAGTTGGATCGCGTCGTACTTCGTGACAACCGGTCGGCCGTCCTTGCGCGTCAGCCACACGTCGACGAGGTGTCGGCCACGGGTGCCGGGGTAGACCACCGGCACGTCGTTGTGCACGTGCGGATCGTTCGGCGGATGGGGGTGCGCGCCGTTGATGCCGATCACTAGATCGGGCGTCGGCTGGAGCTTGGTCATTTCCACGACCTTCGTCGACGGTGCGTGCACCATGACGATGCGGAACGTGTCGTCGGCCACGCCGTCCATCGCGCCGGTCCACGCGGCCTGCGGCTCGACGAGCTCGAAGCCTTTCGGTGCGTCGATCGTCAGCGACGCGATGCGCACCTTCGCTTCGCCGGCGTCGAGCTCGGCGAACTTCTTGAACGGCCAGCCGCCGTCGACCTCTTTCTCTTTCAGGTCGCTCGAGATCGTCGCGAGGCCTTGGAAGCCCTGGATCAGCTCGATGAACGCGTTGTCCATGAGCTCGAGGTCGCGCTTGCCGACGCCGAGTGCGTGGTAGCGGCGCTCCGAGTCGTCCAGGACCTGCAGGATCTGGATCAGCTTGTCGATGTCGAGCTCGGTGTTCGTGGCGATCGTGTTGCCGCCTTCGATCAGCAGGTCGTAGGACAGGTCCTGGCGGATCTTGAACGCACGCCGCGCGAGCCCGCCGAGCTGGTTCGCGGCGCAACCGCACGGTTCGAGATAGCCCTCCAGCTGCCCGGACAGGCGCAGCCGCGCGCGCGGAGCCGCGACCGCGTCCACGTTCGTGACTTGCGGGGACGTTCCCGAGTCACAGGTAGAAGCGATCGTGATCGCGGCGACGGCGAGGACCAGCAGGAGTGTGCGCATGAAGTCGTGGGATGGCGAGTGGTTATCGGCGGCGACGGAAGCCCGAGAACTCGATCGTACGCACGGTGTCACCCGAGGGTTCCTTCGCGACGTCGATGCTACCGCGGAAGTAGCGCACGTCGGTCAGGGTGCCACGGTAGTCGAGCAGGAGCATTTGGCTCCGCGGCTCGTTCTCGATCGGTTCGAAACGTGCCGCGAAATGCTGGCTCGCGTCCGCGCCGGACTGGTCAACGATCCGCTTCACGTAGAACTCCGCGGGTCGGCCGCGGTCGTGGTCGGTGATCTGGACGTGCTTCGTGAACGGGGCGCTGAGATCGATTTGTCCGAACAACATTTTGGCCGGGCGGACTTCGATCGACTCGACGACGAACGCCGAGACCGGCAGGACGAGCCGATAGCCGCCCGGCAGGTCCGTCTCCATCTCGACTCGCATCGCACAGGGGCCGGCGGGTCGTTCTTCGCTCGGCTTGAACTCGATCTTCAGCTTGGCTTCGTCGCCGTCCATCACGAGGTCGGTCATGACGTCCTGCACGTCACGTTCGAGGTTCGAGTTCGACGGATCGGTTTCGACACAGCGGATCGCACCGTAGCGAACGGGGCCGTCGACGCCGCGCAGCGAGTAGGTGCGTGCGAACGCGAGGCCGTGGGGCATCCGGCCGAAGTCGATCGTGGCGGCCGGCGTGATCTGGATCCGCGCGGCGATCCCGAATCGGAACGAGATCGGGATCAGTTCGCGTCGCGGCGGCATCGAATTGTCGGCCTGCAGGACGATCTGGCCGGGGATTGAGATCGAACTCGCCGACGCGGACTCGCGGACCGAGGTGTCGAGGTGGAGCACCAGCTCGAGTCGCTCGCCGTCGCGCACGGCGTACTGGCCGAACGGCTGGCCCGTCGGGTAACGGATCTCCCCGTCCTTGCCGTGAATCAGGAACTCGTGGCTCGCGCAGGTGCACTTGCGCTGGAATCCGACGGGGATGTAGTCGAAGCCGTCGTCCGGGGTCGGCACGACGAAGACGTGGGTTGCCCGTTCGCCGTGCCGGAGGGTGCCGAAATCGTGCTCGAGGGGGCCGAACGCCACCGCGGTGGCCCGGGTCTGCTCACGGGTGCAGCCCGCGAGGATCAGCAGAAGGAGAGTCCAGAGGAAGGTCGTGCTGTGCATCGCGGAGGGGCCGAGGCCGGGTCGGAACGGGATGGAGTGCACGTTCCGATAGTAAGCCGCGGATCCTCCGCAACCACCCGCGCAGGCCCGAACTCCCGAGTCAGCGGCTCGCTGCGGCCGCCGGGAAGCCCCGCAGGCGGTCGACGACGGCCTGGAGGCGCGGACCCGGGCAGCTCGTCACCTTGAGCTCGCGATGGGTCTTGAGGGCGTCGAGGCCGAGCCGGTGCTGGGCGAGTAGCGATTCGATCAGGGCTTCGAGTGCGGCCACCTGCGGCGCGGTCGGGGATTGTCCCTGGCGACCCCGGACGAAGTTGCCGAGCAGGCAGACGCCGAGGTTCCCGCGGTTCTTGGCCGGGTTCCCGGCATGCGCCCCCTGCCAGCGTGCGTCGCGGCCCTGCCACACCCGACCAGCCGTGTCGATCAGGTAGTGGTAGCCGATGTCGCTCCAGCCGCGACTCTGCTGATGGTTGCGTTGAATCGCCCGGAGGGTCGACACCGAGACCGTGCGGCTCGGATTGCGCGCCGCCATCGCGGTGTGGTGAATCGTGATCCGGGAGACCGTTCCCATCGGCGTCATGCGGGCCGCCGGGCGAGCGCTCCAGGCGCTGCGGGGCTCGATCTTGGCGAGCTTCGGGCGGGCCGACGTGATCGGTTCCGGCTCCGGTGGATTCATGGCCTCGGCCAGGACGCGGCGCAGGCGCGGATCGACGACGCGGTGGAGCGCCAGCTCGCGCTCGTGGCGGGCGCGCTCGACCTCGCCCCGGGCCTCGAACGCCTCGGCGCGGAGATACCGCGCGAAAGACTCCACGGCCGGGCCATGGTCGATGTCCCCGAACAGCATCCCGTTGAGCTTGGTCAGCGCGCGGTCGGTCTGGCGCGTCTGCAGCATGATGTGGGCGGCGCGCAGGCGCGCGGCCGGCGAGCTATGGTTCGCTTGGAGCCGCGCGAGTTCCCGGTGCGCCGTGCGATCCACCGGCGCCGTGATCGCGTCGAAGGTCAGTGGAGGGGCGAGCGCGGCCGGTGGCGGGGGCTCGTAACCGCCCGCTCCCTGGCAGGCCGACAGGAGCGCGACGACTCCACTTGCGGTGATTTTCGACAGGCGTGCGATCAAGGTCCCTCCCTGGGTCTCGCCGTGAGTCGAGGATCGAACGCCGCCCAGCGCTCCGACCCCAACGAGGAGATCCTACGAGAAGCGGCGGGGCCCACCAAGCGAGATGTTCGCGTTCGAGTCTCGACGAGGGACTCGCCGGTCAAGTCGGGCCCCTTTGGCGGTCGATACCGCAAGAGAGCTCGATTCAGAACGGACGCTCGATGACTGCGAAAGTAGACCTCACTCTCACGGGATCCCTCGATCAACTGCGAATCGTCTGGCAGACAGGCGAGGCGCTGCTCGAATCCGTGCCCTTCTCCGAGGATCCGGAGGGGACGCGGTACAACATCCTGGTCTCCCTGCAGGAGATGGTCACGAACGTCATGCGTCACGCCTACGACGGCGACGACGCGCAGCCGATCGGGCTCACCTTCGAGGCCGACGAGACGCGGTTCAGCGTCGAACTCCGGGATTGTGGGCCGGCCTTCGACCCGCGTGGATACGACCTGACGGATGTGTCCGAAGCCGACGAGATGCCGCACCAGTGCGGTGGCTACGGGATCATGATCGCGATGACGGTCATGGACGATGTGGACTACGAGCGCCGTGACGGCTGGAACTGCGTTCAGCTGACCAAGCTCGTCACCTCCGAGGCGCTCGTCAACGGCTGAGACTTCCGCGTGTCCGCGACCAACCTCATTCACCCGTTGCCGGCGAGCATCCGCTCGACGCTCGGGCTGTGGACCTTCGGGTCGGATGGCCGAGTGCTCGAACGGTTCGGCTTCGACGACGAGCTCGAAGACTTCGGTTCGATCGCGACCACGCTCGAGGCGAGTGGTCGCCAGCATGCCTCGAGGGAGAGTCTCCACGGCACCAAGCTCGTCGTGACCTACCCGGCGAGCCAGGGCGGCGAATGGGCCGAGTTCTTCGAGTTCCTGCTCGCCTCCGAGCTGGATCGTCGCCAACTCGAAACGGACCTGGAGAGCATGTCCGCGAGCTCTCTCGCGCTGCTCGAAGAGGTCACGATGGTCGGCGACGTGATGACCGAGCTGTCGACCGGCGAGACCGATGAAGGCGTCGTGCAGCTCGGCCTCCAGTCGATCGTCGTCGGTGCGTCCGCCGAACGGGCGCTCTACTTCCGCTACGAGCCGTCGCGCGATGCGTTCGAGTTCGTCGTGCAGGTCGTGTTCGACGAGGCGAATCGGCGCGGCAAGGTCGCGCCCTACGTCGGCGAGGCGGTCGTCGAGCGCGAAGGCGTGGTCGGACGCGCGGCCGACGCCGGCGGCGCGGTGCTTCTCGACTCGGTCGTCGGCCAGGATCTGCCCGATGGCAGTCCCGAGTCCCTGGCCGCGCGCGAAGTGCTCGCGGTCTCGGTGACGCACGGACAGGATCAGCACGCGCGCCTCCTCGGCGTCATGCTGCTGTTCGACAAGCGCGCGACGAGCTACAGCAACGTCACGGCGTTCGGTTCCGGTGAGTCCAAGATGGCGTCGGGACTGGCGTCGATGCTTGCCGCGGTTCTCGGCGCCCGCAAGACGGCGGAGCTCGGCAAGGAGCTCAAGATGGCGACCGCGATCCAGCAGCAGATCCTGCCGGATCGCCCCGCGGTCGTGTCCGGCTACGATCTCGCGGGTCGCTGCGAGACCTCCGGCGCGGTCGGCGGTGACTACTTCGACTTCCTGCCGATGCCGGATGGCCGCACGATGTGCGTCGTCGCGGACGTCTCGGGGCACAACCTCGCGAGCGGCATGGTCATGGTCAGTGCGCGATCCGCGCTGCGTCTGCTCGCATCGAAGCACAGCGACGCCCAGCAGATCTTCGACGATCTCGCTGCGGCGATCTTCACCGATCTCAATCGCACCGAGCGGTTCATCACGGCCGCCGGTGTCGTGCTCGACGAGTCGAGCGGTGCCGTGGATCTCGTCAACGCGGGCCACAACGACACCATGGTGTTCCGAAACGCGACAGGCGAGGTGGAGCGCATTCCGAGCGAGGACACGATCCTCGGCTTCCTGCCGGGCGTCTCGTACGAACGGACCCAGGTCGAGTTGGCGCCGGGCGATGTCCTCGTGTTGTACACCGACGGTGTCACCGAAGCCGTCGATGAGAACGGCGAGATGTTCGAAGAAGAGCGCCTCGCCGACATCCTCGCGGGCTGCGCGAGCGGCACGGCGCAGGAGATTCTCGATTCGATCTACGGAGCCGTGGAAGACTTCGCCGATGAAGCTGCTGGTAGCGACGACATCACTGCGGTGGTCGTCAAGCACCGCGGAAAGGCAGAAGAGCGATGACGAAGTTCAAGGTGTTGGTGGTCGATGACGAGCCCTTCATCTGTCGTTCGTTGTCCTTCGTCCTGCGCAAGGACGACTACGAGGTGTTCGAGGCGCGCAACGGCGAAGAGGCGCTCGCGTCGATTCGTGAGAACCGCCCGGACCTCGTGTTCCTCGACGTGATGATGCCGAAGATCAACGGCTTCGAGGTCACGCAGCGCGTCAAAGGCGACCCCGAGACGGCCGCGACCAAGATCATCCTGCTGACCGCCAAGGGGCAGGACGCCGACAAGAAGACCGGCGACGAGGTCGGTGCGGACGACTACATGACGAAGCCGTTCAGCCCGACGCGCGTGCTCGAGCGGGCGCGCGAGATCCTGGGCTAGGACGCCAGACGCTCGATCGTCGGGGCTGCGACGCGCGGGTCGCGTGCGCGGCCCGCGGTGCCCAAGCCCGGGGCTCGTCCCAGCCAAACTGACAGGTTGGCGGTGTTGCGGGACGCCGGAACTGTCAGAATGGCTCGGATCGGCCGGAATCCGTTTCGTCTACTTCGCCGTAAGTGGCCGTGAATGCACTCGTTGTGGTTTCTTCCGCCAGTTGGGCACGGCATTTGATCTCTCGCGGCCTCAGCGGGCCCGGCCTCTGGGCAGAGCGGGTCCGCAGGAAGGTCACCAAATGTCGAAGATCATCGGAATCGATCTCGGAACCACCAACTCGGTGGTGTCCGTCATGGAGGGCGGCGAGCCCGTCGTCATCGCGAACCTCGAAGGCGCGCGGACCACGCCGTCCGTCGTCGGCTTCACGCCGAGCGGCGAACGGCTCGTCGGTGCGCCGGCGAAGCGCCAGGCGATCACCAACCCGCAGAACACTGTCTATTCGATCAAGCGCTTCATGGGCCGTCGCCACAGCGAGGTCCACGACAGCGAGCGCATGGTTCCGTTCGAGATCACCGGGGGCGAGGACGAGCTCGTCAAGGTCTCGATCAACGGCAAGGAATACACCCCGCCCGAACTGTCCGCGATGGTTCTGCAGAACCTGAAGGAAGCCGCCGAGGCCTACCTCGGCGAGAAGGTCGAGCGCGCCGTCATCACGGTGCCGGCCTACTTCAACGACTCGCAGCGCCAGGCCACGAAGGACGCGGGCACGATCGCCGGTCTCAAGGTCGAGCGCATCATCAACGAGCCGACCGCGGCCGCGCTGGCCTACGGCCTCGACAAGAAGGCGTCGGACAAGAGTCAGTGCATCACGGTGTTCGACCTCGGTGGCGGCACGTTCGACGTGTCGATCCTCGACGTCGGTGACGGCGTGTTCGAGGTGAAGGCGACCAACGGTGACACTGCGCTCGGCGGCGACGACATCGACGAGGCGGTCATCAACTGGCTGTGCGATACCTTCAAGCAGCAGAGCGGCATCGACCTGCGGCAGGACCAGATGGCGCAGCAGCGTCTCAAGGAAGCCGCCGAGAAGGCCAAGATCGAACTGTCGTCGGCGCAGCAGACGAGCATCTCGCTGCCGTTCATCACGATGGACCAGAGCGGCCCGAAGCACCTGCAGGAGAACCTGACGCGGGCGAAGTTCGAGCAGCTCATCGACCCGCTCGTCGACCGCTGCCGCACACCGTGCGTGTCGGCGCTCAAGGACGCGGGCCTCAGCGCATCGCAGATCGACGAGGTGATCCTCGTCGGCGGCTCGACGCGCATCCCGGCCGTCCAGGCGCTCGTGAAGGAGATCTTCGAGAAGGAGCCGAACCGCTCGGTCAACCCGGACGAGGTCGTCAGCCTCGGCGCCGCGATTCAGGGTGGTGTTCTCGCCGGCGACGTCAGCGACGTTCTCCTGCTCGACGTCACGCCTCTGTCGCTCGGCATCGAGACGCTCGGCGGCGTGATGACGAAGCTCATCGAGCGCAACACGACGATCCCGACCAGCAAGTCGCAGGTGTTCTCGACGGCGGCCGACAGCCAGCCGGCGGTCGACATCCACGTCATGCAGGGCGAGCGCGAGTTCGCGAACGACAACCGGACGCTCGGCAAGTTCCAGCTCGACGGCATCCCGCCGGCGCCCCGCGGCATGCCGCAGATCGAGGTCACGTTCGACATCGACGCCAACGGCATCCTCAACGTGTCCGCCAAGGACAAGGCGACCGGCAAGGAGCAGAACGTCACGATCCAGACCTCGTCGGGCCTGAGCGACGACGAAGTCGAGCGCATGCGCAGCGACGCGGAGACCCACGCCGCCGAGGACAAGGCGCGGCGCGAGGTCGTCGACATGAAGAACCAGGCGGATTCGATGGCGCACGCCGCCGAGAAGATGCTGTCCGAGAACGGCGACAAGATCGACGCCGGCGACAAGGGCGAGCTCGAGTCGAAGATCGCGACGCTGAAGTCGGCCGCCGAAGGCGACGACAAGGGCGCGATCCAGGCGGCGACGAGCGAGTTCGAGCAGGTGTTCCAGCGCGTCGGTCAGGCGCTGCACGCCGCAGGCGCGCCGCCCGAGGGCGGCCCCGCCCCCGAAGAGGCGGCCGGCGCCGGCGCGAGCCAGGGCGCGGGTGCGAAGTCCGGCGGTGACGAGGACATCAAGGACGCGGACTTCGAGGTGAAGTAAGGCTTCGGTGTGCGCGGCGGCGGACTGGTTCCGCCGTCACGATCGCGCGGTCCGCGACGTGGGCCGCGCGGTTTCACGCTCGCTTCACGGCGGGCGACGTGCTGCAATCCTGACCCAGTGTTACCCGGGCCCGATTGCCGCGCTAACCCACACCCATGATCCGCGTCGCCGACCTGGTCAAGCGTTTTGGCGCTACGACCGCTGTAGACCACATCTCGTTCGAAGTGGAGCGCGGTGAAGTCGTGGGTTTCCTCGGTCCCAACGGGGCCGGGAAGACGACGACGATTCGTGTGCTGACGTGCTACCACCCCGCCACGTCCGGCACCGCGGAGGTGGCGGGCCACGACGTCTTCGCCGATCCCGTGGCCGTGCGGTCGCAGATCGGCTACCTCCCCGAGAACGTGCCGATCTACCCGGACATGCGCGTCGTCGAATACCTGACGTATCGGGCGGCCCTGAAGGGCGTTCAGCGTCGTCAGCGCAAGGCGGCGGTCGGCGCGGCGATGGAGCGGTGTGGCGTCACGGAGGTCCGGCGGAAGCTCATCGGCCACGTCTCGCGCGGCTACCGACAGCGGGTCGGACTGGCGGATGCGCTCGTCGCCCGCCCGCCGATCCTGATCCTCGACGAGCCGACGTCCGGGCTCGACCCCAATCAGCGGCGCCGCATGAAGACGTTGATTCGGGAGTTGGCGGACGAGCACACCGTGTTGTTCTCGTCCCACATCCTCGCCGAGGTCGGGGACGTGTCGAGCCGCATCATGATCATCACGAACGGGACACTGCTTGCGGACGGCACGATCGACGAGCTGCTCGAGCAGGCGCCGGGTCGCGCGCTCGTTGTGACGGCTCGGGCGACTCCTGGAGACTTTCGGCGGCTTCGCGACGGGCTCGAGATCGCGGCTCCGACGCTTGGCGAGGCAGACGCGGCAGGCTGGTGCACCGCGCGGTTCGAGTTGTCGGCTGGCCAGGATCCGCGCGACGAGATCGCACGGCGCCTTCGCGAACACGGAAACGACCTCCGCGAGCTCAAGCTGGAGCTGCCCACGCTCGAGACCTACTTCCAGTACGTGACCGAGCAAGCCGAAGCGCCGGAGGTCGTGGCGTCGTGAGTCGGATCTGGACGACCATTCAGCGCGAGCTGATGTCGTACTTGTTCAGTCCGGTCGGCTACGTGATCGCGGTGCTGCTCTACCTGTTCCGCGGCATCGAGGTCTCGTCGATCGTCAAGGGCATGTCGTTCCTCGGTGGCGACGTCGATCAGTTCGCCTCGATGTACGTGCTGCAGCGCAGCAGTCTGATCATGATCGTGCTCGTGCCGCCGATCCTGACGATGCGCTGCTTTGCCGAGGAGCGGCGATCCGGATCGATCGAGGTGCTGCTGACGGCGCCCGTGCGCTACTGGGAAGTCGTCGTCGGCAAGTGGGCCGCTGCGTTCCTGTTCTTCTGCATCCTGCTGCTCCCGACGCTCGCGATTCTGTGGCTGCTCGCCGGCGATTCCTACCTGTCGGCCGGCGTGCCGTTCTCGCCCGTCTTCGCCGGCTACGTCGGGCTCGCGCTCGTCGGCGCGCTCGTGCTGTCGGTGGGGGTGTTCACGAGTAGCTTGACCGACAACGTGCTGCTCGCGTCGCTGTCGGCCATGCTGTTCTCGTGGGGGCTGATCTCCGGGCCCGCGCTCGCGCTTCCGCATGTCGGCCCGTGGACCCTCGAGTACCCGTTCGTCGAGACGCTGTTGATCCAGACCAACGTCGTCGACCACCTGAGTAGTTGGTTCGCGCGGGGCCTGATCGACTCGGGCAAGTGCGCGTTCTACGTCGTCGGGACGATCGTGTTCTTGTTCCTGACCACGATCTCGCTGGAGGCGCGCCGATGGAAATGAACTGGCTGCGCCGCCTCACCGGGCGATCGATCCTCGTGGTCGTCGGTCTCGCCGCGATCGCCGTGTGGGGCGTCCTGACGCTGCTCGCGACGCGGCCCGCGGTGAAGTTCGTCGTCGACTGGTCGCCGCAGGCGCGGTTCACGTTCGGCGAAGACACCGAGGACCTGCTGAAGCAGCTGCGCGACACCGACCGCGAAGTGCGTATCGACACGTTCTATCAGCCGCTCACGCCCCCGACCAACAACCCGGACCGCGCCTACATGGTCGCGCTGCACCGCCGCGTCCAGGGCCTGACGACGGACCTGCTCCGCGTCTACGAATTGCGCGGTGGAGGTGCGGTCACGGTGCGCCACTACGACCAGCTGCGCGCATTTCAGGAAGTGCGCCAGCGTCTCGACGAGCTCAACGTCCAAGTGCAGAGGAACTGTATCGTCGTCTCGCTCGGCAAGCGCCAGAGAATCCTGTCTCTGGATCTCGACCTCGCAACCATCGACGTGCCGGCGAACCGTCGCGGACCGAACCCCGGACAGACCAAACAGTACCCGACGCTCAAGACCTACAAGGGCGAAGAAGCGATCTCGTCGGCGATCCGCTCCTTGCTCGTGGAAGGGACGCCGCACGCCTACGTTTTGACCGGGTTCCGCGGTCCGTCGATCACGCAGGGCACCGCGAACTCTTACTCCGAGCTCGCGGGTGGTCTCGCGGACGAGGGCTTCGAGGTGCGCGAGTGGAACCTCCGCGAGCACGGACACATCCCCGACGAGGCGACGGTCGCCGCGCTGCTCGAACCGATCCGTGACCTGTCGGCGCGCGATGCCGAGGCGATGCTCGCGTACGTGCGACGCGGTGGGCGCCTGTTCCTCAACGTCGCGTTCCGTGAGCTCCCGGTCGAACACAACCCGACGCTCGCGAATCTCGGTCGCTCGCTCGGTTTCGAGATCGGCACCGAGTTGATCGGGCACCTCGTGAAGGATCCGAACTATCCGCAGGCGCTGGGGCGCGGCGGGCTGCAGGCGCAGAACTTGTTCGCCGAGCTGAGTCCGCACCACGACGTGACCAAGGCGCTGGCGCGCGCCGGAGTGAAGCCGATCATCAAGGCGGCGCGCGAGATTCGGATCCTCGACGAGCGTCCCGACGGCGTGTACCCCGATGGCTCGCTGATTCGCACCGGGCCATGGGCCTGGGCCGTGCCGCGTCGCGGTCAGTTCGGTGAAGTCGACATGTCGGCGCCGGCCGATGGTCGAGTCTTCGCGTCGCGCACGATCGGCGCGGTCATCGACGTCGATCCGACGGTCGCGGATGCCGAGCGGGGGCACGTCATCGTGCTCGGCGGCGTGGCGTTCTTGAACGAGGGCTTCCGCGCCAACGGCGACCTCGGCCTCAACATCTTCAACTGGTTGGCGTCCCGCCGCGAGCTCGTCTCGATTCGCGGACGGCAGTACCGGTCGAAGCGGCTCGAGATCGCGCCGCAGCAGGTCGAACGCGTGGACCGCCTCCTGATTTGGTACGTGCCGGGTGCGCTGCTCGGTTTCGCCCTTGTGATGTTCGTCGTCCGCCGGAGGGTGTGATGGGCCTCAAGCGCCTGCTCGGGATGCTGTTCGTCGTCGTCGCGCTGCTTGGCGGCGGCTGGGCCGCGCTGAACTGGACCTCGGCGGACGCCGACGACGGCGTCGAGCCGATGGAGTCCGTCCTCGGGGGGCGCAGCGTCGTCGCCGCGTCCCGCATCGTGATCCAGAACGATCCGCAGCAGGCGAAGATCGAGATCGAGCGTGGCGACGACGGCACGTATCGCATGGTCGAGCCGCTGCAGGACCTCGCGTCACCGGCGATGCTCGACAACATCCGTCGGGTCTACGACGGCGCGCGGATGCAGCTGCTGTTCGCTCCGGACGACGTGACGGACGCGGTTCTCCGCGACCGCGAGTTCGAGCCCGGCCGCGGATCCGTGCGGTTCGAGTGGTCGGACGGCCATGCGTTCGAGATGCAGTTCGGCGGGCGCGGCGCGATCGGTGACGGCATGTTCATCCGGGTCGACGGCGGGATCTACACGACGAGCGCTGCGCTGTTGTCGTGCCTGCAGGCCGGGATGGCCGACTATCGAGACCCCTACGTCTTTCAGAACAAGCTGTCGCAGGTGCAGCGCTTCAAGCTGACTCGACGCGCCAAGGACGGGGCGGAGTCCGAGCTTGCCTTCCGCCGGGACAGCATGGCGTTCCGGATCGAAGGTCGGGAAGACCTCGACCTCGCGCAGGGTGTCGTCAAGGAGATGCTCGAGTCGATCCTGGCGATCCGCGTGCACGGATTCATGCAGGGGCGACGCAATACGGGCGTCGGGCCGCGGACCCCTGACTATGTGATCGAAGTCGAGGGTGCCCGCGGCAAGGATCGCGTCGAGCTGTTTCTGGATGCGCAGGAGTCGCGACTGGTCGGGTGGGCGACGCCGCGCGACATCGAGTTCTCCGCCAAGGCGGCGAAATACCGAGCCGCTCTCGAGATCGCGCTGCGGACGCTGCGCAGCCACTGGCTCTTCCCGCGTTCGATGCTCGACGAACTGGAGCGGATGACGATCGGCGTGCCCGGCGCGAGTTCGCCGCTGTCGCTCGAGAACCGGTCCGGCGATTTCTATCTCGTGTCGCCGATCCAGTTCCTCGCGAATCCGACGACCGTCTCCGAGGTGCTCGCCAAGCTGCGCGAGCTCGCGATTCTCGACTTCGTCGAAGACGATTCCGAGGATCTCGCGCGCTACGGCCTTGCCGAGAACTTCCTGACGCTACGCCTGCGGCAGCGCTGGCAGCGTGAGGACGTGGAGCTGCACATCGGCAACCGGACACCGGAGTTCACCTACCTGCGTCGCGCCGACTCGCGGCACGTCGTCGCCGTCGCGAACGATACCGTCGAGCTGCTGAGTCGCGCCTGGATCGAATACGTCAGCCTCGAGCTGCCGCGCATTCGCGTCGGCGCGTCGGTGCAGCGGATCCGCGTCGCGAAGGGGGACGGGTCGGTTCTCTACGTGCGCAACGCCGAGGGTGATTGGGCGCGGGACGGGAGCGAGGAGATCGACGACCGCGTCGCGGATGCCTTCGACACCGCGCGCGAGTTCAATGGTCGACGCGCGATCGAACGTGCGTCGATCGCATCGCAGCTGGGCCCGCCCGTGACGCTGTCGTTCGAGACGGCGCAGGGGCGCGTCCTGTCGGGACTCGAAGTGTTCGAGCAGGGCGGCTCGTGGTTCGTCGCGGTGCCGGACGCTCCTGTGGTCTACGAGGTCCGTGCTCTCGTCGCGCGCTACCTCGTCGCGATCGCGCCCGGCTAGCGGCTAGCGACGAGCAGCTACGGGATGAGGATCGCGCGGCCCGGCAGGATCGTGCGGATCGACTCCGGTTCGCTCGAGTCGATCGTCAGCGCCGTCGTGTAGAACGTCAGGCCGCTGAGTGCCGGAGAGCTGGGTACGATCAAGCCGGTCTGGCCGTGACCGGTCGCGTCGAGCGTGCCGACGCCCGTCGGAGTCACCGCGTTGCCGATGACGAGCGTCGCGGCCGACAGCAGGTCGAACGAGAGCGGGATCGATCGGCCGCTCGGCAGCGTCGTCGAGCCCGGCGTCGCCGACAGCGGCATCGCGTAGGTGCTGCCCTCGTCGCCCTGGACGTCGAGCGAGAGCACGGAGGTCGTGCCGAGCGCGATCGGACCGATGATGTCGAAGCTCGGCTCGATCAGGACGACGTCTTGGTTCGCCGGGACGTCGGTCAGCAGCTGCGTCTGGCCCGATGGCCAACGCACTTCGACCCGATCGACCGTGGACGCCGTGCCGAGTCCGAAGTGGACGCGGTGGTCCGACGTGCCGGCGAGGCCTACGCCGTGTCGACGGGTCTGGTTCTGGACCAGGCCACCCGCGAAGACGCGGATCTTCGCGCCGAACCCGTCGCGGTTGCTCGTCGTGCCGACCGTGCGGAATCGGATCCAGTTCCCGGCGGCGACTTCGTTGCGATAGATCTCGACGCCCGGTCCCGGGTTCGGCGCGTCCCGATACATGTTGAGAACGTCGACCCGGCCGTCGTTGTCGAAGTCGGCGAGCACCATCGTGGCCTGGTTGCGGCCGTTGCCGAGCCCGAGCGGGAGCGTCAGGTTCGGCCAAGGGGCGCCGGCCGTGACCGGTTGTCCCGGATTGCGATAGAGCGGGTTCGGCTGGTCTTCGTCGACGTAGTGGATGTCCTGCCAGCCGTCGTTGTCGTAGTCGACGAACTCACAGCCCCAGCCGTTGTAGCCGAGGCCGCCGTGCACGCCGAAGGTGGCCTGCTCCTCTGTGTAGACCGAGTTCACCTCGTCCCACACCAAGAACAGGTGATCGGGCGCGGCGTCGGTCACGTAGATGTCCTCGCCGCCGTCGTTGAACGCGTCGAGGAAGTCTCCGCCCATGGAGAAGATCGCGGCATCCGCACCGATGGTCGGCGCGACATCGATGAACAGTTGGCCGCCGGTGTTGCGATACATCGCGTTCGGGTGCAGCAGGCTGCCCTTGTCGTTGACGGTGTAGAGGTCGAGCTGGCCGTCGTCGTCGTAGTCCATCCACAGACAGACGAACGTCATGCTGACTTCGTTGAGGCCGAGGCCGCTCCCGATCTCCTGGAATCCCGTGCCGCCCTGGTTGTGAAACACCAGGTTCGTGACGTTGGGGGACCACACCGACAGGGCCATGTCGAGCCAGCCGTCGTTGTCGAAGTCGCCGAACGAAGCGCCGTACGTCGGGTGGGGAGACCCGCCACCGATCCAGGCCGTGCGATCCGTGAACGAGCCGGTGCCGTCGTTCTCGTACAGGGAATCCGACGTCATCCGGCCGATGAACAGGTCCGTGTCACCATCGTTGTCGTAGTCGGCGGCACTGAGCGAGATCGTGTCGAGCGACGCCGGAAGGTTCGCCTGTGCCGTTCGATCGACGAACGTGCCGTCGCCGTTGTTCTCGAAGTAGAGGATCGGGTGCCCACCGAGCTGCGGCAGGATGAGATCGAGATCCCCGTCCGCGTCGAAGTCGGCGCTGCAGCCGCCGCGTCCGTGCGCGCCGGGCGGGATGGGATGATTGGTTACGGCGACGCCGCTGGTTGACGTAATGTCGACGAACCCTTGCGCAGACAGGGCACACGGCAGGGCCAAGCACGCGAGAGAGCGAATTCGCATGAGGTGACACGAGAAGAGCCGAGACGAGCACCGTGATCATATCGTTTCGGCGCGCCGAGTCCTACCCGGCGAGGAGTCGGGCAAACAAGTCGAGGAATCCGATCAGTTCGGTCGACGCGCAGACGGAATCCGGTCGGCCGCCGCTACAATTCGGACGATGGGAGTAATCAGGAATCAGGCGCTCGGCGCCGGGCTGCTCGCGTTGGTCGCGTGCGCATCCCCGGCCGACCGCAACGACTTAGTTACCAATCCGACGCTCTACGCGCCGACTGCCTACAAGGCGAAGGTCGCCGTGGATCGCAGCGCGTTCGTCGCGCCGCTCGTCGACGAGCGGCAGCCGGTCGCCGAGGCGAGTGGACCGTATCCGGTGTCCTACGTCGGCGAAGCCGTCTGGTTTCGACCGGTGCTCACGATGGTCGACGAGATCGTCTACGACGAGCTGCGGGACAGCGGCGTGTTCGTGGAGGCGAGTCGGTCCGCACCTGGATCCGATGCGCTGATCGTGACGCCGTACTTGCGAAGTGCGAACTGCGGCGAGGAAGAGCAGCCCGCCGGTCGTCGCTCGCTCTCCGACGTCGAGCTTCGGGTCGTCGTCCACGGCCCGGGCGCGGACGCGGGTTCTCGACCCGTGCTGCTCGATCGGACCTTCCGTGAGATCGCGACGACCGCGGTCGAGATGGATCCGGCCCCCGCGACTCAGCTCTTGGGCATTGCGCTGCGCAAGTCGATCACGAAGATGCTCGAAGTGCTGGACCAGTCGAACGTCGCGCGCAGCGGCGTGCCGATGGATCCCGCCGTCACCGGGCGCTAGCCGAAACGCACGGGATGGTGGTCGAGCGATTCCTCGCCCGGCTGCGTGAGCTCGACGGCGAGCTCGGGCAGGTCGAGGCGACGCACACGGTGCCGGCGCGTCCCGCCGACTCCGAGCCGTATCCGGACTGGCTCCGCGACGACCTGCGCGCGGCGGTCGAAGGCCGCGGCGTGCCGTCGCTCTACCGGCACCAGCGCCGCGCGGCGGATCAGCTGCACGGTGGCAAGGACGTCGTCGTCGCGACGCCGACCGCGTCGGGCAAGTCGCTGTGCTACCACCTGCCGGTGCTCGACCAGCTGCTGCGAGATCGCGACAGCCGGGCGCTCTATCTGTTCCCGACCAAGGCGCTGTCTCGAGACCAGACCGCGGAGCTCGAGGAGATCCTCGTCGCGTCGGGCAACGACGACCTCGTCGTCGCCGTCTACGATGGCGACACGCCGCCGGCGACCCGGCGTGCGCTGCGCGAGTCCGGCAGCCTCGTGATCACGAATCCGCACATGCTGCACTGCGGGATCCTGCCGAACCACACCAAGTGGCAGGGCTTGTTCCAGGGGCTGAAGTACGTCGTCGTCGACGAGCTGCACACGCTGTCGGGCGTGTACGGGTCGAACGTCGCCAACGTGCTGCGTCGGTTGCGTCGGATCTGCGCACACTACGGCAGCGAGCCGGTCTTCTGCGCGTGCAGCGCGACGATCAGCAACCCGGGCGAGCACGCGCGTCGATTGCTCGAGCGTGACGTCGAGGTCATCGACACGGACGGCAGCGCGCGCGGACCGAAGCACTTCGTGTTCCTGAACCCGCCGCTCGTCTCCGAGCTGTCCGGCATGCGCGTTCCGGCGATCGACGCCGCGCGACACCTGGCCGGCGAGCTGCTCGAGACCGACCTGCAGACGATCCTGTTCACGCGCACGCGCACGACGCTCGAGGTGCTCCTGAAGTACACGCGTGACGAGGCCGATCGACGCCACGTCGACCAGGAACGCATCGCCGGATATCGCGGCGGCTACCTGCCGGATCTGCGCCGTTCGATCGAGCGAGGTCTCGCGGCTGGCAAGGTCACGACCGTCGTGTCGACGAGCGCGCTCGAGCTCGGTGTCGACATCGGCAGCCTCGACGTCTGCATCCTCGTCGGTTACCCCGGGACGGTCTCGAGCACGTTCCAGCGTGCCGGGCGCGTCGGTCGCCGCAATCGGGCGAGCGTCGTGATCATGGTCGGGCGCTCGTTCGCGATGGACCAGTTCCTGCTGCAGAACCCGGGCTACTTGTTCGACCAGCCGCGCGAGGCCGTGTCGATCGATCCGGACAATCCGATCATCCTGACGAATCACGTCAAGTGCTCGGCGTTCGAGCTGCCGTTCACGCGGGACGAGGGCTTCGGCGATGCGGAGGGGGTCGAGGAAGTGCTCGACTTCCTGGCCGACGACCTTCGACTGCTCGTGCGTGAGGGAGATCGCTACCACTTCACCGGTCTGACGTTCCCCGCGGACGGCGTGAGCCTGAACGCGGCGGACGCCGACAACGTCGTGATCCAGGATGGGGACACCGGGCGCGTGCTGGCCGAGGTCGACCGCGCGTCGGCGATCGTCGAGGTCTACGAAGGCGCGATCTACGGTCACCAGGGCGAGCAGTACCAGGTCGAGCGCTTCGATCACGCGAACCGGCGCGCGTATGTCACCCGCGCCGACGTCGACTACTACACCGAGGCGGACACCGAGACCGAAGTCCGGCTCCTCCACGAGGACGAGTCGCACGACTTCGGCGGGTATCGAGCGCACCTCGGCGAGGTGCACGTGTCGACGCTCGCCAAGGCCTACAAGAAGATCCGCTTCTACACGCGTGAGAACGTCGGCATCGGCGAGATCAGTCTTCCACCGGAGGAGTTCGAGACCGAGGCCTGCATGCTCGCGATCTCGAGCGAACTCGCTGCGGAGGTCGGACTCGAGCGCGGGGCCGAAGGCGGTGGATTGCGCGGCCTCGCATCACTCGTGCAGGGCTTGGTGCCCCTGTTCGTCCGCGTCGATCCCGGCGATGTCGCCGTGACGAGCACGCTGCTCCATCCGCACTACGACTGTCCGGTGCTGACGATCTACGACCGGATCCCGAACGGCGTCGGGTTGTCCGAGCGGATCTACCGCAAGCACCGCGAGATCCTCGCGGCGGCGCGTGGGCAGGTGACGCGATGCGCGTGCCGCACCGGCTGCCCGTCGTGCATCGGGCCGAGTGCGGATCAGGGCGTGCGCGGCAAATCGCTCGCGCTCCAGGTGCTCGAGGGCATGCTCGGATGAGGCGGCGGCGGACGATGCGCGAGCGGCTCGGTCGCAACGCCGACCGCATCGTGGAGCGTGAGCTCGGCGGCGTGCGGGAGTATCTGCTGAAGCGGCGGGAACGAGCGCGCGTCGAACTCCCCGAAGGCGCCGAGGTTCAGAACGAGTGCGGGACCTGCTTCGTCCGAGCCGGCGACTACGCGTTCGACGGCGTGCACGGGAGCATTCCGATCGGGGGCGTGCGAGACGTCGACTGGGCGCGGATCGCCGAACTCGCGAAGGACGACGTGTTCGCCGAGACGCGACTCGACGAATGCCTGTTCCTCGACACCGAGACGACGGGCCTGGCCGGTGGCGCGGGGACGACGGTGTTCATGATCGGGCTCGGCTTCTTCCACGACGCGGGCTTCCGGCTCGAGCAGGTGTTCCTGCGTTCGTTCGGCGACGAGCCCGCGGCGTTACGGCACACGGCGGAGCGCCTGGCCGAGCACCCGGTGCTCGTCACGTTCGTCGGCAAGAGTTTCGACCGACATCGACTCGCGTCGCGCATGACCCTGCACCGCGTCGAGGCGCCGATCCTCGATCCGCGACACCTCGATCTCTACTACCTGTCGCGTCGGCTGTGGAAAGACGAGCTCCCGGACGTGCGGCTCCAGACGGTGGAGCGCGAGCGCCTCGGGGTGTTCCGCGACGACGACTTGCCCGGGAGCGAGGCGCCGCGGGCGTTCATCGATTGGTTGCGCGACGGGTCCGGTCCGATCGACCGGGTGTTCGAACACAACCGGCTCGACGTGCTGACCCTCGTCACGTTGCTCGCCAAGCTGGGGAGCGATGTGGACTAGGGGCCGATCCACCACTCGACGCCGTTCGAGAACGTGAACCCGAACGGCGTCGCGGTGCTGGGGACGGTGCCGTCCACGACGATCGCCTGGAACACGTAGGGGAACGTCGCCGTGCAGGCGAACGGATCACTCGGAATCGTCAGCGGGATCGCGGTTCCGGACGGGCTCGGCGTGAACGGAACGGTCGCGAGAATCACTTGCGGTGGCATCCAGAAGAAGCCGTTGAACACCGGGGCCTGATCACGGGCGAGCGACACGATCAGTAGGCCGGCGGATGCCGTCGAGAGCGGGGAGACGGCCCGTAGTTCTCCCGTGCCGCCGAGTGTCGGGAGCACCGTCGTGGTCAAGGACGGCAGGCCGTCGATGGACCCGACCGAGAAGCCGTAGTCGATCGCGGTCGCCGGACGGCGGCAGTCGAAGACGTACGCCGTGCCCGCGTCGACGTTGACCGGAGACAGGAACTCGTTTCCGGGTGCGGACGCGACGACGGTGTCGCCCTCGACCACGACGGCTCGGCCGAACCGATCGGCAACGTCGCCATCGCTCGCGGTGACTCGACCGGTCTCCGTCCACGTCCCGCCCGGCTTGGCGAACACGTAGGTTGCACCGGCGAGGTTGCCGGCTCCGGCCGGGGCGTCGGCGAACGTCGCACCGATGCCGAGGATCTCGTTGCCGAGTGCGACGGCCTCCGCGAATCGATGGCCCGAGGCGCGGTCACTCGCGACCAGCTCGATCGGCGACGTCCAGTCCGTTCCATCGTGCGAGAACACGTAGGCTCGGCCGGACTCTTGGTCGTCTCCCGGAGCACCGACGACGAGCTCGTCGCCGTACATCGACACGGCCGCGCCGAACGAGTCTCCCGGACTCGTCGTGCCGGTCGAGAATGATTGCACGGCGCCCCAACCGTTGCCGTGGTGTTCGAAGGCATGCGCGTGGCCGACGCTCGATCCGTCGCCCGGGGATCCTACGACCAGGCGTGACCCAAGCATCGTCACCGCGGAGCCGAACGCGTAGTTCGCCGGCGCGCCGACGACGGTGAACTTGTGTCGCTCGATCCACGCGCCGCTGCTGAACTCGAACACGTAGACCGCGCCCGCGTCGCTGGCGACGTCGTCATCGCCGGGCGCACCCACGACGAGCCAGGGTCCGTCGAGAGCGAGCGATGCGCCGAACCGGTCGCCGCTGTCGGGCGTGCTCGCGATCAAGAGGTGCGTCTGGATGAACGTGCTGCCCAGCAGTTCGCTGAACACGTAGACCGCGCCCGTGCCGCCGGTTCGCTCCGGGGCCCCGATGGCGGCGTGGGGCCCGCGCACTGCGACCGCGCTGCCGAATCGATCGCCGGGTTGCTGATCGTGGGCCGACAGCTTCTCGACCTGGGTCCACCCCGTGTCGTCGCGTGTGAACACGAAAACCGAGCCGGCCGCGACCATGAACTGGTTCGACCCGACCAGGTCGTCGCCGGGCGCGCCGCACAGCAGGCGCCCATCGTCGAATGCCAGGGCCGCACCGAACTCGTCGAACGGTGCGAGATCGGTCGGTGCCAGCAGAGCATCTTCCTGGGCGTTCGCGACCACGGCGAGCGCCGCCGTGCTGACCAGGTGTCCGAGATTCATCGTGGGATTCCCCCGAGATGGGCTGTTCGCGATTCTACTCCCGCGGTAAGCATCTGTCGCCGCATGACCTACTTGATCATCAGCTTGGTCGCGCTGGGCATCGGTCCCCTGATCGTGCTCGGCGCCGGCCGCGCGCGAAGCGCAAGCGTGCTCGTCGACGCGTACGTGCTCGTCGTGGTCGCCGGATTGGTCGGGCTGCACATCCTGCCGGAGAGCATCGTGCTCGGCGGGTGGGCCGCAGTGGGGGCGGCGCTGGTCGGCTGCGTGCTCCCGATCTTGGCCGAGCGCGGCATGCGGCCGGCCCGCGGCACGAGGGGCATCGTGATCGTGCTCGCGCTCGCGGGACTCGCGGCGCATGCCATGATCGATGGCGCGGCCCTCGCGGGCGTCGACATCGGGCTGCACGGCGGGCACGACCACGGGCACCATCACCACCACGACCACGCGCACGACCACTCGCACGACCACGGTTCGGTCATGGCGCTCGCGGTCATCGCGCATCGTGTCCCGGTCGGCATCGGCATCTGGTGGATCGTCGGGCGGACGCTCGGGATCGGGATCGCGATCGTCACGTTGCTCGTGACGATGATCGGGACCGTCGTCGGCTTCGCCGTCGGCGAGCAGGTTCTGACGAACGCGTCGACGACCGGAATCGGGATCTTCCAGGCACTCCTCGCCGGCTCCTTGCTGCACGTGTTGCTCCATGCGCACGTGCCCGCGCCGACCGACAGTGCGAGCCGGTGGCGACATTTCGCGTCCGTGCTCGGCGGGCTCGCCGCAATCGCGACCGTGTGGGTGATCGAAGCCAGCCATTCGCACAGCCACGGGAGCGGGCCGGGACCGGCGCAGGTGTTCATGACGCTGGCGCTCGAGTCAGCACCGATTCTGCTGCTGGCCTACCTCGTCGCGGGATTCGCCCACGCGTTCACGCCGGGGCGATGGATCGAGAAGATCAACAGCGGGGGTACCGTCGGGCAGGCCGTGCGTGGCATCGCGGTCGGGCTGCCGCTGCCGGTGTGTTCGTGCGGCGTCGTGCCGATCTATCGAGGGCTCGTGGCGCGCGGCACCGCGATCGCCGCTGCGGTCGGTTTCCTGATCGCGACTCCCGAGCTCGAGATCGCCGCGGTGTTCATCACGTTCGAGCTGATGGGGAGCGAAATCGCGTTCGCGCGTCTCGCTGCGGCCGCGCTGTTGGCATTGATCGTCGGTGTCGTCATCGGGGTGGTCGCGAAGCGTCATTCCAGTTCGGCCGACCCCGCGGAGCTGCCGGTCGACGACCTGTCGGGGCGTCCCCTCGGCGAACGTGTACGCGGTGCTTTGCGCACGGGCCTCGTCGACATGGTCGACCAGACGAGTCCGTGGATCCTGCTGGGTCTCGGGGCGTCGGCGATCCTGATGCCGTACCTGGAGCCGGAAGCGATCGCCGGGCTCCCCGCGGGCGTCGACGTGCCGCTCGCGGCGCTGCTCGGGATGCCGATCTACGTCTGCGCGTCGGGGTCGACCCCGCTGGCGGCGATCTTCGTCGCGCAGGGATTGTCACCGGGCGCGGCGCTCGCGTTCCTGCTGACGGGGCCGGCGACGAACGTCACGACGTTCGGCGTGCTCAAGGACCTTCACGGAGCGCGGACGGCGACCGTGTTCTCGGTCGCGATGTTCGTGGGCGCGATCGTCTTGGGATACGGGGTCAACTGGTTGTTCCCCGTGTCGACCGTGCCCATCGCCAACGCGCTGGAACACGAGCACGGCGGCGTGTTCTCCTATGTCGCGCTCGTGGTGTTCGGAGTCCTCGTCCTGGGCTCGCTGTTGAGGCGTGGCACGCGCGGCTACCTCGAATCGCTGTTCAAGACGCCTCACCACGGCAAGCACGACCACGACGAAGCCGAACACGGCTGCTGCCACTGAGGAGTTCGGGCGGTACCATGCCTCGATGAAGCGAGGGGTCGCGTTTGTCGTCCTGGTGTTGGTCGCCGTCGGAGTATGGCTCGTGGTCCGCGATCCGGGCGAAGGGCCGCCCCCGGCCGCGATCGATCGAGATTCGCCTGTCGCGGCGGGCGATCCCGATGCCGCCGTCGCGGACGGCGGATCGCCGAATCGAAGCACCGAGCGGGAGGCGATCGAGCCGGCCGGAAGCGATCAGCCCGTGGCCGTCGAGACGGCCGTGGACGACGGCGCGACGCGACTGATCGTGCGGGTCTCGTTCCAGGGTCGTGACGACGTCGCCGAGGACATCGCCGTGCGCGTCCAGTCCGTCGAGTCCCAACGGCTCGCGTGGAGTGAGCGGAGCGTTGTGCGCACGGATGCGGAGGGCGTGGCCGCGTTCGACGCGCCGCCCGTAGGAGACGTCGTGATCGCGACAGCGCTCGGTGGCGAACGCGCAGCCCGCATCGTCGAGGGCCGATCGACCGAGATCGATCTCGTGATCCCGCGCGGCTTCACGATCGTCGGGAGCGTGGTCGACACTCGAGATCAGCCTGTGGCTGGTGCGTCGGTCTGGCTGTCGGAGCCGTGGCGCACGTTCCGCGGCGATACGGTCGCCGAGACGGACGACGCGGGGCAGTTCCGGATCGAGTCGGTGCAGTTCGAGCGGTTCGTCGGGGTTCGCGCGGACGGCTACGTGCCGTCCTCGTTGCAGCGTGCGCGCGCCGACACCGGTTCGGAAGACGTGCTTCGGTTCGTGCTCGTCGCGGGTGGGGTCGGTCGGGTGCACGGCCATGTCGTCGACGTGTCGCAGCGTTCCGTCGCGGGTGCGCGTATCCTCGTCGGCAGCGACTCCTCGAGTCAGCGCAAACGCGGCGCTGACGGGAGTTGGGTGCCCGGACCACCGCCCCAGGAAGCACGGGCCGACGGGACCGGCGAGTTCACCGTCGCAGGCGTGCCGCCCGGAACGCGATTGCTACAGGTGCGTGCGCCGGGTTTCGCTCCGTTTGGGGCCGAGATCGAGATCCGTGCCGATGCTGTCGTCGAACAGCGCGTCCTGCTGACGAAGGAAGCGACCCTCGCAGGTGTCGTTCGGGATCCGGACGACGCGCCTGTGGCGGGCGCGCTGGTCTATGTGCGTCCAGACGACTTCGCCGGAACGTCCGCACGTTCGGACGACGAAGGTTCGTACGAGCTCGGCGAGCTGGCCGCCGGTGAAGTGACCGTCACCGCACGGAGAGCGGACGAGAAGACCACGGCGCAACTCGTGATCGAAGACGGCGTCGACCACTCGTTCGACTTCGTGCTCGGCGGTGCGAGTGCTCCGTCCGGTGCGCCGAAGCTCGTCGGTCGCGTCGTCGACGAGGTCGGAGAGCCGGTGCGGGGCTGGCGCGTCTTGGTGACCCAGGCCGGTGGGGTCGCCGGTCGACGTCTGTCGACGCGCACGAAAGGGGACGGCAGCTTCGAGCTCGAAGTGCCCTGGGAGACGGTCGCGGTGTCCGCGAACCCGCCCGATGCTTGGGAGCGGTTTCCGCCGGTGTTCGAACCGAACGTGAGCGTGCACGCGGGCGAGGTTCTCTTGCGGGTCGGCGCCAACGCCGCCGGGGAGGGTGTCATTCGTGGTCGCGTCGTCGACGCGAGCGGGGCGGGTCGTCCGGCTCGAGTCGAAGTGTGGCATCGCGAGCTGCGGCTTTACGCGTCGTTCGACAACGACCCGCGCACTGGTGAATTCGAGCTAAAGCACGTGCGACCCGGCCCGAACCAGATCGACGTGCAGTGCCGGGAGAACCCGTGGATCCATATCGGCAATCGCGTCGTCGAGGCCGGTCAGACGTTGGACCTGGGCAATCTCGTCGTCGAACCCGCGGGTTGGGTCGGCGGGACCGTCACGCTGCGCGGCGCCGAGCCGCCGGCCGAGTTGCGGTTCGCGGTGATCCGGGACGGCAGTGAGGCCGGGGTCGTCGAGTACGCCTCCGGGCGGTTCAAGTCGAACCCGCTCGCTCCGGCCGAAGACTACCTGCTCGTCGTGAGTGGTGACCGCGTCGCGACGGTCACCCGGCCATTCGCCGTCACCGCGCACCGCACGACAGAGCTCGCGCTCCAGTTCGAGGCCGCGGCGCTGCGCGTGCTCCAGTTCGAACTGCCGCCCGGTCGGGCTCGGCCGCCGTGGCTTTCGATCCGTGTCGTCGAGCAGGGCTCCGAGAAGATGGTCTGGAACGGCGGTGTCGGGCCGGGTCCCGAGCTCAGCGCCTCGGTGTCCGTTTCGCCTGGCTCCTACGAGGTTCGTGCGCACGGGCCGAGTGGACTCCTCGGTCGATACCGTTTGCAGGTGGGGTCGCTCGCGGATGCCTCGCCGGTCCGCTATCGCATCGAGTGACGCGCCGCCCACGCCGTGATCGCGGCGGGATAGGCCTCGCACTCCGCATCGAACACGCGCGCGGCGAGATCGTGGACAGAGTCATCTGCCCGCACTGGCACGCGGCGCTGCAGGACGATCTCGCCGGTGTCGTAGCGGTCGTCGCAGTAGTGCACGGTGCAGCCGGATTCGTCTTCGCCCGCCTCGATCACGGCCGAGTGGACGTGATCGCCGTAGAAGCCCTTGCCCCCGAACTTCGGCAGCAGCGCCGGGTGGATGTTCAGGACGCGGCCGATGAAGTCCTCGGGGATCGGGGCGAGGAGACGTAGGTACCCGGCGAGGCACACGAGCTCGACGTCATGTTCGCGCAAGAGCGCGAAGATCCGGGCGGGGTCGCGCTCGACGAAGCACGGTACGTTCGCCTGCTTGGCCCGCTCGAGTCCGAACACGCCGTCGCGATCGGAGATCACGACGCGGACCCGTGCGTCGAGCGAACCGTCGTTGATCCGGTCGAAGAAGTTCTGCAGCGTGCGCCCGCCGCCCGACAGGAGGACGCCGAGTTGCGTAGCGCTCATACGTCGCGGCTCCGCTCGACGATGCCGAGCAGCATGCTCGCCATGCGCGGCGCGGCGATGTCGGCCGCATCGAGCATCGATTCGATGTCGACCGGCTCGGAGCGTTCGACCTGCACTTGCTGCGTCACCCCGACGAGCGCGAGCACCTCGAATCCGCAGTGGACGGCGGCGAGAACTTCCGGCACGACCGACATGCCGACCAGATCGGCACCCGCGCGTCGTAGGAATCGATACTCGGCGCGCGTCGGAAGACTCGGGCCAGGCACGGCGCCGAACACGCCGGGCAGGCAGGTCACGCCGATTTCGTTGGCGACGTTTCGAGCGAGTCGGCGCCACCGCGCCGGGTACGGATCCGACATGTCCGGGAACCGCGGTCCGAGCTGCTCGTCGGGGGGGCCCTGCAGCGGCTGGATCCCGGAGAAGTTGATGTGGTCCTCGACGACGCAGATCGAGCCGGGCTCGAGGTGCATCGACAGGCTCGCCGCGCCCGCGGTCAGCACGAGGAGCTCGGCACCGAGCGCGCGGAGCAGTCGCACCGGAAAGGTGACTTCGCGGGCGCTGTACCCCTCGTACGGCGCGAGTGGCGCGTCGGTCAGGACGATGGGGATGCCGCTGAGTTCTCCCGCTGTGAACTGCATGTCCGCACCGAGCGCGGCCGCGTGCGGCAAGTCTGCGGTGTGAATCGTGACCGAGTTCTTCAGCTGTCCGGCGATCGACGCATGTCCGGTGCCGAGCAGCATCGCGAGCCGCGGTGGACCGCCGAGGCGGTCGAGCATCTGACGCGCCGACTCGGTGACGATCTGGCTCAGCGGGAGGTCGGAACGGGACACGTTACTGCAGCAGACGGACCAAGATCGTGTCGGAGTGCTTGCTCAACACGGCGTCGAGCAGGCTAGCGGCGGCGCTGTTGCGCTTGCTCGCGAATGCGGACAGCGCCTGATCGATCTGTGCGGCCGCGCGCATCTCTTCGTGGAGCGGTGTCGCCCAGTCGTCCGGGCAGCGCGCGAGCGTATCGAGCGTCGCGGCTTCGAGCGACGCCATCGGAACGGCGCCGCGGTCGGTGCCGGACTGGGCGTCTTCCGGATCGATCGTCTGCAGATAGCTCGGCACATCGAGCAGCTGCGCGGCGAGCACGTGCATCGCGAGGAACGCGGCGCGCTCGTCGTCATCGACCGGCCGACTCGGCACGCGGAAGATCTCTTCCATGCGCCCGCGGACCTCGGCGAGAGGGATCAACTTGTCGCGGCGGCCTTCGCGCACGGTCAGACCGGCGAGCGCGCCGGTGGGCTCGAACTTGACGACGTCGAGAGTCGTGCCCGGTTGGCCGTTCTGGACTCGGAGTGTGCCGCCCGTCGCGGCTTGCTGGAAGGCGCTCAGGAAACGACCCGCTGCTTCGAGCGCTTCCGCAGTGTGCCGCATGCGCTGCTCGACGGCGGTGCCGGCCGCGTCGGTCGCGCATCCGTTGGCTGCCGCGGCCGCGGTGGCGAAGTCGAAGTCCCGGATCGACGCGCAGATCCCGCTGTCGCCGAGCAGAGCGCCGCGCGCCTTCGTCCACGCGACGGCCTCGGCCTCGGCCCGCACCTGGTCACCGATGCTCGTGACGACGATCTCGGCGTCGGAGATGAAGCGCTCGATCGGGCCCTTGTCGGCGATCGCCTCGGCCGGCCACGCGTTCGGTCCGGTGAGCACGCCGCGGATCACGTCGAGCCCGGCCGTGATCGCCGCGGCGTCCCGCTTCTGCACCGCGTCTTCCACGGTCTTCTTGAGTGCGTCGAGGCGGGTGGCGGCCGCCGCGGGGACGCGTGCGGAGAGCTCGGTCTTCAGAGCTTGGATGTCCGGGTCACTCCGCAAGTCCGCGGGCACCGAGTCGAGACGCAGCGCGCCGACTGCGCCCGAGTAGTCGTGCTTGTCGAGTGCGGACTGGACAGCGGTCCGCAGCGCCGTGCTCGCGTTGCGGATGGACTCCGCGCGCTTCTGCGCGGCGATGCGCTCGTTCTCGACGCGCGTCCGAATCTGCTTCGCTTCGCGGCTCGCGCGACTGCCGTACTCGGTATCCGGATGCTTGGCCGCCATGGCCTCGAGCTTGGTCGCGAGTTCGAGGTCGGCGAGGCGGAGCAGCATGACGTCGGCGTACGCGGCCTTGGCGTCCGCCTCCTTCGCCTTGAGTTCGGCGTCCGGATCCTTCTGCGTGATGATCACGCGTTCGGGGTCCTGCTTGTTCTCGGGGCGGGACGCGGCCCACCAGATCGCCCCGACCGCGATCAGGAGGCCGCCGCCGATCGAGCCGACGAGCAGGCCCTTCTTGGCGGGCGGGGATTGCAGGGCTTCCAGTGCTTCGAGCAGCTGCTCGGCGGACTGGTAGCGATCGTTCGGGTCCTTCTCGAGCAGCGTCGAAATCACTGCGCTGACCTCGGCCGGCACCGTGGGCTCGATCTTGTGGGCGGGTTCGAGCGGGTCCTTGACGTGCGCGCGCAGGATCTCCTTGACGCCGCTTCGCTTGAACGGGTTGCGCCCCGTGACCAGCCGGTAGAACGTGCAGCCGAGCGAATAGAGGTCGCTGCGGTTGTCGAGCGGCTGGCGTTGGATCTGCTCCGGCGACATGAAGTGCGGCGTGCCGAGCAGCTTGCCCTGCTGCTCGTCCTCTGTGAGCGCGAGGCCGAGGTCCGCGAGTTTCACGTGACCGTGCTGGTCGATCATCAAGTTGTCGGGCTTGATGTCGCGGTGGACGATGCGCAGCGACTCGGCGAAACCGAGGCCACGCGCGGCGTCCTGCACGACGCTGATCGCGTCGTCGACGGACATCTTGCCGGCGGTCTTGAGCAGTCCCTCGAGTGAGCCGTCGTGCATCAGCTCCATCGAGTAGAAGTAGGTGTCGTCGACGCTGTCGACGTCGAACACCTGCACGACGTTGGGGTGGTGGAGCCGCGCGGCGGCACGCGCCTCGGCGACGAACCGCGCGACGAACACGGGGTCCTTCGTCAGGTCTTTCGAGAGCACCTTGAGCGCGACTTCGCGGCCCAGGCTGACCTGCTCGGCGCGGAACACGGTGCCCATGCCGCCCTGGCCGAGAACTTCGAGGAGTCGGAAGCCCCCGAGCTCCTTCGGCCCCGAGGACGGAGATTCCTTGGACGCGGTCGGCGCGGACGCCTCGGCCCGCGGGCCGTAGCGAAGGGTGCAGTCGCCGACGATGATCGTGTCCCCGTGCTCGAGCCGGGTGGCCTGGACCTCGTCGCCGTTGTGGACGAACGGACCGGCCAGCCCCTTGGCGCCGAATCCACCACTCTTGAGGGCCTTGATGACGAGGTAGCGCGGACCGATGCCCTCACCCGTGACTTGGATGGAGTCCTGTGGATCGGAGCCAACGGTGTACGCCTGGTCAGGGGACAGGGCGATCGTCGCTCCGGAGCCAGGGCCTGCGGCGATCGTCAGCTCGGCCATGTCCGACACGTAATGCGAATCATCAACTGGGACGGCGTGTGAGGGGGCCACGCCGGGGCGCAAAGTATGCAGTCCCGAGGTCGGTTATGCCACCGATCAGGAAGACGTCAGCGACAAGCCGTCACGCGTACGCGCGGCCTGGACCGTACGCCCGCGACCGGCGAGCCTGCGGCCGGGGCGGCCGTCGACGAGGCTGGCGGCGCGGTCGAGCCAGTCACGGGTCGGAGCCCCGCAGCCGAGATCGAGGTGGATCAGGCGCAGGGCCTCGCGGACCGTCGCGCGATCGTCGGACGGATCGACCCGGAGGGACCAGGCGATCGGCGTGCTCTCGCGGCGGCCGCGCGCCGTCAGCCACGCCCTGGCGGTCCGTTCCAGTCGCTCGGTCGTCGCGCGCGCGAGATCCGCGGCGGTCAGCAGGAGCTGCTCGGCGTCCCGAGCCCTGGGATCGCGCCGCAGTGCGGGCAAGCTGCGATGGCGGATACGGTTGCGCGCGCGCAGCAGATCGAGGTTGGAGATGTCTTCGCACGGATCGATGCCGGCGTCGCGGCACAGTGAGACGAGCGAGGCGCGCCGCATCCGCAAGAGCGGTCGCAGGATCGTCAGGCCGGTCCGGGAGCGCCGCACGCGGGGGATGCCGGAGAGGCCGCGCAGGCCCGTCCCGCGACCGAGCCGGAAGACCATGGTCTCGAGCACGTCGTCGGCGTGATGCGCGGTCAGGAGGACGCCCGCGGCGCGCTCCGCGGCGATGTCCTCGAGAGCCCGGTAGCGGCCGTCGCGCATGATGGCTTCGCCGGCGTCGATCGACAGGTTCAGGTGGCGCTGGACGAACGGAATCCCGAGCTGGCCGGCGAGCCGCTCGGTCGCCCGTGCGTCGCCGCCACTGTCCTCGCGGACGCCGTGGTCGACGTGGCCGATCGTGAGCGGCCCGGTGATTCGTCCGGTCCGCCGGGCCTCCGACATCAGCCAGGCGAGCGCGCTGGAGTCGACGCCACCCGACACCGCGATGACGGCGCCCCGCGCGCGGAAAGGCTCGTCGAGCGTCGCGAATTCGGCGGCGATCAAATCGAGAAGCCTGGTCGGATCGGACATCGAAACGCGGGTTGGGACTGGATAGTCTGCCGGCTCACCACGCCCCCGACGGGGTGATTTTCGCAAGCCTCCAGGAGCTTACAGCCATCATGGCCATCAAGGTTGGCATCAACGGTTTCGGCCGAATCGGACGACTCGTGTTCCGCGTTCTGCAAGAGCGCGACGATTTCGAAGTCGTCGCCATCAACGACCTCGCCGACGAGAAGTCGCTCGCGCACCTCTTGAAGTACGACAGCGTCCACGGCCGCTACCCGGGCACGGTCGAGGCCGGCGAGGGGCAGATCACGGTCGATGGCAAGGTCGTCAAGACCTGCGCGGAGCGTGACCCGGCGGCGCTGCCGTGGGGCGATCTCGGCGTCGACTTCTGCGTCGAGTCGACCGGGGTCTTCGCGACGCAGGAAGCGTGCATGAAGCACGTCGAGGCCGGCGCGAAGAAGGTGCTGCTCACCGTGCCACCGAAGGGCGACATCGACGCGATGGTCGTCATGGGTGTGAACGAGGAAGTCCTGAAGGCCGGGCACAAGGTCATTTCGAACGCCTCGTGCACGACGAACTGTTTGGCGCCGATGGCCAAGGTCATCCACGATGCGTTTGGCATCGAGAACGGCTTGATGACGACCGTCCACGCCTACACGAACGACCAGCGTATCGCGGACATGATCCATAAGGACATGCGTCGCGCGCGAGCCGGTGCGGCGAACATCATTCCGACGACGACGGGTGCGGCCCGGGCCGTCGGCAAGATCATCCCCTCGCTCAACGGCAAGCTCGACGGCTACGCGCTGCGCGTTCCGGTCCCGGACGGATCGGTCGTCGACCTGACCGCGAACCTCGGCAAGACCACGACGGTCGACGAGATCAACGCGACGCTCAAGGCCGCGGCCGAGGGCCCGCTCAAGGGCATCCTCGCCTACACCGAGGACCCGATCGTGTCCTCCGACATCGTTCACGACCCGCACAGCTCGATCATCGATGGCGGCGCCACGATGGTCGGTGACGGTGGCAAGGTCGCGAAGATCATCAGCTGGTACGACAACGAGTGGGGCTACAGCAACCGCGTCGTCGATCTGATGGCGAAAGCCCACTCGCTCGGTTCCTGAGCCATGGGCGTCCGGCAACTCGCAGATCTCGACCTCGCGGGCAAGCGCGTGCTCGTGCGCGTCGACTTCAACGTTCCACTCGACGACGAACTGCGCGTCACGAGTGACGCGCGGATTCGCAACGCGATTCCGACGATCCGAGCGATCCTCGAGGCCGGCGGCCGTCCGATCCTGATGTCGCACCTCGGGCGACCCAAGGGCGCGGTCGTCGAGTCGATGCGCATGGCGCCCGTCGCCGCGAAGCTGGCAGAACTGCTGGGCGGCGAAGTGCGCACGGCGTCGGACTGCATCGGCCCGGACGTCGAAAACGCGACGCGGGAGCTTCCGGCCGGCGCGTGTCTTCTGCTCGAGAACCTGCGTTTTCACGGCGGCGAGACGAAGGGCGACCCCGAATTCACCGCGCAGCTCGCCAAGCTCGGTGACTGCTTCGTCAGCGATGCGTTCGGCACCGCGCACCGCGCGCACGCGAGCGTGGCCGGAGTCGCGGCGGCCCTGCCGAGCGCAGCCGGGATGCTGCTCGCCCGAGAGCTCGACGCGTTCTCGCGCGTTCTCGAGGACCCCGCGCGCCCGTTCGTCGCGATCCTCGGTGGCGCCAAGGTCAGCGACAAGCTGCCCGTGATCCGCAACATGCTCGACAAGGTCGACGCGCTCGTCATCGGCGGCGCGATGGCCTACACGTTCCTCGCCGCCGACGGCCTCGCGACCGGCAACTCGCTGACCGAGCCGGAGCTGTTCGACGAGGCGCGGAGCGTGCGCGCCCGCGCAGCCGAGCGCGGCGTCGACCTACTCCTGCCGACCGACCACGTCTGCGCGACCGAGTTCGGCGGTGCGCCGGAAGCACCGTGCGGCCCGGAAGTCCCCGACGGCCGCATGGGCCTCGACATCGGCCCGGCCACGGTCGAGCGCTACGTCGCCGCGATCCGCGCGGCGAAGACCATCGTTTGGAACGGCCCGATGGGCGTGTTCGAGAACCCCGACTACCGCAAGGGCACGGAGGCGGTCGCGAATGCCGTCGCGAGCGCCGACGCGTTCTCGGTTGTCGGCGGCGGCGACTCGGTCGCGGCGGTGGAACTCCTCGGCGTGGCCGACCAGTGCAGCCACGTCTCGACCGGCGGCGGCGCGTCCCTCGAACTTCTCGAAGGCAAGACGTTACCGGGTGTCGCAGCTGTCTCTGATTAAGACGCGACACTGACTGTTACGATTCCGTAACGCCTGGGACAGCGGCCCGGCTTCCGATGCAAGCGGGCGCATGCCAATCCGTCCCCGAGAAGATGTCCCCGGCGCCCTGCATCACGTCGGCACCCGCGGTGTCGCGCGTCGAACCATCGCCGACACCCGGCGGGAGATGCGCTTCTTCCAGTCGTTGCTCGCCAAGAACGTGCGGCACGGCCGCATCGAAGTACTCGCGTTCTGCCTCATGGCGAACCATGTGCACCTGCTCGTTCGCAGCGTCGATGGCGAACTCAGCGAGGCGATGCAGTGGATGCTGTCGGTGTACGCCCGGCGCTTCAATCGCCGGCGAGATCGCGACGGCCCCCTCGTCAGCCGGCGCTTCTGGTCGCGCCGCATCACGGATGACATCGATCGCCTCGTCGTCGCGCGCTACATCGACTTGAATCCGGTGCGCGCGGGCCTCGTGCAGAACGCCGCGGACTATCCGTTCGGGAGTGCGCGGTGCTATTCGGTGCCGAAGGGGCCTCCCTGGCTGTCGCGGCAGGCACTCGAGGACGAAGCCTGCCTTCTCAGCGGAGTGACGCGGTTCCGACCTTCGCTGTACTCCGCATATGTCACGCGCGCGCTCGACGAGAACGCGCTGTGGGTAGTCGAGCGACGGCTTGAACACGGTCCCGGTCCCGGCGCCTCGATCGAGGCGCTCGCGCACGACGGGCTCGGCGGGTTGCGGACGTGGATGATCGAGGCGCTTCGAAACGCAGACGGCGTCGCCGAGCCTCGCGTCTTCATGTCACCGGACTACGCGATGCGGGCGGTCGACGTGGAGGCAGACTGCGAGACCTGGAACGTGGCGCGGGGACGGCACGAGATCTCGGCATGGCTCGTCATGAAGGCGGGGCTGTTGCGAGGGGCGTGTGGGTTGGCGTTCAGGGAGATCGCGCTGCGTCTCGACGTGCCGGACAAGCGGGTGCGGCGCCTGTTGGATCGGCATCGGACTCTGTTGTTGTCGAACGCGCGGTATGGCGAGCTCGTCGCCGGGATCTTGCAGCGCGGGCTTCGCGCGCTGGTGGGGGGATGTGTTACGGTTCCGTAACAGTCAGTGTCGCGTTTTGCACGGAGACAATTGTGTCAGTCATCATTGCGCCCTCGTTGCTCGCCTCGGACTTCGCGCGGCTCGCGGATGAGATCAAGCGGGCCGAGGACGGCGGCGCCGACTGGTTGCACGTCGACGTGATGGATGGGCACTTCGTGCCGAACATCACGATCGGGCCGCCCGTCGTCGAGAAGATCAAGGCGGTGGCGAGTATCCCGCTCGACGTGCACCTCATGATCGAGGACCCGTGGAAATACGCACCCGAGTTCGTCGACGCGGGTGGGGACGTGATCACGTTCCACCTCGAGGTTGCGGAGAAGGGCGACGCGGCCGGCCTCATCGGCGACATCCGCAAGCGTGGAGCGCAGCCCGGGATGGCGCTGAATCCGGACGCCGATGTCGCGCGGCTGGCTCCGTACCTCGACGACCTCGACATGGTGCTCGTGATGAGCGTCTTCCCCGGGTTCGGCGGACAGAAGTTCATCGCGGAAGTGCTCGACGGCGTCCGTGCCCTACGCACGACGCATGGATTCACGAAGCGGATCGAGATGGACGGCGGGATCGGGCCGGAAACGATCGAGCAGTGCGCGGAAGCCGGATGCGACACGTTCGTGGCCGGAACCGCGGTTTTCGGTGCTCCCGACATCCGGGAGCGCATCGCGCAATTGCGGGACAGCGCAGAAAAAGCCAGCGCCCGCGCTTGATTCGCGCCACTTGGCGCTATCCTCTGCCGATCACGCCACTTCTGACAGGCGGACTTCCGCATGGCCTGGACACGTTTCACGCGCAAGAAGGACATGCCCGGGGGGCTCTGGATTCGATGCGAGAGCTGCGGGCAGATGTTGTTTCGAAAAGAGTTCGAAGCAAAGCATCGGGTGTGTGGCGAGTGTGGCCACCACTTCACGCTGCCCGGGCGTGATCGCGTCGCCCTGACGGTCGACCCGGACTCCTTCGAAGAACTCCACAAGAGCCTCGCGGCCGTGGACCGACTGAAGTTCCACGACCGCATGCCCTACAAGGACAAGCTGTCGGCGACCCGGAAGAAGACCGGGGAGAAGGACGCGATCATCACCGGCACCGCGACGATCAAGGGGAACCCGGTCGTCGTCGCCGTGATGAACTTCCAGTTCCTCGGCGGGTCGATGGGCATGGTCGTCGGCGAGAAGATCAGTCTCGCGGTCGAGAAGGCCCTCGAGCTGCGTCACCCGCTGATCATCTTCAGCTGCAGCGGCGGTGCGCGGATGCACGAAGGCGCGATCTCGCTGATGCAGATGGCCAAGACGTGTGGCGCGCTCAAGCGACTCGACGAGGCTGGGCTGCTCTCGATCTCGGTCATGACGCACCCGACGACGGGCGGTGTCACGGCGAGCTTTGCTTCCGTGTGCGACGTCCTGATCGCGGAGCCCGGTGCCCTGATCGGATTCGCCGGCCCGCGCGTCATCGCGACGACGATCAAGAAGGAGTTGCCCGAAGGCTTCCAGCGTTCGGAGTTCCTGCTCGACCGTGGACAGATCGATCGGATCGTGCCGCGGGACAAGATGCGCGACGAGCTCGCGCGCCTGATCGCCTACGCGACCGGCAAGGACCCGATCGAAGCCTTCCAGGGCGCGTGGCCGCCAGCCGAGTCGACCGAAGAGGTCGCCGCCGTCGCCGAGCCGGCGGAGAAGGCGAAGCCGCGGAAGTCCCGCAAGTCGCGCAGCAAGCGCGACAAGTAGTTGCGAGGAGCTGCGGCGTGCGCGAGCCGTTCTGCCCGCCGCCGCGGGACTGCCCGGCCCGACGACTGCCTGGTGGCTTCGAACTCGGCGTCGAGAACTTCGCCGTCGAAGAAGTCCCGGCCTACGCCCCCAGCGGCGACGGTGAACACGTCTTCGCATGGGTCCAAAAGCGCGGTCTCTCGACGATGTATCTCGTCGATCGACTCGCGTCCGCGCTCGGCTGCTCGCCACGGGACATCGGCTACGCCGGACTCAAGGATCGACACGCGACGACGCGGCAGTGGCTCTCGTTCCAAGGGCTCGAGGACCCGGATCGACTTCGCGACATCGAGATCGAGGGGTTCGATGTGCTGTCGATCTCGCGCCACGATAACAAGCTCAAGACCGGTCATCTGCGCGGCAACCGCTTCCGCATCGAGTTGCCGTGTGCCGCGGGGTGCGTCGAAGACGTGCGTCAGAACCTGGGTGACCTCGAACGTGTCGGTGTGCCGAACTACTTCGGCGCGCAGCGATTCGGTTCGGGCGGACGGAATCTCGACAAAGGGCTGCGACTGCTGAAGGGCAATCCGCGCCGCGCGGCGCGTCGCGTGCGGAAGCCGCTCCTGCGATTGCTGCTGTCGTCCGTGCAGAGTGAGGTCTTCAATCGTGTGCTCGCGGCGCGTCGTGAGTCGGTCGATCGCCTCGAGGACGGTGACGTCGCGTGGCTGCATCACAACGGCGCGTCGTTCCTCGTGACCGATGCGCGCACGGAGCAGGTGCGCTGCCAGCGGTTCGAGCTCTCGCCGAGCGGGCCGCTGCCGGGTCCGAAGTGCCTCGCGGCCGCTGGCGCGCAGGGCGAACTCGAAGCGGCCGTGCTCCGCGAACTCGAGATCGACCCGGATTGGTTCGGGAAGTATTCGACCAATCCGGGCGAGCGACGTCCGCTGCGAACGCGTCTCCGCGAGCCGCGCGTGACCGAGATCGACGCGGGCGTTCGGATCGAGTTCGAACTGGACCGCGGGGCGTTCGCGACGACCGTTCTGCGGCAGCTCGTCGCCGAGCCGCCGTGGATCGAGTCTGCGGGCGACGTCGGCGAGTGATCAGTCGCCGATGCGCTGCTTCGTCTCGCGGACCAGCGCGTCCTTGTGGACCATGAACGACAGCATCTTCGCCGCGATGTAGTTGCGGGAGATGTAGACGTGGCCGTCGTACGGGCCGCCGTTGCCGTGCGAGTTCTTCGTCAGGTAGAAGATCTTGCCGTCCTGGTTCTTCGCGCGACCGACGATGTGCATCAGGTGATCGTCGGTCGTCTCGCGCGAGTCGAACATCGCTTGACGGACTTCGTCGGTGATCGCGCCGTCCTTCTCCTGTGCCTTTGGCAGGGTCCAGACGTAGTCACCGCGACGGGTGCCGCGTTCGCTGACGTCGATGTCGATCGCTGCCGTGTAGCCGGAGTGCAGCGCGTGGTCGAGGTTGTCGAGTAGCGCTTCGAGCGGCACGTTCCAGTAGTCGTCGTGCGTCATCCAGTTGTCGGGAACGTAGAGGCACTCCTGCGACCACTGCGGCTGGCTCTGGTACGACATGAGCTGCCGATACTCGTTCGCCGGGATCTTCAGGTCGGCGTGGGCGTACTCCATCGGGGTGCGCGACTTGCCGTCGACGTCGATCGACAGCGGCGGAGTGCCGAGGTACGCGCTGAGCACGCCCTGCACCGCGTCGTCCCAGCGACGGTCGAGTCGCGGGCTCTCCTTGACCTCGTCGACGACGGCCTTGAGCACCTTTTCGAGCTGGTCGTGATCGTGGAACTGCGCGCCGTTCGGCAGGCCGCTGTAGTCCTTCTGTCGCACGACACCGTAGCGCGACACCATCTCGATGACGTCGTGCGACAGGCCGCCCTGGCTGAACTGGGCTTTGCCGTGCATCTTCACGTAGCGGCGCGCTTTCTCGAGATACGTGAAGTAGACGGTGTGCAGTTCGGAGAGGTCGATCGGCATGCCGTGGATCCGCTCGACTTCGGACTCGAGGAACGAAGTCGTCGCGAAGCTCCAGCACGTGCCGGCGCGTCCCTGGGAGAGCGCCGGAAGTCGCTTGTGCTCGACTTCCATCGTGAACTCGTGCTTCGGCGCGCGCTCGCGCTGGGCAGTGCCGAATTGCGCGGCGAGCAGCGCTGCCGCGGCGATCGTCAGAGTGCGGGTCGTCATGACCGCGGATGCTAACGGATCAGTCCTGGACGACGAAGTCCACAGCGCTCGTCCACGCGAGTTGGCCGGCCGTCAGGTCGAGGAGAACTGCCTGGAATCCCGGGCGGAACCCCACGAGGTCGGCTCGATCGGGGATCGCGAGCGAGATCGTCGCGGGTGCGCCGTCGAAGCCGATCACGTTGTTTCCGATCTGCCAGTTGCCGATCAGCGGGACGTAGCCCAGCCCGTCGATCGGTGGCGTCGCGACCGGAGGCAGCAGTGCGCCGTAACCCAGGAGCGCGAAGAACGTGCCCGCTTTCGCGTGCACGTCGAAACTCAGGGAGTCGCTGATCGCGAACGCGTTGCCGTTGCGTCCGCCGCGGTCGCTGCGCACGGTCAGCGACGGCTCGGAGACGACGAGCTGCATCACCAGCGGCGTCGGGATCGTTCGCGTGCCCCGCGGCGCGAACGCCGCGCCGGAGCCATGGGGTCCAGCTGCGTACCGTGGCGTGGGAAGGTCCGAGCGCCCCGGGTTGCCGGCGACGCGCGTTCCGACGATCGGTTCGAACGCGACGCGCGCGTCGAGCGTGATGGCCTTCTGGATCTCGATGACGAGATCGCTCGTGCCGTCGTAGACGAACGGGGTCTCGAACGTGAGCGGCGACCACTCGTCGAGCTTCAATTCGAGCTTCGACGGCGCTTGATCGAAGGTCGTCTTCGGGGCGATGAGATTCGCGTCCAGCTGCACGTCGAGAGCGACGAGATTTGCATGAGAAAGTCGCACCCGCAGCAGGTCGTAGTTCACTGTCGTCGTCAGGCCGATGCCGAGGAACTCGATGCCGTGGATCGTCGCCCCCGTGCTCGGCAGGTAGCGAGCAGGAATCAACTGCTGGAAGCGCGTCTCGTCGAACACGCGGCTCGCGTTGTAGCCGACCGGCGCCACATGACCCTGCGAAGTTCGCGTCGAAGCCTGTGGGTAAGCGAGCGGATACGTTTGGGCACGCGCCGGCGCGGCGCCGAACGCCAGGTACGCGGCGACAGCGATGCAGATTCCCCTTCTCACGTCGAAGTCTAACCCGGCCAGCGCGGTCGAGCCGCGTCGCGAGGCCGAAAGGGCGTCCGGATCCGTGACAAAAGCTCGTTGCCAACGGGCCCTACGAGTGTGCAACCGACTTCGACTTCTACAATGGAAGCCGCATGAGACCCCTGACCCCTCTGATTCATGGCATGGCGCTCGCGCTGGTCTGCGCGCCGTTTTCGAGCGCCGCTCAGGCGCAGGACCCGACCGAGACGTCGGAGCCTTCGGTTCCGGCCCACGACCTGTTCGAGATGCGCGCGCTCGCGACCCGCGATTCGGAGGTGGGCGGTGAGCGCGTCGACATGGCGCGCGAGGTACTACGTGTCCGAGCGTGGCTCGAGTGTGGCGAACACCGCGCCGAAGTGCTCGCCGACCCGCGGCGGATTCACGAGTTCAACCGTTGGGTCGAGCGCTTCGCGCACACGACGACCGTGCACTGGTATCCGCACGTCGTGCGACCGGGCGACAAGCTGGGCTGGAGTTGGTCCCAGACTCGGATCGGGAAGAACGTAGTCGTGCCGCTGTTCGATCCAGCGCGCCTGACCGAGCCGGCGGAGCGTGCGAGTGATTATCTCGTCGAGCTGGTGCCGGTGTGCGTTGGCGAGAAGGGTTTTGCGACGTCGGATCTGGACCCCGACTCGATTCGACTCACGGAGTCCGATGCGACAGGGCGATCGGTCGTGATGTACGCAGTGCGCCCCGAACTCCACGATACCTACGCCGACTGGACCGAGGAGCGCGTCAACAAGCAGACCGCCATCGTCGTCGACGGGGTCGCGGTCACGCTGCCGACGATCATGACGCGCATTCCCGGCACCGGGATGATCGAGGGCGGGGGCCCCGAGTGGACCGAACAGCACCTGGAGTCGCTCGTGAAGGAGCTACGAGCGGGAGCGAGGTCCGAGCGACGGAAGCCGCCCGCACCGGCGCCGAATCGCGACGAGGCGCGCAAGTCCCTGAAGTCGTGGGTGGACCTCGACGCCGACATCGTCATGGCGCGTCGCCGCCGCGTCGGCGCGGGCAACGCCCAGATCATGTCGATCTACGACGCGAACGCCGTGGGGCTCGACCTCGGCGATCTGGACATGTGCGTGCACGGGATCCCGATGTCGCTCGGTCCGCCCGGACCGTCGCATCGATTCGTGCTCGTCTCGAGCCTCTGGCGAAGCCTCGTCGACAGGGAGGCTCCGGATTACCTCGAAGTCGAGATCCAGGGTGGGCTCGAATACCACACCGGCCGCGTGTTCGGCGTCGTCGGCCAGATGGAGAAACGGCCGGACGGCACGAAGGTGCTGATCGGAAGCCACGCCACGCCGCTGCGCTAGTGCCCCGCGTCCGAAGTCCGCATCATAAGTAACCGGCCATTCGACCCGCTCGCTGCGTTGCTGCTCCTCAACTTGTCCACTGACAAGCCGTGTCG
>JANQJF010000082.1 GCA_028281765.1 Planctomycetota bacterium | reverse complement strand
CGACACGGCTTGTCAGTGGACAAGTTGAGGAGCAGCAACGCAGCGAGCGGGTCGAATGGCCGGTTACTTCTGATGCGGACTTCGGACGCGGGGCACTAGAACTCCAACCGCTCCACCAACCCCGTACGCAGCGCCACCGCGTGCCGCGCGATCTCCCCATCGTCGCCGTCCAGCACGATCAACGTGCGCGCCGCCTGGCTGACCTCGAGCGCCGGCGTCGCGCCATCGCGCAAGTCCCAGCCGTCGCCACCGTAGGACACCTGCCCCATCGTGCGGCGCACCTGGAGGCGTTCGCCGGCTCCGTCCAAGAACCCGACCCGCGCCGCACCGTCCGCACCAATCGACACCCGCACGCGGCAGCGCGCCCACGGCGTGATCACCATGTGCTCGTCGCTGTCGCGGCCCAACAGCGGCTCGATCCAATCGGTGATGTCGCGCCCGCTGATCGACAGCTCGACGTCGCCCACGGGGATGTTCTCCAGCCGGAACGCGCCGCGCTCGTCGGTCTGAGCGCCTGCGCCAGAAGAGAAGATCGAGAGGCCCCCGTTGTCGTAGCTGCGCAGACCCCATGCGACGGACGCGCCTTCGATCGGTACGCCGGCCCGGGTCTTGAGCAGGCCGGCGAACGTGCGCCGCCGGTCGACGTCGAGCTCGATCGTCACGCCGCGGTCTCCCGCACGGACCGTGTGGGTCGTCGACGCGAGGGTCTTCGGATCCCATGCTCGAACGCGGTAGTCGCGATCCGTCAGGCCCGGCACCGTGAACGCGCCGTTCTCATCGGTCCGCGTGTCGATCTTGAGTGACGACCCGGTCGAGTGGTCGAGTTCGCGGCCGCGGCCCCCGATGTAGTCCTCGACTGTCATCCAGTCTTGGACCTGGGTGCCGTCGAGCACGCAGATCGCGAGCCCCGCCACCGGGTCGCCGTGCGTGTCGACGACGACGCCGTCGATCGAACGCGCCGGCTCGCCGAGGCGCAGCACGACTTCGCCGGGGTCCTTGCCGTTCAACAAGTCCTGCACGACGTCCGGCCGCAGCGCCGGCTGCCAACCCACTTGGGCGGCGCCGAACTGGGATTCGTCGCCGAGATACCGCGTGCGCAGCTCGAACTCGCCGTGACGGTTCGTCATCGCGAACTCGAGGTGGAGCATGACCATCGCACCCTCGACGGGCGCGCCGTCGCGGTCCTCGACGATGCCGTAGACCGAGTAGCTCGCGCGCTTGTGGCGCTCCTCGAGCTCGATCTCGAGCGGGCGCGTCATGTCGATCGCGCGACGTTCGACCGGCGCGTAGCCGTGCTTCGAGAACGAGAGTTCGAGCTCGTCGATCGCGGGCACGTCTTCGAGGGCGAACGCACCTTCAGCGTCAGTGGCGAGGGTCCTCACGCCGAGCACCTGCATGTGGTCGACCGGCTCGTCGATGTGCGTGAGGCCGCCGATCTTCGGGATGATCGTCACGCCCGCGAGCGGTTCGCCGGACTCGTCGCGGACGACTCCGCGCACGGAGCCGCGACGCGCGACGATCACGAAGGCGTGCTCCCGGTCGCGGCGATCCGCGCGCGGCGCGTGGTAGCGTACGGTCACGTAGTCGCCGGCCGCGTGGATCTGACCGTGCACGACTTCGTCGTCGAACTCGAACCGCCCGAGCGCGTCGCATGTCGCGTTCGAGACGACACTCGCGGCATCGGCCGGAACGACGCCTGAGAAGAGGTTCGATACCGACGTGCCTACCGTCGCGCGGAACTCGAGCTCGAGCCCGGGCACCGCGTTTCCGAACGTGTCGATCGCGCGGCCACCGAGAGGCGGTGTCGTCGACGCGGGCTCGGTCGGCGGCCCGACTTCGACGCGTGCGTCGGGCAACGGGTCGCTCTGCGGATTCTCGGCCGCGACATCCACCGTCGCGAGCTCGGGCCCCGAATCGACGACCGGGTCGTCCGAGTCCGCTCGAACGAGAAAACTGATACTGGTGACCGACGCCAAGACGACGGCGGCGGACAAGACTTTGTGGCGGGCGGCCATGGCCAACGCTCCTACTCCGAGGTCGAGTACCTGCCGCGGCAGGCTCGCCGGTGGAACCGGCTCGCCGAACCGCGGCGTCAGGATCAGAACTGCGAGCGCGCGGACATCGCCGCCCTCGTCCCGCAGGCGACCACGGACCTTCGCCAACCCCCGCTCGAGGCGCGTGCGCACGGTCGACGCCGGCACCCCGAGGCGCGCCGCGATCTCGCGCGGCGGGATGTCCTCGAAGTAGCGCAGCAGAACGGCCGTGCGATACGGCTCCTCGAGTTCGGCGACCGCCTCGGCAAGCTGCTTGTGGGCCTGCAGGCGTTCGACGATCGCATCCGTCGACGGCAGAGCCTCGGCGCGTGCGGCCGCAGCCTCCCGCTTGCGGCGCCGACCGGCAGACCGGCGGCGCAGCATTGCGAGGTTGTGGGCCACCCGCTTCAACCAAGCCCTGGGATGGGCGATTCGCCGCTCGGCGAGCGCCGCGATCCAGGTCTCCTGCAGGATGTCGTCCACCTCGTCGTCATCGACGAGGTCGACGACGATCCGGCGGAGCCACGGTTCGTGCGCGAGGAGGTCTTCGATCGGAATGGTCGGGGAGAAGGGTTCCATGATCTGCGCGGAGTGGTTGCCGCGGATCGTGGAGCGTCTCAGGAAAATCCTAACGCCGCGTGACGCCGAGCGATCCCTGACCTACTTCGCGCTGCTGAGCGGCGCCGAGTACGAGCTGTCGGACGGAGCGACCATCCGCACGTGGAACTCCCCGTCCAGCGGCATGGGCCTCACCTACATCTGCCGCGACGAGAGCTCTCCGTCTCTGGGTATCGCGCTCGAATTCGATCGCTCAGACCGAGACGAACTGGATCATCTCGTCGAAGCGCTGGTTCACTTCCTGGCGCGACGACTCCGCGAGACGGTCGACACCGAACGACTCGACGGTCAGACTCGCCGTGACCGTGCCGTAGATGATCGCGCGCTTCATGTTCCAGAGGCTCAGCGTCTCGCATCCGGCGAGGAAGCCCATGAACCCGCCGGCGAAGCTGTCGCCCGCGCCGGTCGGATCGAGCACGCGCTCGGTCGGATAGGCCGGCAGCGCGTACTGGAAGTAGTTGCTGAACAGGAAGCTCCCGTGCTCGCCCTTCTTCACGATCGCGAGCTTCGGGCCGAAGTCGAGTACGCGACGACCGGCCTTCACGAGGTTCGTCTCGCCGGTCAGCATCTTGGCTTCCTCGTCGTTGAGGATCAGCCCGTCGATGCGCCCGAGCAACTCGAGCAGCCCGTCTTTCGCCGTGTCGATCCAGAGGTCCATCGTGTCCGCGACGACGAAGCGCGGGGATTCGACCTGGTCGAGCACCGACGCCTGCGTCGCGGGGGCCCCGTTCGCCAAGAAGACGAAGGGGGTGTTCTTGAACGAGTCCGGCACGTTCGGCTGGAAGTCCCCGAACGTGTTCAGCTGGACGTCGAGCGTCTCCCGGCTGTTCATGTCGGACGAGTATTTGCCACTCCAGCGGAAGGTCTTCCCGTCCGCAACTTCGAGACCGTCGAGCTGGATGCCGTGCTTGCGCAGCAGCTCCTGGCTCTCGTCGGGGAAGTCCTGCCCGACGACGCTGACGAGGCGCACCTCGGTGAACTTCGCGCCTGCGAGACTGAAGTAGGTGGACGAACCGCCGAGGCAATCCTCGACGCGACCGGAATCCGTCTCGACGGTATCGAAGGCCGTCGAGCCAACAACGAGCAAACTCATGGCGCGGAATCTAGCGGACGGCCCGCCATGAGTGCGAGCCGCAATTGTGGTTGGTCCAGACGAGGGGCGCTACGACGACATGGCTTCCTCGGCCTCTTGCTCCTCGCGGGCGATCTCCTCCTCGACGTCGGCCCGGGTCACGCGGTCCTTCTCGAACAGCATCAGCACGCCGCCAACCAGCGACCACATGGAGAGATGGATGCGATAGAGCACCGAGAGTGCGACGGCGCGGGTCGCCATGACGCGCGCCGCGTCGTAGACCCCGGTGAGATGCCGCGCACCGTATGCGCCGAACAGCGAGCCGTAGAGCCACTCGCCGACGCCCCAGCCGTTGGGGCCGAGGGGCACCGCGCTGACGATGTTGATGATCGGGATCAGCACGAAGTACTCGACCACCGGCATGCCGACGCCGAGCGCATCGCCGACCAGCATCACGCTCAGGACGGAGACGCAGTGGTTCGCGACGCCCGCGAGCAGCCAGCCGCCCATGCCGCCCTTGTGGCCGCGATAGAAGAAGATCGCCTGGTCGACCTTCTGCAGCAGACCGCTGAGCGGCAGCTTGCGCAGCAGGGTGTCCAGTCGGACCAACTTCCGAATGCGGCGGCTGAAGGCTACGACGCCACCGAGGCCCACGGCCAGCAGGACGGCCCAGATGCCGATCGCGACCTTCGGAAAATCCTCGATGTAGAACAGGACGACGACCGCGCCGAGCAGCGCGAGCGAAGCCAGTCCGAGCAGGCGGTCGACGAGGACACTGACGATCGACGCAACGCGCCCCGCCTCGCCGGCACGACGCATGATGTACAGCGCCTTGACGACGTCCCCGCCGGTCTGTCCCGGCACGACGTTGTTGAAGAACACGCCGATCCAGGTGTAGCGGAGCGCTTGGAGCGGCGTGAGGTGCACGCCGTTCACGCGGAGCAACCACCACCAGCGCACCGACGAGAAGCACAGGCTGATGACGTAGCAGAGCGCGCCGAGAATGAAGAGTTGGAAGTCGAGGTTGCGGAGGCAGGTCAGGAAACCGGCCGTCGCCTCGAGCTTGGTGCCGTTTCCGACCGGGCCCGTGCGAACCTGCCGTTCGGCGCCCGCCTCGTCCCGAAACGTGACGGTCTCGACGTCCCATGGGCCGACGATCCGTCCGTTCTCGACGGCGATCGGCTTGTTGGCTTCGTCGAGCGTCGTCAGCGTGTCGCCCCACTGAATCGTGAAGCAGACGTACGTCATCAGAGCCGCGACGAGCACGAGCTTGAGCACGCTGATCAGATGCTTGCGCGTCATCGCGCCTCCCCCTTGGCCCGCACCTTGGCGCGCGCGGCGATGAGCGACGATTCTTCGGCGACGACGCGTTCGAGCACGCGGTCCGCGAGCGCGCGCGGATTGACGCCGAGGTCCTGCAGCGCCGCAGCCCGCACCGGGACACCGTCACTCGAGACGTTCATCGCGAAGTGAATCAGCGTCGACACGAGCGAGCGCGTCGCGATCGAGATCGAGAGCTTGCCGTCTCCGACGTAGAGGTCGTCCCCGTCACGCCGTACTTCCACACCGAGTTCGCGCAGCGTCTCTGCGGCGATACACGTGAGGAGACGCTGCCGCAGCATCGCCGTCGCGAGCGAGTCGTCGAAGCGCTCCGCGAGGAAGTGCAGCATGTCGCTCCCCGCGATCCCGGGCCCGTCGACGTCGGCGAGGTCCGCCATCTCGACGAGAGTCACGTCGCAGGGTCCACGAAACGCGACGATCGCATCGCCCGCGATCCCGCAGTGCCGCAAGATCCAGTGCGCGCGCAGCTGGCTGCCGTCGTACGCGACCGTGTCGTCGAGATAGCGAGACTGCACGACTCAGCTCTTCTCCCGCAGCGCGAACTCGCGCCACCACTTGTGTGCCCACGCCGGATCGAAGTCGATCGGGCGCCGCAGGCAACGCGCCATCGTCTCGAGCGCGACGAGGCGCAGGCCTTCGTCGTCGTCGCGAGACAGTGTGTCGTAGAGAAAGTCGATCGGTCGCGGCCCACCGCGGAACGACAAGAACAGCGGATCCCCGCTCAGCTGCGCCGACAAGCGCAGGAGCGTGCGTCGTTCGCGGATCGTGCGCGGGTACCGCCATCGTCCCTGACTCGGCGCGGACAGTCGCTCGAGCAAGACCGGCAGCGAAGTCATCCCGGACAGGCGATACACGACGAGCAGCGCGGACTCGCGCATGGCCGGGTCGGGGGCGAGGAGAGACGCGTGCAACGCGCGGGCGAACGCGTTCGCGATCGCGCGCACGAGCGCGACGTTCGTCGACCGACGCAGCGCACGATCCGGCTCTTCGGCCGCGGCCCGTCGCAGCGCTCGAATCAGGACGCTGTCCGAATTGATCGTCGGCGTCGGCTCGTCCGTGAGCGCGGCGAGCACCTCGAGATACTTCTCCCGTTCCCCCGCCGACCAGTCCGGCGCACGGGCGGACGGCACGCGCGCGAGCAAGTCCTTCATCGCGGTCTCGTGCCGCTCCGTGAGCACGCGGGGCTCGGTCTGCATCCACATGTGCTCGAGCGGATCCGCCTGAAGATCGGAGAGGATCTCTCCCATCCCGTCGATCGCCTCGAGCCGGGTCAGCCGGTTGTCGTCGAGCTGCAAGACCAGCAGCGTGCGAGCCGCGGCGCGCGCCATCATGTCGAGATCGCCGCGCGACTTGCGCACGAGCGCGACGAACCGATCCCGCGCGAACCCGCTCGGGTTCTCGAGCGCCCAGTCGTCGATTTCTTCGTCGACCTCCTGCAACGCGATCGCCCAGTTCTTGGCGTTGTCCTCGTAGTCGAGCCGCGTGGGCCACTCCTCGTCGCCGTCGATCCCGGCGAGGATGTCGAACTCCCGAACCGCCGACTCGAACGACACGCAGCCGACCGAGCCGAGACAGAGGAGCACGAGGAGGGAGAGACGCAGCGTCACGCTCGGGAGCCTAACGGATGACCTGTCGGGAACAACTGATCTCGACCGAACCCGCGTTCCCCGAGGAGGTTCGGTCCATCACGAAGACGCGAACCCGCGTGGGTGCGTCTGGTGCCACTTCCAGGCGGTTTCGACGATCGTCTTGATGTCGCCGAAGCGCGGCTTCCAGCCCAGCTCGCGTCCGATCTTCGCGCTGCTACCGACGAGTCGCGGCGGGTCGCCGGGGCGGCGCTCGCCGATTTCGTACGGCACCGGCTTGCCGGCGATCTCCGCGACCGTCTCGATGACCTCGAGCACCGAGGTGCCGGCCTGGTTCCCCAGGTTGTACGCCCGACACCCGATGTTACCGGGGTCTTGCTCCATCGCTTCGAGCGCGAGGATGTGCGCCTCCGCGAGGTCGACGATGTGGATGTAGTCGCGGATGCAGGTGCCGTCCGGCGTGTCGTAATCGTTCCCGAAGACCGTGATCTTGTCGCGCTTGCCCATAACCGCGTCGATGACGAGCGGGATCAGGTGCGTCTCGGGATCGTGGTCCTCGCCGAGGCGACCTTCGGGATCGGCGCCCGCCGCGTTGAAGTAGCGGAGTGCCACCGACTCGATGCCGTGCGCGCGGTGGAAGTCCTTGAGCATCCACTCGTCGATCAGCTTGGTCGCGCCGTACGGGTTGACCGGCTTCTGCGGCATTTCTTCGACGATCGGCATCGACTCGGGCTCGCCGTACGTCGCGCACGTCGAACTCAACACGAACTTGTTCACGCCCGTCGCCGCCATCGCGTCGAGCAGGTTGAGCGTGCCGTTGACGTTCGCGTTGTAGTACTTGCCGGGATCCTGCACGGACTCGCCGACGTAGCAACGCGCCGCGAAGTGGAACACGGCCGCGATGTCGTTCTCCTCGAACGTCTTCATCACGAAGTCGCGGTCGAGCATGCTGCCCCTGGCGAGGGGCGCGCCGAGGAGCGCCTCCTCGTGCCCCTCACTGAGGTCGTCGAGCACGAGCACGTTGCGGCCGCGCTCGCGAAGCGCAAGCACCGTGTGCGAGCCGATGTAGCCGGCCCCGCCGCTGACGAGGATCACCGATTCCAAAGCTGTCTCCAGGCGTGTTGAGTTTTTCGACGTTGTTCCGCGGACTCCTCGGCGCCGAGGGGGAGATCGACCTCCGGGCCGACCGTCTCCCGGAGGGAGTCGTGCAGGCAGCGGAACGCGTATGGGTCCTTTTCGGCATACAGCGCCCGCAACATCAGGATGGGATCGAGTTCGAGCCGCACGGCCGCTCGGGACGCCGTCGCGCGCACTTTCGCTTCTTGCGACCGTAACGCGGCGGCGACGATCGACTGATGCCCCGGGTCCGTCGCCTGCAGCGCTCGGATGCCCTGCAGACGCGGCGCAAGGTCGTCGTGGAGCAGGGCGACGCGAAGCGCGCGCGGACGCGCGGCCGGCGTCTGCAGAAGAGCGTTCAGCGCGTCGCGACGCTCGCCAGGGTCCTCGCTGCTGCGGACGCGCGCGAGCAACTCGATGACCCCGGCCGTGCGCACACCGGTGCGCTTTGTAGTCTCGATCTCCCGCTGGAGCTCACGCAAGTTGTCCTTCGAAGCGACGACCCACGCATCGCCGACCAGTGGCCCGAGCACCCGCTGCATGCGCGTCGCTGCCGACTCGTAGTCCTCGAGGATGTACTCGATCGACGCGAGCTCGGCCTGCGAACGCGCGTCGTTCGCGTCCTCGACGACGAGGCCTCGCAGCGCCTGCGACGCGGCGACCCACTGGCCGAGATCACGGAGGATCAGCGCGCGTGCGAGCCGCAGTCCGCGGTCGGCCGGAGCCCCACGCAGTCCCGCGTCCAAGAGCGCCAAAGCGTCCCCGTGGTCTTCTTGCAACGCGTACCAGTTTGCGAGCGTCAGGGCAGCGATCGGCCCGTCGGCGGTGCGCCGCGCGATCGCGCCGCGCAGCACACGTTGCGCTGCGCGGATGCGCCCCGAGTCTCCGGTCGCCAACTCGGTCGTCAGGTGGTCGAAGTCGAGCGTCGTCGGCTGCGGCGGCGGCTCGGGCTCCGACGGGCGAACCGCCGAGCTCGATGCTTCCACAGCCGAATCGATCGCGTCGGGCACGCGTACCACCGCGTCCGTCGCCCGCTCGGTTTCCGACTCCGAAGTGACGGTGACGGAGTCTTCCGCCGACGCCCTTTCCTTTTCCCGCGGCTCCACCAGCGGCGTCGCCGGCGCGGCGGAGCACGCGCCGAGACAGATCACGCCAAGAGCCAGGAGCGGGGTGCGCATCGCGCGGGAAGCTACGGGTTTCCCGGTCGGTTTTCCCGGGGCGACACGACACAATCCCACCATGCCTGCCGCGCTGCCACCGCCCGCCACCCGACGATCGATCCTGCGCACCGCTCGCGTGACGGCGAAGGAACTCGGCGAGTTCGTGCGGAGTCGCCACAAGCCCTCGCCCCGCCCGGCGATGCGCAAGGGCGAGGGCGACTTCGTGACCAAGACGGACATTGCGGCGGAGCGTCGTGCCCGCAAGCTCCTGCTCGCCGCGCACCCCGAGCACGGCTTTCTCGGAGAAGAGACCGAGCCCGTGCGCGCCGACGCCGACTTCGTGTGGGTCATCGACCCGATCGACGGCACGAGCAACTTCACCCAGGGACTCCCCCAATACGCGGTCTCGATCGCATGCCTGCATCGCGGCCGACCGCTCGCCGCGGCGGTCCACGCCGAGCCGGACGGCGGGCTCTACGCGGCCGCTCGCGGACTCGGCGCGACGCGCAACGGACGCAAGCTGCGCACGCCGCCCCACCGACTCGGGGATGCCTCGGTGATCGGCGCACAGTGGCATCGCGGCCGGCGACGCGGCCTGGAGTTCGTCGCGAGGGTCGCCGACACCGGGGCCCGCATCCGCGTCATCGGCTCGACCGTCGTCGAGTTGTGCGACGTCGCGACGGGACGACTCCACGCGAACGTGCAAGAGCAAGGGCGAGTGTGGGACTTCGCGGCAGCCGCCTTGATCGTGACCGAAGCGGGCAGTCGTTTCACCGGCTGGGAAGGCGAACCGATCTTCCCGATCGACGACCTGCAGGCGGATGCGCACTACCCGAGCATCGCCGCACCGCCGGCGCTGCATCGGGAACTCGTCCGCACGTTGTGTGACCTCGATACTGTTTCGTCTGCGTAACGCTCGACGATCGGCGCACGAAACGAGGCGAGTCGCATCCTTTCGGCGAGATGCTCGACATCGACGCCGTCACGCCGTCTGGAGCCCGAAGTCGCGCAAGTGCGATCGCGTTGGCACACCGCGTGCACCTGAGTCGGATCCGGTTGCCGTTCCAGGAACGGAAACGACAAAGGAGCCTCAGATGAAACTCATGACGATCGCGTGCGCGGCCACCCTCGGCCTCGCGACCTTCGCCCCCGAAGCGTCGGCCCACGGCGGCCAGTACCGCGGTCCTGCGGACGTCGTTCCCCCGGGCGGACCCGGCGGCGGCGGCGGCCCCTCGGGCGGCGGCGGTGGACCGAGAACACCCGGCGGCGGTGGACTTCCCGGCGTGCCGGGCGGCGGCGGTGGTCCCGGCACCGGTGGCGGCAGTGGCCCGGGTACCGGCGGCCCCGGCGGCGGCGGCAGCGGCGGTGGCCCGATCTCCGGCGGCGGCATGTCGATCGGCGAGGACCTCACCAAGTGGATCTATTGGTGGGAGTTCAACAAGGCGCCGATGATCCAGCTGCGCCGCGCGGTGCATGCGACGGGTACGGCCACGAAGTCCGATCGCTTCTACATGGGCGCGGGCCACATCGCGGAGGGTGAGGACACGCTCCGGCCGACCGCGACGCAGATCTCGAACGAGATCCTCCCCCGCCTCAAGCAGGCACTCGACGCGACCGAGCAACGCGACATCACGTCCTCGTGCATGATCGCGCTCGCGAAGATCGGTGAGGACCACGAGCAGTTCAAGATCCTCGACGTGTTCCGCGAGCGGCTCACCTCGAAGGACCTCGAGATCCGGCAGACCGCAGCGATCTCGATGGGCATCTCCCAGATGACCGAGAGCGTCGACGACCTGATCGCGATTGCGACGGACACGCAGCGCGGCCGAGAGCTCTGCAATCGCCGCGAAGTCGACGACTTCACCCGTGCATTCGCCGCCTACGGCCTGGGCCTCGTTGCGCACTCGACGAGCAACGTCGATCTGAAGCGTCAGGTGTTCGAAGCGCTGAGCCCGCTCCTCGCGGACTTCTCGTCGTCGCGGCGTCACATGCACGTCTCCGTGATCAACACGATCAGCCTGTTGCAGCCGAGCGACGACCCGAAGGGCCGCAAGCTCCTGCAGGACGCGTGTGATCTGCTGCACGGCTACTGGGATCGCAAGGCCGGCCCGAGCGATCAGCTCCTCCAAGCCCACGTGCCCACCGCAATCGCGAAGCTGCTCGACAACTCCGACGACGCGACTCTGCGCGCTGAGTTCGCGGACGAGTACGTCACGACGCTCCTCGGCAGGAGCAAGGTCAAGCGCAGCATGGACCAGATCACGCAGTCGGCCGCGCTCGCGCTGGGCCGCCTCGCGACCGACGACGACGTCAAGGTTAGCGAAGCGCTCGTGCGCTACTTCAAGAAGGGTCGGGACCGGCAGACGCAGAACTTCTGCCTGATCGCGCTCGGCCAGATCGGTGGCAAGGAGAACCGCGACTTCCTGATGAAGACCGTCGGCACGGGCAAGAAGGCGATCGATCGCCCGTGGGCCGCACTCGGTCTCGGCGTCTACGGCTTCACGCGTAGGGACACCGACGATGCACACTCGATCGGGCGCGCGCTCGAGAAGACGCTCGACGTCGGCAACCCCGAGACCCGCGCTGCCGTCGCGATCGGCCTCGGCCTCGTCGGCTACCAGGACGCCGCCGATCGGATGCGTCAGATGCTCGAGAAGGAATCGCACCAGGACCAGCTCGCGGGCTACCTCGCGGTCGGCCTCGCGCTGATGGGCGATTCACACTCGACCGAGCTGATCCAGCGCATCGCCCGCGCGTCGGTCCGCCGTCCGAACCGCCTGCTCAATACGGCGGTCGCACTCGGCCGCCTCGGCGACAAGGAGATCGCGACCGACCTCGCGAACATGCTGACCGACGGCCCGCAAAACCTCGCGCGCATGAGCGCCATCGCGGGCGCACTCGGCCAGATCGGCGACCGCCGCACGATCTCGACGCTGGTCCGCATGCTCCAGGACGAGTCGCTGACCGACCTGAGCCGCGCGTTCGCCGCGGTCGCCCTCGGCGGCATCGCCGACAAGGAGATGCTGCCCTGGAACAGCAAGATCATGGAAGACATCAACTACCGGGCATCGGTGGAGACGTTGACCAACGGCGCAACCGGCGTGCTCGACATTCTCTGAGGGCGCGCTGCGCGCGCCCAGGCATGGGCAGGGGCACGGGCAAGGGCAAGTGTTCGGCCGTGCCGGGGATGTCGACGGTTGCGCGCGGCGAGCGCGCCGGGGAGCCCCAGCCTCGGCGCGCGAACCGCTTTCCCCTACGCGCGCTCCCCGCTCCCTTGCCCCTCTGCTCTCTTGCCCTCGCCCCCTCCGCCCCGCCCGCGCCCCTACTTGCCTAGCGAGCGCAGCGCGGCGCTGCCGAAGCGAGCAACGCGAGCGCTGCCTAGCAGCGCGAAGCGCGATCGGCTGCCTGCGAGTGAAGCGAGCTATCGTTTCGGCTGCGTAACAACGTTACGGTAGGCGACTCGGCAGTTTTTCCCGAATACCCCGCTCACGCGCCCGGGGGTGGAGACATTCCCCCCTCGAACTCATAGTCTGCACGGCCCAGAGGCAGATTCTCTGGGCCGCACCGGTAGGCGGCCCCGTATTTGCTCCCTGTCGAGCAAGGGCGGCTCGTCTCGTTCGCCCAACCGAATACTTCACTCCCTCTCAGGAGACGTACTCTAGATGAAGAACCTCTTGTTGACCGGCTTGGCCTGCGCCAGCTTCGCACTCCTCTCGACGGAGGCGTTCGCGCACGGCGGCCAGTACCGTGGTCCTGGCGACACGGTTCCGCCCCCGAGTGGCGGTGGCGGCGGAACGACCCCCGGACCCGGTGGTCCGACGACTCCCGGTGGCGGCGGTCCCTCGACCCCCGGTGCCGGTGGCCCTTCGACCCCGAGCGCCGGTGGCCCCTCGACGGGTGGCCCGAGCGCCGGTGGCGGCGGCGGTGGCGGTCCGACGACCGGCGGCGGCATGCAGCTGGGCGACGACCTCACGCGCTGGCAGTTCTGGTGGGAGTTCAACAAGGACCCCTTCATCAAGCTGCGCGAAGCCATCCACCAAGGTGGCGTGACGACGAACTCCGACGACTTCTTCATGGGCGCCGGTAAGGTCGTCGAATCGAAGAACACGATGCGTCCGACCGACGCGCAGATCATGAACGAGATCCTGCCGAAGCTGAAGCAGGCTCTCGACAGCACCGATCAGCGTGACATCACGTCGTCGTGCATGGTCGCGATGGCGAAGGTCGGCAGGGATCACGAACAGTTCAAGATCCTCGACGTCTTCAAGGAGCGTCTCGTTTCGAAGGACCTCGAGATTCGTCAGACCGCGGCGGTCGCGATGGGCATCTCCCAGATGACCGAGTCGGTCGACGACCTGATCGCGATCGCGACGGACAGCCCGAAGGGTCAGAAGCTTACGAAGCGCACCGAGGTCGACGACCAGACGCGCTCGTTCGCGGCCTACGGTCTCGGACTGGTCGGCTTCGCGACGAGCAACGTCGACGTCAAGAAGAAGGTGCTGGACGGCCTCAAGGGCATCCTGAGCGACAAGAACATCTCCGACCGGAACATCCGGGTTGCCGCCATCAACGCGATCGGCATCCTCCAGCCGACCGACGACGACGCGGGGCGCGCGCTGCTACGGGAGAGCTACGACACGTTGTTCAAGTACTGGAACCGCAAGGTCGGTCCCGGTGAGCAGCTGATCCAAGCGCACGTGCCGCCGGCGATCGCGAAGCTCCTCAAGTCGTGCGACGACGAGAAGATCCGCGCCGAGTTCACGGAGGAGATGCTCAAGACGCTGAAGGGCAAGACCAAGATCAAGCGCTCCGTCGACCAGGTTCCGATGTCGGCCGCGCTCGCGCTCGGTCAGATCGGCACGGTCGAAGACAAGGCCGTCTCGAAGGGTCTGCTCGAGTACTACAAGAAGGGCAAGAACCTCCAGGCCCGTTACTTCTGCCTGATCGCGCTCGGTCAGATCGGCGGCGACGAGAACCGCGACGAACTGCTCAAGGTTCTGCAGAAGGGCAGCAAGGCCCTGATCAAGCCGTGGGCCGCGCTGTCGCTGGGCGTGCTGAGCTTCAACCGCCTCGAGAACGATCTCGGCGTCGACGCCGAAGTCGGCCTCGCGATGCAGAAGTGGCTCAGCAAGCTGAAGAACCCGGAAGCCCTCGCGGCGCTCGCGATCGGTCTCGGCCTCGCGAAGTACGAGGACGCTGCCGACGAGCTGCGTGAGATGCTCGAGAAGCAGAAGAACAAGGATGAGCTCGCTGGCTACATCTGCATCGGCCTCGCGCTGATGGACGACCAGCGCTCGACCGAGCCGATCTCGCGCGTTGTGCAGGCGTCGGTCCGTCGTCCGGACCGTCTGCGCCAGGCTGCGATCGCGCTCGGCAAGCTCGGCGACCAGCGCGTCGCTCCGATGCTCGCGGACATGCTCGACGACGACAGCAAGAACCTCGCTCGCATGAGTGCGATCGCGAGTGCTCTCGGCTTCATCGGTGACACCCGCACGGTGTCCCCGCTGTGCAAGATGCTGTTCGACGAAGGCCTCGGCGATCTGACCCGCGCGTTCGCGGCCGTCGCCCTCGGTGGCGTCGCGGACAAGGAAATGCTGCCCTGGAACAGCAAGATCGGCATCAACATGAACTACCGCGCCGCGGTGGAGACGCTGACGAACCAGCAAAGCGGGATTCTCGACATCCTGTAAGTCGGACGTGCTGCGCACGTCCGACCGGGCATGCGCAAGCGCGGGCGCACGCGCACGTGGCTCAGCCGCGTGCGCGTTTGCTCGTACGGTTGATCTCGCCTACAGACGTCGCCACGCGAGGGCGAACGCCGCGAGCAAAACGAGACTCGCGCCGAGGGCAAGCCAGGTGTTGCGGGACGCGACGGCGACGGCGGAGTCGAGGCGCTCTACCTCTGCCGCGACGCTCGCGACGCGGCCTTCCAGGGAGGCGCGCATGTTGTCGGGGACGCCGAGCGTGCCGGCCGCCTCGTATTCGGCCTGCGCGCCGATCAGGTCGTGGTTGAGCCAGCGGAGGTCCCCCGCGTAGAAGCGGAGGGCGCCGGTCGGCTGACGGGCGCTCCGCAGGGCGGACTCCAGGGCACCGAGGTCCTGGGCCTGGCGAGCCGCGTAGGCGGCCTGCTGGGCGGTCTCAGGCGCTTGGTCGCCTTCCATCGGGAACAACTTGGCATCTCCGATCGAGCGCGTCAGGGCCGCGTCCTGGACTCGGTCGAGGAACGGGCGATCATCGGTCAACACGCGATCACCAGGGCCGAACTCGCGCCAGGCCGAGGCCTTCCCGACCTGCGTGAGGACTGCATTCAGCGGCTCATCGTCGGTCCTTACGTACGAAAGCCCGTCGGGTTCGATCACCGCATCTCCCGCGCGCGCCGCGATCATGAAGTTGCGGCTCTGCGGGACACGGAACGCGTGTGCACGATCGAACACGGTCGCCATCGTGCCGGCGACCACCTCGACGACCGGATCCTCGAACGTGCGACCGCCCGCGTTCACGGCGATGATGCCGCCGTCCGCGAGCCGGGCGCGGGCCGCCTGGAAGAACTCGCGGCTCGCGACGTGGGCCGGGATGTAGATCTGCCGCTCGTAGGCATCGACGAGGATCAGGTCGTACTCCTTCTCGGACCGCTCGACGAACACGCGCGCATCGATACCCGACGTCACGTTCGCCGACTGCGGGTAGCCACCGAAGTGTTCCTCCGCGAGCTCGGCGACGGCGGGATCGAGCTCGACCGAGTCGAAGGTCGCGTCGGGACAGACCTCGGCGAGCAGACGCTCGAACGTGCCGGCCGCGGATCCCAGGGACAGCACGCGTAGCGACTCGGGTCGCGCGCCTTCGCCGATCAAGAACGGCAGCGCGGCGTAGAAGTCGTAGTAGCGCCCGCCCGTGAACGGGGTGTCCGCGAGCGCGATCGAGTGGAACGAGTCGAGCCCTTCGTTGATCTGTAGCCGAGTCGCCTCGGACGCGTCTTGTGTGCCGCCACGGACGACGCGCAGGAACTGATACGCACTCTCGACCTGGGCGAGGAGTTCCGCGCCCTCGGGCACGGCCCGTCGCTCGCCGGTCGGAATCAGCAGCGCCAGCAAGGCCACCGCGCCGACGGCCGTACCGCGACCCGCCGTGCGCACGGCGAGAGACGAACCGAGCAGCACGATCGCGCACAGCACGAGCGTCCACTGGCTACCGATTCCGGGCACGAGCGTGTGCGTGGTCAGGAACGTCCCCACCAGACTGCCGATCGTCGACCACGCCGCGACGTGACCGCTCGCGGCCCCGACCGCGACATCACTCCGCACGAGAGCGGCGACGAGCATCGGCGTCGTCATGCCCGCCATCAGCACGGGCGGAGCAAACAGCACGAGGGTCGCGAACAACGAGCCCCGCACGAGCGCCCCCATCGCGGCATCCAGCGCCAGGTTCTGGGGCAACAGCATCGAGCCGACCCCGTCGGCGATCCACGGCGTCACGCCGATCCAGGCGGCGCCGATCGCCAGCACGAGCGCGAGGCGCACCGTGGCGTCGTCGCGCCGCGACGCCTTGCCGCCGAGCCACGCGCCGAGCGCGAGCGCGACGAGGATCACTCCGATGACGTTCGTCCAGACGTATGCGCTGTCCCCGAAGTGCGGCGCCATCAGGCGCACCGCGGTCAGCTCGACGGACATGACCGCGAAGCCGACGGCCGTCGCAACGGCCGCCGCGCGCATTGTTCCCACTATTCCTTTTCCGCGGGCACGGACATCCGCCACTCGACCGTGAACAGCTGGTTCGGGTCGAAGCGGCTCCAGATCAGCTTCTGCAGCAGCGAGAACTGACGGCTGCGCTTCTGCTTCTCCGGGACGCCGTTCACGACGACGGTGACTTCCTTGTCGAGATCGACGATGTCGTCATTGAGCAACATCACGAAGCTCGAGACGCTCTTCGTCTTGATGTCGATCTTGTTCTCTTCCTTGTTCACGACCGCCTCGAGGTACGGCCGGTCTTCCTTCGCGACGCTGTCGAGCGGTTCGACGGTGCCCAGCTCGATCCAGTAGGCCTTGTGGTAGAGGTCGTGGTTGGGAGCGATGACGACCTTGCTGCGGAACAGATCACGCTGGACCTCCTTGGTCCACTTCGAGATCTCGCCCTGCGCCGCCGCGAACGGGTAGTCGTCGGACGCTTCGACGACCTTGCACGAACCGGCGCTGAGTTCGTTGAGCTGCTTCGCGAGGTCGTCGATGAACTGCGCGTTGTCGGCCCCGGCCTTCTTGACGAGCAGGACGGGCATGCCGCACAGGCTCTCGTAGCGGATGCCGGCTTCTTCCGGGTAGCGCAGGATCAGGCCCGCGAACCGCGTCGGGAAGTAGGTGGCCATCCGCATGCCGAATCGACAGCTGCCCTTGCCGCAGTCGAGGATCATGCGCGAGCGGTCGAAGTTCAGCGAACGCTGCGCGAAGCCCGCGACCTGGAACAACGCCTTGCGGCGCTCCATGTCCTTCGCCTCTTCGCCGGGCTCGGCGAAGTCCGGTGACGCGTCGAGATCGAGCGCGGCGTCGAGCGGCGGCAGGATGAAGATCGTGTCGTCCTGCAGCGGAGAGCCCTGCCAGGTCTTGGCGAAGTGGTCGCGAGGCTTGACGAATTCGTCGCCGGACTCGTCGAGGCCCGTCAGCTGGATCACGACGCGGTGGCCGACCGCCGGCTTGTAGCCCTTCGGGATGAACGCGTCGTACTTCAGCGACGTGCCCTTGGTGTTGACCGCCGCGACCTGGCCCTTCATCGCCTTGGTCGACGGATACGGGAATGCGTCACGGAACACGCCCTCGAGGTCGGGCACGCTCTTCAGCAGGTCGCCGTGCTTCTTGGCGCGGGACTTCCAGTCCTTCGTGAACTTGTCCCGAGCCTGGCGCTTCTTCTTCGACGCCTTCGTGCGGGCCCGCGGGGACGTCGCGTTGTTGTGCTTCAGCGACGCATCCATCCAGGCCTGGACCTTCTTGTTGAGGCCCTTGATCTCGGACGCACTCATGACCGTCGGGCGGGCTTGCGCGTCCTGGGCCTTTGCCGTCTGGCCGAGGGTCGGCACGGCGAGGGTGGCGAGGAGGGTGGCCGCAAGGGTCTGGGTCGCGGCACGCCGCGCGATGCGGCGCCCGAACGACAGGCTGTTCGGTTGATCCATAGGAGTCTGCGTTAGTCGGGAAGAATTCGTCTAGGAGCCGATGGGACGGGCTCGAAACAGTCGGTGCGAGAAGCGGTCCCGGATGACCGCGCTCACCCGGATTCGTGCAAATACCGTGCGAGCCGGACGCAGAGTCTAGCCGCCGCAGCGGAAATCGTCACGGATCGCAGGCCGAGTCGGGCAGATCGCAATGGCCTTATCGCCCGAGGATCGCGTCGATACAACGCCGGCGACTCAGCTGGGCATCCGGCAGCTCCGTCAGCACCACGGCGAGAGCGGCCTCCGGGTCGCCGAACCCGGGGTCGAAGCCGAACGGGATCAGGTCGATCAGATTGCCGGTCGCGGGACCGGCGACGGGCGGGGTCTCCGCCTCCCGGCTCTTGCGGAACGCCGCGTGCGCCTCCTTGCGCCGCCCGAGCCCCTTGAGGAGCAGGCCGAGATCGTTCCAGAGGTAGGCGTCGGTCGGCGCCTTCTGAATCGCCTTGCGGTACATCGCCTCCGCCTCCTCGACGCGTCCGACGCAGCGCAGCGAGAGCGCGAGATTGCCGAGGGCGATCGCGGCCTCCCCGCTCGTGCGCGCGATCGTCCGGAAGTACCACAGTCCGAGCTCGGTATCCCCACGGCGCATCGCGGCGTCCGCCGCTTCGAACAACGGCTGCAAGCCGAATCCGTTCGTGCCGCCGGCGACCGCGTCGACGGCCGACGCGAACCCGGCGTCGGCGTGGTCGTAGGCAACGCGGAGTGCGCGCGCCCCGCGCTTGTCCCGCACCAACGCATCGATCTCCGAACGCACGAGGAATTCCGTCGGACCGGTCGCGTCGATCGCGATGCGGAACCACTGCGCCGCTCGCGCGTACTCGCCGGACCGCCACGCCGCGTAGCCGGCCGCCGGCAAGTGCGAGTAGTACCCGTCGACCTCACGGTCCAAGTCCTCGAACGCGCGCACCGACCGTGCGTACGCCGCGCGCACGACGCCCTCCGGCTTCTTCTCCGCCGAGAGCTTCTGTGCGCGTTCGTACAGCTCGACGAAGTCGTCCTGCGCGAGTCCCGGCCCCGCAATGCACAGCACGGCGCACGCCGTCACACCCGCGCGACCGATCACTCGAGCACGACTCCGCGGTCACCGGCAACCACTTCTCCGACGTCGCGCACGACGTCGCCGGTCGCCTCGCGCACGCCATCGATCACGGCCTGGGCATCTCCCGGCGCCACGAACAGCACCATGCCGAAACCCATGTTGAACACGCGATAGGCCTCGTCCCGGTCCACACCACCGGTCTCGCACAGCCAGTCGAAAATCGGCGGGCGCGGCATCGATCCGGTCTGGACGACCACGGACGTGCCTTCGGGCAACACGCGCGGGATGTTGTCCGGCAGCCCTCCGCCGGTGATGTGCGCCATCCCGTGCACGAGATCTCGCTCGAGCAACGGCGCGACCGCCGGGTAGTAGCTGCGGTGCACGGCGAGCAGGGCGTCACCGAGCGAGGCGCCGCCGAGGGCTTGGGGGCAATCGTCGGGACTCATCCCGCCGTCGTCGAACGCGATCTTGCGCGCGAGGGAGTAGCCGTTCGTGTGAAGGCCGGAGGACTCGAGACACAGCAGTCGATCCCCGACCGCGATCCGCGAGCCATCGAGGAGTCGCTCCCGCGCGACGCAACCGACGATCGTGCCTGCCACGTCCATCTCACCGGTGCGGTAGACCCCGGGCATCTCCGCGGTCTCGCCGCCGAGCAACGCGAGCCCGCTCTCGCGGCACGCCTTCGACAGGCCCTGGATCACCGCGGCGACCTGGTCCGGCACCATCTTGTCGACCGCGATGTAGTCCATGAAGAACAGCGGCCGCGCGCCCTGCACGAGGATATCGTTGACGCAGTGGTTGACGAGGTCCTCGCCGACGCCGGAGACGCGTCTGCAGCGCTGCGCGATCTTGACCTTGGTCCCGACGCCGTCGGTCGACGCGACGAGCAGCTCACCGGCCGCTCCGACTGCGGCGAGGTCGAACAGACCGCCGAAGGCCCCGACATCGCCGAGGACACCCGGGGTGTACGTCGAGCGGATCGCATCGCGACCGCGAGATACCGCATCGTATTTGGCGTCGATGTCGACGCCGGCGTCGCGATAGGAAGAGCTGGGACGATTCGTCACGAACGCATCATCGCGTGACCCGACATCGGCCTCAACCGAGGACCCGACCGAGAATCCGGAAGAACGCGCAGACACACACGAACGACCGTTCTGCTGACTTCTGGCTGCCATCCCCTGGCCACCGAGCTATCGTAATCCGCCCCAACCGGGTCCCCTCTCCCTGATGCCCAAGAGAATCGCAGTCCTCGGCAGCACCGGCTCCGTAGGCACTAACGCACTCCGCCTGATCGAGGACCGCCGCGACGAGTTCGAAGTCGTCGCGCTGACCGCGCACCGGTCCGCGGGGGTCATCTCGGCCCAGGCGGAGCGATTCGCTCCGAGCGCGGCGTGTCTCGCCGCGGAGGATGCCGAGACCCCTTCAGACGGCAAATGCGCGTGGTTTGCCGGCTCAGACGGCGTCCTCGAGGCCCTCGATCGGGCCAAGCCGGACCTCGTGCTGAACGCGATCACCGGCGCCGCCGGCCTTCGGGCGTCCGAGTGGACCCTGCGACGCGGCCTGCCGCTCGCCCTCGCGAACAAGGAATCGCTCGTGATGGCGGGTTCCTACCTGATGCCGCTCGCGGCGGAGACGGGCGCGGCGATCTTGCCGGTTGATTCGGAGCACTGCGCGATCCACCAGTGCCTGCGTGGCGAGGACCTGGGTCGGGTCCGGCGCATTCTGCTGACCGGCTCGGGCGGGCCGTTCCGTAAACGCGCCCTCGGCACGTTCGATGCGATCACTCCGGACGAAGCACTCAAGCACCCCACGTGGGACATGGGCCCGCGCATCACGATCGGATCGGCGACGATGATGAACAAGGCGTTCGAGATCGTCGAAGCGCGCTGGCTCTTCGACCTCGAGCCGTCCCAAATCGACGTCGTGATTCACCCGCAGAGCATCGTGCATTCGATGGTCGAATTCGTCGACGGCTCGATCATGGCCCAGCTCGGCGTGCCCGACATGCGAGTGCCGATCCTCTACTGCATGCAGTATCCGGACCGCGGACCGTTCGAGTTCGAGCCGTTCGATCCGTCGCGTTTCGCAACACTCGAGTTTGCCCCGGTCGAATCGGAACGGTATCCGGCGATTCCACTCGCCTACGACACGATCGAACGCGGCGGCGACTCAGGGGCCACCCTGAACGCAGCCGATGAAATCATGACCGAACGGTTCCTCGCCGGCCAGGCGAGCTTCCCCTCGATCACCCGCGTCGTGTCCGAAGTCGTGCACTCCACCCCCGCCCGCCCCATCTCATCCCTCGACGACGTCCACGCCGCGGATCGTGCCGCGCGGGACGCCGCGCAGGCCGCTGCTGGAGATCCCGTCTCATGACGTCGTTCGCCTCGATCTTGATGGCCGCGATCGGGATCGGCTTCCTGATCTTCATCCACGAGCTCGGCCACTACATCTGCGCGCGCCTCGCGGGGGTGCGGGTCGAAGTGTTCTCACTCGGCTTCGGCCAGCGCATCGCAGGCTTCGTATGGCGCGGCACCGATTACCGGCTCTCGCTCGTGCCGTTCGGCGGCTACGTCCGAGTCGCCGGCGAAGACCCGACCCAGCGCCAATTCCTCAACGAGGACGACCTCTACGCGAAGGGTTTCGGCGCGCGCTTTCTGTTCTTCTCGGGCGGCGTGGTCATGAACCTGCTGTTCGCGCTCGTCGCGTTCCCGATCGTGTTCAACAACGGCGTGCAGTTCACCGCGCCGATGATCGGATCGGTCACTCGTGGCAGCGCGGCCTGGGAAGCCGACCTGCGCAAGGGCGACCGCGTGCTGCGCATCGACGGCAAGGAGATGTACAGCTTCGAGAACATGCGCGTCGAGATCGCGCTCGGCGGGGACTCCACCCTCGAGTTCGAGATCGATCGCGACGGCGAGCACCTGACCGTCCCCGTGCGCCCGCGCTACGACGAGAACGACGGCCTGTTCGCGATCGGCGTCCGGCCGTCGGTCGAGCCGATTCCGCCCCTCGTGACGTCCGTGGATCGCAAGAGCCCCGCCGCGGAAGCGGGCCTGCAGTCCGGCGACCGCGTCGTCGCGATCAACGACCTGTCCGCCGTCGGCGCCGCGAGCGTTGAGGCATTCCGCAGCGTCGCGGACACCGACGATCAACCGATCACCCTGATCGTCGATCGAGAAGGTCAGGCGGAGACCGTGACGTTCGTGCCGGCGAAGGCACGCGACAAGCAGCCGCGCATCGGCGTGCTCCCCGCGTCGCGAACGGTCAGCGCGATCCGACCGAACATCGCCCCGCTCGCGCGCCTCGGCCTGCAGCACGGCGACCGGGTCCTCGCCGTGGACGGTCACCCGTTCGCCGGCGACGGCCTCGACTTCGTGAGCAAGGACATCGGGCCGGAGATCACCTTCTCCGTGCGCCGAGACGGTCGGATCCTCGAACGCAAGACCGCGGTGACGGCCGAGGACCGCGAAGCCATCGTCGCGAACCTTGCGCTCGGCCCGGACTTGGATGGCGTCGCGCTCCTGCCCGTCGACGGATCCCCCGCCGCGCACGCCGGGCTGAAGGCCGGTGACGAGATCCTCACGGCGAACGACGAGGAGATCTCGGAGTGGACCGACCTCATCGGCGTCGTGCGCGACGCGGAGGATCGGCCGCTGCGCCTCGAGATCCGCAGGCTCGGCTCCGACTCGTCCGAGCTCGTCACGGTCACGCCCACTCGCCGGCCCATCGTCGACCTGGGCTTCACGCGCCGTATCGACTTCATGACGCACGAGTACCGCGTCGAGTCGTTCGGAGGCTCGCTCGAAGCCGGCTTCGTCGCGTCGATCGACTTGATCAAGCAGCTCTACGTGACGCTCAAGCGCCTGATCACCGGGGACGTCGCCGCGAAGAACCTCGGCGGCATCGTGCAGATCTCGCGCGCCAGCTACCACTACGCGGAGAAGGGCTGGGCGGTGTTCCTGTACTTCCTCGCCCTGCTCAGCATCAACCTGGCGTTCATCAACGTGCTGCCGATCCCCGTGCTGGACGGCGGACACCTGCTCTTCCTCGTGATCGAGAAGGTCAAGGGATCGCCGGTCAGCACGAAGGTGCTCACCTACTCGCAGATCCTCGGACTCGTGTTCGTCATCGCGCTGATGTTGTTCGTGACGTACAACGACATCCTCAAGCTGCTGTGACCTCCTCGAGCCGTTGATCGCCTACCTCCGCCTGCTCCGCGCCGGCACGCTGTTCTCCCCCGCCGCCGACATCGTCGCTGGCGCCTGCCTTGCTGGCGAACCCTGGTCCCCCGCGATCGTGCGCGGCGCCTGCGCGAGCGCGTGCATCTACGCCGCGGGCATGGTGCTGAACGATCACGCGGATCGCGAGGAAGACGCACGGCAACGACCGGAACGCCCGATCCCGAGCGGTCAGGTCTCCGCCGGCACCGCGCTGGGGCTCGGCGTCGCCCTGCTCGCCGGCGGTATCGCGCTGGCACCCTGGACGATCTACTGGTCCGCGATCGCGGTACTCGTCGTGCTCTACGACTACGCGTTCAAACGCAGTCCGGTCGGCGGCGCGATCACGATGGGCGTGTTGCGCGCGATGAACCTTCTCGCGGGCGCAATGGCCGTCAGCCACGCGGCGCCCGACGACCGGCTCATCTGGATCGCCGCCGCGGTGTATGGCGTCTACATCCTCGCCGTCACGATCCTCGGCATCTTCGAGGACACGCCGCGGGTCGCACCCCGAGCCGTGATCGCGGTGCAGACGGTCCCGCCGGTGTTCGCACCGCTCGTGCTCCTCGCGCTCCCCGAACGCTGGCCCGGCGCGGGCATCGGCTTGGCCATGGCGATCCTGTTCGGCATGCACGTGCGGAAGCAGGGCAACGTGTGGCCGCAAGCCGCGATCCGCAAGTCGATGATGTATCTCTTGCTCGGCACGATGTGCTACACGAGCCTGCTCTGCCTCGGCTCGGGACGTACGCCCGAAGCGTTGGGCATCGCAGTCGCCCTCGTGCTCGCGCGGCGCATCGCGCGCGTCATCTCGCTGACCTGAGGGGACTCAGGCCTCGGTCAGCGCGTAGAAGATCGCGATCGCGTCTTCCTTCGACATCACCTGCTGCGACACCAGCATCTTGAGAGTCGTCTGCAGCTTCGGCGTATCGAGCTTCGCCAGCCATTCCGGCACCTCGACGTCCGGGTTCGCCTTCGGCTCCGGTTCGACGGTGTCGGCGACGAGGTGCTCATCGATCGTGAGCGGCTCGTCCGCGACCGACGCCATGTCCGGCAGCTCGACGTCCGCGAACGGGTCCTGCCCGATGTGCTTGTCGTGGAGCTGAGCCGTGCCTTCGTGCCGGAACTGGTCGAGCTGCTGGCCGACGATGTTGTGCACGTCGGTCTCGATGGTCTCCATGCCGACGCCGCCACCCTGCCGCGAGCGCAGCTGCGTGATCAGCGCCTGCGCGCGGGAGATCGCATCGTGAAGGAACTCGAGCATGTCCTGCGAGATGTTCTCGCACTGGACGGTCTCTTGCTCCTCGGCAACTTTGGCGACGATCGAAGCGGCGGTGCGAGTCGCATCGGAAAAGAACTCGTGCACTTCACGGCTCATCTGCTCGTTGCGCATCTCCTCGTGCTCGGCTTGCTCGAGCTCGCGAAGCACACCGGCACGGCGGCCCATGTCTCGCTTGGGTCCCGTGGTGGCCAAATGCCGTCGCTTGCGGTCGCGGCGGTAGCCTTCGAAACCAGAATCGTCCCACTTCTGAGCCATCGATGTTCCCCTTGGGCGCCGCGGGTCCGTCCGCGATCACCTAGGAGGACTATCGGCCGGTGGGTTCGGCGGCTTGACGCTACCCGCGAGCACCGCGTCGAGCTCACGCAGTGCTCGAGCGCGATCGGCGGCGGCGTCGAGCCGTCGATCGACCTCGGCCAGGATCTCGCCGACGCGAGGCCCCGGCTCGACGCCACGGGCCATCACGTCATCCCCCGATAGCAAGGGCGGCTGGACTCCGGCATCACAGACGCTCGTGATCACGTCGAGGTTCGAGACGCTGCCCGGACGCACGCGCTCCTCCACGCGGAGCAGCCGGAGCTGATGTCCCAATGTGGGACTTTGCAACACCGCGCGTCTCGCCGCCGGACCGAGGTCGGCCACGTTTCGCAACGCATCGACGCCGCGCAGGATGGAATCCACGTCGCGCGTGACGGCCCGCGGCGCACCGAACTCGCGGAGAGTCGCGCGCGGATCCTCCGCCCCCTGGAGCAAGACGGCCCATCGAACCACGGCCGAATCCTCGCGCACGAGATCGAGCCGCTGCTCGGCGTCGGCCGAGAACGCGACCCCCTCGCCACAAGCCGCAGCTCGCAGTCCGAGGCGCTCGACGTGCGTGAGCCACGCCCCACCACCGCCGAGCGATCCGTCGATCTCGTCGAAGCGCCGCGCCGCGGGCACTTCGGCCGCCAATCCGGCGTGCCGCCGGATCGCGGATGCCAGCTCCGGCTCGATCGTCAGCCCGAGCCGCGTCACGAAGCGCACGCCGCGCCAGATGCGCAACGGATCCTCGGCGAGTCTTCGGTGCGGATCCCCAATCATCCGCAGAGTTCGCGCCCCGAGATCGTCACGCCCTCCGACCGGATCTTCGATCGCGCCGGACTCGTCCGCGTAGATCGCATTGATCGTGAAGTCTCGACGCTCGGCGTCACGCGCAACCGAGTCGACGAAGGACACGACGTCCGGATGGCGGTGGTCGGCGTACTCGCCGTCCTCGCGATACGCCGCGACGGTCCAACTCAGCCCTTCCGTCTCGCCGCTGACGACGCCCAGCCGGAGGTCGGACTCGATCGCGTCGGGAAACCGCTGTGCCAGGTCTTCCGGCAGGAGCGCGGCCCCGAGATCCCAATCCGTGATGCACTCGATGCCGCACAGCGAGTCGCGCACCGCACCCCCGACGACCCGCGCCGTTCGGCCCGCGCGACGCAGGCAGTCGACAATCGGTTCGGGTATCGACGGCAGGCGGTTCATGCGATCGCGAATCGTACCGACCATTCCGATGGAAAAACGGAGCGATCCGCCGAACACTCTTCGTGTGCGCATCCCGAACTTGACCAACGCGCTCGTCGCCGCCGGTGTGACCGTCCTCGCGGTCACCCTGTTCGCGCCGGGTTGGACCGCGGAACGCGCGGCCCGCGTCGAAACACGCGCCGAGGAATCGTGTCGCGCGCTGCTCCAGGTCGCGATCGACAGCGAACCGTTCGCGCTCGACGACGCCGGTGCGGGCCCCCGCGTCGAGACGGCGGTGCGAGAGGCGTGCTCGACGATCGGCCACCCGAGTTCGTACCTGCTGACTCTGCGCGACCGGCCAGAAGCGCTCGCGAACGTTGATTGCCTCCTCTTCGCCAGCAAGCACTACTGCTTCATGCTGACGCGGCGCCCGAGCGAGACCCGAGTCGACGCCCCGCCGGCTGCGCGCCAGCCGTTCGAAGTCTACGGCTGGCCGCTGACGCTGACGCCCCCGGGTCACACCGCGTTCTTCGTGCCGGAGTACGGGCAAGCCTCGTTTACTCGCAACCTGATGCACCAATACGTCGGCTGGGAAGAGGACGCGCGGCGCAGCCGAAAGATCCCGAGACCGGGCAGCGGCGTGCGCAGACGCAATGGCCCCGGGCGCGACTACCGCGGCCGCGACGACGAGCGATGGATCGTCTTCCTGCCGCCGTCCTGACGGATGCGTGCTAGAAGCTCGGCCGAGAAGGACCATTTCCAGGCGGCATGAATCGGCTCACCCGGTCGGCGACAGATTCCTCGGGAAATGCCATGATTCGGAGTGATT
>JANQJF010000078.1 GCA_028281765.1 Planctomycetota bacterium | reverse complement strand
TGTTCGCCACATATGTCGCTGCCCCTACGGTCCGCCCGCTGCGTTGCTGCTCCTCAACTTGTCCACCGACAAGTTGAGGAGCAGCAACGCAGCGAGCGGGTCGAATGGCCGGTTACTTCTGATGCGGACTTCGGACGCGGAGCACTAGACTCCCCCACCCATGCGCGTCCCCGATTCCGTGCTCGCCCGATCCACCGATCTCACGCCGCGCATCGGTTGGTGGCTGATGACCATCCTCGCAGTCGGCGTCGCCGGCTACGCGCTCGCGCTGCAGGACGCGCGCCCGAACGCCGGCAAGGTGTTCGGCCGGGTGTGGATCGACTACGCGCACTTCGCTCTCGGCGGAGTCGCGCTGCTCGTCGGACCGCTCGCGTTCCGTCGGGACATCCTGCGTGCGCGGCCAGCGCTGCACAGCGGCGTCGGCATGGTCTACATGTCCGCGATGTTCGTATCGGGCATTGCGGGACTCGCGATGGCGTGCGTCGCCGACGGTGGACTCATCGCGCAAACGGGGTTCGGCGCGCTGGCGGTGCTGTGGCTCACGACATCGGGCCTCGGCCTCGTCGCGATCAAACGCGGCGACGTGCTCGTCCACCGCCGCTGGATGGTGCGGAGTTACGCGCTGTGCTACGCCGCGGTGACGCTGCGCCTGCAGCTCCCGTTCCGCCCGGAGTCGATCGAGTTCCTCGACGCGTATCGCGTCATCGCGTGGTCGTGCTGGGTGCCGAACCTGCTCTTCGCCGAGCTGTGGTTGCGCGTCACGACGGCGGCCGGCGCACTGCGCGCGCGCGCCGCCTGACGGGTTGCATTCGACGCGCAAAACGCGTCGCATCGCGTCATGACCGACACCCAGGGTGGAATCGCATCACGCATCGCCGCCGAACTCGGCGTCCGCGAGAACCAGGTCGAGACCGCGATTCGTCTGTTCGACGAAGGCGCGACCGTCCCGTTCGTCGCGCGCTATCGCAAGGAGGCGACCGGCGGACTCGACGACGTGCAGCTCCGCAAGCTCGACGAGCGGCTCACGTATCTGCGTGAACTCGAGGAGCGTCGCACCGCGATCCTCGCGAGCATCGAGGAGCAGGGGAAACTCACGCCGCAGCTGCGAGCCGCGATCCTCGCCGCGGACACGAAGACGCGACTCGAAGACCTCTACCTGCCCTACAAGAAGAAGCGCCGCACGAAGGCGCAGATCGCACGCGAGCGCGGTCTCGAACCCCTCGCGCACGGGCTGCTCGAGGACCCGACGCAGGACCCGAGCGCGCGCGCCGCGGCGTTCGTCGATGCCGCGAAGGAAGTCCCGGACGCGGAGGCTGCGCTCGACGGCGCACGACAGATCCTCATGGAGGACTTCGCCGAAGACGCGGAACTCGTCGGCGGCCTGCGCGAGATGGTGTGGACGCGCGGCGAGATTCGCACGGAGCTCGCGCACAAGGACAAGGAAGCGGAAGGCGCCAAGTTCCGCGACTGGTTCGACCATCACGAAGCGCTCGATTCGATCCCGTCGCACCGCGCGCTCGCGTTCTTGCGGGGGCGGAAGGACGGGATCCTCCGCCTGAACCTCCGTCTCGACGAAGACGACAACCTCTCGAGCGACACCCGCGGCGTGTGCGTCGGACGCGTGCTCGAACGGTTCGGGATCCGCGACGACGGTCGCGCCGCGGACGCGTGGCTCGTCGACACCGCGCGCCTCGCGTGGAAGGCGAAGCTCTCGCTGCACATCGAGACGGAGATCATCGGACGACTGCGAGAAGGCTCGGAGGTGGACGCGATCGACGTGTTCGCCAAGAACCTTCACGATCTCCTGCTCGGCGCTCCCGCCGGCAACAAGCGCATCCTCGGGCTCGACCCCGGTCTCCGCACCGGAGTCAAGGTCGCCGTCGTCGACGCGACCGGCAAAGTCGTCGACACCGCGACGATCTACCCGACGCCGCCGCGCAACGAAGTCGACAAGAGTCTCGCAGTGCTCGAACGCCTGGTGCAGCAGCACGATGTCGACCTCATCAGCATCGGCAACGGCACGGGTTCGCGCGAGACCGACCGACTCGCGGCGCAGCTCTTGAAGCGGCTCGGCGACCGACGCTGCGACAAGGTGATCACGAACGAAGCCGGCGCGTCGGTCTACTCGGCGTCCGAGCTCGCCTCTCGCGAACTCCCGGAGCTCGACGTGTCCCTACGCGGCGCGGTATCGATCGCGCGTCGGGTGCAGGATCCGCTCGCGGAACTCGTCAAGATCGAGCCGAAGTCGATCGGCGTCGGCCAATACCAGCACGACGTGAGTCAGACCCGCCTCGGTCGCGCGCTCGACGGCGTCGTCGAGGACTGCGTGAACGCGGTCGGCGTCGACGTCAACACCGCTTCGCCCGCGCTTCTCTCGCGGGTGGCCGGCCTGACCCCGGTCCTCGCCGACAACCTCGTGGCGCACCGCGACGCGAACGGCGCGTTTCGGAACCGCAAGCAGATCCTCGACGTGCCGCGACTCGGTCCGAAGGCATACGAGCAGGCCGCTGGCTTCCTGCGGATCCCCGACGGCGACAACCCGCTCGACGCGTCGGGCGTGCACCCGGAAGCGTACGACATCGTGCGGCGTATCGAGCAGGACAGTGGACGCTCGGTGCGCGACCTGATCGGCGACGCCGCGTTCGTGCGGTCACTCGATCCGGCGAAGTTCACCGACGATCGCTTCGGCTTGCCGACCGTGCAGGACATCCTCGCCGAACTCGAGAAGCCCGGCCGCGACCCGCGACCGGAGTGGAAGTCGGCGGCCTTCCAGGAAGGCGTCGAGGAGATCGGCGATCTCCGCCCGGGCATGACGCTCGAGGGAGTCGTGAGCAACGTCACGAACTTCGGCGCCTTCGTCGACGTCGGCGTGCACCAGGACGGTCTGGTACACATCAGCAGAATGTCCGACGACTACGTCGAGGATCCGCGCGACGTCGTGAAGGCCGGCCAAGTCGTCAAGGTGAAGGTCCTGGAAGTCGACATCGCACGGAAGCGCATCGGGCTCTCGATGCGGATGCACGACGAGCCGGGCCAGGAGCGCGCGCGCGGCGGTCAGCGTGACCGTGCGCGCGGCGAGCGGCCAGCTCGCACCGAGGAGCGCCCGCGCCGCGAGCGCCGCCCGGAGCCGGAGCCGCCGAACGCCTTCGCCCAGGCGTTCGCCAAGCTGCGCCGCGGAGACAACTGACCGCAGTCCGCGTCGCACCGCTTGACACGTCTCGGACCCGGCTCGACGATCGCCGGTTCAACCCCTCCGAGGTGTCCATCGTGCGAATCCTCCCTATCTCCGTTGTCATCGGCGTCCTGACCTGCGCCTCCGCGTTCGCCCAGGACGCGGCCGAGCTCATCAAGGAACTGAAGAAGGACCGTGACGACGCGAAGCCCGCGCTGATCAAGCGCATCGCCAAAATCGAGACGCGCGAGGCGATGGAAGGTCTGGTGTCGGCGTACGACGTCATGGCGAGCATCTACATGCGTCGCGAGATCGTCCGCGCGCTCGTCAAGTTCGACGGCGTCGCCGAAGCGCAACAGCCGGCGGCCGAGAAGCTGACCTACATCGCCACGCATTCGGACGCGCCGGAGCTGCGCACCGAGGCGATCAAGTCCCTGTCGCGCTCGAGCACGTTGGGCCGTCACTTCCTGAAGCAGATCGTCGACTCGGACGCCGATGAGGACGTGCGCACCAAGGCGATGAAGGCCCACATCGCCGACGCGACGAAGGACGACGCCAACTGGTACCGCTACCACTGGAACCCGGAGCTCGAGCGCCGCAAAGACGATCAGGGCCGGGTCGAGGGCATCGAGCTCGACATCATTCGTCTGCTCGCGTTCCAAGGTCTCGCGACGACGCTGAGCGACGACGAACTCATCGGCACCGTGCGGAACGAGGAGATGATCTTCAAGATCCGCCGCGCGGCGCTGACCGCACTGGCCGAGCGGCGTTCGCCGAAGACGACCGAAACCGCGAAGTGGGTGTTCGAGCGCGTCAGCTTCCCCGGCGCGGCACGCGCGGACGCGGCGCGCATCCTCGCCGAGGTGGAGGGTGCCAAGGTCGTGTCGACGTTCTTGAACCTCGCGAAGAAGAAGGACGTCACGCAAGAAGACCTTCGCATCACGATGGCCGAGATCATCGGCGAGCTGAACGACGAGTCCGCGAACAAGAAGGTCGTCAAGACGATCGGCAAGGGCAAGCCGCACCAGAAGGTGTTCGCGATCATGGCGACCCAACACCTCGAGGACGCCAAGATGCTCAAGAAGCTGCGCAAGGGGCTGCGCGACCGGGACATCTCGGTGCGCGTCGCGACGGCGCAGTCCCTCGGCAAGCGGCGCGACGCCGACTCGCTGAAGGACCTCGAGAAGATGATGAAGAAGCCGAAGACGGCCGAGGACCTGCGCGTCGCAATCGAAGCGATCACGATGATCAAGCGCACGAAGCCCGCATGGATCGCGACGCTCGTCGAAATGGCGGCGCACGAGGATCGCGACGTCCGCAACGCGGCCCTCGAGCAAATCGGCAAGACGCAGGACAAGAACCACCTGCCGACGATCTACAAGGCGCTCGGCCACTCGGATTGGTCGACGCGACTCGTCGCGATCCGCGCGGTGGAGCACATGCGCCGGAAGGTGTCGATCCCCGAGCTCATCGGCCGCCTCGAGCACGAATCCGGCCGGATGAAGCGCCTCGTCGCCGACTGCCTCTGGAAGCTGACGGGGCAACCGTTCGACGAGGATCACAAGCGCTGGAAGACCTGGTGGGAGAACGAGGCCAAGGACTTCCGCATCATCTCGGAGAGCAAGCTCGCGGATGCCGAACGCGCGCGTGAACTGCGCCGTCTCAAGCAGCGCACGAGCACGGCGAAGTTCTTCGGCATCAAGATCCTCTCCCACCGCGTGATCTTCATCATCGACACCTCCGGTTCGATGACCGACACGGTGCACGGCCGCTACGTCGGCAAGCGCCAGATGGCCCGCATCGAAGTGGCGAAGGAAGAGCTGCGCCAGTGCATCGAGAATCTCGACGAGAGCGCGCTGTTCAACATCCTCGCGTTCTCGAGCGGCATCGGCTACTTCATCAAGGAAGGCGGCATCGCGACCTCGTCCACGAAGACGAAGGAAGACGCGTACGAGTTCATCGATCGACTCGGTGCCGGTGGCGCGACGAACCTCTACGACACGCTGAAGCTCGCGTTCGAGGACCCCGACGTCGACACGATCTTTGTCATGTCCGACGGTGAGCCGACGGCCGGCGAAGTCATCGATCCGCACCGCATCCGTGAGCAGGTCAAGTTCTGGAACAAGCACCGCCGCATCAAGGTCAACACGATCGCGATCGGCGGCGACCTCGAAGTTCTCGAGTGGCTCGCCGAGGATTCGGGCGGTAGCCACGTGCGCATCCGCTGACGTGCCGATTCCGAAGACTCGAACGGAACTCGTGGATCTCGTCACGACGACGAGCCGCAAGCTGTTCGAAGACCTGGATCGTGTAGACGCGAAGATCGCCGCGCAGGTCTGCGTCGACGATTGGACCGTGCGCGACCTGCTGACCGTGCGGGTCTGGTGGACCGAGCACGTGATCGACTGGGTCGAAGCCGGCGAACGAGACGAGGAGTTCGACGTGCCCGCGCCAGGCTACGGCTGGGGCGAGACGCCCGCGCTCAATCAGGCGACGGTCGAGACGGACGACCGCGCCTTTCCGGAACTCGTCGCGCGCCTCCGCGAGGGCGTCGCGCGCGTCCTCGCGACGATCGAACGCCTCGACGACCGCGCGCTCCTCGAACCCGGCCGCTTCGCGTGGGCCGGGAAGTATCCGATCGCGCGCTGGATCTCGATGAACACGGCGACGCAGTACGCGTCCGCGCGCGCGATCGTGCGACGGCGGCTCGCGTAAATCGCTCTACGGCACAACCCGGTCGACGACCGCGTTCGTCAGCGCCAGCGGGCTGAAGCCCGGTCCGTCGGTGAACGCCTGCCAGTAGAGATCGACACCGAGCAAGCCGGTGCTCGCCGGCAGCATGACCTCGATGCTCGCCGCCTCGACGAAGCCGAGCGGCACCGTGGCGATGATCTGCGACGGGTCGAGTTCAAACGTGCCGAACGGCGTCGGGATCGGCGCGGGCGCCAGGCCCGTGGCCAGGAAATAGGTCGCCTGGTAGAGCGTCGGGCTCTTCGCCTCGAGCTGGACTCGATACAGCTTGCCGAGCTGCGGCACGCGTGGCGACGACAGCTGCGGATACTGGACGTTCCAATAGAAGCGCGGTCCCGGGACGCCGGACGCCATGAGGTCGAGGTCACCATCCCCGTCGACGTCGAACACGTCGAGGTCCGGACAGTTACTGGTCAGGTCGGTGAGCGGGCGCCAAACCGAACCCTCCGCGAACGTCATCGACGTGTTCCACAGCACGCGGAACTTCGGCTTGTCCGTCTGGCCGAGTCCGCCGACGGCGATGTCGACGTCTCCGTCGAGATCGAAGTCGCCGGAAGCGAACGAGATCGTCCGCGTGACCATCGGTGGCATCGCGCCGAAGAGCACGCTGAACGAGCCCGAGCCGTCGTTCAAGAACAGTTGATCCGGCATGTCGTAGCGCCCCTCGACGAAGTCGAGATCGCCATCCAGATCGAAGTCGTCGACGCCGAGCGCATCCGACGGATCCGCCGCAGCCGGTAGCGCGGCCGCGGTCACGTCCGTGAACGTGCCGGTGCCGTCGTTTTCGTGCACGCGGTTCATCCCGCGATTCGCGCACAGAATGTCGAGATCGCCATCGCCGTCGACGTCCGCGAAGTCGACGTCACGCGTGATGTCGTCGATCTGCGGCAGCTGCGTGTCCGTGACCTCCGTCCAGTTCGGTGCGACGAACAGTCGGTTCTGGAAGCCGTCGGTGACTCCGAGTCCGAGGCCCAGGTAGACGTCAGGCAGACCGTCTCCCGTCACGTCTCCGACGGCCATGGAAGTCACGGGCCCCGATGCCGGCGAGGCGCCACCGGCCGACGAGAAGTTCCCACTGCCGTCGTTGGTCGCGACCGCGAATCCGCCCCCGCCGAGCGCGGTGATCACGTCGAGATCCCCGTCGAGATCGACGTCCACGAGCACGGTCTCCACGGCGAGCGTGGTCTGCGACGGCATCCGGGTCGCGGTCTCGTCGATGAACCCTTCGACACCGCGGTTCATGAGCAGGCGGTCCGGACCGACCGGATCCACCGCGATCACGTCCGCGCGACCATCCCCATCGACATCGCCGAGCGCCGACGAAGTCATGTCGAACGGCGCTCCTTCCAGCCGAGCCTTGTTCGCGTTCGTGAAGCTCGCCGCGCCGTCGTTGAGCTGGAGCGCGACCATGGACTGGGTGTCGTGCCGGGACATCGCGAGGTCGATGTCGCCGTCCTGGTCGACGTCGGCCGCGACGATCGTCACCGTTTGATCGCCGGAGTCCTCGATCGCGTTCGGGACGATCGTGAACACCCCGGACCCGTCGTTCGCGAGCAGCTCGTCGCTCCTCCCGCTGATCACGATGTCGAGATCCCCGTCGTCGTCGAAGTCTGCGACCGCGGGAAGCAAGTGCGCAATCGTGTTGGGGATCCGCGATGCGGTCTGATCGCTGTAGCCACCGTTGCCGTCGTTGATCCACAGGCGCGTGTTGGGGCCGACGATCGTCGAGTTCCACGTCGACAAGAGATCCGCATCGGAGTCTCCGTCCGCGTCGAACGCGACGAACTGGATCGCGAGCGACTCGAAGCTCGGCGGCCCCGGCAGCGCGTTCGGCGACAGAGTAAACGACCCGCTACCGTCGTTGAGGAACAGCGAGTTCGACTGTGGCACGCCGAGCAGCGCGTCCAGGTCCCCATCGCCATCGACATCGCTCAGGGCCACGGCGCGCGGCGAGAACTGGACCGGTGGCGGGTTCAGCGTGGGGAAGAACCGACCCAGACCGTCGTTGAGCAGCACCTTAACTCCCGGAAAGCTCGCCGCCACGATGTCCAGGTCGCCGTCACCGTCGATGTCGCCGACGTCGTGTGCGTACGCGGAGGATACGAACCCGAGCAGTCCGTTGGTGACGTCGACGAACAGGGTCGGCGCGATCTTCTGCCAATAGCGGAGGGTGAGGCCGACGCGACCGAGCACGTCGAGATCTCCATCCCCATCGAAGTCGTGGAGCTCGATGCGATCACAGTTCTCGCCATCTTCGAGCAGCGCGATGAACGTGCCGAACTCGCCGCCCCCCAGACCGGCTGCGACCTGGAGATCCTGGAACGTGCCCGCGTAGAGCATGTCGAGATTCCCGTCGAGATCGACGTCGCTGAACGTCAACGCCTTGACGAAAGACGGCTGTTGCGGAAGCTGGGACTTCAGCGGCAGTCGTCGGAACTGGGCCTGCGCCGCGAGGCCGGAGACGAGGGAAGCGATGCAGAGACCGCGAACGAGTCGGAGCATGGTGTGGGACATGACACTTCTCAAAGACGGGTCGATCCGCATGGTAACGGTTCGGCTCAAATCGCGTTGATCGACTCGACGCGGCGACGCCCGGAGGCGTCGGACACGACCGAGCGCGAGCAGTGCGAAATGCGGAGTTTTTGGAGACGCTCGTTCGGCACGCCGAGGATCGTCCCGAGCACGACCCGAATCGGACCGCCGTGGCAGACCAGCGCGACCCGCTGTTCAGGGTGCGCGAGAACGAGGCGCTCGAACGCCGGCATGACGCGCGCGCGCAGGTCGTCGAGGTTTTCGCCGTCCGGCGGTCGATGCAGCCCGGGTTGCTCCTTGGCCAACCGTGCCGCGTCCGGAAACGCGCGCTCGGCCTCGGCGTAGGTCATCCCTTCGAACGCACCGACGTCGCGCTCACGAAACGCGGCATCGCACCGCACTTCGAGACTCCGCGGCGCCGCGAGCCGTTCCGCGAGCCAGGTTGCGCGCACGAGATCACTCGCCCAGATCGCGTCGAACGCTTCGTCGGCGAGCCGCTCGACCAGCGCGAGCGACTGCGCGCGACCTTGGTCGCCGAGGTCGACGTCCGAGCTGCCGTAGTGGGTCCCGACCGCATCGGCCGCGACTTCGCCGTGGCGGATCAACGTGATCCGCGTCGTCTTCACGAGCTCATGCCGCGCTCGTTGCGCTCGACGCGCCGGTAGTAGTCGCGCATCGTGAGCCGGGCAGCCGAACCAGCATCGACGTAGATCGCGGTGTCCGGGTGCAGCTGCAGCGCGCTCGCCGGCCAGAAGCTCGAGATCGGCCCCTCGACCGCGGCGTGGATCGCATCGGCCTTCTTCTCACCGAAGGACTGCAGCAGGATCCGCTTCGCCTCGAGGATCGTGCCGATCCCCATCGTGGTCGCGAGCTCCGGCTGCATCTCGCCCTCTTTGTAAAACCGTGCGTTGTCGCCGAGGGTTTTGTCCGTCAGCGTCTTGACCCGCGTGCGAGACGCGAGCGACGACGTCGGCTCGTTGAAACCGATATGCCCGTTCGAACCGATCCCGAGCAGCTGGATGTCGATCCCTCCCGCGTCGACGATCGCACGTTCGTACTGCTCGCACGCGGCGCGGAGATCGAAGCCATCGACCGGCGGAAAGCGAACGTTGTGGTCCTGGATCTGGATCGACCCGAATAGGTGCTCGCGCATGAACGTCCGGTAGCTCTGCGGATGCAGCGCGGACAGCCCGACGTATTCATCCAGGTTGAACGTCCGCACTTCGGAGAAGTCGGCGTCACCCGCGCAGTGCGCCGCGACGAGACGCTCGTAGACGCCGACCGGCGTCGAGCCGGTCGCGAGTCCGAGCACGAGATCCGGCTTCGCCTGCAACGCGCGCAGAATCTCGCCGGCGACGAGTTCGGCCGCTTCGTCCCGTGTGGAACACTCGATGACTCGCATGTGGACCGCGACGATAGCCAGCGCCCGTCGGCATTCAGGGGGAATCGCCCCGAAAGTTGGCCGGCGAACCTCGCCCGGGCGCCCCGAGCCAGGCGGACACGCCCATCAGCCCCCTCACGTTCGACGTGTTCCGACGCCCCCCTGGCGCGCGGCCCGCTTCACCAGCAAACCGTAACGATAGGGATCGGTTTTGGTCCGGATTGCCGCGACGTATCGCGCGGAGGGCGCGGAACGACCGGCACAAGGGCGGTTTCGCCCCGCTTCCGGCCTTCTGCCTACGCTGCAGCGGATGCCGGGATCCTGCCGGGGACAACCACCCGAGCGGTTGACACCCCGCTCCGGAGCGAGAAGACTCTGCGGTGGCGTTTCGCTTCGCCCGCCCGGCGGTCCGCTCCCTTTCGTCCCCGCACTGCTCTGGACAAGGACGACACCTTGACACCATCTTTCCTCACCTCCGCCCTCGCCGCAATCACACTGGCGACGGCGTCTCTCGCGCAAGGTCCGGGCTCGAGCCCGCCGATTCCTCCGGTTCCGGTACCGCCGGAAAACCCGATCACCGAAGCCAAGCGTGTCCTCGGCAAGATGCTGTTCTGGGAAGAGCAGATGTCGAGCGACAATACGACGTCGTGCGGCACGTGCCACCTGCCGGAGTTCGGCGGCTCGGACGCGCGCCCGGCGCCTCACCCGGGCTTCGACGGCATCTTCGGAACGCCGGACGACGTCGACGGTTCGGTGGGCGTCGCCCGCTCGACCGCGACCAACGACTACGTCGAGGATGCCACGTTCGGCTTCGGCCAACAGTCGACCGGCCGCAACTCGCAGCCGTTCTTCGGCAAGCTCTGGTCGACGACCCAGTTCTGGGACGGCCGCGCAACGGGTCAGTTCATCGATCCCGAGACGCAGCAGGTCGCGATCCAAGTCGACGGCGCCCTCGAGAGCCAGGCGGTCGGCCCACCTCTGAGTGACGTCGAGATGGCGCACGAAGGCCGCGACTGGTCGCAGATCACCGCGAAGCTGGCCGTCGTCGACCCGATGCGGCTCGCGACCAACCTGCCCGCGGACATCACCGCAGCCCTCGCCGGCGGTGTCGACTACCCGACCCTGTTCGCGGCCGCGTTCGGCGATCCCGCGATCACCGCGCGCCGCATCGCGTTCGCGATCGCGACCTACGAGCGCACGCTCGTCGCCGACCAGACGCCGTGGGACGACTACATGGCGGGCAACGTCAACGCGATGACGCAGGACCAGATCGACGGGTGGTTCTTCTTCACCACGCTGGTCTGCGTCCAGTGCCACGAGCCGCCGCTGTTCTCGGACAACCGCTTCCACAACATCGGCCTGCGCCCCTGGCAAGAGGACGAAGGCCGCAAGATCGTCACGGGTAGCGACAGCCACCGCGGTGAGTTCTCGACCCCGTCGCTGCGCAACGTCGGCCTGCGTGCCGACAAGCTGATGCACGTCGGCTGGATCAACAGCGTCACGGACGCGCTGAACTTCTACCGTGCCGGCCAGGACGCGGGCACCGGGCACGTGCAGTTCACGGACGGGCAGGACCCGCGCGTCGCGTCGATCTCGATCCCGAACCCGACGGATCTCGCCAAGCTCGCGGACTTCCTCCAGAACGGTCTGACCGACCCCCGGGTCGCCAACAACCAGTTCCCGTTCGACCGCCCGACGCTCATGAGTGAGCGCTCCGGCGATCAGCCGAACATCTTCGGCAACGCGACCGCCGGTAGCGGTGGCCACGTGCCGCAGATGATCGCGGGCGCGCCGCTGGCGATCAACAACCCCGAGTTCCGCGCGGGCGTCGGCAGCGGCCTCGGTGGCGGCATGGCGTTCCTGCTGCTCGGCGGTAGCAAGCAGACCCCGCCAGACATGTTCGGTTCGGTCGAGATCCACCTCGACCTCACGACGCTCTGGACGTCGATGCCGTTCGCGCTGAGCGGCGCCGCGCCGGGTGAAGGCGTCGCGACATTCAAGCTGTCGGTCGGCAACGAGCCCACCGCGGTCGGCCTCAAGATGGTCGGCCAGTGGATGATCGTCGATCCGGGTGCGATCGACGGCGTCTCGGCGTCCGAAGGCGTCGAGTGGACGGTCTTCTGATCGAACTCTCGCCCTGAAACGGCGCGTGACGCGAGTCACGCGCCGTTTTCATGTACCACTCTTTCGAACCACGTCTCCGACGCGGACCCCGTACGGCGAGACACCCTCGCGCTCGAGGATCCGCACGAGCTCGTCGGCGAGGAATTCGTGCGCCGCGTCACTCGGATCGAAGCGCACGTCTTCCGCGACCTTGCGCAACGTGCGATGCTCCGGATCGACCTCGATTCCCGGCCATTCGTCGCGACGCTGTACGACGGCCCACAGGTCGTCCGAGACTTCGATCGGTAGCGTCGTCTCACCGCGCGTGAACACGCCGGCTTCGGAGTCCGATCGCGAAACCGAGCAGGCCTGATCGATCTCTCGGGAACGGGCGATCAGGTCGAGCCGAACATCTCGGGAGAAGGACGCATCGACTTCCCACGGCACACCGACCGCGAAGCCCGAAGCCTCGGCTCTGCCCGCCAGCTCCAGTCTCGCCACGTCGTGCCGCGCGAGTGCGATGGAGCCCCCGATCACCAGCAGCCCCACGACAGCCCAATCGCGACGATCGAATCGGTCCTGCGCGCGGCCGCGTCGCACGAACCCAAAGAGAGCTCCCGTCGGACAGCCGAAGCGGCAGTAGGCCATCGGAACGAACGGGCTGAGCAACACGCCCACGACGGCGATGCTCAGCGAGGCCACCGCCGCAGTCCCGAAGATCCAGGCGTGGAACGGCTCGATCGCGGTGAGGTCGAACGCAGGCCAGGCGCAGGCGATCGTGACCGCGACGCACAGCGACGCAAATGGCAACGCGCGCAGTCCGCGATACAAGGCCGGTGACAGAGTCCACTTGGCGAACCGCAGGCGACCGACCCATTCCTGCACGACGCCGTGCGGACACAGGTGCGCGCAGTAGACCTGACGCCCCGTCCACCACGGCACCGCGAGGGCGATGGCCGCGAGGCCCGTGATGCCGAGGGAGATCGTCGGCGACGCGCCCGCGTAGCGAGCCTCACCGACGAACCACGCAACCGACAAGAGGTCGCCCAGCACGATCCCGAACGCGCCGACGATCACGACCTGCCAGACGCGTCGCCACGCGCGCCGACGCGTCGGCGACGCGAACATGAGCCAGCAACCGAGCACCGCGATCACGAGCACGACCAGGTCGCGTATCCAGTCCGATCGAGATGCTTCCCATTTCTCGTCCCTCTTCGCGCGCACCCGGATCGACTCCGCAACCGCGTAGCTCGTCTGGGTCGCCCCGGACACTCCCTCGATCCCGGCTTCGGCGAGGTCCAGGCTCTTCCACTCCTCGACCGACCGCGCGGTCAGCTCGGCTTCGAACTCCCGACTCTCACGCACGCGGTCCACGTACTCCTCGGTGTCGTAGCTCGACAACAGCACGACTCGCTTCAGTCGCTCGCCATCGGGCGTCAGCTCGACCCAGACATCGGTCGGCCCACGGTAGCCGACCACGCCGTCCGAATCCGGAGACGTGCGCCAAAGCGGACCGAGCTCCGAGGCCCCGAAGGCTCCCTTCAGCACCTCGTCCCGCACCGGACGAAAGCGCAGTGACCGGAGGCTACCGCGCACGCGCAACGGAATGGACTCGACGATGGCGGCGCAGGTCAGCGTCGAGCCGCTGACCGCATCGACGTCCGACAGGTGGTCTGTCAACGGCGCCCAACCGCGCAACGATTGCCAGAACCCATCAGCATTCCGCACCTCATCGACGTGCGCCGGCGTGTCCCCACTCGACAGGATCCGAGCTCCTCGGATCCTCCCGTCCGGGCCGATTCCGAGCAGCACGTCCGCCGACCCGGAATACCCGACGACGAAGTCCGAGTCTGGCGCAGTTCTGAGCACGAAGCCGAGCACGTGCCCGTCGCGATCGACCACCGAACGAGCGCGGAGGTCGTGGTCGTAACCACCGAAAGCCGTGGACTCGGGGAAGATCGCGCGCGCATCTGCAAGCGTGATCGCGTCCGTCGAACCGAAGGCATCCGCCTGCTGGTGCGCCTCGCGCATCAGCCACGCCGCGGCAAACACCGCGAGCAGCCGGACGATGCGCACCAGGTTGCGCAAGCTACTTCACCCGGAGCAGCTGCACGGCGTCCGCGTCGACGACGCCGTCCGCGTCCTCGGCCGACAGCACGACCGCGCCCGCGCCGGCCGGGAACCGGAACTTCCCGAGCGAATGGAACAGGCCGTCGACGGCCTTGCGCTGGTCAACACGCAGGCGCAGGGCCGGCATGCCGGCGCGCTCGATCGAGCACGGCACGCGCTGGCCGCGTGCCTCGTGGCCGTACCACGCGACCCGCACTTCGTACTTGCCCGCTTCGCGCACGTCGAACGCGAACCGCGCGCGCGCCTTCGTTCCGGGACTCGCGTAGCGGTAGCCCTTGCCGACAAACTTCGGCAGGCCACCACGACTCCATCGGCCGGTGAGCTCGGCGGACTCTTCGTCGATGACGATGCCCGGCAGCGTGGCGACGTCGATCCCGACGCTCTGCGGCTGCATGCCGTCGACCCGATCCGCGCCCTTGTTGAAGTACGGCGTGACCTTGCCGATCGAATCGTCGAGAGCGGGCGGCGCCTCGAGACTCGCGCGCCGCATCGCGCCCGGCTGGCGACAGAGCTCGAGCAGCTCGTCGAGGTGCTTCTCGTAGACGCCGCGCGGCGTCGTCGCATGACGCGCGCAGAGATACGCCGCCTTCCCGACGACCTCCCCCATCATGCCGCAAGTCCGCATGACCCGGATCGTGCCGAGCGCCTGATGCGTCACGCTGATGTTGCGGCCGGCCATGAACAGGTTCGGCACGTTGCGGGAGTAGAAACAGCGGTACGGCACGGGATAGCCGTTCTGGCGATCGACGCCGGCGCCGAACTCGGCGCGCGAGATGAACGGGTTGTCGGAGTATTTCTTCGCGAACTGCTGCTTGGGGTAGTGCAGGTCGATGTCCCACGTCGTCGCCACGCAGCCATCCGGGAACTCGTGCCCGCTGACGATGTGCTCGCGATCGAGCACGACGTCGCCACGGAGCAATCGCGACTCTCGCGTGCCGCCAACGTAGGCGACCCACTCGAGCTGCGCATCGTCGTGTTTGCCCCCGCGCTTGAGCGCGCTGAATGCGCCGTAGACCGCGCGCAGGTTCCAGTCGCGGATGCGCTCGAGGTCACGGATCGGGTCGAGCTCGAAGCCGGACTCCCAGAACCACTCGCCCTTGAAGAACGGCTTGCCGTCGATGCGCGCGCGACTGCCACGCGTGCGCGGGAAGTCGCCGATCTCGAGCGGCAGTGCCCACGGCGTCTCGGGCCACGCAGCCGGCGACTCGACGCGTTGCCAGTACCACATGTTCGACATGCCGAGCCGGCTGCCGTCGTGGATTTCGTAGTCGGCACCTGCCAGCGCACCAACCGTGCCGTGCCCTGTGCAATCGGCGAAGTGCGCGCCGCGCAGTCGACGCATCGCACCGGCGCGCACGTCGAGCGCGTAGACCGAGTCGATCGCTTCGCCAGCTTCGTCGAGCTGCACGCGATCGACGAAGTGACCGAGGAACAGATCGAGGTTCGGCTCCGCGCGACACACGGCTTCCTTGCGCGCATCGCCGTAGTGCTCGCCGGCGCCCGGACTGTCCGGCGCGTGGTCCGCGAACTCCTCGACGATCTCGCCGAGCCGCGGGAACTTGCCGCGCATCGTCCCACCATTGGCCCAGACGCGCACCTCGCTGCTGCCGTTGCCGCCGAGGACGAAGCGGTCCTGCACGAGCGCGACGCGCAGCGACTGACGCGCGGCCGCAATCGCCGCGGCCATCCCTGAGTAGCCCCCGCCCACGACGACGAGGTCGTACTCGACACCTTCGCCATCGACTTTGCGCGCGTCGCGCAGAGCGCGGATGTCAGGATGACGAGGCGCCGCGGCATCTCGGCCGAACTCCAGCACGATCGCGTCGCACCGCCCGTCGAACCCCGTGAGGTCGTGCAGACGTAGTTCTATGTCGCCTGCCGCGAGTTCGACAACTCCACCGTCGTGCCAGTGCCAGTCGGCGGACTCGGCACCGAAGTTCGCGGCGAGCGGCTCCCCGTCGATCCGAACCTCGAATCGCCCCGGCGCGCCCCTCGCCTTCCACCGCGCGACCCAATCGAAGGTCCGCACGAACACGCGGTACGCGCCGGCCCGCTCGATCCGCACGTTGGTGTGCGCGTCTTCGACCGGCCGGCCGAGTCCGTGCGCCAGAAGGTAGGGCGAGCCGACGCTCATCGTCGCGGCCGTGTCGACCTTCCATCCGCCGAGCTCCCGGAACGCCTCGGCTTCGACCAGATGCATCTGCGCCGCGGCCGAAGCCGCGAGCGCGGAAGAGCAGAACACGGCGAGGAATCGGCGCATGGGGAACTCCACGGTATCCCCGTCGGCGCGCACACGACACCCCGTTACGATCCGGCCATGCGCTTCCTCCCTCGACTCGTCTTCGCGGCCGCGCTGCCGCTGAACTGCGCCCTCGCGTTTGCACAGCAGGACACCTGGGATCAGGGCTACGAGGTTGCCAAGCCGCCCGCCGTGCTCGCCGAACGCGACCGTGCCGACGCCATCAATCGCCTCCTCCGCGATCGCCTCGACAACCTCTTGCCCCGGCTGATGCGCGAGACCGGCCTCGACATGTGGGTCGTGATCAACCGCGAGTACGCCGAAGACCCGGTCTACCTGACGCTCGTGCCCGAGCCAGTGTTCGCCGCGCGACGCACGACGATCCTCGTGTTCTTCGACCGCGGCGAGGAGAAGGGCATCGAGCGGCTGACCGTCAGTCGCTACGCGCTCGGCGACTTCTACGACGGGAGCTGGGAGGGCGGTAGCCTCGACGAGCAGTGGGAGCGCCTCGCGGCGATCGTCAAGGAGCGCGACCCGAAGCGCATCGGCATCAACAAGAGCGAACACTGGGCGTTCGGTGACGGACTCAGCAAGGGTCTGTCGGACCGGCTGGAGCGCGCGCTGGGCCCGCAGCTGCAGGACCGCCTCGTCTCCGCCCAAGAACTCTGCATCCGCTGGCTCGAAACGCGCACCGACGCCGAGCTCGAGATCTACCCGCAGCTCGTGCAGCTCGCGCGCGGTGTGATCGCCGAGGCGTTCTCGAACGACGTGATCACTCCGGGCGTGACGACGACCGCCGACGTGCGCTGGTGGATGCGCCAGCGCTTCACCGACCTCGGCCTGCCCGTGTGGTTCCAGCCGTACTGCAACGTGCAGCGGCGCGGCCACGTCTACGAAGCCGACGACCCATTCTACGGGATCCACGAGACGATCATCCAGCGCGGCGACATCCTGCACACCGACGTCGGCATTCACTACCTGCGGCTCTGCACCGACACCCAGGAGATGGGCTACGTGCTGCGCGCGGACGAGAAGGACGTTCCTGCGGGACTGAAGCAGGCCATGGCCGTCGGCAACCGCTTCCAGGATCACCTGACGTCGTCCTACGTGGTCGGCCGCACCGGCAACGAGATCCTCGCGGCGACGATCGCGAAGTGCGAATCCGAGTCGATCCTCGTCAGCGTCTACACGCACCCGCTCGGGTTCTTCGGCCACGCGGCCGGCCCGACGATCGGCATGTGGGACAACCAGGGACCGACGCCGGTGCGCGGCGACTGGAAGCTGTTCCCGAACACGTGCTACGCGATCGAAGGGAACGTGAAGGTGCGCGTGCCCGAGTGGGACGACCAGCTCGTGCAGATCAAGCTCGAGCAGGACGCGGTCTTCGACGGCGAGAAGGTGATCTACATCGGCGGTCGACAAACGCGCTGGCACATCGTGCGCTGACGTCTACGCTGACGGCTATGGACAACAAGGCCCCGGGCATCCTCTCGCTGGTTCTCGTCCCCGCGATCATCACGCTGATCGTGTCCGTGCTACGGCTCGTCGGTGAGCTGCAGGGCTGGGGCAACCCGCTCGTGGACAACCACGCGCCGGGCCACGAAGACCAAGGATTGGCGCTGCTCGGCGCGAGCTGGTTGATCTTCATCTTCGGGCTCTGGTTCGGCTTGAAGATCCGCAAGTCGACGGGCGAGCCGGCTCACATCGGCAAGACGGCGCTCAAGCTCGTGCTCGCGTTCGCGATCACGATGGGTGGCTTCTTCCTATTCCAGAGCATGGGCCTGATCGTCCAGCCGAGCGCGGAAGAGCCCGGCGAAATGCAGGGCCTCGTCTACATGATGGGCCTACTCGCGGTCTCCGCCGTGATCACACTCATCGCTTGGCCCCGCCTCGCGATCACGCTGCTCGTCTACGGCCTGCTGGCCCGCATCCCCGTCGTCGTCATCACGTACCTCGCGTGGGGCAACGACGAGTGGGACACGCACTACACGAAGCTTCCGGCCGGTGTCGTCGCGGAAGGCAACGACGCGTTGATGGCGTTGATCATGCCCCAGCTCACGGTGTGGATCGTGTTCACGATGATGGCTGGGGGACTGCTCGGCTGCCTCGGCGCCGTCATCGCCGGAAAGAAGTCGAGCTGATGACGATGCACCCCGACCAGCAACGCTGCGATTTTTGCGGGCATCCGACAAAGATCGTCTGGGTGCACGGCCACGGCCAGTGCAACGTCTGCGGCATCAACGTCGAACCGTGTTGCCAAGGCGGTGAGACGTGCCCCGCCGAGTCGACGACTCCACGTGACGCGACGCCTCAGGAACGCGCCTCTGCAACGTCGCGCGTGATCGAGTAGAATCACGCCATGACGGATGACGAAGGATTTGTCGAGTTCACCCGCGCGAAGAACGGTTTCGAAGCGAAACTGATCGTGTCGATCCTCCAAGAGGCCGGCATCCCCGCACACGGTGAAGGCGACAGCCTGCAAGACGAGTTCGCGATGGCGCAGGCGCTGATGAACACGGGCGGCCAGGTGAAGGTGCACGTCGCCGCCGGCCGAGTCGAAGACGCGAAGAAGGCGCTCGCCGACGCACGCGAAGCCGGCGAGGATCTCGAAGCCCGTTTCGACGAGCTGCAGAAGTCCGAGGACGACCCGCAGCCGTAGGGCGCGCCGCGATGTCCGACGCGCGCGAGGAGTGGGAGTTCTATCCCTGCCGCGTCGACGACGCCCCAGCCTCCGTACTCGTGGACCTCGCGTGGTCGCGACGCGCTCGCCCGGACGGTATCGACACGCTCTACGCGAGCTGTTTCGAGATGGCGGACCCCGACGAGCACGGCATGGGTTCGCGCGACGAGGCCGAGCAGCTCTACGTCGCCGAGGACGAGATCGTGGCCGCAGTTCGAGACCACGGCCTCGTCTACGTCGGACGTCTGCGCAACAACGCGATCTGGCAGCTGACGTTCATGGGGCCACCGGAACGTCGGGCCACACTCGAAGAGATCAGCCGCAGCGTCACGGCCGCCGACCTGCGCCCGCTCCGGATCGTCGATCAACACGATCCGTCGTGGTCGTACTTCGACGGCTTCTTGATGCCGGACCGTGAGCGGATGCAGTGGATTCAAGACCGCCGCGTCGTCGACACGCTGACCAAGCACGGCGATACGCTGACCGAGCCACGCCGCGTCGATCACTGGGCGTACTTCCGCAGCGAAGCTGACCGCGACGCCTTCTGTTCGCACGCCCGCGAGCGCGGGTTCGAGACGCTCGATACCGAGGCCAGCGAAAGCGAGACGCCGTACGGCGCGCAGCTCCGCCGGCAGGACTCGGTGCGCCTCGAGGACATCCACGAACTCGTGATGATCCTCCACGACCTCGCCGACGATCACCGCGGCCACTACGACGGCTGGGAGACCCGGGTCGTCAAGCCGTAGCGACGAATCGACGATCCCCGCGGCAATCTCGTGCGGCGGGACGCCCGATTGCGCACACTGGTTCGCCCGTTCTCTTGCTGACCCGAGGCTCCCATGGCATTTACCACCGTCACCCGCTCGATCGCCGCACCCCGCGAGCTCGTCTTCGACACGATCGCCCACATCGAGAACTTCGCGGAGATCAACCCCGACATCGTCGAGATCGAGATTCTGAGCGACGTGCGCCGCGGCGTCGGGACTCGCTTCCGAGAGACGCGCATGATGGGCAAGCGCAAGGCGTCGACGATTCTCGAGGTCACGGAATACGAAGAGAACGAGCACATCCGCATCGTGTGCGACTCCGGCGGATCGACCTGGGATTCGCTCTTCACGCTGCGCGACGCGAACGGCGGCACCGAGCTGGTCTTCGAGATGGACGTCAGGCCCCACAAGCTGCTCGCGAAGATCATGAACCGCCTGTTCCGCGGCATGATCTCGAAGGCGATCACGAAGGACATCGATCGCACGAAGGAGCACTGCGAGGGCGTCGCCACGAACGCCTGACGGCCCAACTCGCACTCGGAATGCGGTAGCGTATCGGGATGCGAACGGGTGTCGTCGTACTCGCCTTGATCGGCGCGATCGGAATCGGGGCGCTGGTGTCTTGGCTCGCGAAGACTCCGGCTCCGATCGATCGCCCCGCGAGCTACCGCGACAGCGACGCGTCGGGTCACGCCGCGCGCATCGACGCGCTCGAGGCGACGCTGAAAACACTTCGACTCGAGGTCGCGGCTCTGCGGGAAGCGACGGAGCGAGTGCGAACACCGGCACCCCGGGAGTTCACGATCCCGACGCCGACGGCCGACGCCTCGACACCCGCCTCGGCCCCGAACCCGAGCGCACACCGCTACCTCTCGATGTACGTCGCGTCTTTCGAGAACGGGGGCACCGGATCCGAGTACTTCCGACTCGCGGTCGACGCGTGGGCGATGGAACTCCTCGACCGGATCGCGGACCTCGTGCGCGACGGCCACCGCCCCTTCGCGCTACGAAGCGCACTGCTGGCCATGCTCTCGACGCCGCGCTTCCGCGGGAACCCGACCGCGATTCAGGCGGTAATGGCGGCGATGCGCGCAGGCCCGGACGAGATCACCAGCCAAGGTACGGACGCGATCGAGGAGATCGGCAGCGCGACAGACCTGCCCGAACTCGAGCGGCTGTTCGCGGCGCTGTCGCCCGTCGCGATCGACGGCTTCCTGGACGCGATCGCAATCATCGCGGGCGACGAGGCGAGCGCCACATTCCTACGGTTGCTGCACGCCGCGCGCGACCTCCCAACCCGCGTGAAGATCATCCAGCGTTTCGCGGCCAGCGACGTCGCGACGACGCTGAAGATCCTGCGCGCCGCCTCCCACGGCGAAGTCGCCGAGCGACGCGCCGCCGCCGACCGGCTGGCGCAATTCTTCGACGCGCCGTATCGACGCTTCGCCGACGAATGGCTCGCGCGCGAACGCGATCCCGGCGTGCGCGAGGCACTCGGGGCCAGCCGTCGTGCGATGGACACGATTCCGAACCATCACCCACTCCAAGCGACGGGCGCTCCGAACGTCGACGACCCGTCGAAGGACGATGTGCGCGCTTGGGCGACGCAGCAATCGGACTCGGGCCACGAGTGGCTGGAGGTGATGTTCGCGCGCGCAATGCGAGCATCCGCGATCCACGTGCACGAGACGCACCGGGCCGGCGCCGTCGCGGAAGTCATCACGATCGACGAGACCGGGACGAGACGGCGCGTCTGGCAGGGCGTGGATCCGACGGCCGGGTCCGGAGTGTTCGTCGTGCCGATGACCGTGACGGAGTACCGAGTCAAGGGCGTGCGCGTGGTCCTGGACACACGACGGGTGGCGAGCTTCAACGAAGTCGACGCCGTGGAACTGGTCGGTCCGGACGACAGGGCCTGGGCCGCCAGCGCGCGGGCGAGTTCGTGGTACGGAGAAGGGCGCGGCGGACGACGCTGGCGCTGAACGATCTCCGACAAAGAGAGGGCGGACGCATCCGTATGGCCGCGCCCGCCCGATGACCCACACACGAGAAGATTCCCACCGTCGCGTCATCCAGATCGACGGTGAAGCCACAGCTCTTGTTGTCGTGGGATTCGCGTGGCTTACAGGTTCGTCCGGTGGTGACCCCTGCCCCGCCCGTGCCCGTATCCCGTGTCCCGTGCCCGCCTCATCAGGACACCGGAACATCCTTTTTTTCTCTCCACACCCCCTCCTCCCCCGCCGCATCGGTACCCTGCCCCGTGCCTTCCCCCGGAGACGCTCCCATGCCAGATTCCACGACCCGCAGGACTTTCCTTCGCCAGTCCGGTGGTGCCTTCGCCGGCGCCGCCGTCGTCCCTCACTTCCCGGTCCACGCCCGTGGCTCCGACGAGATTCGCTTCGCCGTGATCGGGTGCGGTGGCCGGGGCAGCGGTGCGGCGAACCAGATCCTGAACACCAAGGGCAACGTCAAGCTCGTCGCGGCGCACGATGCCTTCGCGCATAAGGCGCGCAACATGGTGAACGGGCTGAAGAAGAAGTACGGCGAGAAGGTCGCGGTTCCGGACGATCAGGTGTTCGACGACCTCGACGGCTACAAAAAGGCGATCGACTGTGACGTCGACCTCGTCGTGATCGCGACGCCGCCCGGCTTCAAGCCGCAGCAGTTCGAATACGCCGTCAACAAGGGCCGCCACGTCTTCATGGAGAAGCCGGTCGCGGTCGACGCTCCGGGCGTGCGTCGCGTTCTCAACGCGAACGATGCGGCCAAGCAGCAGAACCTGATGGTCGCAATCGGACTGCAGCGCCGTCACGAAGAGCGCTACAAGGATTGCGTCAAGCGCCTCCAAGACGGCGCGATCGGCGACATCAACCTGATGCGCGTCTACTGGAACGGCGGCGGCATCTGGTATCGCCAACGCGAGCAGCACCACACCGACATGGGCTTCCAGTGCCACAACTGGTACCACTACATCTGGACGTGCGGCGACCAGATCGCCGAGCAGCACATCCACAACATCGACGTCGGCTGCTGGGTCAAGGGCATGTTCCCGGTCGAGGCCAACGGCATGGGTGGCGGCGAGCGACGCCTGAACGGCGACCGCTCGAAGTCGCAGATCTTCGACCACACGTTCGTCGAGTACACGTTCGAAGACGGCACGAAGATGTACAGCCAGGGGCGACACCTCGCGGGCGCGTTCAACCGCGTCGCCGAGTTCGCGCACGGCTCAAAGGGCACGGCCCAGGTCGGTGGCTGGATCCACCCGTTCGGCGAGAAGCGCATGCGCATCAAGGGCAAGGGCGGCGGCCACCAGCAGGAGCAGCACGACATGATCGAGGCGCTCATGCGGGGCGAGACCTACAACGAAGGTCACTACGGCGCGATGAGCACGTTCGCCGCGATCCTCGGCCGCGAAGCCTGCTACTCGGGCAAGATCATCAAGGCGAGCGACCTGCTCGAGCGCGGGCGTGACTACTGCCCGGGCATCGACGGCTTCACGCTGGCATCCGCGCCGCCGCTGCAGAAGGGCGACGACGGTCTCTACCCGGTGCCGATTCCGGGCAAGCACAACCCGTTCGCGTAGCGGTCAGTGCTGCGGAGGCCCGACTGCTCGGTGCCGTCCGCGTACGTGATCCCGAACGCCGTGAACCAGAACACGACGCTGTCGGGATCGGCTTTCAGCTTGGCCTCGAATTCGGGGCGCGCGCTGAGGAACGGCGCATGCTGCATCGACTGGCCGGCCTTCAGCAGCACGCTCCCCGGCACCGCTTCCGTGTAGCCAGCTGTCGCGTGGACGTGACCGCCCTCGTCGCCGACGTACACCCCGCCGCGCATGTCGTCGATGTCCTTGTCCGTCGCGTTCGTCATCTTGACGCGAACGCGACCGCGGTCGTCGAAGCCGTCGAATGCGACCGTCACGAAGCCGCGCGCGAACTGCTGCTGCTCGGCCACGCGACGGTTCTCCGCTTCGATCCTCGCGCGCTCCACTTCGAACGAGACGGCCGGCGGCGTCGCGGCGCCACCCGGCGCGGGAGGGGTGTTCGGTCCTGTGGACGGCGAGGGCCCGACTCCGTCGCAGCCCCCGAAGAGTGAAGTCAGGAGCACGAGAGACGTCGTATGGCGCAGGGCGTTCATATCGTGGGTTTCGAACCCTCGCCCCCCGCTCCTGAAGGCGACGGTGTTGCGTTCCGCGAGAAGACCGGCACACTCCGTCACTCATGACGCGTTCTCTCTACGCTGGCACGATCACCGACTACTTCTCGGCGGCGCTCCGCCAGCAGACCGGATCCGCGCCGGAACGTGACGAGGTGCGAGCGCGCGTCGACGCCTGGCGGAAGTATCTCAGCGACGGCCTCATGGGCACAGGGCACCTCGTCATGCCGCTGCTCTGGTCCGAGGACGAACAGGAACTGTTCAAGCACCAGCTGGGTCCGGACTCGCTGCAAGCGCTGCGACTGTTCCTCGTACACGGCATCGGCTCCGTCGACGCACCGGACGAACTGCCGACCTTTCCCGAGGAGCACCCGAAATGGAAGGAGGCGGTCGCGGACGACTTCCAAGGCACCGGATTCGATCAGATCCTCGTGCCGGAGCTGTGGCTGCCCGGCGACTTCGACTTCACGTTCGACTGTCCCTACCCCGACGGGCACGAAGTCCAAGCCGGCTCGCTCGGCGCGCTGCGCACCCAGCTCAACGAAGTCGGGCGCATGCGGCTGCCGACGACCGAGTCGCAGCGCGAGGAGTTCGACAAGGCCGTGCCGACCGGGCGCAACCTCGAGACGCTCGCGCGGTTCGCCTACGTCGCGCTCGAGCGGTCGTGCAACGAAGCCCTCGACCGCGGACTTCCGCTACTCGTCCACGAGTAGCACACCGTTCTCGTCGTACTTCGGCGTGACGAACTGCGGACGCGTGAGCTCCGTGAACCAGCGCTGCGCGCGCTGCGCCGCGTCGGGTGGACCGACCTCGTAGACGTAGAAGGTCTCGAAGTCCCAGCGGTTCATCAGCGTCTGGAACGAGCCCTGCGACTTGTGCTCGGCGACCGCCCAGTTGACGACGATCTGGTAGTTCAGCTTGTCCTTGAAGCCGAACTTCTGCGTGCGGTCGAAGCGGAACGGCCCGACGTCCGTGCGGAACTTCGTGATCGGGTAGCGCTCGACGCGCGTCGACGGCGGCGGTCGTTCACCCCGAGGCGACGCGAGGTAGCTGCCGAGCACGACCGGGCGCCGTGCTTCGGGCAGTTCCTTCACGGCCTCGAGCGCGAGGATCGACGCGGCCTGGTGGTGACCGTGGGTCTGCGGTGACGGCAGGTGCGTGAGCACGAAGTCGTAGTCGCCCGCGTCCACGATTCTCCGCAGCTCGCTTCGGACCAACTCGAGGTCCCAGATGGCCGCGTCCTCGTCGAGCACTTCGGCCGGTTCGGTCGTGTAGCGGTGATCGACCTGATTGAGATACGTGACGTCGCGGAATCCGAGGATCGATCCGCCACGCAGGTGCTCCCTCTGACGAATCGCCGGCAGATGAGCACGCCCGACCTCCGGGTCCGTCAGCTGCAGCCCGTAGTAGAGCTCGCCGAGCGTCGAATACTTGTAGCCACCTTCGCCGTTCGTGATGACGACGATGTCACACGTCCCGCGCAGGAACGTCGCCGTCTTGAACAGCGTCGCCGCGAACGCGATCTCGTCATCGGGATGCGCCACGACGCAGAGCACGCGGGGGCCATCCGAGTCGACGGAGCGGATCCGAAACTTGTCGATGCCGCCCGACGTGGTCGAGCAGGCGGACGCAAATACCAGGGTGATCGCCGCAGCGACCGTACGGAGCGGATGGGTCATCGAGGAGGTCTACGCACCGGGGGCGCGAACAGGTCGCACGCTGGTCGTATATCCGTACACCGCGAGGACACCCACGACAACCGCGACCGCCATCCCGCCGCCGGACCACCACGTCGTGAAGTCGAACGTCACCGACGTGTCCGACACGATCTTGACCAGGAACATGGCCGCGAAGACGCCGACGAGGCCGCCGGTCATCAGCACCGTGAGGATCGAAATCGTCTGGACGATGCGGAAGGCCATCTCCAACAGCAAAAACTCGCCCATGATCGTGTAGGGCACCGAACACATCGCGAGCACGAAGAGGACGCCGAGTGCGAGCACGGCACGACGCAGAAGGGACTTCGCCAGCACGTACAGGAACATGGCCAGCAGCGCGATGAATCCGGCCGTCGACTGCTCGAACGCCATCTCACCGAGCACGACGACCGGCCCGCGGAGTGCATCCGTGTCGACGAAGTGGGGCGACGCGCCCGAGTCTCCGAACGCGCGCGCGGTGAGCCAGTTGGCGCAGACCGCGGTGAGCCACACGGCCGAGCCGGCGACACCGATCAGGACGTCCCTCCCGACTGACGGGTCGCGGAGCCGCCCACCGATCAGGCGGTTCCAAGACACTAGGCGGTGTGGCCACATCCGCCGCAAGGTCGGTTCCAGCGCCATGTAGAGGAACCAGGCGACGAGCGCACTCCAAAGTCCGCTACCGGCCGCCTCGGTGAACATCAGCCACTCACGCTGGAAGTCACCGACGTGACTCGCCTGCGTCACCCACCGCACCATCACGAGCACGAAGATGTAAACCGCGATTCGCGTCGCGTTCCGAGAGTCGCCGCGGCGCTGCGTGAGGTTGCGCCAGCCGAGCCACACCCCGCCGACCACCGCGAAGATCGACACGAGGATCGAACTCCACTCGAACACGCCCCGCACGGTCGCCGTGTCGGGAAACGGCTCCTGCTCGATGTCGAAGCGCGCTTCGACGGCGAACAGCACGAGTCGACTGCCGAACGACGCACCCGACACGATGATCTGCAGCTCCTCGACATCGGGGTCGCGGCCCGTCCAGATCTTGCGTTCGTCAAACGGCTGATCGGGCAAGAAGTAGCCCTGCCGCTCTTCGAACTGGCTCATGTCGAGCCGCGCGGCCGCGAACGCCTTGGACCAATCGAACGGCTCGCCCTCGTCGTCGCGCTTGATCGGCACGCTCTCCAGCCACTGCAGCGCGCCGTCGTGGCCGAGCACGAGCCGCATCATCCCCGCACCGTCGAGCGGCGGACGGTTGAAGCTGACCCGTCCGTGGCTGCCCTCCGGAACCATCGTGTAATAGCTCGTGCGGTACCAGAAGCGCAGCGACTCGGCAAGCGGGTGCCGCAGCAGCTCGTCGCCACGCCCACGATCGACGGCCCGCGACAGTCCGTTGTGGATCCGCTGGGTGAAGCCGAACTCCGAGTCCGGCGTCCCGCGGCTGGGCCGGGACGGATCGGGCGCGACGCCGAGCGACTCGGCAATCTCCTTGGCGCGCTGCTCGAGCGCGCCGAGAGACAGCTCGGGGCGCACGACCTCGACGAGCTTCATGTGGCGGTGCGCGTAGCCGACGAATGCGTATCCGACGACGATGCAGGCGAGCAGCAAGAGTGCGATGTTGCGCGGCAGCGTGCCGGAGCCACCGGCAGCCGCGATGAGCTGTGGCGATGGCGTCTCCCCCGCTGCTAGCGCTGCCGCGATCGGGTCCCCGCCCGGCAGCCCCGCCGCGATCTCCTGCATCGACTTGGGACGCTGCGCGGGATCCCTGGCGAGGCAGCGCTGGATCACTGCCTCGAGCGTGGGCTCGATGGTCGGCAAGTAGGTGCTGGGGTTGGGGTCCGTACGCTCGTGCGCGTCGCGCAGATCCTGCACGGACTTCTCGTCGTAGACCGGCTGCCCCGTGATCATCTCGTGCAGCACGAGGCCGAACGCGAAGATGTCGCTCGCGCGATCCACGCTCTCGCCGCGCAGCTGCTCGGGGGCCATGTACTTCGGAGTGCCGACGAGCACGTCCTCGCGCGAGAGAGAGCTCGCGATCGCCGCCAGGCCGAAGTCCGCGATCTTCGCGTCGCCGTCCCCGTCGATCATGACGTTCGCCGGCTTGAGATCGCGATGGAGCATGCCCTGGTCGTGGGCGGCCCCGACGCCCGCACAGATCTGCCGGGCGATCTCGATCGCGCGGTCCTGCGGCAAGCGGCCGACGCGCCGAAGCAGCGACGCGAGGTCCTCCCCGTCGACGTACTCCATCGAGATGTACTGCCTGCCATCGACCTCGCCGATGTCGTGCACGCGGCAGACGTTGGGGTGCGAGACCTGGCGCGCCATCCGCACCTCTTCGACGAAGCGATCGAGGTGAAGGTCACTCTGGCCGAACCGCTCCGGCAAGAACTTCAAGGCGACGTCTTGCTCGAGCTTCAGGTCCTGGGCGCGATACACGTCCCCCATACCGCCGCTGCCGAGCAGCGCGACGATTCGGTATCGCTCCGCGACGATCGAGCCGGGGACGAGACGGCTGGATTCCGGACCCGTCACAGAATCACGCTACCGGAACGGCTTGCCCGTGACGTGCAGCATTCCCTTCGGAATCGACAGAATGAACGCCGTCACGGCGCTCGCCGCGACGCGCGAGTCCGCGCCGTAGCCCGCGTTGTCGCGATTGGGCTGGTAGTAGAAGGTGCCATCGCCGCACTGCGCGAGCACGAACCACCACTTGTTCGCGTCCATCAGCTTCCGGAAGCTCGTCTTCGGCTCGACCCAGGCCGCCATCGCCGCGTAGCCCATACCCATGATCGGCGACCCGTGCGTGTCCGGGAAGCTGTCCGGATTGTCCCCGATGACCTTGGCGTGCAGCTCGGCACGCTTGCGATACCGCGACGGCGGATACGGACTCAGCGCGTGCGCGATGCCGCTCGCCCCCGTGCGTCCCATGTCGGCCCAGTTGTCGTGCCCCGCGACCTCGTCGGCATACCAGAGGTAACCGTTCTTGCCGGTGCCACGCGCGAGGAAGTCATAGGCGTACTCGTGCCGCTTCTTGCTCACGTCGATCCCACATCGCTGCATCAGAGCGAACGCGAGCGCGCCTTGCCCGGTCAGCATCGCGATCGGGCCGTAGCCTTCGAAGCCGGGGTTGTGCCCCCACCCGCCGTGCGCCCGCGTCGCGTTCTTCGGCATGTCCTGGGGTCGCTCGCGCTTCGACTTCGGGTCGATCTGCGACATGTCGGTGTACTGCGTCGACTTCAGGAAGCGGTAGATCTCGTCGAGCTCGGGCACGACCCAGTCTTCGCCGGTCGCGAGGTAGTACTCGCTGAGCACGATCGCTGCCGCCATGTAGCGCCAATTGATCAGCCACGAGCTGTCCTTGGCCTTCGTCGTCTTCGCGTGGAAGCGGACGTTCTTCTCGATCGCGTCGCGATACTGACCGACGTCGTTCGACATGAGCGCGAGCGGCGCGAACGTATCCTGCGGGGGACTCCCCCAGGAGCCATCGTCACGCTGGTGCTCGACCAAGTAGTCGCACAGCTCTTCGATGATCAGCTCACACTTGTCGCAGCGACGGGGGAAGTCCTTCGAGAACGCGCCGTACTTCGTCCCAACATCGAGCTGGACCGAACGAGGCTTCTCGTCACGCAACAACTCGATCTCGAGCAGCCCCTTCGAGCCCTTGCGCTGGCTTCTCTCGAGCGCGTTCGCAAACTCGAGGATCGGTCCGTAGGGACCGAACTTGTCCATCCCGTAGCCGTTCGTGTGTTCGGTCTGGAAGCGCACGCCCGCCACTCCGATCAGCCAGTCTCCCACGACGACCTTGCCGTCGGCCGGCGAACCGTCGAACACGTGGCGAACGACGAGGTACTTCGGCGCCTCCTCGACGAGCTCGACGCGGATTCCGGTGATGCCGAGGTTGTAGTACCAGCCGTCGACGACCGCGTCGGGCCCGCGATCGGCGCGCTGCTTCCACGGCCGACCATCCTTGTAGTAGTGCACCTGTGCGCCCGCCGTTCCGGCCGCGAGCAGCAGGAGCACACACGCCCCGAGGTTCTGCATCACGCCAGTATGTCGTGTACCACGTGACCGTGCACGTCGGTCAGGCGGAAGTCGCGGCCCTGCGCCCGGTAGGTCAGGCGTTCGTGATCGAATCCGAGTAGATGCAGGACGGTCGCCTGGAGGTCGTGCACGTGGACCGGATTCTCCGCGACGTTGAAGCCGAGCTCGTCGGTCTTGCCGTACACCGTGCCGGGTTTCGTGCCGCCGCCAGCGAGGAACATCGTGAAGCAATCGGGGTAGTGGTCGCGACCGAGGATGCCGCTCTTCGACGTGCGCCCCTCGCGGAACGGCGTGCGGCCGAACTCCCCGCCCCAGATCACGAGCGTGTCGTCGAGGAGGCCCCGCGCCTTGAGATCGCTGATCAATGCCGAGACCGCGCGGTCCATGCCGCCGGCCTTCTTCGTCAGCCCGCCGCGGATGTCCTCCGACTGGTTGACGCCGTGGAAGTCCCAACCCCAGTCGAACAGCTGGACGAAACGCACGCCCTTCTCGACGAGCCGACGCGCAAGCAGGCAGTTGTTCGCGAGGCTCTCGACGCCGGGCTCGGCGCCGTACGCATCGAGCACGTGCTGCGGCTCCGCGCGAATGTCCATGACGTCGGGTACCGAGGTCTGCATGCGATACGCGAGTTCGAACTGCGCGATGCGCGTCGCGGTCTCCGGATCCCCGTGCTCCTGGAGCTGCATGTCGTTGAGGTCACGCAGCGCGTCGAGACTCGTGCGCCGCATCGCCGCGTCCATGCCCTTCGGGTTGGAGACGTAGAGCACCGGGTCACCCTTCGAGCGACACTGCACGCCCTGGTAGACCGACGGCAAGAACCCGCTGCCCCATGCGCTCTTGCCGGCGCTCGGCCGCGTGCCGCTCGAGATCAGCACGATGTAACCCGGCAGGTCGCGATTCTCCGTGCCCAAGCCGTAGGTCACCCACGACCCCATCGCGGGACGACCCTGCCGCGGCGAGCCCGTGTAGAGCAGCAGCTGCGCCGGCGCGTGGTTGAACTCGTCGGTCGTCATCGAGTTGATGATCGTCAGCTCGTCGGCGAGCGTCGCCAGCCGCGGCAGCGCATCCGAGAACCACGCGCCGCTCTGGCCGTGCTGGCGAAACTCGCGGGGCGTACCGAGCAGGAGCGGCGTGCCCGACGTGAACGCGAACCGGCGCCCCTCGAGCGCAGACGCAGGGCACGGCTCACCCGTGCGCTTCACGAGCTCCGGCTTGTAGTCGAGCAGATCGAGGATCGGCGGCGAGCCCGCCATGTGCAGGTAGATCACGCGCTTCGCCCGCGGCGCGAAGTGCGGCGCGCGCATCGCGAGCGGGTCGTCGCTCGACTCGCCTAGGAGGTTCGACAACGCGATGCCGCCGAGGCCGAGCGCGCTGCCGCGCAGGAACTCTCGGCGCGTTTGCTCGCGCAGCGCACGTAGGTACGGGGCCCGCAGAGACTGGGACAAGGATTCGTTCATCGCTTGATCAAGACCTCGTCGAGGTTGAGCAGCACGTTGGCAACGACGGTCAGCGCCGCGAGATCGGCAGCGTCGGCACCATCGTGGAGCGGGCCAATCGGCTCCGTAGCCAGCGCGAGCGCGGCTGCCGCGTCCGCGGCGTACCGCTCGCGAGCGCTCTCGAAGAGCTCGACGAGCCGCTGCCGCTGTGCGGCGTTCGGCGCGCGCCCGAGACACAGACGGAAACCGTGCGCGACGCGATCTCCGGGATCCTCGCCGATCCCGTGCATGCGACGGGCGAGCCCCTGCGCAGCCTCGACGTAGACGGGGTCGTTGAGCGTCACCAGCGCCTGCAGCGGCGTGTTCGTCGGGATCCGACGCACGCTGCACACGTCGCGGTTCGGCGCGTCGAACTCCGCGAGCGACGGGTACGGCACCGACCGCTGCCACAGCGTGTAGAGCGCGCGGCGGAAGCGATCCTCCCCCGTGCTGTCGCGCCAGTCCGTCGAGCCGCCGAACGCCGCGCGCAGACCGAGACTCGGACGCGGCGGCCGCACCGGCGGCCCGAACATCTTTTGACTCAGCAGGCCACCGATCGCGAGCGCCTGATCGCGGATCATCTCTGCGGTGAGTCGCGTGCGCGGACCGCGTGCGAGCCACTGGTTGTGCGGGTCGATCTCGCGCAGCTCCGGCGCGCAGCGCGAGTCCTGCATGTAGGTCGCCGAACGAACGATGCGGGACAGCAAGCGCTTGACGTCCCACCCCGACTCGACGAAGTCGACCGCGAGGGTGTCGAGCAGTTCGGGATGCGACGGTAGTTCTCCGCGCGTACCGAAATCATCGCTCGTCGAGACGAGGCCTCGGCCGAACAACAGCTCCCAAAAGCGGTTGACGATGACGCGCGACGTCAGCGGATGTTCGGCGCTCACGAGCCACCGTGCCAGCTCGAGGCGGGTCGCAGGATTCGCCGCCGCACCGCGCAGTGCGGCAGGCACTCCAGGACCAACGCGCTCCCCCTCCTGCATGAAGTTGCCACGCACATGTACGTGGGTAGCCCGACGCTTGCCCTCCGGCTGCTCGCGCAGGATCGGCACCGTCGTGTGCGGACGCTGCTCCTTCAGTGACTTCTCGAGCGTCGCGACGTGCGCGCGGGTTGGCGCAAGCACCTCGGAGATGCTGCGGAAGTAACCGTCGATCCGTCGGAGGTCGACGTCGGCGCGGGACGTGCCGGGGACGTGCGACGCAAGCGGCTTCGCGAGAGCGGCGAGCACGTCGCCGGGCACGTCTCGATACCCTTCGAACGCAGGATCCGCCGACGCCTCGACGCGCGCCCCACGCGGCAGACCACCGATCTCGAGATGCGCGCCGTCGAGGTCGAGCGCAGCGTCGAGGATGCAGATCAGCGCCGCCTCCTTGCCGGGGCCTTCGCGCCACGAACTCACCACCTGCACGCCCCGCGCGCCGCCGGGACTCAGCTCGACGTCCGGATCGGGCACGCCCTCGAAGTGCTCGCCAAACACGACGGTGCGCGCCTCGTCGAGCAGCTCGACGCGGAACCGGCGCAAGCGGCGCTTCACGCCGTCGTTGTCGGTCCGATTCCACACGCGCACGCGGTCGATCGCCCGCGTCTGCTGCAGGTCGACTTCCCACCAGGGGTCGTCGCCGCGCGCCGTGTGCGTCGTGGACTTCGCCCGCTGGTAGTGCCCGTCGGTGTTGCCGTCGATCGCGAGTCGCGCCGGTCCGCGGTAGTCCGTGCTGATCTGCTTCGCGACGCCTTCGAGTGCGACGTTCTCACCGCCCTCGAACACCTCGACCTCGGCGAGCGACAAGAAGTGCGACTTGCCCGGCATCGACACACGGACGAAGCGCGCCGGCACGGCTTCGACATCGGCCGGCCGCCAGGTCAACCGGGGCGGCTCGACCGCGCCGGTGATCCGCAGCGCGGTGACGCCCGGCCCGGCACTCTCCAGCGGCTGCCATCTCGGGCTCCGCGGGAAGCCCCGGTCCCACTTCGCGCGCTCCGCGGCGTACTGAGGCGTGTCCGCCTTCAACATCGTCCGCGCGTCCGCGAGTTCGGAACGCCAGCGTGCGGCGTCCGCCCGCTGCGCTTCGGTGAACAGCTCGAGCGTCGGCCGCTCGTCACGCTTGTCGCTGTCCTGCGTCGTGTTGAACAGCGCGAACAGCTCGAAATACTCCCGCTGGCTGAACGGGTCGTACTTGTGGTCGTGACACTGCGCACACGCGAGCGTCATCCCGGTCCATGCCGCCATCGTCGTGTTGACCCGATCGACGACCGCGACGCTGCGGAACTCTTCGTCGTCAGTGCCGCCCTCGTTGTTCGTCATCGTGTTGCGATGGAACGCGGTCGCGACGAGCTGGTCGTCGCGCGGGTCCGGCAACAGGTCGCCAGCGAGCTGTTCGATCGTGAACTCGTCGAACGGCTTGTTCTCCTGAAACGCGCGGATGACCCAATCGCGGTACGCCCAGATCGTGCGCCGCGGGTCGTCCGCGTACCCAGCGGTATCGGCGTACCGCGCGATGTCGAGCCAGTGCCGGGCCATGTGCTCGCCGAACGCCGGAGACGCCAGCAGTCGTTCGACAACGCGGTCGTAGGCGTCCGCGCTTTCGTCGTTTTGGAACGCGTCGACTTCCGCGAGCGTCGGCGGGAGCCCGGTGAGGTCGAGCGTGACCCGTCGCAGCAACGCATCGCGACTCGCGACGCGTTGCGGGGTCAGACCGCGCTCTTCGAGTCCGGCAAGAACGAAGCGATCGAGGTCGTCACGCACCCAGTCCATACGCGCGACTTCCGGTACCGCGGACTTCCGCGGCGCGACGAACGACCAGTGCGGGGCGTAGTCCGCGCCGCCCTCGATCCATCGCTCGAGCACTCGGATCTCGGTCTCGGACAGACCCGGCCCTTGCTCGGCCGGCGGCATTCGGTCGCGACCGGACGAACGCACTCGGCGCACCAGTTCGCTTCGATTCGCGTGCCCCGGCACGATCGCGAAGCGTCCGTCTTCGAGCGCCGCTTGCGCGCCGTCCGCCGTGTCCAGACGAAGGCCGCCCGACCCTGACGCACCACCCTCGCGCTGCGCGGCGTCCGGTCCGTGACACGTGAAGCAGTGGCCGGCGAGGATCGGACGCACCTCGCGGTTGAAGTCCACGGTGGTCCCCTGCGCCGGAAGGGACACGGCCAGACCGAACAACGAGATCAGCGAGCGGAGCAACAAAGCGCCGGGATTGTAGCCCTCGATAACGACGGACAAGCGCAATACCGTGTCGGGGTCGGGGAATCCCGGCCTGGCAGCCGTCTTGCTGCGTTCCGTACGACCCATGCAGCCGCGCAAACACCAACGCCTGTACGAAACGATCTTCGAAGCGGACACGACCGCCGGCAAGGTGTTCGACGTCGCGCTGCTGTTGCTCATCCTCACCAGCGTCGTCGCGCTGATGCTCGAGAGCGTCGAGGAGATCGAACAGCAGTACGGCTTCGAGCTGCGCTGCGTCGAATGGTCGCTCACCGCGATTTTCACCCTGGAGTACTTGCTGCGCCTCTACTGCGTGCGTCGGCCGATGCGGTACGCGAAGAGCTTCTTCGGCATCGTCGATCTGCTCGCAGTCTTGCCGACGTACCTGAGCCTGCTGTTGCCCACGATCCAGTCGCTTTCCGTCGTGCGCATCATGCGGATCGTCCGGGTCTTCCGCGTGCTCAAGCTGGCGCAGTTCCTCGGCGAAGCACACATCCTCGGCGCGGCCCTGCGCGGCAGCGCGCGCAAGATCATCGTGTTCTTGGTCGGCGTCGGTTCCCTGGTCATCGTGGTCGGCGCGTTGATGTACTGGGTCGAGGGTCTGGAGAACGACCAGTTCAGCAGCATCCCGGCGTCCGTGTACTGGGCGATCGTCACCGTGACCACGGTCGGCTACGGTGACATCGCGCCCGAGTCGCCGCTCGGGCGTGGCCTCGCCGCGGTCCTGATGATCATCGGCTACGGCATCTTCGCCGTGCCGACCGGGATCTTCGCATCCGAGCTCATCACTCAACCGCAGGCCGACGTATCGACGCAGGTGTGCCCCGAGTGCCTCAAGGAAGGGCACGCGCCGAAGGCTGTGCACTGCCAACACTGTGGCGCCGAACTCAATCCCGAGCCGCCCGCGGAATCGAGCTAGTGCTCCTCGTCTGAGATCCGTAGTAGAAGTAGTCGTGGCAGTCGATTCGCGCGCAAGGCGCTGCGACGACACGGCTTGTCGGTGGACAAGTTGAGGAGCAGCAACGCAGCGAGCGGGTCGAATGGCCGGTTACTTCTGATGCGGAATTCGGGCGCGGAGCACTGGCAGAGTCGGAATCACGCCGATCGCCGTCGGGATCCCGCCGCAGCGCTACGGTCGACACCGCGATCCAAAGGACTTGCGACGATCTCGTCGCGACGGCACACGGATTGCCGGGAAACGACCATGGCACACCGCTCCACTCGCGCTCTCGCCGCGATCCTCGCGTTTGTCGCGCCGCTCACCGCCCAGCAGACCTGGATCGTCGACCGAGCTGCGGGTCCGGATCATGACTTCACGTCGCTGACGGCCGCGATCGCCGCGGCGAGTTCGGGGGACACGATCGTCATGCGCTCGGGGTCCTACGTCGAAGGCGTCATCGACGTCGCGATCGGTGTCTCGATCATCGGCACTGGCCAAGTCACCCTCGAACTCAACGGCGGTCTCGCCCCGACTCCGGGGATCCTCGTCCACGACCTCGGGCCGCAAGAGTCGTTCACGATTCGCAACGTCGACCTGGGCGGACTGTTCGCGATCCCCGAGCTGCGCGCCGATCGCTGCGACGGCACGGTCGCCGTGCACAACGCCTCCGGGCTGCTCGGCCAACTCGGCGTTCCGGAAGCGATGTCACTCCAGTTCGAGGACTGTGCTCAGGTCCACGTCCAGGGAGTGTTCATCCGCGACAATGGCGTGCTCTCGTTCAACAACTCTCGCGGCACCGTGTCCTCGTCGGTCTTGGAAGGCGACCTCGGCAGCGCGTTCGCGCTCAACGACTCGGACGTGACGATCGACAGCTGCACGATCACGAGCGGATTCGGCCTGTTCACCCTGAGCGCGCCGCTCCTCGTGAATGGCGGCACCGCGCGAATCTCCCGATCGGCGGTCACCGTCAACGATCCGAACGCCATGATCTCGGCGATCGACACGGCCGGGTCGGGCACGGTGTTCCTCGACCCGACCACGACGCTGACACCCGGGGCGGGCTTCCCGCCGGTCGGCACTTCCCTGACGGTAATTCAAGGAGAGCTCCCGACGCTCTTCGTCAACAGCGGCGCGACAACCCTCGACCTCAGCCTCCAAGCGAGCGTCGGCCAACTCTTCGTCACGCTGCTGAGCTTCCAATCCAGCGTCCTGCCGCTGCCGTGGGGCGACCTGTGGGTGAACGCGGATGCGCACATCGCGCTCCACGTCGGGTCGCTCATCCAGCGCGTCGACTCCCTGCAGCTGCAGACGGTCGGGCTGCCGCCCGGACTGACCGCCGTCGTCCAGACCGTGCTCTTCGACGGCGACTTCTCCCTCAGCAACGGGACCGCCGTGATCTTCCCCTGAGTGCGGCGTCGCCGATGTTCGCCACATATGTCGCTGCCCCTACGGTCCGCCCGCTGCGTTGCTGCTCCTCAACTTGTCCACTGACAAGCCATGTCGTCGCAGC
>JANQJF010000076.1 GCA_028281765.1 Planctomycetota bacterium | reverse complement strand
CGACACGGCTTGTCAGTGGACAAGTTGAGGAGCAGCAACGCAGCGAGCGGGTCGAATGGCCGGTTACTTCTGATGCGGACTTCGGACGCGGGGCACTAGCACTAGCGCACGATGCGCGCGTAGCGGTAGTACGCCTCGAGCGACAGCGTCATCAGCGCCGTCGAATACACGCGCCCACCGGACTCGCCCCACACGCCGACCGGATCCCAGGACCCCGCAGCGTTGCCAGCGGTCAGCTGGCTGCCGACGACGGCCGGCTCCATGCGCTTCGACCAGGCGCGCCAGTGCTTGCCGCCGACCTGATACATCGCGTAGGTGCCGAAGTACCAGTAGTACTGATCGATCGTGCCAGCGTCCGGATCCCACTTCGGCGGCTGCTTCAGCAGTCGGTTGGCCGCTGCGACCATGATCTTGTGCTCTCTCGGGTTCTGCCCGAGGAAGAAGCGACACAACAGGCCTGCGGCCGTCAGGGCTTCGGTCCGATCCGCCGGGAACCGCTTCGCGTGCTCGCCGGTGTTCCGCGAACTCCGCTCACCTCGCCTCGTGTAGCCGCACCGACCGTCCGGCTCGGTGACCTCGTCGAGATAGGCCAACCCGAGCTTCAACGCGTTCGGGTTGACCTCGAGACCGAAGTCCTTCCCGGACTTCAGAGCCATCAAGCACCACGCGGTCACCGACGTGTCGTTGTCGCCATCGCGTGGTTGGTAACGCCACACGGAGTACGGGTTGCGGTGCATCTCGAGGTAGTTCAGCCCCTTCTGCGCCGCCTGCTTCAGGACTTTCATCTTGGAGAGGCCGTACGCCTCACACATCGCGTAGGTCGCGATCGCGTGCCCATAGATGAAGTCGTTCGACGAATTCGTGCCGAACAAGCCGTTGTCACCCTGCTGTTGCCGCAGCCACGTGGCCGCACGCTTGAGGTTGTCGCGGTGCGGACCCGAGCGCAGCGTGCTGCCACCGCCGAGCATGGCGAGCATCGCGAGTCCGGTCGCGCCGACATCATGTGTCGGGTTGCCGGCCCCATCGCATGGCGCGCCCTTGGTGTCGTGCTTCATGAACTCATCGGCGTCCCACTTGCCCGATTCGTCTTGATGCGTCGCGAGCCAGAAGAGGCCGGCCTCCAGGGCCTGGGCGATGTCCGCTCTGCTCCGTGGTGTCTGCGGTTCGTCGATCGCATCTCCCGCCATCCCGTTCGGCGCCCCCGCGACTTCCAGCGCCTCCGGCTCCTCGACGATCTCGAACACCGGCTCCAGCTCCGCCGCGGCGCCCCCGTCGAGTCGCACCTTGTTGCGCAACTCGAGCGAGTGCACGTCGAACTGGAACAGCCATTCGCCGCGGACGACGAACAGGTAGTCCGCCGTCGCGAGCATGCCAGGCGGCTGTTGCGCCGTGACCGAAAACGAAGCGAGGACGGAGAGAAGGGCCGTGCCCAACAGCAGGAGAGGCTTGGATCGCATGAGCGCTCGAGCGGTTCCGGACCTGGGATCGGAGCGGCAACGGGTACGGGTTGCGGTGGGTTCACAGAAAATGGTGGTCGCGTCACATTCGTGGGCCGGGAACGGGAACGGACGCGGGCGGACCACGGGTCACCATCGCGCAGGCGCGTGCGCATGCGCACGCGCAGCACGGGAGTTTCTCGGGAAGCCCGTCTACACTTTCGGTCATGAGCGACGTGAGCGACATTCTGGTCCGCTACCTCGTCGACGAGGGCTTCCGCGCGGAGTTCGACGGCGATCTCGATGGCGTGCTGGCGCGATTCGAGCTCGACGACGAAACGCGGGACGCGCTGCGGGCGCGTGACGAGCGCGTGCTCGGCTTGATCGGCCGGGCTGTCGGCCCCGAGGACACGTCGATCCCCACCGAGGCGCCGCCCACGCCGCCCGCCTCCCGGCCGACTCCCAAGCTGCCCGGGATCGAGCTCTGGCTCCAGGTCGTGCCGATCGCCACGGGCGAAGGGGAGGACGCGCGCATTCAGTGGCACGTGTCACTCTTGCCTTCCCGCGATCAACCGCCAGCGGTCCCATCCGGCGCGGCCGGCGCAGCGATCCTCTACCGCATCGCACTCGAACCGCACACGACCGCGACCGACGAGGGCCTTCACGTCACGTTCGGCTCGACGTTCACACTCGATGGCGAAACCTCGGAGACGACCGCGCCTGCGCCGACGCCCTGGGGCCACGACCCCACCAGCGCGGAGACGAAACGAGCCGCGGACGCCGTTCGCGAGGCCTCCCCGGAGGACCGCTACGAGGCGATTCTTCGACTCATCGACGCAATCGGAGGCCCGTCGTGACCCGCCCGGACATCTGGATCGTCGGCCTCGGCATTCGCAGCGTCGATCAGATCACGCGCGAAGCCGAGCGCGCGATCCGTCACTCCCACGAAGTGCTCTTCGTCGACACGAGTGCCGGCACGCGTGAGTATCTCGCCACGCTCTGTCCTCGCGTCACCGATCTCGTCGCCACGAGCTACGAAGAACGCGAACGACGCGTCGGTGCCTACCGACACATGGCCGCACGCGTGATCGATGCCGCCCTCACGCATCCGCCGGTCACGTTTGCGATGCACGGGCACCCGCTCGTGTTCTCGTATCCCCCGTTCTTGATCCGCGACCTCGCGCGTGCGCTCGACCTATCCGTCGAGATTCAGCCGGGCGTGTCCGCGACGGACACGATCTTCGCCGACCTCGGCATCGACCCGAGCATCGCGGGTCTGCAGATGTACGAAGCCACGGAGCTGTTACTCCGCCGCCGACCGCTGCAACCCGACGTCCCCGCGCTGCTCTGGCAGATCGGGAACCTGGAGTCGAGCCTGCACACGCAGCGCGTGAGCCGACCCGAACGCTTCCATCGACTGCGCGACTACCTGCTCGGCATCTACCCGGCCGAGCACGTCGCGCACGCGGTCTACAGCTCACCGCACCCACTGATGGATTCGGTCGTGCACGACGTCGCGATCGGCGCGCTGCCGGATCACGCGGAGACGTTCCACGCCGGGTTCTCGCTCTACATCCCGGCCGCGACGACGCGGCCGATCGCGGACCCGGAGTTGGCGGAGCTGCTGGACGATCCGGCGCACCTGGGACGCGTCACGCGGTAGCGACGTCGTCCGGCTCAGCGACCTGTTGGCGGCCTACGTCCCCAGCGTCACCGCCAACGCGTCGCTCATCGCGATCGGCAACGGCGTCGCGAGCGCGGGGTCGACCACGATGGCCTGGAAGTAGAGCGGCAATCCGATCGTCCCCGGCCCCATCGGCAGAGCCAGCGGAGGCACCGGGGTGTTCATCGCGAACGAACCGACCGAAGGTCCCGACCCGAACACGAGATCGAGGCTCATCCAGAGCTCGCAGCCCGTCGCCGTTCCGATGATGCCGAGATCCAACGGCAGCGGCGCCCCGCTCACCGAGGTGTTCGAGAGACCGATCCCGAGCCAGTAGTTCGTCCCCGGCTGTCCCGTGCACCCGAAGGTGAACTCCAATCCGATGCAGGGTGGGCCGATCCCCTCGATCCGCGGAGTCGACCCGTCGGACGTCGGGCAGCCGTCGCCGTAGCGAACGACCGAACCCGTCGTGCACGGGGGCATCAGCCGTGGGTCACCCCAGTACGCGTGCTTGCAGTTGATCGTGTTCTCGAGGTTGTCGCCGCCGATCAGGCAGAGGTACTTGTCGAACGAGTCGATCGAAACAGTGACGGGCACGAAGTTGTTCCCGCCGAGCGCGAGCGAGCTGAATTGCACGGTCGCTTGGTCACTCGCATCGACGACGACGACCGCATGGCTGACGTTCGCACACGACCCGCCGGCCAGAGCCGTGAACTCCAGCGGTCCCGGCCAGTTCATGTCGGCACGGATCTGTGAAAGGTCGAACGCGACACCGAGGCACGCGTGCGTCGCGAGGACCGAGTGGAACGTGGAGCCGGTGTAGTCCGGATTGCCGTTCAGGTTCGACGGGTCGTTGATCTGCAACGCGCCGTCGTTCGACGGGCTGCCGTCGTTGCCGGTGCCCGGCGACGTGATCGTACCGATGCCGGGGATCGTCACGGCAATCGGCGCGCCGACTCCGTCCAGCGCGACCTGCGTCGAACCCGAGGCCGTCGCGCCCGGCACGAAGACGCCGTGCACGAACGGGCACGGCGACGCGCCGCCGTTCGCGAAGAACTCCTCGACGAACGCCCCCTGCGGCCCGCCTTGGATCGGGTAGTGAAACGGCACACCCTGACCGGGCGGCTCGCCGTTACGCCGGCCGATCGCATCGGCGAGATCGAACTGCTGGGCGAATGCGGTGCCGGGGATTCCGACCGCGAGAGCGACGAGAAGAGCGGAGCGGGGGCTCATCGCGCCATGGTAGCAACCCGAGACCGGGAAGAGGACACGCCCGCCCCTCGTCGGGAACGCCGCGAATCGATATCCTCACACGCGTTCGCAATCCGCCGCGTGACCGCGCGGTGTTGGAAACGGGAAAAGGAACTCGAACATGCAACGAACCCACTTGCAGCAATCCGTCAAGACGCTGGTGCTGGCCACCACGGTCCTCGCGGCGTCCTCGGCCGCGCAGTCCACGCTGCACCTCTTGCCCGGCGCCGCGCCCGGCCGGACGTTCACCGTGCCGCTCGTCGACATGAACGGCGACGGACACGCCGACTTCGCGGTCACGCGAGACACGATTGACTACCCCGAAGGCTCCGTGCGGATCCACTCTGGGGCCGACGGCAGCGTGATTCGTGACATCACCGGGGTCGGCTTCGCCACGTATGCCGGAGACGTGAACGGCGACGGACTCTCCGACCTCATCACCGGCAGCATCACGCCCGGCGGCGGAGCCGGTGCCGCGTGGGTCTACTCCGGCGGCGACGGTTCGCTGCTCTTCCAAGTCGACGGCGAGCCCGCGCTGGGTTGGCACTTCGGCCAGGCCGCCTCGGCGGCCGGGGACGTCAACGCGGACGGGTTCGACGACTTCGTCGTCAGCGCCTGGGACGACACGAGCCATCTGTCGACGGTGTTCTCCGGCGTCGACGCGAGCGTGTTGTTGAGCATCGACACACCGGGGCTGCCGTGTCACACGATCGGCGATGCGAACGGCGACGGCTACGACGACTTCGCGAGCTGCGCGTACGCCTCGACCGGAGAAGCGATCGCCTACTCCGGCCGCGACGGCTCGCAACTCTGGGCCGTGCACCGCTCGAGCTTCGACCTCGCCGGCCCCTACTTCACCAACTTCGGCGTGGCCGCCGCGGGCGACATCAACCGCGACGGCTACGACGACATCGCGATCTCGAAGACGTACGAGTTCGGGAGTCACGGCGGCGCGTGCGTGCTGTCCGGGCTCGACGGATCGGTTCTGCGCCAGTACCCGAGCACCGCGCACCCCGAGGTCGGCCAATACGACGGGTTCGGCAGAGCCCGCGCCTGCGGTGACGTGAACGGCGACGGCCACGCGGACCTTGCGATCTCCGCGACGTTCGAGAGCACGCTCGTGACCGAAGGCGGCTCGATCCGCGTCTACTCGGGGATCGACGGCAGCCTCCTGCACACGATCCACGGAACCGTCCCCGGCGGCGACCTGGGCTACGCCTCGGGCCGGGTCGGTTTCGACGTCGACAACGACGGCTTCGACGACGTCGCGGCCGGCACGCACGCCTCGATCGCGTACGTCTTCGACGTTGGCGCCACGGGATCCCCCGGTCGCCTTCGCCCGCACGGCAACGGCTGCGTCGGCAGCAACGGTCGACTCCCGACGATGGGAGTGCGAGGACTCGCCCAGCTCGGCGACGCGTTTCGCGTGAGCTTGAACGGTGGCATCGACAACGGGAACGCCTTCCTCTTCGCCGGCGTGCCCGGCAACCTCTCGCTCGCGCCGCTCGGCCACCCAGAGTGCACGATGTACATGAGTCCGTTCATGTCCGTACCGACGCCGTTGGACGGTGAGGGCTGGGCGTCGTGCGACCTCGCAGTGTCGAACGACCCGACGCAGCTCGGTCTCGCGATCGAACTGCAGTGGCTGACGCTCGATCCGGGCATCGCCCCGCTGGCGATTCGACTCAGCGACGGGCTCTTCGTGGAAGTCGGGCAGTAGGCGCGACCGTCACGGCAGCCGAATCTCGACGCGCGTCCGCCTGCGAGGGGAGACCACGACGTAGCGCGCCACCGGAGCGTGGCCCGGCGCGAACACTCGCAGGGTGTAGCTGCCAGGGTCGAAGAGCCCACTCAGTCGACTTCGGCCTCCGGGATGCAACACGCCGACGGAAGTCGTCCGCGAATGCCCCTCGACGTCGTGCGCCCACGCAGACGGAGTCACATCGAGACCGTCGCGCGTCGTCAGCGTGAAGCGGCCGCCGGAGCGGACGCCACGCGCATCGACGACATCGAGTTCGATCCGGCCACCGAACACGACGTCTCGGACCAGAGTGACCCCTTCCGGAGGGACGTCGACGTCCATCTCCAACGCGATGTCGCCGGCAAACTCGTCCGTCTCCTGCAGGATCTCGAACCGGTAGTGCCCCGTCGGCACGCGCATGACGAACGGGGCATCCGCGGATGCGCGCGATTCGACGTGGAAGATCCGCACCCCGCCATCCGAAGGCCGCCACTGGAACGCGGCTTGCCGCAGATCATCCACACCACGCAACAACAGCCGCACCGTGGCCATGGGCGTGGGCTGCAGCTCGAGATCGATCGGGTCACGATCGGCTCGACTGACCATGCGGGTCGGCGCCGCCTTCTCACCCGACCGCGCGCTCACCGGCACCGGCGCGTCTCCCGCGATGATCGGGAAACGACCCGCGGAATCCGTGGTGCCGACCCATCCGTCGATCGCGACTTGCGCGTCCTCCACGGGCCGGCCGGCGTCGAGCACGCGCAAGAAGCGCCGCTCGCCCGACATCACCAGCCGCGCGAGCCCGGGAGCCGTGACCGTGACGGTCGGTGAATCGGCAGTCTGGCGGAACCGTGGCGACGACGATCCGACAGACACGCGAAACTCGAGACCCGCCGCGAGTCGCATGTGGAACGCGCCGTCGTCATCGGCCCAGCCGCGCGCGCCGCGCGCCAATCCGAAGCCCGGCACCCATTGCAGCGCACCGATCCGCAAGGCCGATCGCTCCGGGTTCGCGAGCACCTCGGCACCGCGCACCGGCTCGCCATCGCGGAACTCCACGCGGCCGGACAGGAGCGCGGTTTCCGCGAGCTTCAGGTCCCCGACGTCTCGGGGGGCGCGAAACACACCCTCGACGCGTACGACCGCCGGCACGAGGTCGGGCCGCGGGGTCCGTCGCTCACTCGGCTCCCACCACGGATCGAAACTCTCGCTCTCGAACGGTACGAACACCGTGCCTCGGCCGGGCTTGCGCACCAGCGGTGCCCGCGCGGGTTCCAGCGCCTCCGCGACGAGCAGCAGCGGCACTCGCGGCAGGACGCGAAGCGTGAATTCTCCACTCGGCTGCGTCTCCGTGTGGCACAGCAGCGGCTCGCGCGGGCGATCCCCGTCCCAGACGAACGCACGCACGCGCGCAAACGTCCCGTCTCCGCTCGGCTCGAGGACGCGCCCGCGAATCGACGCAACCGCCTCGACCTCGAACTCGTCGTGGCCGTAGGTCTGCAGCGTCGCGGTCCGCGTGTGTGGGTTCTTGATGCGGTAGTTTTCGTCGGTGCCGTAGAGCTGCAGCATCTGGATCCCCGGCCGCCGCGCTTCCGGCGGCGGCACGAAACGTCCGAATCCGTTCGCATCGATGTCGCACTGCGCCTTGTAGAAGCCCTCGAAACGCAGCGTCAGTGGGCCCTGCCAGGGAACCGAGGGATCGAACCCGGTGAGCCGGACGGTCCATTCGCGACCGTGCGAAGTCCCGTCATGCCGCGGCACCGACACGTCGTCGCGCACGACATCCTCGTCGCGTACCGACGCGATCGCGGTTGCAGCGGCCTCGGGGCCAGGAACGACGTCGCGTTCGCCAGGCAGACCGGCGGGCTCGGGCCAACTCCACCAGGCAGTGACGACGATCACGGCCACGAGCACTGTGACCAGGATCGCGCGCATGTCTGGACCCTACCCGATCGACGACTCCGGCCGAAGTCGCTACGGGAACCACGCCCCCGCGTTGCCGGTCGAGACGACGCCGAGCGGGTTCGCGCCGGGCGCGAGCACGAGCGCCTGGAACGACATCGTGATCTGCGAGATCGTCGTGTTCGCGGGGATCGGCAGGCCGATGCCGGCCTCGCCGTTTCCGTCCGCAGTCAACGGGAAGCCGAGCGCCGTCGACTGGTAGAGCGCGCACCCGGGCATGCCGACCGCATCGAGCGGCACCGGGACCGTCGCGCAACCGATGTCCAAGAACACGGCGGCCGGAGCCGCGGCGGGAAGATCACGCAGCTCGATCGGCAGCGTCGTGCCGGGCAACGGCGCCGCCGGGATCGCGAGCTCCGGCGGCTGCGGCAGCGAACCACCGCACGCGAGCCCGAAGCGCACGACCCGCCCGCCGGTCGCGAGCGCGACGAAGTCCACCTGCCGTCCGGGATGGATGGCGGCCCGACTCTCGACGACGACGTGCCCGACGGTCAACGTTCTGCGACTGCGCAGCCCCGACACGACCGCGAACCGATCCGCGTCCGTCGACGCGACGAGGACCAGCTCCGGCGTCACGAACTGGCCGTCGAGCAGCATGCGGTAGTAGAGCGTCTGCCGCTGTTCGCCGCTGACTTTGCTGTACACCGCCGCGACGAGGCCGCCGTCGAGCGCCATGAGCGAGTAGTGCGTGTAGGCGACGTTGCCCTTGAGCAGTTCGGGATCCGCCGCCACGGTCTGCGGGGTCCAGGTCCCGTGCGCACCGGGTGCCGCGTAGGCGACGCGGATCTCGCCGCTGCCCGGCGAGGAGCCGCCGGTGTTGTAGACGACGTAGAGACCGCCGGAGTCGTCGGCCGCGATCGACGACACGTTGGACGTGCCCTGCTCGACCTGCACGTCCGCCGGCGTGACGAAGCTCATCGTCTCCGTGTCGAACGCGCGGTAGCGCGTTCCGTAGAGGCCCGTGTTCGTGCGGAACGCGAGATGCACGGTCTCGCCGATCGTCTGCGCATCCGGGCTCTGCCCGTACGAGTCGGTGTTGACCTGGATCACCGAGCTGAATGCGCCGCCGCGCGGCTTGACGAACAAGCCCGTCGACCAACCGCTCGTGAACGTCCCTGCCGGCTGCGGCGTACGGTGCGTCGACAGCACGCAAACGACCGTCCCCCGCGGCGTGACCTGCACGTCGTGCGCGTAATACTGGTCGTCGGAGTTCACCGCGTTGGTCAGCTGCTGCACCGCGCTCCACTGCGCCGTCGACGTATCGAACGTGGCGTAGTGCACGTCGTGCAGCGGCGTGCCGTCCTTCGCGTGCCAGAAGCAGTGCAGCACCGTGCACTCGACCCCGAACGCGATCGCCCCTGCGCCGACGTCGGTCGACGGCAGGTCCCCGTTCGGGAACGGCGACCACGTGGCGCCGCCGTCGAACGACGCGTGCAGCGCGAGGCTGGAACCCGTCGCGTCGATGCCGCGCACGAGCGACCAGAGCCCGCCGTCCGGCGCAACGGCTAGACCGCGGCGCCAGCTACCCTGCGCTGTGACGGTGGTCTGCGCAGAGCCGGAGAGAATCGGCGCAACGACTTGTGCCGAGACCGAGGTGACGAGGAACGAAGAGATCCAGACCAGCGCGGGGAGCGAACGCATGATGAGCCTCCAATGGGCCGATCGTAGCATTCTGCGTGCGAGCGTGCCGGAATCCGCGGGTCACTCGTAGTCCGCGGCCGTCAGTCCAGCCCGCTGGATCTGCTCGTCCGTCGCATCCTCGAACTCCTCGATCGCGTGACGGCCGCACTCCCCGCACGTCGCGTCCGGTGGCGCAGCGTCCGTGTCGGTCACTCCCGCGAACACCGCCCCCTCCTCGAGGCAGACCAGCGCCAACGCCTCACACTCCGGACATGCGACCAACAGCAGCGCCTGCCCCTGATCGCAAACCGGGCACGGCCGCCGCAGCGTCCACGAGGGGCGATTGACTCTCATCGCGCCGCCACCCGGATCACGAACTCGGCGCCGTCCTCGACGACGTCGAACGACACCGGCAAGAACTGCCCCACGACCTCGCAGTTGGTCCGCGTGTGCATCGTCGGTGCGACCGTGCGGAACGCGCCACCGCCGGCCAGCGCCATCGGGATCAGCAGCTGGTCCGCGAGGTGCGCGCCGACCGGCGCGTCGGTCTCGAGGTACTTCTTGGCATCGCGGACCGCGCCGCGCGCGACGCGCTCGGCGCTGACGCCGAGTTCGCCGAAGCCGGTCTGGATCTCGGTAACGTTCTCGTAGCGGTGCTCGATCGACAGCACGTTGCCCGGGCCGAGGGACGCCTTCGCGCTGTGGACGCGGAGTTCTTCCTGTTGGAAGCCGAGCTTCTTGCGGACGACCTCGAGCTCGCGCTCGGCGATCGTGCCCGGCAAACGCGCGACGGTCGCGACCGCGCGACGCTCGAGCAGCTTGCCGCGCTCCATGAGCTCGACCGGCCGCAGCGCGCCACCCGGCTGGATCTCGACCTCGATGCGGCCACCGCCCGCCGGGTAGAAGCCCGGCCGCGTGCAGCGCGCCGTCACCTGCGGACCGAACTTCGCGAGAGCCGGCATGAAGCTCCCGGCCAGGAAGTCGAACGGCGGCGACCACGGGTTGTGCGTGCCACCCTCGATCACGACCTTGCTCGGACCGTCGGCCTGCAGCAGCGGCGGCAGCACGGTCTGCAGCACGAGAGTCGTGCTGCCGGCCGTGCCGACCGCGAACCGGTAGTCGCCAGCGCGCACCGCGCCCGGAGCAAACGTCAGGCCGAGCGAACCGATCGCCGCACCCTCGACGTCGGCCTGACAGACCTCGGCCGCCGCCAGCACCGCGGTAAGGTGCTGGCGCATGAGGCCCGGCTTCTTGCGCTTCTGCCGGATGCCCGCGATCGCGAACGGTCGGCCCGAGCAGGCGGACAGACCGAGCGACGTGCGCAGGATCTGTCCGCCGCCTTCGCCGGCGCTGCCATCGATTTGGATCATCTCAGCCATCGGTCGATCTCAACCCTTCACACAGACTACCTGTCGCAGCGTGTGGACCACGTCCACCAAATCGCGCTGCGCTTCCATCACCTTGTCGATGTCCTTGTACGCCATCGGCGTCTCGTCGATCACACCCGCATCCTTGCGGCACTCCACGCCCTCGGTCGCCTTCTTGTGTTCTTCGATCGAGAACATCTTCTTGGCCTTGGTGCGCGAGTACACGCGCCCCGCGCCGTGGCTGCACGAGCAGAAGCTCTCCGGGTTGCCCTTACCGCGCACAATGTAGGAACGCGCCCCCATCGAACCCGGGATGATCCCGAGCTCACCTTCGCGCGCCGACACCGCACCCTTCCGCGTGACGAAGACGTCCGCACCGTAGTGCGACTCCTTCTGCACGTAGTTGTGGTGGCAGTTGACCGCGCTCTCCGCGAGTGCGAACTCCGGCAGGTCGTGCCGCGCACGCAACGCCCGGATCACCGACGCCATCATCACGTCGCGGTTGGTGCGCGCGTAGCGCTGCGCCCAGTCCACGGCGAAGACGTAGTCGTCGAAGTTCTCGGCGCCTTCTTCGAAGTACGCCAAGTCCTTGTCCGGCAGGTTGTGAAGGTGGTGCTGCATGTCCTTCTGCGCCTTCTGGATGAAGTGACGCCCGATGCGGTTGCCCACACCGCGCGACCCGCTGTGCAACATGACCCAGACCGCGCCCGCTTCGTCGAGGCAGAGCTCGATGAAGTGGTTGCCGGTTCCGAGCGTTCCCAAGTGGCCGACGTGGCGACCGCGATCGACTCCGGGAGCCTTGGCGATGACCTTCTGGTAGCCAGGCTCGAGCGTGTCCTTCCACAGCTTGGCCACGTGCTCCGGCAGATCCTGCCAGGAACCCTTGTCGTTGCGACCCCCTCGACTCGTGAAGCCGTGTGGCACCGCAGCCTCGATGTCCGAACGGATCCCCGACAGGTCGTCGGGCAGCTGCTCGGCGCGCATCGTCGTCTGCTGCGCGATCATCCCGCACCCGATGTCCACCCCGACGGCCGCCGGGATGATCGCCTTGTGCGTCGGGATCACGGATCCCACCGTCGCACCGATACCCCAGTGCACGTCCGGCATCGCCGCGACCCACTTGTGGACGAACGGCATCGAGGCAACGTTGCGGAGCTGCTTCATCGCACCCTCGTCCGCCGGGACGCCCTTGATCCACGCCTTGATCGAAGCCTGGTTCGTTTCGAATTGCTCGTAGTTGGTGTCGGTCGTCGTCATCGTGTTGTCCTCGAAGCGTGTTGTTCTCGAGAAAGGTCGGCGACAAGTGTTTGGAGCAACGTTCGGGAGTCGAACCCGGTCCGCTCGCGCGGACATGTGCCAGAAGATGTAGTTGCCCCGGGCATTCGCCGGGTTGTTCGTTTGGTCGTGTATGTCAGTTGAATTCGAAAAACGGCGACAAGGAGTCGAAGCAACGTTCCTGCTCTACCACTGAGCTACGGCCCCGGAGTGGGATATGGAGCCGGCGGGACTCGAACCCGCGACCTGGGGATTGAAAACCATGTAGTTGCTTCAGCATTCGCCGAGAAAACCAAAGGTGCGACGACAAGGCGTGGCGGTGACATTGCCTCGTGCTCTACCGGACTGAGCTACGGCGCCAGAGTTCGGCACCGGCGGGGTTCGAACCCGCGACCTCGAGATTCATGGAGTCACGACCGCATTCGCCGCGGTTGTTTCAATATCAGACCTCGGTCTTGCGGATCCGCTCGACCCAGCGCTGGGCGGCGTAGCGCCCACACGCGAAGTCGCGCATCACCGTGAAGACCTCGTCGGAGAAGCCCCCGACGTTGAGGATGTCGTCGCGATCGCACGCCTGAACGGTCGTGTAGGGCTGCAAGTCGATGCAGACCATCCGAGCGTCCGGGTTGCGCGCCTTGAACGCGTTCCACTCACGCATCGTCGCGGTCGCCCAACGCGAGGTGTCCTTGGTGTCCACCCACGACTGGTTGTCTGAGACGTAGATCACGACGTCGCCGTTCGCCTTGCGCTTGTTGAGCCAGGCCAGCGGCGCACTGCAGTTCGTCCCGCCCGACGGGAGGTCGGCGAGACGCTCTGCGTTCGTCGCAACCGAGTCACGCGAGTTGATCTTCGCCTTGACGACCTCGTCGTGGAACGGGATCACCGTAGCGCGCTGGTTGCGTCGCACGATGGCCGCCGCGATCAGCGCCGCAACGTGCACGCACGTCATCCAGGACGTGCTGCCCTTGCGGACGCCGGTGATCGGCGAGTGCATCGAACCCGACACGTCGAGCGCCACGTAGACCTTGCCCGGGATGCGAGGCACGTTCGAGAGCGAGATCTCGAGCGCATCCTGCACCGCGTCACGGATCCGCGACGGGATCGTGGCGTCCATGTTGTAGAAGGTCGTCATGAGCTGATACGGGAAGACGTTCGCGTGTTCGATCGCGGCCGGATCGCGCAGGCGGTCGGCGACCGCCTCCACGACGTCGTGGTCGTAGAACACGCTGTTGCGTTGGAAGGTGTTGAGGTTCATGCGCGTCATCTGCCACGGGGCACGCAACGCGATCTGCTTCCACTCCTCGATGCCGAGACGGTTCGTGGAGGTCAAGAACTGGAACGGGACATCCGGGACCTGGTCGGTCTCGAAGCGACGGAACGCGTGGAGCTGTTGCACCACGGACGGGAGCAACGTCTCGTCGACGTCCTTGCCGATGAGGTAGCCGAGCATCGCTTCGCGCTGCGGGCTCGTCGGCTTGGGGTGGACCATCTTGATCACGTCCCCGAGCGACGGGCTCTTGCCGACCGAACCGGCGAACAGCTGCTGATCGCTACGCTTCGCGAACCACTGGCGGACGAGACGCTTCGGCAACGAGCCGAGCGACTTCCGACCGACGGCGCCCGAGCGGAGGATCTGCACGAAGGTGCGGAGCATGCGCGGCGAGTCGATGCAGCGGTCGAAGACCGACTCGAGCACCTTGCCGTCACGCACGGCCAGCACCGCGCAGAGCAACGCCGGCATGTCCTTCATCTTCGCCTTCTGCCGCGCGTAGATCGCCGCCTTCGCGATGTAGTCGACGTCGACGCTCTCGCACGCGGCGAGAACCTGGTCGAGCTGCATCTCGGCCGACGCGTAGTAGGTCGAGTCGAGCGTTCCGGTCGCGGTGAGCTGCGCGAGCACTTCCTCGGGCGTGCGCTGGTAAGCGCGGCCGCCGGCCTCGTTGGTCGCGGTCGCCTTCGGCAACAGTCGGCCTCGCAGGGATTGGAAGAGAGTCTTGTTCGCCATGATGTTCGCTCCTGTGTGGGAGACGGGAGGAGACAGAGCACGGCGTGTGCCAAGAGCTCGGAGAAAACACACCAATGGCTGCAAGTTACATTGATATGGAGGCTTATGAATTTCGAATGCCTGAGTCGCCCGCGAAGTCGATAGGAGTTTTTGTATCTGATATCCTCATGTTCTATCCAAATGGCTAAATCGTTCGGACACACCGTGATCGGCTTCCTCGGCTCGACCCTCGACCGCGGCAACCGCCAGGACCGCTGGGAGCGCTGGCGCCCATCGGTCTCCGTGTGCCAACACGAGGACCTGCTCGTCGACCGGTTCGTGCTGCTCGTCGACGACCGCTACACCCAGATCGCCGAACGCGTCCGCGACGACATCCTGCTCGTCTCGCCCGAGACGTCCGTCGAGTTCCACACCGTGAACCTGCGCAACGCGTGGGACTTCGAGGAGGTGTTCTCGTCGCTCCACGACTTCGCGAGGGCGTTCGCGTGGCGACCCGAGCACGAGGACTACCTCGTCCACATCACGACCGGCACCCACGTCGCGCAGATCTGCCTGTTCCTGCTGACCGAGACGCGCCACCTGCCGGCGCGCCTGATTCAGACCAGCCCGCCCGATCGCAAGCAGCGCGACCCGATCGGCACGTTCCAGATCATCGACCTGGACCTGTCGCGCTACGACCAGATCGCGACGCGGCACGCGCGCGAACACGACGAGGGCGTGTCGCTGCTCAAGTCTGGCATCGACACGCGCAACCGCGAGTTCAACCGCCAGATCGACGAGATCGAGAAGGTCGCGAACGTCTCGACCGCTCCGATCCTGCTGATGGGCCCGACCGGAGCTGGCAAGTCCCAACTCGCGTCTCGCATCGCCGAGCTGCGCCGCAGCCGCCACCAGCTCGAAGGCCCGTTCGTCGAGGTCAACTGCGCGACGCTGCGCGGCGACCAGGCGCACTCGACGCTGTTCGGCCACAAGAAGGGCGCGTTCACCGGCGCCGCGAGCGACCGCGCGGGCCTGCTCAAGACCGCGGACCAAGGCCTTCTATTCCTCGACGAGATCGGCGAGCTCGGCCTCGACGAGCAGGCGATGCTGCTCCGCGCGCTAGAGGAGAAGCGCTTCCTGCCGCTCGGCGCCGACACCGAGATCGAGTCCGACTTCCAGCTGATCGCCGGCACCAACCGCGACCTCGGCGAGCACGTCGCCAAGGGCCTCTTCCGCGAGGACCTCCTCGCGCGCATCAACCTGTGGACGTTCCGCCTGCCGGGCCTGCGCGACCGCATCGAGGACCTCGAGCCCAACCTCGACTACGAGCTCGACCGGTTCTCGACCGACACGGGCCGCAAGATCGCGTTCAACAAGGAGGCGCGGAAGCGCTACCTCGAGTTCGCGACCGGCGGCGAAGGCGCCTGGCTCGGCAACTTCCGCGACCTCAACGCGAGCATCACGCGGCTCGGCACGCTGTCGCACGGGGGACGGATCAACGCGCACGACGTACGGATCGAGATCGATCGACTGCGCGCGGACTGGCGGCGGGACGCGCCGGGGAAGGACGACGGACTCGAAGAGCTGCTCGGCGAGGACGCCGCGGAGGCACTCGACCTCTTCGACCGCGTGCAGCTCGCGGAAGTCGTACGCGTCTGCCGACGGAGCAAGAGCCTGTCGGAGGCGGGACGGACGCTGTTCGCGGCGTCGCTCGCGAAGAAGGCGTCGAAGAACGACGCGGACCGGCTGCGGAAGTATCTGGGGAAGTTCGGGGTGAGCTTCGGGGAGATCGTGGGTTAGCGCGTGTCGCAGCGCACCCAAAGCAGCGCCGTCGCCTCCACGGCCCCATGCCGCACGCTCCCGTCATCCTGGAAGAACGGACGCCCGACCAAGTCCCGCGACTCGCTGCGGCCGCCGTCGGCCAGCCCGATGAACCACCCGTTCGCGTCGCGTGCCTGGTAGGCGAGCGCTCCCGCGCCGCTCCAGAACAGCGCGCGCACCTCGAGCCCCTCAGTCGCGACCACGCGCTCGGCCTTCCACGGCTTCGCACGTTCGTCCGTCAGCGTGCCGATCTGCAGCCGCACGGTTTCGTCTTTCGCGCCGCGTACCCCGAACGCGAGTCGGTCGCCGTCCGGCGAGAACGCGAGCGGACCGACGAACGCCCACGGCTGTTCCGATGGAACGGGCACACCGTCGATCGCCAATCCCATCCCGGCGCCGACGGCGTAGACACACACCACATGCTGGCCGTCCGGCGACAGGAGCAGTTCTCGCGTGCCGCGACCGAGCTCCCGCAAGCCCGGCGCCGGAAGTTCGGCGATGCGCCGCGGCCAGAACGGCTTCGCGTCCCGCAGCATGGGACCGCCCGCGCCGAGCCATGCGGTGTGCGAACCGCCCTTGGCGACTTCCACCGCGACGATGGCGTCCATCGGCTCCGACAGTCGCTCCTTCTTGCCCATCCGGTGCAACACACGCCAACCCTCGCGGTCGACGCCAGCCGCGGCGATGCGCGAGCCGTCCGCCGAAAGGGACGGCGCCTCGCCACCGTTGTCCTTGCACTTCGTCCGTCCGCGACGGAAGCGCCAGCGGCCGTCGCGCGCGCGCCCGACCGTCAGATGCACGGGCTTGCCCGAGCCCTGCTTGCCGGGACGCGCGCCCGGTTCTGTCCAGAACGCGAGCGTCGAGCCGTCCGTGCTGACCGCGAGGTCGCCGATCCAATCCTCCTTGCCGCCGATGCGCTTGCCATCGACCTGGAGCTGATGGCGCTCCTTGTGCTCTCCGATCACGTCGGCGACGTGAAACACGAACTGCGACCCGGCCAGGATCGGCGGCCGCGCCCAGTCGTGAGGCTTGCCGACCTGGGCTCCCTCCCGCGTGACGACGACGGTCACGAACTTACCGTCCGCTCGGATCCCGGCGAATGCCGCGCTTCCGTCCGGCCGCCAGACGACCTCCGGGGTCGGCGCCCACTCGTTCGACAGAATCGCGACGGCGTGGTCATGGCGTGCGATCGTGATGCCGTCCGGGGTCGTCCCGACCCGCTCGACGGGACTCGTCGCGGTCCGACCGCCGACCTGCGACGGGGACACGGAGGCGAGCAACGCGCAGGCGAAAGCGAGCGAGGCAGCATGAGAAGCGAAGGAATCGCGCATGCGCGCACCAAGCTAGCAACGCCCGTGCCGGGGCGCGCGACGCCGCACTTCAGGCGATCTCAAAAAGCGCGAAATTCGACCCGCGCATCATCATTGCGCGCGGCCGAGCAGGCGACGCTCGCCGCTCCCAAATTTCCACCTCACTGCACTTTATGAACTCTTCGACCCACTACCAGGCCGGCCGCGACTGGGCCCAGTCCGCCTCCCTCGACACGATCCGCCGCGCGCAGCGCCTCGCCCGCGTGGCCAACGACTCGACCAACCCGAGTGTCCTGCTGCGGATGCTCTTCAGCCCGAGCGACACGGAGCGGCGCGCCGAGCGGATCGCGCAGCACTTCGACGGCCAGCCGACGCTGGAGACCGCGCTCGAGTTCACTCGGGGCGCCGGGGACACGGATCCCCGCCCGGTCTCGATGACCGCCTGATCGACGCTAGCGACCGAGTCGCGCGCGGATCGCCGCGACGAGACTCGCGTCGTCCTCGGCGTCGATGCCGTGCGTGCCCGCCGCGGCGCGCAGGTGCGAGTAGGCGAGCCGCCGCACGCGCGGCTCCTCGCAGCGCGGGGCCACCTCGACGAGCATCCCCGTGACGGCGTCCCGTCCGGCGGCGCGGTAACGGTCCGCGAGGGCGTGCGCCCGCACCGAATCAGCCTGGGCCGCCAGCACCTCGCGCAGCCGTCCGCGCACCGACTCGGCGTGGTTGCGCTGCATCGCCTTCTGCAGCCAGGGCACGCGATCCGCCCCGTCTCGCACGAGGCGTTGCTGCGCGGCATCCGCGCGCACGCGGTCGCCAGCCCCGAGATCGAACAGCAGCTGCTTCAGCTCGCGCTCGCTCAGCGCGTGCGCACGATCCAGCAGGATCCTGGGTAACGGCGCGAGCGCCTCCCGGCGATGCTTCCAAAGCAGGTCCAGCATGCCACCGATTCGCACGCACACCGGGCCCTCGAATTCGGCGGGCCGCTTCTCCAGCGGCTGCGAGACCTTCAGCTTCAGCGCGTCGTCGCCGTGATGGATGATCGCCGCGTTGAAATCGCAGTAGCTCCACACGCGGTAGCCGCGCAGGCCGTCGTCGCCGGTCACGGGCTCGCCGACGATGTGGATCTGATCCTTGTCGTTGATGACCAGCAGCAGCGTGAGCTTCTCGTCGGCATCGACGCGCGACGCGAGATCCACGCCACACATGCCCTGCCCCCACCGCGGACCCGCCAGCTTCAACTCGTCGCCGAGGAACGCGAACCCGCGGTAGATCTTCTCGGGATTCTCGGTGATCCGGACGCGGATCACGCGCCCCGCGACGAGCATGCCGCGCCCCTTACCGCCGGTGACATCGAGGATTCGGGCCTCGGCGACGATCTTGGCGTTGCCGATCTCGCGCTTGAAGTCGAGGAAGATCGGCTTCGGGCCGCGCGTCGCGCCGGCGGCCAGGCACACGGCAGCGCCCGCCACAAACTTCGTCAGCTGTGTCCGCATCGCGCCCCGGACGGGCGGTCCGGTCGAAGGTTCCCGCGCAGTGTACCTTCGAGCAGCGTCGATCGGGCGTGTGTATGATCCGAATCGCACCGTTCGCACCCGCACCCAGACCTCCCCACCCAAGGCTGACCAGCGCATGCTCGTCGTCCACGTCTCGCGTACTCCGCTCGCCGGATCGCCGATTCGCATCGTCCGCGCGCTCAACGCGCACACGGACGTCCGGGCGCGATCGATCAACCTGGCGCGCGACGCGTACGGGACCCGTACGTTTCCCGAAGACCTCGTCTGGGACGATGATCGCGACGAGGCCGCAACACTGATCGAGCAGGCGGACATCGTCCACTTCCACCACTGGTTTGACGCCGACTCCCGCGACAACCCCTTCGCGTTCGACTTCGGCGCCGCGATGAAGAAGGACGCCCTGCGCTTGATGCACTGGCACTCGAGCCCCGCCTTCCTCGCGAAGATGGCCGGTTGCGCGCCGCGCCAGCTCGTCGAGCACGACGTGCCGCAGCTCGTCGTTGCCCAATATCACGAGCCGTACTACCCGAACGCTCGCCCCGTACCGCTGATCGTCGAGCAGCCACCGGCCATGGATGACACACCGCCGACGAACCCGCCGACGGTGTTCTTCTCGCCCACGCGGCTCAACAGCGCACACTCCGAGCGCTGGGAGACCAAGGGCAAGCCCGAGGTCATGAAGGTGCTGACCAAGCTCGCGCGGAGCGGCAGCCTGCGGCCCCGCGTCGTCCACCAGGCTCCATTCGACGCGTGCCAGGAGCTGATGCGCCAGTCGGACATCGTGATCGATGACGTCGTGACCGGTTCGTTTCACACGACGGGCCTCGAAGGCCTAGCGGCGGGCAAGTCGACGCTCGCGTTCGTCGACAGCCGCACGCAGCTGGTCCTCGCCGAACTGACCGGTTCAACCGACCTGCCGTTCGTCAACGTGCGCCTGGACGAACTCGCGGACGTTCTGCGCGCACTCTGCGCGGATCGCGACCTCCTCGAGGCGCTCGGTCAGCATGCGCGCGACTGGATGGCAACGCACTACCGCGAGGCCGACATGGTCGCGCACTACGTCGACAGCTACGAAGAACTCGCACGCACCGGCACGCTGACGAATCCGCGCTACGCGGAGCATGCACGCGCGCGGGCGTGGCTCTATCAGGAGCTCCCGGATCTGATTTGGAGCTCGCGCAAGAAGAACCTGTATCCGGGCGCCGTGGGCCGCGCGGTCAAGCGACCGCTGCGGATGTTGCGCAACCTCGCGACCGACCTGCGAGAGCGCGAACCCTCGCCGCCACCCGACTCGATCGAACCCCGCGAGTCCGAAGCGTGAGGTTCGACAACGTCTTCGTCTGCTACAGCACGCAAAACTACCTGAAGGCGTTGCACCTGGCTTTCCGTGGATACGAGAACGGGGAGTCGTCGAAGATTCTCGTGCTGACTTGCGCTACCGACTCGCGACTGCGACTCGTGCGTCCCGACCTCGTGTTCTGGGCGCACGTCGAACACGAAGTTCACGACAACCGCTTCGTGCGCATCACCGGTCGCGACCGACGGCGGCCACACGCCCTCCTCGGCAAGACGCTGCACAAGGTCGGGATTCGCGCTCGACGCGGACTGCTGCGTCGCGCGCAACTGCGGCGCGTGCTCGACCACGTCGATGAAGGCGGTCGCGTGTTCTTGTTCCTCGAGCGCAACTACTTCTCCGACCGGATCCTCGCGCGACGCCGCTGCACGCTCGTCGAAGAGGGCATCTCGAGCTACCTGCCACACCGCGGCGACGGCGAGAAGAAGGGGCATCACCCGAACGTCGACGCGGTGCTGCTTCGCGATCCCGACCGGGCCCGCGGCGTCGTCCCGGAGAAGATTCGCCCACTCGAACTCGACTACCAGTCGCTGCCGGTCCGCGTGCGATCCGCACTCCTGTCTCTGTTCGGACTCGGCGAGTTCCAGCGCGCGGAGGACTCGGCCCTGATCGTGGGCCAGGCCTGGAGCTGCTCGTCGGTGCCCGTGCGCCACGCCGTCGAGCTCTACCGCGCTTGGATCGCGGCGCTTCGGGACCGCGGACGCTCCGTCTGGTTCAAACCGCACCCGAACGAGAGCCGTCGGGCGTACGCCGATCTGGACTGCGAACTCCTGGACCCGACGATTCCGATCGAAGTCTTCGACCTGATCGAGGACGGCCCGGCGTTCGGGCAAGCATTCAGCGCGCTGCGATCCTCGGTCGCGATGTCGCGGCAGCTGGCCGAGCACGTCGCATGCGTCGTGGACGAAGACATGGTCGTCGAAGACCTCCAGCGCGCCGACTTCGATCGGATTCGTGCGCAAAGCCCGGATTTCTCGGGACGCTCGTGAGCCCCGCGGTGTTTCCGCCGTTGTGACTCCCGACATGCCTTCTCCGGACACCCTGCTCGCACACGGCGACTTCCTGCGCGGACTCGCGCGGCACCTCGTCGGGGACGAGCACCGTGCGGAGGATGCGGTCCAGCAGACGTTTGCCAAGGCGCTCGCGACCTCGCCCGATGGCCACGGCCTCCGCGCGTGGCTCGCGACGGTGCTACGACGCGTCGTGTCGAACGACCGGCGCGACGAGTCTCGCAGATCGGCACGCGAACGGCACGCGGCGCGCGCCCCTGACGTGCCGTCGACCCAAGAAGTCGTCGAACGCGAAGCGCTGCGCCAAGACGTCGTGCAAGCCGTGCTCGGACTCGCCGAGCCGTATCGCAGCACAGTCCTGCTCCGATACTTCGAGAGCCTGGCACCGGCCGCGATCGGTCGACGACTCGGCGTGCGGGCGAGCACGGTGCGGACGCGCCTCGCACGCGCGCACGAGATGTTGCGCGACAAGCTCGACGAGCGGCACGGCCGCCCGGCATGGCTGGCGCTCCTCGTGCCGCTCGCGCGACCGCTGCCGCCGACAACGGGAGTCTTCTCGATCCTGACGAGCACGATCGCCATGAAGAAGACCCTGTTCGCCGCGAGCGCGGCCATGTTGTTGGTGGCGGCACTCGCCGGCTGGTTCGCGACGGACGCATTCGACCCACCCCCGCCTCGCGACGAGACCCTGCGCACCTCGGCCGCGCTGACCGACTCCTCGACGACATCTCCCGAGCATGCGGCGACCGAACTCGTGATCGAGCGCGACACGGTCGCACGATCGAACGACGACCGCTCGCGGGCGCGCTACCATGCGGCGCTCGCGGGCTTCCGCGGGCGCATCGTGCGAGAAGACGGATCCCCGGTCGACGAGCACGACGTCACGTTGTTCCGCGTCGCGTTCGACTCGCTGGCAGACGCGGCACCACGAGGAGCGAGAACGGCACCGCGCCTGCGCGCCGGATCGACGCGCACGGACCCACGAGGCGCGTTCGCGTTCCGCGGCGTCGAGCCACGCGGCGTGTTCCTCCTCCGGGTCGGTCGCGAGGATGCCCACTTGGTCACGCGCGTCGTGCAGTCCGCACCGGCTCCCGGCGAAACCGTCGACCTCGGCGACGTCGTCGTCCCCACCCTCGGCTCGATCCACGGGATCGTGACCGACGAAGAGGGCAACGCGATCGCCGGCGCCGACGTGTTCGCGATCGACCTGCCGAGCGGCTTCTTGTCGATGGTTCCGCTCTACCGCCTCGACCCCGACGGCGCGGTGCTCGTGCCGCCCGGCCGCGCGCCCCGCAACGTCCTACCGCTCCCGAGCTGGGTCGCGACGGTGTTCGATTCGCTGCCGATCCCGCGGACGCGCACCGACGCGCGGGGCGCGTTCGAACTCATCGGGACTCCCCCTGGTCGCACGACGGTCGCGGTCGCCGCGGACGAGTTCGTCCCCGGCCTAGAGGCGAACGTCCGCGTCCGCGCTGGCGAGCGTCGCGACCTCGGCACGATCGCACTCCGAGAAGGAGAAGAGCTCTGGGGTCGCGTGCTCGACGCCAAGGGCGAGCCGGTCGCCGACGCCGAAGTCCTCGCCGCGCCGACGGGCGCGATGGCGCCGTTCGACTTCTCGCGTGCGCCACTGCGCAGCGGCGCAGACGGCACGTTCTCCGCGACCGGTTTCCCGCGCGGCCAGGTGCGCGTGGCGGCGCGCCGCAGCGCATCCGAGCCGTGGACAACGCTGCCGCCGCAGTCGATCGGCAGCGACGTCGAAGTCGTGCTGCCGCACACGCACCGGCTCGAAGTCACCCTTCGCAGCACGTCAGGCCGTCCGCTTCAGAACCCGGAATTGTCGCTCTTCATCGGACGCGGCGCGGGGCTCGGCGAGCTCGCGAGCTTCGGACTCGCGCCGCCGCTCGCGCACGCCGAGTCGACGACCCGCGAAGGGGATCGCTGGACACTCGCCGCGCTCCCGGCTGGCACGTTCACGATTCGGGCGCGAGACGCCGGTCACGCCACGACGACTCGCACGGTCGAGATTCGAGAAGACTCGCAACTCGATATCGAGCTTGAACCGCGTCGCGCGATTCGGGTGCAGGCGCTCGACGACCGGGCGACGCCGCTCGGAGGCTGCACCGTCTGGGCTCGGCCGACGCCGTCCGAAGCGTGGCCGACCGCGATGCCCCTGCGGTGCGGCGCGACCGGCGGAGACGGCATCCTCGAAGTGGCGGAACTCCCGTCGGGACCCGTAGCGTTCACGGCACGGCACCCGGAGTTCGGGGCCGCGACCGCTGCGATCGACGCGGACGACTCCGACGTCGTGATCCACTTCGCAACTACCGGCGCGATCCGCGGCCGACTGTTCGAACGCAACGCCGTGCCCGAGTCGGGCGCGTGGGCCGTCGTGCTCCACGCGGTGGACCCGGCCGCGCCCCTCGCGATTCCGCGCATCACGCAACCGCGCGCCGACGGTTCGTTCGAGTTCGGGGGCATCCATCCCGGCGAGTACGGCCTGCAAGCGGTCCCCGCATTCGACGCCCTCGTCACGCTCGGGTCCGCGTTCGAGTTCTTCAAGGATCAGTGGATCCCCGACCGCCGCAGCTCCACGGCGTCCGTGGTCGCTGGTGAGGCGGTGGACGTCGAGCTCGACGTCGCCCCGAGCGATGGCGACGGGCCGCCGTCGGACGCCGCGATCACGGGCCACGTGCGCATCGACGGAGAAGCCCATGCTGGCGTCATCGTCATGTGCGAGTGCGGAGAGCGCGCACCGATCATCTGCAAGACGGATGCTTCCGGCGCGTTCCGACTCGACGTCTCCGCGGGCCCGGCGTTCGTCGTCGCGTTCGAGACCGAGCCGCGGAACGCCGCGGACAACTGGCCGCATCACCTGTGGTCGCGACGTCTCGAGATCGAGACCGGCGCGGCCGAGCAGCTCACGATCGACGTGCGCACGGGAACGATCGCCGGGATCGTCGTCGATGCGGGCGGCACCCCGACGCCCCGCGCGTGGCTCGAGGCCCACGGCGAGCTGCGCACCCCCGCGCGCCGCAGCGGCAAGTCCGTCCGCACTCGCCATGTGATCCAAGCCGGCGACGACGGGCGGTTCGAACTCGATCGCCTCCCGGCCGGGACCTGGACCGTGTCGACGCTTCCCGAGAGCCGCGAGACCCCGCGTTTCTCGAGCGATCCGCTCGAACTCGAACCCGGCCAGCGCCGCGCCGACGCGAAGATCGTGATCGGCGGCTGATCTCGCGATACCGTCGCGTTCATGCGCAGACTCCTGCTGTTGCTCACGCTCACGGCGCTGCCGTTCGTGGCACAAGATCCCAAGCCCAAGACCCGCTCCACGGGCCCCGTCGTCGGCAAGCCGGCACCGACGTTCCGCGTGAACGACCACACCGGCAAAGCGGTCCGCGTCGGTGACAAGTCGGACGCGTGGACGGTCCTCGCGTTCTATCCGATGGCCGCGACGCCCGGTTGAACGCTCGAAGTCTGCTCGCTGCGGGACGCGGCGAATCCGTTCGAGAAACTCGGCGTGCGTGTGTTCGGGATCAGCACCGATGACGTGCAGAAACAAGCTGCCTTTCACAAGGACCAGAAGCTCAACTTCGCGCTGCTCAGCGATCCCGATGCGAGCGTCGCCAAGAAGTTCGGCGTGCTGCACGGCCGCGGTTTCGCGCGGCGCGTCACGTTCGTGATCGACGACGCGGGCGTGCTGCGGCACATCGCGCCGAAGGTCGGCGTGCGCACGCACGGCGACGACCTCGCGAAGCTCATCGGCGCGCTGCGCGAGAAGTAGCGACGAGTTCGCCCACGTCGGACTGATCAGCATCGGTTTCCAGCGCGGCGAGATCGCGGTGATCGATCTCCCGACCATGCAGGTGCTCGACCAGGATCTCGGCACCGGTGGGATCCAGAACCTCGGCGCACAGGTCAGCATTCCCCGCATCGACATCGATCTCTCGAGCCCGATGAACGACGAACGCACGGTCGGAATCGGCATCTCCCCAGCCGGTGAAAATCTGTACGTCGCACAATCCGGCTCGGACCGCATCGTCGAATACGACCTCCCAGCGCTGACCGCGGTCCGCGCGTTCAACCCCCAGACGACACCGGGTTCGATTACCGTGCGCTGAGCGACGCGAATCGTCGAAGATTCCGACAACCTGGATTCCCAATCCCGAGAATTTCTCAAGACGCAGGGACAGCACCCGACAATCTTCTTGCCACTCTGGGGGAAGCTGTCAGTTGCGCGCGTACGCTAGCTGTCTCGGTTACGGTGCGAGGCATCCTGCAAGAAGTCGACTTCGGGCCGGAGGAGTCGCGCTGTTCTTGGCCAGCGCGCTCGGGCTATTCGGTTGTGGTGGCGCATCGAAGAGCCTCGACCGCATCGAGGTTTCGCCGGGATCCACATCGATCGCGAGCGGCACGACCCAGTCGTTCGACGCGATCGCGATCTACACGGATGGCTCTCGCAGAAACGTGACGCAGACCGTCGATTGGTCCGTCAACACCGTCGGGATCGCGACGACCGATGGCAACACGATGAGAGGCACCGCCGTCGGCTCGACGTCGGTCCTGGCGACGCACCCGGGCGGTCTCGAGGGGCGCGCGAGCCTGACGGTCACGTCGGCGGTCGTCGTCTCGCTGGCGATCACTCCCGCAAACGTCCAGCTCGCCCGCGGGACGAGCGCGGCGCTGACCGCGACCGGCACATTCAGCGACGGCACGACGCAGGACCTGACGAGCCAGGTCGACTGGAGCTCGAGCGCAACCACCGTCTCCATCCAGAACGGAACGGCGCGCGCGGACGAAGTCGGCCCCGCGACGATCACGGCCACACACGCAGGGACGTCGGTCTCGGCGAACGCCACGGTCACCGTGACCGCCGCAGTGCTCACGTCGATCGACGTGACGCCGACAAACCCTTCGATCCCACTGGGAACCAATCAGCAGTTCGCGGCGACGGGACGCTTCTCCGATTCGACGGTGCAGGACCTGACGCCATCGGTGACCTGGTCTTGCGCGAACTCGTCCGTCGCAACCGCGAGCAACGCACCGTCCACCCGCGGGCGCGCGTCCGGCGTCGGCGTCGGATCGACGACGGTGGCGGCCCTGCACACGAGCACGGGCATCTCCGGGTCGACGACGTTGACGGTGACCGCGGCGGCTCTGGTGTCGATCGCCGTAACGCCGACCAACCCGTCGATCGCACTCGGACTCAACCGACAATTCACCGCGACCGGCACCTACACCGACGCGTCGAATGCCGACATCACGACTCTCGTAACGTGGAGTTCGGCGACGCCCGGCGTCGCAACGATCAGCAACGCCGGCGGCAGCGAGGGACTTGCGACCAGTGTCGCGACCGGCTCTTCGCTGATGACCGCCACCCACTCCGGCACCGGCATCCACGGCTCGACCACGCTCACCGTCACGGCCGCCGAGCTCGTCTCGATCGCGGTCACGCCGACCAACCCCTCGATCGCGCTCGGACTCTCGCAGCAGTTCACCGCAACCGGCACCTACACCGACGCATCCAACGCGAACCTGACCACCGCCGTCACCTGGAGCTCCGCCACACCCGGCACCGCGACGGTCAGCAACGCCGGAGGTAGCGAAGGCCTCGCATCGAGTGTCGCGACCGGTTCGTCTCTGATCACCGCGGCCCATACCGGCACCGGCATCCACGGCTCGACCACGCTCACCGTCACCGCCGCCGAACTCGTCTCGATCGCCGTCACCCCGGCCAACCCATCGATCGCGCTCGGGCTCTCGCGACAGTTCACCGCGACCGGCACCTACACCGACGCGTCCAACGCGGACATCACAACCAGCGTCACCTGGAGCTCCGGCACACCAGGCACCGCGACGATCAGCAACGCTGGCGGCAGCGAGGGACTCGCAACCAGCGTCGCAAGCGGAGGGTCCCTGATCACAGCGACGCACCCCAGCACCGGAATCCACGGCTCGACGACCCTGACCGTGACCGCGGCCGTACTCGTCTCGATCGCCGTCACCCCGACCAACCCGTCGATTGCGCTCGGCCTCGCGCAACAGTTCACCGCAACCGGCACCTACACCGACGCGTCCAACGCGAACATCACGAACAGCGTCACCTGGAGCTCCGGGACACCCGGCACCGCAACGATCAGCAACGCCGGCGGTAGCGAAGGCCTCGCGACCGGCGTCGCGACCGGTGGGTCGCTGATCACGGCGACGCACTCCGGCAGCGGAGTCAACGGTTCGACGACGCTCACCGTCACCGCGGCCGAACTCGCCTCGATCTCCGTCACTCCGGCGAACCGTTCGATCACAACGAGCGGGACCGAACCGTTCACGGCGACGGGCACCTACACCGACGCGTCGAACGTCGACATCACGACCAGCGTGACCTGGAGCTCTTCGGCCGCCGGCGTCGCGACGATCAGCAACGCCGGCGGCAGTGAGGGACTCGCGACCGCCGTCGCCGTCGGCTCGACGACGATCACGGCGACCCACTCCGGTAGCGGCGTCTTCGGGTCGACGCCCCTCGACGTGATCGCGGACATCACGTACGTCGGCGCAGACTCGACCTTCCATGCGTCGAACCTCGACCTCGACGTGCCGACGCCGTCCGGCATCGAAGCCGGCGACGTGTTGATCGCGGCAATCGCGATTCGCCCGAGCACGGCGACGATCACCCCACCGGCCGGCTGGACGCTGATCCGACGCACGGACGCGACGGGCGGAGCGTCGAACTCCCTCGCGACCTATCGGCGCATCGCGAGCGCGAGCGAGCCGGGGACCTATCGATGGACGTTCTCGGAGTCGACCGGCTCCGCTGGCGCGATCGCATGCTTCCGCGGCGCCGACGAAACGTCCCCGATCGACGTCGAGAACGGCACGGACACCGCGAGCGCGCTGACGCACACGACTCCCGACGTCACGACGACAGTCGCCCGCACGATGCTCGTGACCGCGTACGGCTACTCGTCTTCCGCGACGTGGACGCCACCGGGCGGCATGTCGGAGATCGTCGACACCGCGAGCCTCCCGCCGAACCAGGCGACCGGTATCTCGCTATCCGTGAACTACGAACTGGTCACCGGCGTCGGCGCGACCGGCACGCGCACCGCGACGGCAGCGACCGACTCGGACACCGGCAACGCGCACGCGATCGCGCTCTCGCCGGAGTAGCGGTCGGTCAGTTCCAGCGGAACAGCCGCACGGCGATCACCAGGCACGCGGCCGCGAACCCGAACAGGCCGGCGAGCGGAATCCATACCGCCTCGAGCCCCGCACCTCCGAGCATCACCGCGCGCAGTCCGTCGTTGAGATGCGTCAGCGGCAGGATCTGGATCAGCGGCTGGACGAAGTCGGGGAACCGATCGTTGCTGAAGAAGCACCCGCCGAGCAGCCACATCGGCAGCATGAACAGGTTGATCAAACCTGACACCGCTTCGACGGTCTTCGCCCGGCATGCGACGAGGAGCCCGAGTCCCGAGAACGCGAACCCGCCCGCGAGCACGATCAGGCACAGCAAGAACCACGAGCCATGCACCGGCACGCCGAACGCGAACACGCCGAAGAGCACGATGAACAGCGACTCCGGCACCACGAGCACGAGTCGACTCAGCAAGAACGACAGCAGGAACTCGGACGGCGCCATCGGCGTGACGTAGAGCCGGCGCAGCAGATTGCGCACACGCATCTGCACGACGTTGAAGCCCACGCCGTACATCCCCGCGCCGAGCAGGTTCAAACCGATCAAACCGGGGATCAGGAAGTCGATGTAGCGCGACCCGCGGTCGGTCACCGGCTGGATCTCGGCGCGCGGCTCGGCTGGCTCGCCGGCCGCGATGTCGAACGCCCTCTCGACCCAGAAGAGCGCGAGCTCGGCCTCGGGCCGGGTCTTGTCGACTTCGACGACGGGGTCCGCGACGCTGCCGCGCACGAGTACGTCGAACTCGCCCAGCGTCAGCGCACGACGAGCCGCATCGCCGACGCGCGTCTCGACCTCGATCCGCCCCCCGCTGTGCTCTTCGAGAATGCGCTCGAGATCCGCCGCCTGCTCGAGCTGCGCGGGCAACACGGCGCGCACCGGCGCGACGTCCCCACTCGCGAACGCGACGCCGAGGCCGAGCGCCATGACGAGCGGAAAGCCGTAGGTCCAGAACACGGCTTCGGGAGTGCGGATGAATTCGCGGAACACCGTCCGCGACACGGCGAGGAGCACGCGCAATCTCACGACTCGTCCTCCCCGTCGCGCAGGTGCCGTCCAGTCAGATGCACGAACACGTCTTCAAGCGTCGTGCTGCGCATCGTGAGGTCCTGCAGCTCGACCGACGCGGCCTCGCACGCTTCGAGCACGGCGGGCAAGCCGGAGTGCACTTCGTGGACCGTCACCGCGAGCGCGCCATCCTGCACCGTGCAGTCGTGCACCGTCGGCAGCGCGGTCAGGCGGGCGGTATCGATGCGCGCCACGTCGGGCGAGTGCACCTCGACGATGTGCGCGGCCCCGAGCGAGGCGATCAACTCCTCGGGCGAACCGAGCGCAATCGACTTGCCGTGATCGACGATCATGATGCGATCGCACATCGCCGCCGCCTCTTCCATGTAGTGCGTCGTCAGCAGAACGGTGCCACCTTCGCGTTGAAAGTCCTGCACGACGTCCCAGAGCTGGCGTCGCGCCTGCGGGTCGAGCCCGGTCGTCGGCTCGTCGAGGAACAACAGATCCGGCCGTCCGACGAGCGCACAGGCAACTGCAAGCCGCTGCTTCTGTCCGCCCGACAGGGTCATGTAGCGCGAGCCCGCCTTCTGCTCGAGCGCGACGAGACCGATGACTTCGTCGACCGATCGCGCGCTCTCGTAGAAGCTGCAGAACAGCTCGACGAGTTCACGCACCGTCTGCTTGTCGAAGAACTTCGTGTTCTGCAACGTCACCCCGATGCGCGCGCGCAGCGCGCGGTCGTCGTGTCCCCAGCGCATCCCGAGGACCTCGACCTCGCCGGAGGTCGGCGACAGCAGCCCCTCGCAGATCTCGACGGTCGTCGTCTTGCCGGCGCCGTTCGGGCCCAGCAGACCGAACACTTCCCCCCGCTCGACGCGCATGTCGAGGCCGTCCACGGCACAGACGTCCTTGCTGCCCGTGTAGACCTTGCGCATCCCACGCAGTTCGATCGCGGGTGCGCTTGTCACCTCGGGAAGGCTCCGGGGACGCCGGCGTCGACCGGCAATGTCGCGCCCGTCGTTGGCGTGCTGGCTTCGGCGAAGAACACGACCGCGGCGCCGACGTGCGCGGGCGTGACCTCGCACTTCAGCATACTGCGCTCCTTGTAGTAGTCGCGCAGTCCCTGCTCGTCGAGTCCGCGCGACTTCATGCGGTCGGGACCAACCTCGTCCCACAGTTTGCTCGAGACGCCCTTCCCGAACACTGCGTCCGCGTTGACCATGTTGACGCGCACGCCGAGCGGCGCGAGTTCGAGAGCTGCGATCTTGCCGAGTTGGTGCGCGCCGGCCTTGCTCGCCGAGTAGGCGCCGAAGCTCGCCCCCGGCGAGAACACGTTCTTGCTCGCCTGCAGGACGATCGAGCCACCGGTGTCCTGCTGCTCGAACGTCTTCGCCGCCGCGCGCAGCACGGTCATCGTGCCGCCGAGGTTGATGTCGACGACGCGCTGGAAGTCCGCCGGGTTCATGTCGCGCAGCGTGCTGACGTGCGCGACGCCCGCGTTGGGCACGAGGCAATCGACGCCGCCGAACTGCAGCGCGCACGCATCGAACGACGCGTCGACTGCCGCCGCGTCCGTGACGTCGACGGCGGCCGTGCCGACCATCGACGGCGAAAACCGTTCGCCGAGCAAACCCGCGACGCGGTCGAGGCCATTCTGGTCGATGTCGACCAGAAAGACGTGCGCGCCGGCCGCGAGCAGCTCTTCGGCGATGCCGTGCCCGATCGCGCCCGCGGCACCCGTCACGTACGCGACCTGGCCCGCGAGTCGTGGCGGCTGCTGCTTACCCAGCTTGGCGAGCTGCAGCGACCAGTACTCCATCTCGAAGAGCTGCGCCGGCGGCAGCGCGACGTACTCACCGAGATCCGCGCCCTGCGCCTTGCCGCGCACCGTGTGCTCGGCGATGTCCGCGGCGATGGTCGCGGCCTTCTTGTCGGCACCGGCACCGATCACGCCGACGCCCTCGATCACGACGACGTTCGGGTGCGGGTCGAGCATCGCCTCGTCGCCCTTGTGCGCGTCGAAGTACGCACGGTAGTCGGCGACGTAGATATCGACCGCCGCGCGGAATGCGTCGCGATCGGTCGCGGTCTCTCGGTCGACCCAGAGGTAGGTCGCCTTCGTGCGCAGCGAGTGGTCGGGCGTCAGCGGCCCTTGCTTCATGAGCGAGGCGCAGTCGTCACGCGCGGTCAGCGCGCGCAGGTCGTCCGCCGTGCGGAATTCGAGCACGCGCCGCGCGTACGACGTGCTGCCCGTCTCTGCCGCGATTGCCCCGCGCACGATTGGCGTCGCCTGTGCAGCAATCGCCGCCACGTCGTCGGGGCATTCGGGACTGCCTGCCGCGATTCGCGGCGCCTTCTCGTTCAGGGAGCGCTCAGCGCGATCGACAAACTCGATCATCGCCTCGTAGCTCGCGCGCGCGTCGTCAGCGAACGTGAAGATGCCGTGATTGAGCAACACGATCGCGCGGCAGTCCGGGTTCGCCGCGTGCGCCGCCGCGACGTCCTTCGCGAGCGGGAAGCCCGGCATCACCCACGGCAAGATCACGACGTCGTCGCCGAGAGCTTCGCGAAGGAGCTGTTCGCCATTCGGCTGGTTGCTCAGGATCAGGATCGCATCGGCGTGCGTGTGGTCGACGAACTTGTGCGGCAGGCTCGCGTGCAGCAGCGCTTCGACCGACGGGTTGGGCGCGGACACGTCGAGCAGCTGCCGGCGCACCTGATTGACCATCACTTCGTCGGTCATCCCGTCGAGCGCGAGCAGCCGCCGCAGCGGCTCGAGCTGCAGCGCCGGGATCCCGGCTGGCTCGATCGTCGCGAGGTTCCACCCGCTGCCCTTGACGCAGACGACGTCGAGGTCGTCGCCGGTGATGTCGCGGACCGTGGTCTTGACCGACGTGTTGCCGCCGCCGTGCAGGACGAGGTCCTCGTCCTGGCCGATCAGGCGCGAGGTGTAGACGCGCAGCGCGAGGTCTTCGCCGGCCTCGGCGTAGCGCTCGACGAAAACGCGGGCTTCCTGGTCGGACCAGCGGGATTGCATGGCGGCGGAGGATAGGCGAGCGCCCCCCAAATCTCACCTACCGCCTCGCAGCCGCTCTCACATCCCGAGACCGAGGATCACCGCGTTGCTCGTGATCAACGGGAACACCGTCAGGCTGTTGATCCAGATCGTTTGGAACGGAATCGCGAACCCGTCCAAGCCCGGGTCGCTCGGAATCGGAACGAAGACTTCGATCGCCCCACCCGGGGACGTCCCGGCGACGAACATCGCCGTCAGATCCACGTAGAGGTAGCAGTCGGGCACCAGAGGGAGTGGCACGTTCGGTCGGTGGAACGAAAACACCACGACCCCCGTGTAGCCGAACGGACCGCCCTCGGCGCTCAGCTTCGCCGTGAGGCCGAGCCGCGGCGTCGTCGAGTCCAGCGTCGGGAAGCTCGGCGCGCAGCTCGTGCCGATCTTCTGTGCGGACGCACCCGGCAACTCGATCACGAACAGTTCGTCGCCTTCCGCACCGTCGTCCCCACTGAAGAACAGCATCCCGCTCCCGATCGCGAGGTTCTTCACGTCGCCGTTCGCGCCACCCGGCGCGATGTCGGCGACCATGAACGTGCCGGGGTCGGTGCCGTCGCTGACGTAGAGCTCGCGCCCGTTGCCGCCGTTGACCGCATCGACGTTCGCGCTGAAGTAGACCTTGTCGCCGAACGCGACGAGGTCGGTCGGCACCGAACCGAGCACGCCGGGATAGATGTCCTGCGCCTGGAACGTGCCGGCGCTCGTGCCATCGGTCTGCCACAGCTCACGTCCTCGCAGCGCGCGATCCGCCGTGAAGAAGATGTGCGTATCCGCCGCGACGAAGTCCATCGGTGAGCTCGACACACCCCCAGGATTGCAGTCGAGGAGCAGCAGGGTGCCGGCGGCAGTGCCATCACTCTGCCACAGCTCGACCCCCGTCAGCCCGTCGCGGATCGCGCGGAAGTACATCCGGTCGTTCCACACGGTCATGCCGCGCGGGCTGCCGGACGCCGTGACGTGGATGTCGGCCGCGAGCACCGTTCCCGCGAGCGTTCCGTCGGTGACCCAGAGTTCATCTCCGGCCGAGAAGTCGTTCGCCGCGAAGAACACGCGATTGCGATAGCAGCACAGGTCCCGCGGTCCGCTGCCCGCGGTGCCGGGCGTCACGTCGCGCACCATGTACGTCCCGGCCGCGGTCCCGTCGCTCACCCAGATCTCGCGGCCGAACGTCGGGCTCGTCGCCGTGAAGTAGACGCGCCCTTGGCAGCACGTCAGATCGTCCGGCGAACTGCTGTTCACGCCGGGGTGAATGTCCAAGACCATCGAAGTGCCGACCGCAGTCCCGTCGCTGACCCAGAGCTCCGCGCCGTGAACGCCGTCCTGCGCCTGGAAGAACAGCTTGCCGCGGCACGCGACGAAGTTCTGCGGACTGGCAGAAGCCTGACCCGGTCGGATGTTCGCGACCATGAACGTGCCGGCATCGGTGCCGTCGGTGCGCCAGAGTTCGCGGCCTTCGAATAGCGACTGCGCGGCGAACATGACGGTGCCGCCGGCGAGCGTGATCTCGCGCGGGAAGCTGGACGTGCTGCCGGGATAGATGTCCTTGACGAGCACGGTGCCGGCCGGGGTGCCGTCGGACTTCCAGAGTTCGGCGCCGAGGGATGGGGAGGTGGCGGCGAAGTAGGTGGTGTCGTGGACGCCGGCGATGGCGGTCGGGGCGCCGGCGGTGGAGCCGGGGTAGGTGGCGAGTTGGGTTTGGGCGGGGAGGGGGAGGGTGAGGAGGAGGGTGATGGGGAGTTGGAGGAAGCGCATGTGGGGAAGGGGAGGAGGGGTGGCGGTTCGTGACCGGGTTCCTGGTGCAATCGGTTCGGGCGGGCGCGGGTCACGACGGGGGCGGGCGGGACCGGGCCCGGGTCGTGAGGCGGGGATCTGGGTCGCACGCGATCCGGGCACGTGCCCGTCCGGGCCCGTCGGGATCCGCGACCGTCGTGACCCGCGCCCGCGCCCCCACCCGATTCGCGCCCGCGAGCGCGAGCGTGCGCGCGCCTGGACCGCACTTCACGCTCGCTGCCCGGGCACGGGCACAGGCACGGGCACGGGGCTGCTGCGTTGGCTGCAGGCGCTACCGCGCCTGCAGCCAACGCAGCAGCGCCTTCATATCCTCCGGCATCTCCGCCTCGAACTGCATCTCCTCATGCGTCCGCGGATGCTTCAGCGTCAACCGCTCGGCGTGCAAACACTGCCGCCCCGGATCCGGCGCCCCCCTCGGCAGCTCACGATTCACGACGTTCCGAGATCGATACACCCGATCCCCGACGAGCGAGTGCCCGATGCTCATCATGTGCACGCGGATCTGGTGCGTACGCCCGGTCTTCGGCTTGCAGCGGAAATCGGTGAAGCCCGCGAAGCGCTCGACGACTTCGTAGTAGGTCAACGCCTCCTTCCCGCCCTCCTGCACGACGGCCATGCGATCCCCAAAGCGCGGGTGCGGTGCGAGGCGCTTCTCGACGTAGTCGGAATCGAACCGCGGCTCGCCGAACGCGATCGCGCGATACTCCTTCACGGTCGTTCGCGCCTTGAACTGCGAACGCACGAAGTGGAACGCTTCGTCGGTCTTCGGCACGACCATGATGCCGGACGTGTCCTTGTCGAGCCGGTGCACGATGCCGGGACGATCGTCACCCGCGAGCCGCGGCAGGCCGGGGCCGCAGTGTTCGACTGCCAGGTCGGCGACGTTCGGGGGGATGACCTTGCAGTGCTCGGGGCGGTGCGCGACGAGTCCCGGCTGCTTGTCGATGACGAGGAGATACGAGTCCTCGAACACGACGCGCAGCGTGAACGTCGGCGGCGCTTCGCGCTCGGTGTCGTCCTCGAACTGCGGCGTCGGGAATCGCACGACCTGACCGCTCTCGAGCGAAAACGCGGCCTTGATCTTCTTCTCGGGCACGCCGTCGACCGAAACCGCGCCGGATTCGACCAGACGCTTGGCCACGGAGCGCGTGCCGACTTCGGGTTGATCGGCCAAAAATCGATCGAGACGAACACCAGCGCGGTCCGCCGCTACGGGCCTGGCATGCAATTCGGAATCTGTGGTCATCGAAGAGTGGAAAAAACGCGACCCAACGCGGGCGGCCGAACTCGTAAGAGCGCTGCTTCACCGTAAACGCGACGTGGACAAACTCTGACAATCATTGTTGAGAACCACCCCGCCGCGGTTACGGTGGACAGGCGGCGGCATCACTGCCGACCGACACGCTTTTCTTCCTGCACGAACTCCGCGCCTGTGGATTTCAGTCAAGATCTTCGAACCGATTCGCCGGTCCGCGTGCTCGCTGCGGACGACGAAGCCAACACTCTCGAAGCTCTGACCCAGATTCTGTCCTCCGACGGATTCGAAGTCACGAGCACTCAGGACGTCGACAACGCTCTCGGTAGATTGCGCACCGGAGCGTTCGACCTCGTCCTGACCGACCTCTACTTCGACGACGCGCCCCGCGGCTACGACATCGCGGCCGCGGCGCGGGACGTCCATCCGGCGGTGCCGGTGGTCATGCTGACCGGACGCCCGAGCTTCGGCAACGCATGCGAAGCGCTGCGCAGCCAGGTCGCCGAGATCCTCGTCAAGCCGATCGACACGATGGCGCTCCTCGAGACGTGCCGACGGGCGGTCGCTGCCGCAGCGATCGACCGCCGCGCGCGCTCGCTCGAGGCCCGCAATCGCGTGCTCGCGCGCGTCGTGCCACGCATGGTCGAGGCGAAGGATCCGACGACGTCCGGCCACTCCGAGCGCGTCGTCGGCTACACCGACACCCTCGCAATTCGCTGTGGAATCAGCGATTCGGACCGCGAGGCGCTGCGCCTCGCGAGCCTGCTGCACGATGTCGGCAAGATCGGGATCCCGAAGTCGATCCTCTGCAAGGCAGGGCCGCTGACGGCGGACGAACGCGCCGTCATCAACACCCACCCGCAGATCGGCTACGAGATCCTCGCGGATCTCGAGGACAGCGAAAACGTCCGCCAGTGGGTCTATCAGCACCACGAGCGTTGGGATGGCCGCGGCTATCCCTGCGGCCTCCGCGGCGACGAAGTCGCGCTTGCCGGCCGGATCCTCGTGCTCGCCGAGGTCTACGACGCGCTCGTCGAGGAGCGCAGCTACAAGCCCGCGTGGCCGATCCCCAAGATCGTGGGATTCTTCCGCGAAGAGGCCGGGAAGCACTTCGATCCGGACCTCGCGCACATGGTCGCCGACGGCCTGGAGTCCCGGGGCAAGGGCTTTTTCGTCGACGGCGCGACGCTCCCGCTCTTCGCGGCGACCGCCCACTGACGCCCGGGGCGAATCGACGCACGGCCATGGCTTCGCGGCATCAGCCCATCGCTTCGCGCCCTCGGGCCGCGCTCAGGGCTTGCGTCGGCTCGCCCTGGTCCGGAGAATCCGGGAGTCGTCCCTTCAGACCCCTTCTCGCAAGATCCCCTATGACTCCGATGCGACTCCGCGCAGCCGCGGCAGTGGTGTTCGGTTCGGTAGCCGGCCAAGCCCTCCTCGCACAGCAGGGTACGCCGATGCCGACCATCCTGGATGCGATGCTCCCCGTGCAGGCGGGGCAAGTCCGAGTCGGCAAGACCGCCAAGGAAATGCTGGCCGGACTCGAGGTGCTCCATCCGTACAACGTCGCCGGCCGCATCGACGATGCGCGTCGCCTGATGTCCGAACTCGGCCCGCGCACGGTCGAGGTCGCTCCGTTCCTGATGGCGAAGAACGTCATCACGATGGAGCAGTACAAGATCTTCGTCGAGGCCACCGGCCATCGCTACCCGTTCGACTGGTGGCGCTGGGGCTGCGAAGACGACTACGAGAAGCGCATCCCGGACATCAAGAAGGAGCACCCCGACGCGGGCTCCGAGGGTCCGTTGCGGTACTGGAAGGAGCACTGGAAGGAGCTGCCGTGGAAGATCCCGTCCACGAAGGCCACCCGCTCCGAGCCGGCGACCGTCATGAACGAGTTCCCGGTCGTCTGGGTGTCGTGGAGCGACGCGATCGCCTACGCCGCTTGGGCGGGCATGCGCCTGCCGACCGAAGCCGAGTGGATCTACGCGGCGACCGGTGGTGAGCAGCGACTGTTCCTGTGGGGCGATGACATCAAGGGCCTCCAGGTCAAGCGCGGCAACCGCTACGACAAGCCGCGCCCGGTCGGCTATCACGGCAAGGCGACCGAAGGCAAGTTCGGCCACCAGGACATGTGCCTGCACGTGTTCGAGTGGACCGGCGATCCTGGCTTCTTCCCGTTCGACGACAAGGCGTTCGAACGCGAGCGGAAGTCGTTCCTCAAGAGCAAGCTCTGGCGCGACCTCAAGAAGAAGCAGCCGCAGCGGATCGAGACGCTCCTCCACTACCGCCCCGAATGGAAGGGCCCGTGGCGCGTCGCGAAGGGCGGCTGGTACTCGAGCACGAAGGAACAGCTGCTGCTCGGCCTGCGCGCCGCCCAGGGTGGTCACCAGGTCCGTGGCGGCCTCGGCTTCCGCACGGCGAAGAGCCCCGCGCCGGCCCGCGACTTCATCCAGTCGCTGATCCAGCTCGACTACGACCGCTCGTTCTTCGGCCAAGAGCGTGAGCCGAACCTGCTCGACCAGGTCGGGATCGAGCGCTACCGCTTCACCGACAAGAACCTGATCGCCGGCTATGACGCGATCTCGTTCGTGCCGGTCAACCACATGGGCACGAACAAGGCCACGAAGACGCAGGCCGCGTTCAAGCAGTCCTCCCTGAAGCGCCCGCACGTGATCGGCACGCTCGCGGTCTCGACGAAGATCAAGGAGCCCGAGCTCGACACCGGCATCTACACGCTGGCCTACCGCCACAACGGCGTTCCGCCGGAGCTCACGGCCGCGTGGAAGGATGCGCGCAAGGCCGTCGCCAAGAAGGCGAAGAAGGCCAAGGCCGAGGCCAAGAAGAAGAAAAAGGACGACAAGAAGAAGTCCGACAAGAAGAAGGCCAAGAAGGGCGAGTCCGACGACGAGACCGAACAGAAGTGGGCCCGCGTGCTCAAGCAGTACGGCCTCACCGAGGAAGACGTCGCGAAGTCCAAGGCCAAGTCGGTCAAGTTCATCCGCCTTCGTCCCGGCGACTGCGTCGTGCCGACGACCGAGCCGATCTACATCCTGCGCGACAAGGACGGCAACTACCTGAAGCACTTCCCGTGCGACATCGCGATGTCCGTCCGCGGCAAGTACGAGAACGGCCAGGCCAAGCTGACGGTCCAGCCGATCGACGGCGACAAGGACGGCCTCGACGAGGCCCGCCTCGAGTTCGGCGTGCCGATGCAGAAGAAGGTCAGCGGTGGCAAGGTCTACAAGTTCACGCTGAAGATGAAGCTCGACTGGAACGAGTGAGTCGGACGCGTGCGGTAACGGCCGCGTGATTTCGAACCGCCTGCGGCCGATGAGGTCGCGGGCGGTTTGCATTTGGGGGACGAGGAAGGGCCTGCGGGCACGGCATTCGGTTCACGGGACACGACCGCGCACGGGCACCATCGCGCAGGCGTAGGCGCAAGCGCACGCGCAGCACGGGGTCCTGGTTCCTCGATGGGGCAGGAGCTAGGCTTCCGGCATGCAGCTCAACCCCCGCGCGCAGGATGCCTTCGGCTACCAGGACTACAGCGGTTCGCCGCGGATCGACGGTGTCGAGATCGTCGAGCTGAAGCGCTTCAACGATGACGGTGGCGCGATCACGGAGCTCGGTCGGCTGACGGAAGGGCGGCACGGCCAGCTCGAGGGCTTCGACGTGCGGCAGGTGAACTACAGCGTCGTCGAGCCAGGCGCGATCAAGGCGTTCCACCTCCACCGCCGCCAGACCGACGTCTGGTACGTGCCGCCGAGCGATCGCATTCTGCTCGTGCTGCACGACGCGCGTGAGGGCTCCCCGAGTGAAGGCGCGACGATGCGCTTCATGCTCGGCGACGGGAACAACCGGCTCGTGCGGATCCCGCCGGGCGTCGCGCACGGCTGCCGCAATCTCGGCGACCGACCTGCGGCGATCCTCTACTTCGTCGACGTCCAGTTCTCGGTCGAGGAGGACGAGTGCGACGAAGGCCGCCTGCCGTGGGACTTCTGCGGCGAAGAGATATGGGAAGTCGTGCGCGGGTAGGAACCTGTCACGTGCCCCTGCCGGTGCCCGGGCAAGGGCACGGGCAAGGGCACGCAACGGGCGACGACGCCCGTTACCCCTTCTTGCTGTTGAACAGCTCGAACGCCGCCTCCGGCGACGCACCCTCGTGCACGACCGCGCGTACCGCTTCGAGCATCGCGATCGGCGAGTCCGACTGGAAGATGTTGCGGCCCATGTCGACGCCGCGCGCGCCTTCGTCGATCGCGCTGCGCGCCATCTTCAGCGCGTCGAGCTCCGGCCGCTTCTTGCCGCCGGCGATCACGATCGGGACTGGGCAGCACGACGTGACCGTGTCGAAGTCCTCGTCGACGTAGTAGGTCTTGATGTAGTGCGCGCCGAGCTCGGCGCAGATGCGCGTCGCGAGGCGGAAGTACTTCGCGTCCCGCACCATGTCCTTGCCGACCGCCGTGACCGCGAGCACCGGGATGCCGTAGCGGTTGCCGAGGTCGACGAGCTTCGTCATGTTGAGGATCGATTCCTTCTCGTACTCCCCACCGATGAACACCTGCACGGCCATCGCGCAGACGTTGAGGCGAATCGCGTCTTCGATGTCGACGGCGATGCCCTCGTTGGAGAGCTCCTTGAGGATGCTCGGCCCGCCCGAGACGCGCAGCACGATCGACTTCGGCGTGTCCGCCGGCACCATGCTGCGCAGCACACCCCGCGTGAGCATCAGCGTGTCGGCGTGCGGGATCAGCGGATTGATCGTCTGGTCGATCCGCTCGAGGCCGGTCGTCGCGCCCATGAAGTAGCCATGGTCGAACGCGAGCATCACGGTGTTGCCCGACTTCGGGTTGAAGATGCGCGCGAGGCGGTTCTTCATGCCCCAGTCGAGCTGGTTCGAGCCCTTGAGGAAGAAGCCCTCCGTTTCTTGGGGGACGTCGGTGAAGAATTCCTTGTTGGGCTTGAGGCCGTCGAGATCTGCCATGGGAGAGAGGGGGTGCTTGGGGGATCCGGAAAAGGGACGGTGAGAGTAGGAATCGGCGCCAGAGCCGCAATCCCGGAGGGCCGAAAGCCCCTCCTCGGGGCCGCCTATCCGACGATCTCGAACAGGTTGCCGTCCGCGTCCGCGATGAAGACGACCACCTTCTCGCCCTTCGGCACTTCCCGCACTTCGTAGCCCTGCTCGCGACAGAGCTTCAGAAAGTCGGCCCGGTCCGCGACCTCGATGCACGTGTGGGTGATCTTGCGGTCGGTCCGCTCCGCCCAGCCCGTCACGAACACCTCGAAGACGATGCTGTCGTTGCCGTAGTAGACGAGGTCGATGTCCTGATCGACGCCGAACAACGCCGAGGAGATCGCGGCGGGCAGCTGGCTCTCGCGCGTCTTGTCGAGACCGAGGAGCCCGCCGAAGAAGCGTTCGGCGTTTTCAGTGGAGCTGGCGACGAGACCGTTGTGGATGAACTTCATGAGGGCGAGGAATCGAGTCAGGGGTCCGTGCCGACTCTACCGGATCGAGCGCCGCGTCCAACGACCGCCCAATCCGTAGGTCACTGATCATCGAGACGTCCCGCGGACGCAACGGATCAACCGCGACGGTCGGACGCCACGCGCGCCCGTCGACGTGCGCGATCTCGGCGTAGCGGCGCGCGAAGTCCCACCGTGACAGCCGCTCCGGCCCGGCGAGGTGCACGATGCCGCGACGCGCCTCGTCGAGCGCCAGATCGACGAGCAGTCGCGCGGCGTCCGCGACGTGGAGCGGCGTGCGGTATTCGTTGGTGAACAGACCGAGCGACCGACCCGGCTGCAGCATGTCCGTGGCGCCGTGCGCGCCGTCGTGACTCGGTCCGAACAGCAGCGGAATGCGTACGACGAGCGCGTCCTCCGCGCGCAGCGCCGCGACTTCCCCCTCGGCCTTGCTGCGCCCGTACGCGCTCAACGGCTGCACATCCCCGGTCGGCAGGTAGGGCGCGCTCCGCCCGTCGAACACGAGGTCGGTCGACACCTGCACGAGCCGGACCCCGAGCGCGGCCCACTCGGCGACCGCGAGCGCATTCGTGCGCATCGCGAGATCCGGCTCCTGCTCGCACGCCCCCATCGCCGACAGCGCGCCGACGTTGAGAATCGTGGCCGGCGCCAGACCTTCGACCGCCGGTCGGATCGAGGCGGGGTCCAACAGATCGATCCGCACGTCGCAGCCGGCCACACGGCCCGCCGTGCAGTGCGGCACCCCGCGCGCGTCGAGCTCACGCACGACGTAGTGACCCAGGTAGCCCGTGCTTCCGGTGACGACGATCATCGCCCCCATGGCATAGCCGATGACGCGAACGCTTTCATCGCACGTCCGCTGCTGCGACGATTCGCGCGTGTCCCGTTGCGTCCACATCCTCGCCAACCCGATCGCCGGCGGCGGCAAGGGTCGGCAGATCGCCCCCGAGCTGGCGCGGCACCTCGACTCGCGCGGGCTTGCGGCCGAGCTGCACTTCACCGAACGCGCGGGCCACGCGCGCGAGCTGGCGGCCGCGCTGCGCGCGGACGACTGCTACGCCGCGGTCGCGGTCGGTGGCGACGGCACGGTCAACGAAGTCCTCAACGGCCTGACTGATCTCGACGTGCGGCTCGCGCAGCTCCCGCTCGGCACGGCCAACGTGCTCGCCGCCGAGCTGAAGCTGCCGCGCACGCCCGATCGATGCGCGGAGCTGATCGACCACGGGCGCGAGGTCCACGCCGCGATCGCCCGCGCCGACGAGCGACGCTTCCTGCTCTTCGCCGGGTTCGGCCTCGATGCGCGGATGGTCCACCGCCTCGACGAGGTCCGCACCGGCACTGCCGGCAAGCTCAAGTGGACCGGGCCGGTCACCCACGTGATCCGGCGCTGGCCGGACGACCACATTCGGCTCGAGACCGACGACGGCACGACGATCGAAGACCTCAGCGAAGTCCTCGTAACGCGGATCCGCAACTACGGCGGGTTCTTCACGATGCCCGGCGCGATCGACATCGAGGACGGCCTGCTGCACGTCGTCGCGTTCCGCCAGCGCTCCCGCCTCGCCTATATCGGCGCGACGTGGCGGGCATTTCGCGGCTCGCTCCGCCCGGGTCGCGACGTCGAGATCTGCACCGCACGATCCGTCCGCGTCGCGTCGGACGCGCCCGTGCCGTGCCAGGTCGACGGCGACGCGCACGGCCACACGCCGGCCGAGATCTCGCTCGAAGGCGCGGATCTGCGGTTGCTCGTGCCCACCCCGTAGCTACGGCACGACTCCTGGCCTAGAAAAGGTCCTGTGAATGCCAATCCCCGCCCGGCCCCCGTCGCTTCCGTCGCTGTCGGTCCGGTCACGTTCGGCGGCGGCGCGCGCTTCGCGCTGATCGCCGGCCCCTGTGTCATCGAAAGCCGCGAACACACGCTGCGGCACGCGTCGGCAATCGCCGAGACGTGCCGCGCCGCGGACGTGCCGCTGGTCTTCAAGAGTTCGTTCGACAAGGCCAACCGCACGTCGATCTCGAGCTTCCGCGGCGTCGGCCTCGACGAAGGCCTCGCGATCCTCGACGAGGCGCGCCGCGAAAACGACGTCCCCGTTCTGACGGACGTGCACGACCCCGCGCAGGCGCGTGCGGCCGGGGAGGTTGTCGACGTGCTGCAGATCCCCGCGTTCTTGTGCCGACAGACCGACCTGCTCGTCGCGGCAGCCGAGACCGGCAAGGCGGTCAACGTCAAGAAGGGCCAATTCCTCGCCCCGCACGACACCGGCAACATCGTCCAGAAGGTGAAGAGCGCCGGCAACGACTCCGTCATGCTGACCGAGCGCGGCACGAGTTTCGGCTACAACTGCCTCGTCGTCGACTTCGCCGGGTTTCCGACCATGCGCGCGTTCGGACAACCGCTGATCTTCGACGCGACCCACTCGGTGCAGCGACCCGGCGGCGACGGCAAGACGACCGGCGGCGATCGCACCAAAGTCCCCTACCTCGCGCGCGCCGCGATCGCGTGCGGCGTCGACGGCATCTTCGCGGAAGTGCACGAAGACCCGGACAACGCGCCGAGCGACGGCCCGAATCAACTCTTCCTGAAGGATCTGCGCCCGCTGCTCGACGATCTCCGGCGGATCGAAGACGCGCTGCGGGGCGGCCACTAGCTACGGACTCCAAGGCCGGCTTCCCCATGTCCTCGAATCCCGACTTCGGCTCGCGCACGGACTTCTACACGTTCGCGCCCGAGAGCCTCGCCGAAGTGCTCCCGGCATTCGAGATCCAACGCGAGGTCGGCCAGGGTTCGATGGGTCTCGTCTACGAGGCGATCGTGCGCGAAGACGGCCGGCGCGTTGCACTCAAGGTGTTGCCGCCGAGTCTGACGCTGACCGAGCGCGCGCTCGCGCGCTTCATGCGGGAAGGCGAGATCATGTCGAAGATCCGCCACCCCGGCATCGTCGAGGTCTACGACCTCGGCCACCGGGATCGACTGCACTACTTCGTCATGGAGTTCGTCGACGGCGTCAACCTCGAAGACCGACTCGCGGTCGGACCACTCCCCTACCAGCAGGTCGCTGAGATCGGCTGCCAGGTCGCGCGCGCACTGCAGTTCGCCCACGACCGCGGCGTCGTGCACCGCGACGTCAAGCCGAGCAACCTGATCCTGCGCGAGAACGGCGACGTCGCGATCACCGACTTCGGCCTCGCGCGCGAAACCGGCACCGGTTCGATGACCGAGAGCGGCGCGATCGTCGGCACGCCGATGTTCATGGCGCCCGAACAGGTCACGGGCGAACGCTCGAACCTGACATCCCGCGCTGACGTCTACGGCCTCGGCTCGACGCTCTACACGCTCGTGACCGGACGTCCACCGTTCGAAGGGCCGAGCGCGCAGCAGGTGTTGCGTCAGGTGCTCGACCAGACGCCGCCGCGCGCGAACCGACTGCGCGCGGATCTCCCGCGCGACCTCGAGGCGATCATCGCGACCGCGATGGAGAAGGAGCCCGAACGCCGCTATGCGACCGCGTCCGAACTCGGCGACGACCTACAGCGTTTCCTCGACGGCAAGCGCGTGCACGCGCGGCTGCCGGGTCCGATCGCGCAGCTCGGACGACTCGTGCGCAAGCACCAGCTGCTGACCACTCTGTCGCTTCTGGTCGTCACGCTCACTGTTCTCGCGCTGTGGCTGATCGACACGTGGCGCGCGGGCGAAATCGAGGCCGAGCTGGCGCGCGCGAGCGGGCTCGTCGCGCAAGCGGTCAGCCGCCACGACGAGCAGCTCAAGCCGATTGACGAATCGCAGCGCCGCGACCGCCTCAATTCCGCGATCGCCGCCGCGTCGAACGTGATCGGCAAGGACCCGTCGAACGCGCGCGCGTGGTTCGTGCGCGGCCAGGCGTACCATCATCTCCGCCGCTTCCGCGAGGCGTGCCTCGATCTCAATACCGCGGAGACACACTACGGCGGTCCGACACCCGAAGTGCTGCACTACCGCATCGACGCGCGCGGAAACCTTTTCGACCGCGAGTCCCGGCTCGAGCTGCAGCGCGACCTCCGGAGCCTGCTCGACATCGACCCGAGCCCCTACAACCGCTGCATCGTCGCGTTCCACCTGCTCGATCTCGCGCGCTCGCTACCCGAGGACGCGCGCGACGAGATCCTGACGCGCGCCGGCTCGATCGTCGAACCCGTGCCGGATCCGGACGCGGCGAAGAGCGTGATCGCCGCGCGCATCCTCGACCTACGCGGCGAGCACGACCGCGCCCTGCGCGCGATCCGCGACGCGACGGAGAAGTTCCACGGCGACGCCCTCGTGCACGACGAGGCCGCGGAAATGCTGCAGCGGCGTGGGTTCCCCGACGAGAGCGAGGCCCAGGCCGAGCTCGCGCGGATCATCGATCCGCGACGCGCCGCGGAGCGCGAAGCCCCAACTCCCGGCCGGCCGGAGCGACGGTCGGATCTCGGCGACGTCCAGGAGTTCTTGCGGGACCTGCAGGAGCTGCTGCAGGGCAGCGACAAGGGCGAGAAGTAGAGCTCTCGCCTGCCGCGGCGCAGCGAAAACGCGCCCGCGCGGATTTCGTGTCATGTTGCAGGCACCCCCGCTCTGCACCAGAGATTCGGGTGAAGAGCCTGCCCCGGAATTCTTCGACCCCGACTCCCTCGCCGAGGCCGACTCCCCATGAATCCGCAAACGAGAGCCGCTCTCGCGACCCTCGTGTTTCTCTGCGGTACGGCGTTTCGGTTCGACTGCCGGTGAAGGCTCCGGAATCACGGAACTACCGCGAACTGCGGCGACACGAACACAGGCCATGAACTACCAGGTCTCCCTCCTCGCTCGACTCACGCTCACGACCTGCTTCTCGATGGGAGTGACGCACGCCCAGCAGGTCGCCACGGGAACGGTGACCCCGATCGCGCCGACGACGCTGTCCGCGATGGCGGCCGGGGGCACGACGAGCACGGACACGCTCCCCGTCGGTGCACTCCCCACCGGCTCGGCGAATCTCAACGCCGTCTCGTCCAGCGGCTCCCAGACCGCAACCGCGCAGCTGACCGTCTCGAACTACTTCGTGTTCACGCGAATGACCGCGCGCGCGGAAGTCGGCGCCGGACCGTCACCGGCGTTCGCCAGCGTGACGCCGATCGACATCGTGGTCGACTACTCGTTCACGGCACCCGCGTATCCGGAGTTCGTGCTCAAGACCTACGCGGCCGCCGTCGGTCCTGGCGGAACCGCAGTCGTGCAACTCGACGTCGACGTCGGCAACGACGGCACGATCGATCACTCGATCTCGCCGACCCAGTGCGCGACAACCCTCTGCGATTCGAGCCAGCCGGACGTCGTGCTGCCGATCACGATTCCGACGAACTCGACGCAGATCCGCTTCACCGGCTCGCTCTTCGCCGGTCCGGACGACTTCGCGATCCTCGACATCGATCTGTTCTACGGCACGGCACCCGGCCCCTGCACGTTCACCTCCGCAACTCCGCCATGCGGCGGAACCGCGATCTTCACCGCGGTTCACCGCGTCGATCACGCAATCGTAATGCGCCGCAACACGGGACTGAACGGAACGACGCCCATCCTCGTGTTGGGATTCTCGGAACTCGATGCGCAACTCCCGTTCCCAAGCCCGAACGGGTCGCTCTGTTCACTTCACCCGTTCCCGGACATCGTCGTCCCCATGGCTCCGGCGAACCCACCCGTGCTCACCGGCCTCGCCTTCGACACGATCATTCCGCCGTTCACCGCGACGACTCCGTTGCCATTCACGTTCTGGGCGCAATCGATCACGCTCGGCTCGGGCTCCACACCCGAACCACTCGTGAGCAACGCGATTCGAGTCGACTGCCAGTGAGGAGCTGATGTACCGAAGCGCGATATCGCTTCTCGCTTCGGTCTCTCTCGCTGTGGCTGCACAGGCGCAGTACAGCTGGATCACGCGAACCGATGCTGCTCCCCGCCAGCAGGTCGGCGCGGCGTGCGACTCCGATTCTCCATCTCGAACGCACTGAGCCTCGTCGTCGGCGAGTAGCGGAATCTCCGGCCCACCGAGAAATCTCCGAACCGACTGAGTCGAATCCGGGATCCTGGGGATCCCCTGTTCCGAACCCGGAACCATGACCGACTCGATCGACCCGACGCTGCTGACCCGCCAGACCGAACACCTCCGCGCGCTCGCGCGGGGACTGGTCGGCGCGGACGACGCCGAGGACCTCGTGCAGGACACGTTCGTGCGCGCGATCGAGCAGCCGCCGCGGATGCGGAGCAAGCTGACCAACTGGCTGTCGGTCGTGCTGCGCAACCGCGCGCGCCAGCGCGGTGCGGCCGACGCACGACGTCGCGAGCGCGAGCGCGCGGCGGCGCGGCCCGAGCACGAAAACAGCGCGGAGTCGTCCCGATTCGCGATGTGCATGCGCATCGTCGCGGCGGTCGACGCCCTGCCGACGAAGTATCGCGAGGTCGTCACGCTGCGCTTCTTCGACGAGCTCCCGCCACGCGAGATCGCGCGGCGGCTCGACGTGCCGGTCAACACCGTGCGCACGCGCACCGCGCGCGCGCTCGAGCGGCTGCGCACGATGCTCGACGAGGACCACGGCGGCGATCGCGCGACGTGGATGGCGGTCTTGGCTCCGTTCGCCAGCCCCGAACGGATCGTGGTCGCCGGCACGGCGGCCGCCGGAACAGGAGTCGCCCTCGTGCAAACCAAGAGCAAGCTCGCCATCGCATGCCTGCTGCTGATCGGAACCGGATTCGCGGTGTCCGCGGCATTCCTCGATCCCCCCGCTGCGGAACCCGGTCCGGTGGCGAACGCGGAGGACGCGATCACCCGACAGGCGGGATCGATCGCGTCCGACGCAAGCAACGCGACGTCACCCGCCGAAGACGTCGCTTCGAACCCAGGCACTGAACGTCAAGCGATCGAAGCGGCGGGCTGGACCGTGCGCGGCATCGCGAGGATCCCAGGATCGAGCACGCCGCCCGCCGGGGTCGCGCTCCGCGTCTCGGCCTTCGCCGATGTCGACGGAACGAGACTGATTCACTCCGCGACTTTCACGACGAAGGCGGACGGCACGTTCACCTGGACCGACACACCGCTCGAGCAGACCGCCACCCTCGTCTTCGAGAGCCAGGATCGGGGCTGGCACTGCGACGAAAACACGTGGGTCGCCGTCGCGGGGAAGACGCCGCCGCAGGACGTCGAGCTGGACCTGACGCAGCTCGACGGCGTCGTGCGGGGGCGGATCTTGGACCCGGACGGCACGGCCGTCGCCGGCGCGACGGTTCGATGCGGAACCAGACCATCCGGGAACTCGGACGCCGAGGGACGCTACGAAGTCCGCTTCGCGGCGAATCGGAACCGCGTGGCCGTGCGCGTGCGCGCGCACGGCTTCGCCTTCCGCACCGAGAGGATCGTCCTCGAACCGGGCGTCCGTGAAACCACGCGAGACATCGTGCTGGAACCGGGCCGGCGCATCGTCGGCACGGTACGCGACGAAAACGGTCGCCCAATCGAAGGGGCCAAGCTGTACGCGTTCCGCTCGTTCGACGTGTCGACACGAACCGGCGCGGATGGTCGATTCGTGCTCGACTGGATCGATCCCGAGATCGAGCGCGAGCACGTCGCCGTCCGACACCGTGGATATCGCGACGCCAACGGCACCGTCACGATCGACGGCGACGAATCCGAACTGGACCTCGTCATGACCCGAGGCGCGACGTGCTCGGGCCGCGTCGTCACGCCCGATGGTCAGCCGGTCGCGGGCGCCCTCGTCTACTGGCGGCCCGAGGCGTTGAACAACGGCGACGCGGACGGGATCACCGGTTCCGATGGCGAGTTCGAGCTCACCGGCGGGGCGCGGTACTGGTCACGGATCGGGGTGCGGCACCGTGGACACGCGCTGACGTTCCAATCGCTGCCGCAGCTCGCCGAGACGTTCGACGTTACCGACGTGGTCGTCGTGCTGAGACCGGGACGGACGATCGGCGGCATCGTCTCCGACATGCAGGATCGCCCGCTCGCGGGAGTCTCGGTGTTCGCCGATCTGTCCGGGCCCGAGGACGACCACAGCCGGTCGCTCGGCCTGCTCGCCTCGACCGGCGCCGACGGTTCCTTCGAACTCCGAGACATGCCCGTGGACGCCGTATCGCTGACCTTCGTCGAGACGGGCTACCTTCGTGCCCACGAGAAGGAGATCGTCGGACCGCGCCACGACCTTCGAGTCCGACTCGAGCGGGTCGCCGGGGTCGCCGGAACCGTGCTCGACGCGACGACGGGCGCGCCGGTCGAGGACTTCGCGGTGCGCTTCCTCCGGGTCGACGCGGCCCCCGGCGAGACCGCGATCACTCGCTACTGGGCCGCGTGGACCCGCGGCCTCGAGTTCCACGACCGCAACGGACACTGGGCAACTCGAGAGCACGAGGAACTCGAGACCGGCGGCGTCATCGGCGTGCAGATTCGCGCGGAGGGTTATGCGCCGAGCGTCGTGCGTAAAGCGCGCGCGACGACCGATGCGTTACCCCAGGACTTCGTGACGCGGCTACTGCCGGGGGCGACAGTCGCGGGGTCCATCGTCGATCACGAGACTGGCGCGCCGATCGCCGAGGCACGGGTCTACCTACTGCAGACGTCGGATGAGGTTCTCAGCCCCTACTCCCTGCACAGCAACTCGATCGCGCAGGTCGTGACCGAGGAAGACGGCAAGTTCGCGTTCTCCCGTGCGGCGCGCGGCGACGTGCGTATTGCCGTCACGCACGAGCGGTTCGCGAATCGGCTGGACGGACCGTTCACGGTCCCGGCGGCCGTCGACTCGATCGAGCGACGGATCGTTCTCGATACCGGAGCACGAGTCCACGGACGCGTGCTGAACGCTGACGGAACCCCGCGCGCGAACACGCGTGTGCAGATCAGCGGCGAGAGCGTGCTGGGCGTCTACTCGGACGAAGTGACCACAAACGCAGCCGGCGCCTTCTCGTTCACGCGCGTCACCGCGGGCGAGCACACGGTCGCCGTCGCGAAGCCGGTCGACGGCGGCGTGAGCTACCCGGTGCAGCGCCAGATCACGGTCAAGGCGCGCGAGTCGGTGGAAGTCGAGCTGCGGCTGCAATCCGAAGACGCCAAGTAGCCGTCAATTCGCGAAGTCGACCCTCGCGGTCTCTCCGGCGACCAAGTCGATCTCGCGCGGCTCGACCTCTTCCTCGACGTTCGGCATGCCGCCGAGGCGCACGCGCCACCTTCCCGGCACGAGGCCGTCGAGCGTCGCGCGACCGTTGCGCAGCATGCGCTGCACGTCGGGGTGCTCGGTCGTATCGCCCGGTGGCGCGACCCAAACGGCACGCACAGTCATCGCGCCGTCGACGCCGCGTGCGGACACGCGCACGCGGCCGGCACTGGCGAGCGCGACGCGGACGCCGGACTCGTCGGTGCCGGCCGGCAGCGCGCGCACGCGCGCTTCGCCCGCGACGTGACGACGCGCGGTGACACGCACGACGAGCGGGGTGTCGGCACGCACGCCGCGCAGTTCGAACGCACCGTCGCTGCCGGTCTTGACGCCGCGCCCGGAGTCGCTGCCGAACAGCGTCGCGAACGCCTCCTCCGCCCCCTCGAGACTCGCCGAGTCGGCGGCGGCGATCGCGGCACCCTGGACGGTCACGCGCGCTCCGCGGAGCGGCTTGCCGTCGGCGTCGACGACCACGCCGCGAACGACGGTGTCCTGCAACACCACATCGTGCACGTTGTCTCCCTCGACGAGCGTCACCACGCGCACCGCCGGCATCGACAGATCGCGATGGCTGACGAAGATCCGTCTCGCACCGATCGGGATGCCCTCGAGCGCGAAACGCCCGTCGACGTCGGTCGAGCCGTTGCGCGCATCTTCCAAGCCGATCAGGCCACCGAGCATGCCCTCGACGACGCTCATGGCAGCCGCGTTGAAGTCCCCGTTCTCGGACTCGGCGGCGACGCAGCGCACCGACGCGCCATCGAGAGGCTCGCCGTCGATCAGCACGACGCCACGGAGGTTGCAGCGCACCGGCTCGACGAGTCGCGCCTCGGTCGTCACACCCTCGGCGACCATCACGGCCACGCGCGAACCCGGCTCTTCGTCGTCGAGGCCCGACACGTCGACGTTGAGTCCCGATTCGTCGACGGAGCCGGCGCTGAGACGGAACGCATGCTCACCGACCGCGAGACGCTCGAACACGTGCACGCCATCACCACCGACGCGCAGCGCCTCGTGATCGTCTTCGAACGGTCCGGTTCGCTGGACGGCGGCCCCGGCCTTCACGACCCCGTGGGAGTCGACGACCGTCAGCCGAACCGTTCCACCGGCCGACAGCGAGACGTGGCGCTCGGTCGTGCCGGTCATCGCGACAACGAACGAGTCGGACACGAACGGCGCGAACTCGTCCGACGTCACGCGGACGACGGCCGCCCCATCGAACTGCGCGGTCAGCTCGCACACGCCGTCACTGTCGGTCACGCCTCGCGCCGAGTTCCCGGCCTGGCCCGTATCGACTTCGATCCCTGCCGCGCGCGGGTCGTCATCGCTGTCGACCGTCGCCGAGAAGTTCGTCGAGAACGAGATCGAGCGGCTACCCCGCTCGCCCGGCGCCGGCTCGGACTCTCCCTCGGGGTCGAGTTCGACGCTCGCCCCCGGCACGGGTTCGCCGGTCGCCGCAGCGACGACACTCACCCGCACGATCGGTGCCGTGCGCAGCCGCACCTCGCCGAGATCGACGTGCCCGGCGCGCGGCACTTCGATGTCGTCGCGCGACAACGTGCGATAACCGTGTGCACCGACGTCGATCGCGACCGTCTCGCGGTCGCCGTCCTGCACCTCGAGCTGGTCGATCAGGACTTCGCCCTCGGGAAACTCGGTCCGCGGAAGTCGCTGCTTGGTCGCGATGGGCACGGACATCCCCATCATCTTGACCTTGCGGACGAAGCCCGCGGCCACCGCGAGCCGTTCGAGCGGCTGCCCGGTCGCGTCGTCCAGGACGCGAAGGCCGATCGTGAGTGGCTCGCGCCAGCGCAGCTCGACGCCGACCGCGCCCGCGCGCACGTCGACGCGCTCGGTGCACTTCGTCGGCTGCTCGCCCTCGTCCGTTCGCACCGCCCACACGTGGAAGCGATCGTCGGGGTCGAGACCCGCGATGCGGAACGACCGGTCCGGCGCGACTTCGGCGAGGTCGCCGATCAGCGTGCCGCCGCCGACGTTGTCGACGAGACTGCTGATGTCCATGAGCGCCTTCGACGCGACGTCGAGCGGATTGATGCGGCGCGCGACCACGCTCAGCGTCGTCACTTCGTCCGGCACACCCTCCACGCGCCCGCGAATCTCGGCGCCGTCGCGCAGCGTGATGACGACACCGACCGTCGTCTCGTTCTCGGCCTCACCTCGATATTCCTCTCGCGGGTGCTCCGCGTGCTCCACGAGAAGCCGGAACGCGCCTTCGCCGTCCAGCTCGAGGACGAACCTGCCGTCCGCGTCGGTCTCGACGCGTCGCTTCGCCAGACCAGCGGCGCGCGCCAACTCGCCGAGCCCGAGCATCGCGGCGGGACCGGAGCTCTCGAGCCGCGGATCGAGCAGCTTCACCTCGGCATCCGCGACCCCCATGCCGCGGAGATCGACGACTCGCCCCTGGACGACCCACTCGAAGGTCACCGCCGGCGAGTCCGTGGCACCCTGATCGCCGGACTCGACCGCCGTGCGGTCCGCGCTCGACGATCGCGGCGGCGAGTCCTCGAGTTCGCTGGTCTCCGCTCCGGGATCCGCCGCTTCCGATCCGGACCCCAGCGAGTCCGGCGCCCGATCCGGCGCGCCCGAGCCCGAACTCCCAGACCCCACGAGGGCCCACCCGCCCCCGATCAGCACCAGCAGAACCACCACCGCAGCGAGCACGCGAACCATGGTCCAGCGAGTGTCCAGGGACCGCCCGGCACTGTCGAACGCGTGATGACGCCAGACCGAAAAATTCGCCGGAGAAAACTTCGATTTCGATCCGGCGCCGCCGCCCCCTGCCGCCAACAACGAACGTCCCCGTGGATGCGAGGACAAGCACCGGACGGACGGTCCGTTTGGTGCCAGGAGCCGGACCATCTGGCAGGGGGCCCGGCTCCTGGATTTCATTCCCCTAGGCTCGAACCGCAACCACACTGCCTGATGCGCTATCCTGTGTGATGCCCCCTGCTGCACGAAGAACCGGGCCCCCCGGAACACAGCCCCGCGCATGCTGACCACCATCGCTCTCGGATCCGTCGGCGCGCTCCTCGCCGTGGCGAGCGCGCCCCAAGGCACGGGCACCGGCACGCCGCCGGAACTCGCGCCGAAGATGGAATTCCCGGCCGATCCCGCCGTGTCGCACTTCACCCCGTTCCCCACCCGGAACCGGATCGCAGCCGCCGGTGCCACCGACCTCGACTTCGACGGCACTCCCGAACTGTGGTTCTTGAGCGAACAAGGACCCCAGGCCGGCCAGTTCGGCGTCTCGATGGCCCGCGGCGCGAACCTCGGCCGCTACCGCGGGTACGACGGCACGATGCTCGCGCCGGTGACGAGCTGGACCGACGCCGCGAGCTGGCACTCGACCGACCCCCTGCTTCCGCCGCTGACGGTGTTCGTCAGTCCCGACCAGCCGTACCTGCAGTCGATCCACCGCACGGTCACGGCCGGAACCGAGCACCCACGCTCGCCGCAGCGCACCGTGTGGAACGTCAACCAGCCGTTCGCCGACACATTCCTCGACCTCGGCAACTACGAAGTCGAAACCGCGGACCACAGCGGCGATGGCCACCCGGACATCTGCACTCTGCAGCTCATCCCCCTCGACGGCGGAACCTCCGGAAGCGTCGTGCGCATGTTCCGCCGTGCGCCGACCGGCCCGCTGCAGGCGAACGAGACGTTCTTCCCTTGGGTCTGTGACACGCTCCGCCTCGGCGACTTCGACCACGACGGCAACACGGACTTCGCCGTGCACGTGCCGGGGATCGGAGTGGCGGCGTTCTGCGATCGGGGCGGCTACTTCGTATTCGTCGGGGGCGTCCCGCTCGCGGCGGGCACGCTGCGCGACATCACGGTCGGCGACCTGCACGACGATGGCCAAGACGAACTCGCGATCGTCGTCGACCAAGGCGTACTCGTCTATGAGATGCTGCCGGTCGGCTACTTCGACCACATCCCGCACGTGGTCGAGAACCCGCCGGGCGTGGGCCCGCTCGCGACCGCGACGATTGTCGACGCGTGGTGGACGCCACCCGTCGAGCTCGTCGTCGTGCCGCAGGACGGGCAGTCCTTCGCCGTGAACCCGTTCAATCGGATCACGAACTCCTTCCTCCCCGCGATCGTTCGCGTTCCCGAAGACCCGACGGCGTACGCCGGTGCCGGAATCGACGGCCAGGCCCTGATCCGCGCGGACATCGACGCGGACGGCGACGAAGACCTGCTGATGCAGACGGCGAACGGCGCGTGGTTCTCGATGCTCGGTCCCGAGCACGACTACCAGCCGATCGACGTCGCGATCGATGCGGCGGCCGATGTCGACGCGTTCTTCCGATTGAAGGACGACATCACGGTCATGATGGCGCCCCACTGGAGTTCGTGGAACGAAGACTGGGGCACCGGCACGCCCGACATCGAGGTCGCGCTCTACACGCGGCCGAGTGCCGCGGCGGACTTCGAGCTCAAGCACTCGCAGGTGTTCCCGATCGGAACCGGCGCCGTGCAGTTCGACATGTTCCTACTGCCACTGGCTGTGCCGGCCGTGATCCCCGCGGGCTTCCACGCGCGCGGCCAGGCGCTCCTGTCGCTCCACCTCAAGCTCGGCAACCAGCGCTTCGCGTCCCGACTGCTGTGGCACGACGGCGACACCGGCAGCCAAGGCTCGGCCGTCGGCGTGCGGTGGCGACTGATCGCGACGCCGCCGTTGCCCGCGCTGGACGACGACCTGCTGCCCTGGTGAGGACTCAATCGCGCCGACGCGCGAGCCAGACGACTCCGAAGCATACGGCGATCGCGCCGAGGATCGCCCACGGGAACCGCGGCGTCGGAACGGCCGGCGCCGAGAACACCCCGAACCCACTCCAGTAGTGCGGGTGCGCGTAGTTCGGGGCGGCGGCGAGAATCGCGCGCGCTTCGCGCATCGCCTCGACCTCGTCCACGCCCTCCGCGCAGATCGCGTGGAACTGCGCCATCAGATCCATCGTCGCCTGCTGGTTGACGGGGCGCAGCGCGGCCACCGCGCCGCGCGCGCCCGCGGCACACGGCCAGCCGAGCAACCCGATTTCGCCTTCGCCGAGTCGGCGTGAACCGGTCGCCGAACTGCACGCGCTCATGACGACGAGCGCGCCGTTGAGCGGATGCTCCGTCAACGACGCGATCGACGCGACGCCATCGGCGAGCAGGAAGAACGAGTCCGTCAGCACGCGCGGGTCGAAAACCGCATGCGCACTCACGTGGACAACGTCGTACGCCGAACTACGCAGCGTGCGGCCGAGCGCGTCGCGCGACGCATCGGCGCCGCGCATTTCGTCGGCGTCCCCGTAGGCGACGACGACCATCGCACCCTCGCGGGGCGAGAACTCGAGGGGGTCCAGCTCGAGGCTCGCCTCGATCGACTCCACGCCTTCGACGGCATAGAGCACGGCGGCGCCACTGCCGGTGGCCCCCCGCGACGCGAGCGCGCGACGCACGGACAGAGACGGCGTTCGCTCGACGCCGACACGGACGCCGAGCGGCGTCCCGTCGACCGGCAAGGCTTCGAACGGCAAGCGCCCCAGCACGACGTCAGGACAGATCACGACGCGTGCCGAAGACGCGATCCGCGCGCGCACCGGATCGGGAAGGAACCAATCCGCCGCGCGCTCGAGCGCGACCGCGGGATCCGAACGAGGATCTGTGACCGCACGTACGGCCGCGCCGAATCGCGCGAGCGATTCGTCACGCGAGCCGAGCGGAACCACACCGGACTCGCCGTCCTGCGCCCACGCGACCCAGCACTGGGGCGACGGCCCCGACTGCTCGCGGCCGAGCCAGTACCACAAGAACACGCACTCGCCCCACTCTCGCGTGTGCGCGGCGATCGCGTCCGCGTTGAGACTCCGCGCGACGTCGCCACCGCGTGCCTCGAGCTGGATCCGCTCCGCCTCCAGATCGTCGAGCTTCTCAGCGAGACCGTCGGCGGACGTGTGCACCGCGAGCTCGTGCACCGCGCGCGCGAGTCGCCGGGCCGCCTCGCGATCTCGGATGGTCGGGGGCGCGGCGCTCCAGTTCAGAAGCGTCCGCGCGGAGTTGGCCTCGATGGCCGCGAGCGCACGGAAAGCGTCCTCCGACGCGGCCTGGTGCGTACGCAGCACGCCTTCGACCGCGTCGAGATCGTCCGTCGCGAGGAACGTCCCGCCGAACACGTCGAACCCGATCTCGCCACGGATCGACTCGGCCATCGCAATCGCCTTCTCGTACAGCCCGAGCGCGGCCACGACGTCACCGCGAGCCTCGGCGAGATGCCCGCGCGCCACCGTGAGCTGAAACGCCTCCGCCGCGACGTGTCGCAAACCCGGAGCCTCGGCGCACAGCCGCTCCGCTTCGTCGAGGTGCTGCTCTGCGACCTCGAGATCCCGCGCGCGCTGCTTCTCGTGCCACAGCCGCAGCGAGCAATCGACGAGGCCACGCAAAACGACGATCTTGTCCAACGGGTCCAGCTTCGCATCGAGCGCCGCGCGATACCGAATCCGCGCTTTGACGAACTCGTCCTGCTCCCAAAGCACGTCACCGACGAGCTGCTCGTAGCGCGCATCGGCCAGCGCGAGCACTTCTCCCTCCTGCATCGCACGCTCGAAGTCGTGCCGACGCAGCGCGACGCGCGCGCGGGGATAGCGACCGAGGTCCTGCGGCAACTCGTCGAGATACGTGTTCGCTCGGTCGTAGTCGCGCTGCAGCACGAAGTGCCAGACGAGCACCGCGTAGGCCTTGTGCCGCCAGTCGTCGAGGGCGGGCAACTGCTCGGCAAGCGCACGCAGTTCGCGCTCGGCCACGCGCTGCGTCGCGCGCTCCTGCAATTCGTAGTTCAGACGCATGACGACGAGCGGCGCGAGTTCGCGCAGCTTCTGCGTGCGCTTCCGGTCGTCTTCGGCTGTGTCGTGTGCGGTGCGAGCCGCTCCCTCGGCAGCGCGCATGGCCTCGCGCTCCTCATCCCAGACGGAATCGAACCAGACCGGCGCCGCCTGCCACGCGAGCACGTTCGCGATCGCCCGGTATCGTCCGTCCCACGCGTCCGCTTCACGCGCCGCGTCACGTGCTTGCTCGAGAATGCGCGCACTGACGTCGTCCCGCCCAGCAAGCAGATGGATCTCCGCGCGCCGCACGTCGACCGCGAGCGCGGCCTTCGACCGAAACCCCGGCTCGAGCTCGGCAATGAAGCCCTCGATCTCGTCGAGCTCGGCGAGACACGCGTCGAACTTCGGCAGCGCCGCGTGCACGCTCCGAATCACATCGACGAGCCGCTTCGAGAACAGCTGCTTCGCGATCTGCTGCTCTTCGGTGGCCTGCGCGGCAAGCGCGGGTGCGAGCAGCAAGGCAAACGCGAGACGGAGCACAGTCCCACGATACTCGGAGTTCGCGCAGAGGCTCACTTGGATTGGCCGGGGGCGGCAGTGGGGCGTCTTGGAAGATCAGACGCAACGGCGGACCGGCGGGCGCATCCGATCTTCCGATCGGCCCCACTGCCACCCACTCACTCGATCAACGTCACGACGAGGTCCCCCGTCGTCCCCACCGCGAGCGCCGCGCCGTCCAACCCGACGATCCGCAGGATCACGGGGGCCTTCGCGGCACGCAGCGTCTCGACCTCGCGCTCCGTCAGCCGCCACTCGCGGCTCCGCGCGAGCTCGTCCGGCCGCGCGAAGAGCTCCGTGCCGTCCGCGTCTTCGATCACGACATCGTAGGTGCGCGCGCCGTCGCTCGCCTCCCAGCGGAACACCGGATCCGCGACGCGCAGCTCGGTGCTCATGCGAATCTTCGCGACGTCGCTACCGGCGAGCTTGTCGTCGGGGACGTTCGTCGAGAGTCCCGGGCGACCCGAGCCCTGGAACGCGAACGTAAGCACGGCGATCACAACCGCCGCGGCCGCGACGATCCACAGCAAGTGGCGGCGCCGCCGCGGCACGTCCAAGACGCGCGCGGTCGGCTTCGCGTGCAGCGTGTCGGACCGCAGTTTCTCGGCCGCGGACGCGGCGGACCGCTGCATGCGCTGGTACGCCTCGTCTGCCTCCTCGCCCGGGTCCGCCGGCGCGGCGACGCTCTGCATCAGCGCGCGCTCTGCGGCAAACGCCGCGAGCACGTCGTCGAGCTCACCCACCTCGGCAGCCTTGGCGGCATCCTTCTCGGCGAGCTCGCGCAAGCGGCGCTCTTCCTTCTCGGTCAGCTCACGATTGCCGTGGGCGGCCAACAACATTTCGAACTCTCTGTCTTCAGGCGCTGACATCTCGCCTCCGCAACCGCCCTTTCATCTTGGTCAGGGCGCGGTAGCAACGGTCTTTCACTGTGCTCGCCGGCAGCTCGAGCTGTTCGGCGATGCGTTCAAAACTCCAATCCTCGAGGTGCCGAAGCTCGACGACGACTCGCTCGTCCGGACTCAACCGGTCGAGTTCATCGCGCAAGGCTTCGATCCCTTCGACCCGTGCGAACTCCTGTTCCGGTTCGGCTTCGTCGCTCGCCGGTTCCGGCGCCTCGCCGCCACCGTCGTCACCCGCCGTCATCGGTCGCACGAGCCGCAGCCGGTGGCCGCGGCGTCGCGCTTCCGCGCGCAGGCAGTTGCGGCAAAAGCCGAACACCCAACTCTCGATCGACGCGGTGCCGACGTATTGGTCGAGGCGAGGCCAGACCGACAGGTAGACCTGCTGGACGACGTCCTCGAGTGCTTCCGACGGCAGCCGGTAGCCGAGCTTACGGTTGAGCCGAAACACGAAGCGCACCACGCACGACATGCGGACGAGCACCCCCTCGACGGCCTCGCTCTCGCCGCGGAGAGCCCGCTTGACGAGCGCCAGGTCCGCCGGGCCGCTGCCCGTGTCGAGGCCGTGTCGCGCTTCGGAGTTCATGGTCATTCGGAGTTGTCCCGCCAGCGCCGGATCGCCGGCGGAAACCGAGAAATCCGCGTCGGCTCATGTTACGCGCAAAGTGCTGTTCTCAATATGCTTGCGTCTACCATGCCGGACCACGCCCTCGTCGACGCTCGCTCCCTCCCGGCCTACGACCTCGGCCAAGACCATCCCTTCGCGCGCTTCCGCCAGGAGCCGCTGTTCGACCTCATGGATCGACACGGATGGCTCGTTGAGAACGAGCTGTTCGCACCGGGCCAAGCCACGGACGAGCAACTGCAGCTCGCGCACGAGACGAGCTACATCGAGTTCGTGAAGCGCTCCTCCGAGGCACCCGACGACCGGGACGTCCGTCGCAGCGCGCCGGTGTTCGGGCTCGGCACGTCGGACAACCCGATCGCACCCGGGCAACACGACGGCGGGTCAGCCGCAGCGGCCGGCACGCTCGAATGCGTGCGCCGTGTTGTGCAGGGCAATCACAAGCGCGCGTTCAACTCGTGCGGCGGGCTGCACCACGCGATGCCGTCGAGCGCGAGCGGCTTCTGCATCTACAACGACCTCGTCGTCGGCATCCGCGAAGCCCAGCGCCTCGGCGTCGAACGCGTCGTCTACATCGACTACGACGTCCACCACGGCGACGGCGTCGAGTTCGCATTCAAGGACGACCCGAACGTCATGACGGTGTCGTTCCACGAATCGCCCGACGTGCGCTGGCCGTTCACCGGCCGCGCAACCGACTGCGGCGAAGGCGACGCGAAGGGCACGATCGTCAACATGCCGTTCCAGAGCTTCACCGGTGACGCAAGCTGGCAGCACTGCGTCGAGGAGACACTCCGCAAGGCGCTCGCCGCATTCCGTCCACAGCTCATCGTCACGCAGCACGGCGCCGACCCGCACTGGGAAGACCCGCTCGCCGAGCTCCGCCTGACGTGCGACTCGTTCCGCTTCGCGGCGGAACTATCCCGCGAACTCGCCGACGAACACTGTGACGGCAAGTGGGTCGCGACCGGAGGCGGCGGCTACCAGCCGGTGCGCGTGCTGCCACGCGCGTGGGCGATCGTGTGGGCGGTGATGTCCGGGCGCACGGTGCCGGATCTGGTCGACGACGGGTGGATCGAGAAGTGGCAGTCGCACTCGTCGGATCCGCTGACGAAATCGTTCCTCTGCGAGCCGATCGAGTTCCCGGGGGCGAATGCCGCGGCGCGGACGAACGAGGGGGTGTTGCGGGAGCTGATGGAAGTGCACAGTTGGGGGTAGGCATCGTACGCGTCACGGGCACGCGCAAGGGTCACCATCGCGCATGCGCAGGCGCAGCACGGGTTCACGATCCCCGGTGCCGCCGGCAGTAGCACGACCCCGCGATCTGCACGTCCGCGTGGCGCCACGCGGCCTCGAACTCGACCGCGACGCGATCCGCGGCGTCGAGGTTGCCCTGCCCGCGAAGGCACTCCGCGAGGCCGTGGAGCGACCAGCCGTTGTTGGGGTTGATCGCGAGATCGTCGCGGTAGGCGCGTTCGGCGGCGGCGAACTCGCCGCGCTGCAGGAGGAGCGCGCCGAGTGCGTGGCGCACCGGCTGCATCCAGCCGCGCGGTTCGTCGTAGGGGAGCGCGTCTTCCTTGGCGATCGCGGCGCGCAGCGCGTCCAGTCCGGCTGCTTCCTCCCCGCGACGGAAGAGCATCTCGCCTCGCAGCATCAGGCGCGCGACGTCCATGACCGGCTTCGCGGGCGTGCCCACGACCATCGCGTCGTCGGGAATCGCCGCGGCGGCCGACTCGAACTGCTCGGCCTCGCGCTTCGCCTCGTCGTGCCGATCCAGGTTCGCGAGCGCCACGCCACGCGCGTAGTGATAGGTCGCGACCGCGATCGGGAACTTCGACTCGAACCCGGGCTCCGCGAGGATCTCCTCCCACATGCCGAATCGGATCATGCCGTGCAGCGCCATCGGCATGTAGCAGTCCGCGAACGGCGCCATCGCCTGCTTGACCGAGTCCGAGATCTCCGCCGCACCTTCGCGGGCGGCACGCAGCGTCGTCTCCTTGTCGCCGAGGAACATCGCCGAGTACATCTGGAAGTGGTGATTGTGCGCTTTGTAGAGCTCGTAGATCCCCTGCGGGCCGGCCTTCTCGAAATAGGCGCGGTCGGCTTCGACCGCGAGCCGGTTGGCCTCGGCGGACTCCGCGTAGCGACCGGTCCGGATGTAGATGTGCGACGGCATGTGCACGAGGTGTCCGACCGCCGTCAGGTTCAGCGCGCGCAGCGTGTCCGCAGCGACGAGTCCACGCTCCGGGTTCTTCGAAGCTTCGACCGAGTGGATGTAGAGGTGGCACGCGCCGGGATGTCTCGGTTTGAGCGCAAGGGCACGTTCGAGTGCTGCGAGCAACTCCTCGGTGCCGGGTTGCGGGGAGCCATCGCTCTGCCACTGATCCCAAGGGCGCAGGTTGAGCATCGCGTCTGCGAACAGCACGGCGACGTCCGCGTCCGCGGGGAAACGCTCGTACGCGTCGCGCATCGCGTCGGCGTAGGCGACGTCGAGCGGCCTCCGATCGTCCGGCGGCGGCGACGCGAAGCGCTTCGCCATCGCCTCGACGAGCGCCTTCTCCACGTCCGTTTCGTCGTCCAGCGCCGCGAGCGCGCGCTGGGCGGCTTCGTGTCCCCGTTGCGCAACCTCCTCGTCCGTCAGCGGCAGGTTGATGTTCGGGGCCACGCTGTACGCGACGCCCCAGTGCGCCATCGCGCAGTCCGGGTCGAGCTCCGATGCCTTGCCGAACTCACGGGCCGCCTCGTCGTGGTTGAAGCCGAGCGCGAGCAACAGCCCGCGATCGAAGTGGCTCTGGGCCTCGGGGACCGACGTCGTCACGCGGCGGCCGTAGTGGCCCCAGTGCTCGGACGTCGGAACGAATGCGCAGCCGACGAAGCCGGTCAGCACGAGGGTCGAGAACAGGAGGATGCGGTTCTTGGTCATGGTGTCGCTTTGGTTGACGACCATCGCGTCAGGGCGGGCTCCGATGTGCCGCGGATTCTCGGAAAATGTGGGAGCGGGAGCGTGGAAGGCAGTCAAAGTCTTCGGGAAGGCGGCGGCAACGCGCGGACCAGCGAGCGCCGCGACCAGAGTCGACCCACACGCCCCACTGCCGACCCTCAGTCCGCCCGCGCCCCCGCGAGATACTCCTCGAGCACCGCCCGCAGCGACTTCAGCCGCGCCGGCTTTTCGATGAAGTCGGTCATGCCGGCCTCGAGCGCGGCGTCGCGGCTCTCCTTCGACACAGCCGCGCTGAACGCGAGGATCGGCACGTCCTGGCAGGGGCCGCCACCGGCGCGAATCGCGCGGGTCGCATCCATGCCGCCCATGTTGGGCATCATCAGGTCCATGAGGACGAGATCGAAGTGCTGCGACGCGGCTGCGTCGACGGCGGCCTGTCCATCGGCCACGACGACAGGATCGACCGCGAGCCGGTTCAGGAGCTTCTTCGCGATCATCTGATTCGTCGGCTCGTCCTCCGCGACGAGAACGCGGCAGTTCTCGAACGTCACGGCGGCCGTCGATCGAATCGTCGTCTCGTCCAGGGACGGCGCTTCGCAGCGCGGCGCGCAAAACGTGAAGCGAAAACCCGTCCCGCCGGCGCTGCTGTGCAGCAGCTCGACGTCACCACCGAGCGCCTGCGCGAGCTGGCGCGAAATCGTCAGGCCGAGACCGGTCCCATTGAACTTGCGCGCGTCCGACATGTCCGCTTGCACGAACGGTTCGAACAAGCAGTCCCGCTCGTTCTCGGGAATGCCCACGCCGGTATCGAGGACGTCGACCGCGTGCGTGTCTTCGCCGAGCGTGCTGAGCCGAACGGTGACCGAGCCTTGATCGGTGAACTTCAGCGCGTTGCCGACGAGATTGGAGATCACCTGACGCATCCGGTGCGCGTCGATCGTGCAGTAGACGGACGGGTCGAGATCCGACTCCACGTGCAGCGCGACCCCCTTCTCCGAAGCCGCCGCATCGAAGTGACGGACACTGCGCTTTACCGAGTCGTGGAGTCGCTGCGGATCCGGACGCAGCTCGACCTTGCCGGCCTCCAGCTTCGAGAACTCCAGGATGTCGTTGACGAGCACGAGGAGCGACTGCGCACACGAATCCATCGTGTCGAGACAGTTGGCCTGCTCGCTCGTCAGTCCGCCTTCTCGCAACAGGTCGATCATCGAACCGAACCCGTTCAGCGGAGTCCGGATCTCGTGACTCATGACCGCCAGGAAACGGGCCTTCGCTGCAGTCGCGGCGTGGGCCTGCTCCAACGCGCCCTCGAGCTCCGATCCCATGCGGCGCGCGTCGTCGAGAGCCGAGCGCATCGCCTGCATGCTGATCAACAGGTCCGGCACCGCGTCCCCCGGAGAGAAGTCGCCGACCTGGAGGTCCAGCGCGCGGAACTCCTGGATGTCCTGCACCGTCGTCGAGCCGATGAACGCAACGCGGTCGCCCGCCCACCCGACGGCGACCGTGCAGCCCCTGAGCTCCAGGCCGCTGTCGCGAACTCGCAGCACGGTCGTGGCCTTGGGAGCAACCGGCAAGTCTCGCGCCGACGCGCATCGCACCGGCCGGACGATCTCGAACACCTCGTCGACCGGCTGACCGGGTTTCGCACCGAGGCGGCGCGCCAGCGTGTCTCCGACGATGTCGAAGGCTCCATCGGTATCCAACACGAACCCGAACGGGATCACCGTCGCGAAGTCGTCGCGTTGGATCTCGAAGGGCGCGTCGGACATCGAGCTCAGCTCGCGGAGATGCGGAAGCAATCGTGCCCGGCCGATGTCGACTCGAGCTGCTCGATCTCGATCGCCACGTCGAAGCGACGCGCAAGCCCCTTGATCAGACCGATGACCATCGGCGCGAGACCCTCTCGCTCCGAACGGTAGTGCAGGATGCTGGAGCCGTCCTCCTGCGGCTCCCGTTCGAAGCCCGGCGGCACGAGCTCGGGCATCGTCCCCCCGATGCGCGCGTGCATCGAGTCGAGGTTGTCGAGGAACTCGTCGAGCGAGCCCCCCATCATCGACATCAGATCGCCATAACCTTCTTCGATCGTGTACGAGGTCCAGTATTCGCCGAATGCTTCGAGGACGGCAGCCGAGTCCATGCCGAGTTCGGCCGACGCCGCGCCGACGAGCGCGTAGGTGATCGCATCGTCGTACGCCTGCATGGCGACCCACGACGGATCCTGGAGCTCGGCACGCGCGCAGATCTTGCGCCACGTCTCCTCTCCGAACTTCTCGAGGACGAGGCCTTCGATCGCGCGGTTCACGAGTCCGTACATGCCGATGTCATCGGCAGGATGGGCACACGTGATTGAGGTAGAGGCCACGCGCGACGCGAATCGCGGAAGATTGCCCGGAGCGATGCCTCAGCGGCCGGTCAGAACCCATCCGGCCCAGTCGCGGAAGGGGGCTCCGCGCTCGCGGGCGGCGCGCTTGGCGGCGCGCAGGGCGGTGTGCGGTTCGAGGAGCTGAGCGGGTCGAATGGCCGGTTACTCATGATGCGGACTTTGGACGCGGGGCACTAGGTCACTCCCCCGGCGCCCACGGCACCGCGGCCCCCTCTTCCTTCCGCGGCCGCAGGAACTTCGCCCCCACCTCGCGATACCACCCGTGCAGCGCCGCGCGCATCTCCTTCACACGCTTCGGATGCTCGGCCGCGACGTCGTTCTTCTCGCCGATGTCCGCCTCCAGGTCGTAGAGGTGCACCCTCCCGTCCTCGTAGCGCTCGATGAGCTTCCACTTGCCGTCGCGCACCGCTCCGCTCGGGAAGCCGCCCTGGTTTCCGTAGTGCGGGTAGTGCCAGAACAACAGCCGGTCGTCGGCGCCCTCGTCGCGCGCGAGCGGCAGCATGCTGACACCGTCGACTTCGCGCTGTTCGACCCCACACCAATCCAGCACGGTCGGGAACACGTCGATGCTCATGACCGGATGCGCGCACGTACCCGCAGTCGTCCCCGGCACGTAGCAGAAGAACGGCTCGCGGATCCCGCCCTCGTAGACCCAGCCCTTGCCGCCGCGCAGCGGCAGGTTGCTCGTCGGCATCCCTTCGGACGTCGACAGGCCCCCGTTGTCGGACGTGAAGATCACCATCGTGTCGTCCATCAGGCCGAGCTCGTCGAGCTTGTCGATGACCTTGCCGACCGCGCGGTCCATCGCTTCGACCATGCCGGCGTAGACCGCGTGCTTCTGCACCTGCCGGACGCGGCGCGGCTTGTCGCGGAGGAAGTTCTGCTCTTCTTCGCCAAACTCCTCACCTTCGACGTCGAGTGCACGCTTCGCGTACTTCTGCACCAAGTCCTTCGGCGCCATCAGCGGCGTGTGCACGGAGTAGAACGCGAGATACGTGAAGAACCTCTCGTCCTTGTGCTCCTCGATGAACTTCGCGGTCTCGGTCGCGAGGCGATCGGGCAGGTGCTCACCATCCGGACCGTCTTCGAGACGCGGATTGCCGTAGGGCGAGAAGTACTTTTTGCCGCCGTAGGGACCGCCGCGTTTCCAGCCGCCCTTGTTGACGTCGAAGCCCTGGTTCTCCGGCCAGAACTTCTCGGTCGGCCCGAGGTGCCACTTGCCGGCGAAGAACGTCGCGTAGCCCTTCGTCTTGAGCGCCTCGGCAATCGTCTCCTCGGAGAGATCCATGCGGTTGTGCAACAGCGCGCCCTGGAACCGCTCGACGCGGCGGCCGGAGAAGTAGTTCGTCGCACCGGCGCGCGTCGGGTATTTACCGGTCATCAGACTGTAGCGCGTCGGGCTACAGACCGGGTTCGCGGCGTAGCCGTTCGTGAACCGCGTCGACCGGTGCGCGAGTCGGTCGAGGTTCGGCGTGTCGTAGAAGCACTTCGGGTTGTTCGCACCGACGTCCATGTAGCCGAGGTCGTCGGCGAGGATCAGGACGACGTTGCGAGCTTCCTGGGCATGGCTCGTCGCGGCGAGCAGGAGCGCGAGCAGCGGGAGGAGGCGGTGCATGGCCGCAAGCGTAGCCCGGGCGGCTTTCCGGAGCGCGAACCGCCCCGGCCGCTCCGTTCATTTCTCCAGCGACAGATCCGTCCGCGACGCGTCCACGCGGAACGCCAGGGACCCGAACCACGGGAACAGGTCCTCTCCGACGGCGCGGCTCCACACCGCGACGCAGTCATCCATCGTGAACGACTTCCGATTCGGCTTCAGGGCCGCGCGCTTTTCGCGGAAGTACTTCGCCATCGCACCCGGTCCATGCATCCGCTCGAGTTCCTCGAACACGAAGTAGGACTTGCCCCAGATCAGGTCCCGCGGCGCTCCCTCGGCCAGCGGGTCGACCTTCGTGAACTTCGGGTCGTGGCGCCGCCCCAACCGAATCTGCCGATCGAGTGTCACCTGCGCCTTCGACATGCCGAGCCGCTTGCCGACCTGGATCCCGAGGTAGGTCGCGATGGGCTCGTTCCACAGTGGTTCGGGGTGCGGCAAGACCCAAGAGTGTCCGGCCTCGTGCGCAATCAGCTCGACCATCGGATACCGCGCCTTCGGATAGCCGCCCCACCACGCACCGATCGCGATGCGGGCACCGCTGCTGAAGCCGCCGCCGCCGGTCGGCAGGATCAGGAGCTTCTTGAGCATGCCCGGCGACGGCTCGACGGCCGTGATCGCGACGAGGTGTGGCCGCACCTTCGCGTACTCCCTCGCGATGCGATCGGCGAAGCGTTCGGTGCCGGCGTGGAACTCGAGCGTCAGGGGCCCGAGCTGCTTCTCGCCCTCGACCCAGGTCGAGCGATGCGGCAGCTTCGGATCGATCTCCTTGGTCGTCGCGCAGTCGACGAGGAACGGCGTCAGCCACGATGCGTTGATCGGGTCGCTCGCATCCGGGCTCTGCCCGAACAAGCCGCGCGATCCGGCGACGATCCAGCCCTGCTGGAGCGCGCGATACCCGAGCAGAGGCCGGTCCTTCGCGTCGCGAATCAGCACCTTCCAACGCGCATCGAGATCGAGCACCGTGCCACCACGATAGGTGATCTCGGCGTCGCCGAGCCGCTCGGCCGCGCGCAGCGGCTTCTCCGCCGCAGCCACGGTGAGCTTCGCCCCGAAGCCACGGAGCAGCGTCGCGACGGGCGGCATGACTGCGGCGCCGTCGGCCATGACGAGAACGGTACCACCACCGTGCGCGAAACGCCCGATGTGCGCAATCGCCTTGCTCGCATACGGAAGGCGTCGGTCACCCGCGGACAACACGAGCAGGTTGACGTTCGACAGGTCGAGCAACTCGAGGCTCCCCCAGTTGCGCGCGTCGCGACCGACCTCCTGCAGGTACTGCTTGTGGAAGCGGCCGTCCATGTAGAACGTGAACTCTTGCGAGATGTCGCACACGGAGTGCACGCGCGGCGGCGACGGGTCCTGGGCGCACACGGCAACGCACGCGATCGCGGGGAGCAAGAACGGCATCTCGCCGATCGTACCTGGGCGCACTGCCCCGGCTAGGACTTACGACTCACAACACCCCTCACCCGCACTGTCCCCCTCGCCCAGCACCACCCGCGAGAAGTACGAGTGCCGGAAGTCCTGCCGCGGCACGATCGCGTCGCCTCGGCCACTCGGGGTCATGTCGAGCAGGTTCCAGAGCGGCCAGATGCTGTCGACGTGCCGCGGGTGCCCGCTGTCCATCGGACGCGACAGAAGCTCGGATCCCCACGCGTGGAAGATCCCGTCCGAGGTGCGTCGAAACACGTTCATGACCGACACCATGGCCGGGTTCTGCTCTTCGCGACCGGCGTAGTCGAGCACATAGCTGGTCCCCGCAGCGGAAAACAGCGGAATCGTCCAGCCCCGCCGCTCACTCCAATCCCGCAGCTGGCCAGCGCTCGCCGCAGCAACGACCGCGATTGCGCACGTGCTGTCGACGGCATACCACGCACTGTTCGTCGCATCGACGATCGAGGTGCACGACGGACACGGAGCGTCCCACTCCTCGCCGTACATCATCGTGTAGAGCAGCAGCTCGTCGTGCACACCGAACAGATCGACGAACGACACTTCGCGCTCGGTGCCGTCCTCGACGCGACGGAAACGGTAGTCGTCACCGAGTCTGCCGCCGAGCGGCAAGTCGCGGCGCGCGGCCGCGACGGCTTCGGCCTGCGCGCGCAGCTCGACCTCTCGCTCGAGGAGCCCCTCGCGTTGACGGCGATATTCATCGGTCTCGTTGGGGAATCGGAATTCGGCCATGTCACGCTCCGGTTGGTTGCGGACCAGCCTAGTGGGGCGTCGCCGATGTTCGCCACATATGTCGCCGGCCCTACGGTCCGCCCGCTGCGTTGCTGCTCCTCAACTTGTCCACTGACAAGCCATGTCGTCGCAGCGCATTGCGAGCGAACCCCAGGAACACCGACATACGCGACGCACTTCAGCGGCACCCCACTAGCGGACTACCACACGTCGCGGATGTCTTCGGCGCCGCTCGCGACCATCAGCAAACGATCAAAGCCGAGCGCGACCCCCGCGCATGCCGGCATCCCAGACTCCAAGGCCGCCAACAACGCCTCGTCGAGCGGCAATTCGGGGCCGCCGATCGCGCGTCGCTCACGGTTGGCCTGCTCGAACCGCGCGCGCTGTTCCTGCGCGTCGATCAGCTCGTGATAGCCATTCGCGAGTTCGACGCCACGGATGTAGAGCTCGAATCGCTGCGCGACGCGGCGCCCCGCTTCATCCTCGTGCAATTGAGCGAGGGCCGCTTGCGATGCCGGATAGTCGTGGACGAACACCGGAGTCTCCACGCCGAGCCGCGTTTCGACGTGGCCGACGAGCAGTAGGTCCAGCGCGTCGTCGATCGTGCCATCGTCGAAGCCTGCAGGCATCGCGACCCCGAGTCGGTCACACGCCGAACGCAACTCTGGCAACGACGTCGCGAACGGGTCGACGCCCGCGTGTTCGACGAACAGGTCGCGGTAAGCCACGCGATCGAACCCGGCGTTTACATCCGGCACGACGGCACACACGAACGCCTCGACTTCATCCATCAACGCGTGGTGCTCGAAGCCCGGCCGATACCACTCGAGCATCGTGAACTCCGGCCGATGACACCTGCCGATCTCCCCGTCGCGGAACGCGTGCGCGAACTGGTAGATCGGCCCTGAGCCCGCGGCGAGCAACCGCTTCATCGGCCCCTCGGGCGACGTCAGCAGGAAGCGATCGCCTTCGAGCCCACGGACCGCACACCGGATAGGGTCGATGTGCGCTTCGACGACGACACCTTCGCCGAGCAATGGCGTGTCTACCTCGAGCACGCCGCGCGCGGCGAAGAACTCGCGCGCGCGGGCCAGCATCTCCGCGCGACGCCGCAGCCTCGCGACCGAGACCGGCATCAGGACTTCGAGACGCGCTCGATGTATTCGCCGGTGCGCGTGTCGACGCGGATCACGTCGTCGACGTTGATGAAGATCGGCACCATCAGTTCGGCGCCGGTGTGCACCGTCGCGGGCTTTTGCACGTTGCCGGTCGAGTTGCCCTTCGCGCCGGGCTCGGTGTAGGTGACTTTGAGCTCGACGTGCGCGGGAGGCGTCACCGAGATCGGCGACCCGTTCCAGAAGATCACGTCACAGGTCGCTTCCTCGACGAGGAACTTGCCGAGATCACCGAGCGACTCCGCCGACACTTCGTACTGTTCGAACGAATCGGGGTTCATGAAGTGGAAGTATGTGCCGTCCTGATACAGGTACTGCAGCGTGCGTTCCTCGACGTCGGCGGCTTCGAGCGACTCACCGTTCTTGTAGGTGCGGTCGAGGATCCGGCCGTTGAGGAGGTTCTTCAACTTCGTCTTGTAGACGGCCTGGCCCTTGCCCGGCTTGTTGAACTCCATCTCGATCATCGAGTACGGCTCACCTTCGAGCTGCACCTTCAGACCACGCTTGAACTGACTGGTGTTGTAAGTTGGCATTTCGAGTCGGCTGTCGGCTAATCGATAATCGGACGCGCCGTTGGATCCGCTAGTTCAAACCGAGACCGCGAAGACATCAAGCCACGAAGTTCAATCGTGGCGGGACCAGCTGCGCTCCGCAGTGCGGGACCCGGACGTGCTGATCGACCGGCTCGGGCTGCCGGACTCCCTGCGCGACGGCGCTCGCCGGGCCGCGGCTCTGTTTCCGCTCGTCGTCCCGGAGGCCTACCTCCTGCGAATCCGCCCTGGCGACCCGTCGGACCCCCTGCTACGACAGGTCCTGCCGCTCGACGCCGAGGCCGCCCCGTCACCGGAAGGCTTCACGACCGATCCGCTCGGTGAAGAGAGCGCGACCCGGACGCCGGGGCTGCTGCAGAAGTACGAGGGCCGCGCGCTCCTCGTGCTGACCGGGGTCTGCGCGGTCGCCTGCCGCTACTGCTTCCGGCGACACTTCCCGTACGACGAAACCCCGAACGGGTTCGAGCAGTGGGAGCCCGCGCTCGCGCAGCTCGCGGGCAGCCCCGACGTCGAGGAGGTAATCCTCAGCGGCGGCGACCCGCTGATGCGCAGCGACGCCTGGCTCGCGCAGCTGGTCGAGCGCCTCGAAGCGATCCCCCACCTGCGCCGGCTGCGCGTGCACACGCGGCTCCCGATCGTGATCCCGGACCGAGTCACCGCGGACATGATCGCGTGGCTGAACGGCTCGCGTCTCGCGCCGACCGTCGTCGTGCACGCGAACCATCCCGCCGAACTGGATCGCTCGTGCCACGACGCCCTGCTGCGGCTGGTCCGGGCGGGCGTCCCGACGCTCAACCAGTCGGTGCTCCTGCGCGACGTCAACGACGACGCCGACACGCTGACGGAGCTGTCGAAGCGGCTGCTCGACGCGCGCGTGATGCCCTACTACCTACATCAGCTCGACCCGATCGTCGGCGCGGCGCATTTCGAAGTGCCCGCGGAGCGGGGGCTGGAGATCGTCGCGGAGATGCGCACGCGTCTCCCGGGATTCGGTGTGCCGCGCTACGTGCGTGAGGTGGCGGGCGAAGCGCACAAGGTCGAGCTCTAGGTAATCCGCGACTGCGGCTGTGTTAGGCTAAGCCCTGCCAGGATGCACCTTCCTCGGTGCGCTGGCGGACGAAAGGGGACATTCCATGAACGCGAAGCAACTCGTCGTGGCCTGTGCCGCGCTGGTCGGCGGCTCTGCACATGCGCAGTCAACGTGCCTCGGGATCGTGACGGACCTGAGCGTGGAATTCGGAGGTCCCGAGTGGCAGACCTTCGGGACCGCGTGGAGCTTTGGTGGGAACGGATCGGGACTCGTCTACACGGATTGTGTCGTCGAAGCTCCACCCGGGGAGGCCGTCACGATCGACTCACGGATCTCGTTCTTCGCGGGAATCGGCGTTGCGGGATTCGTGGTCGGCTACGAACCCGGCGACCATGCCTCCTCAGGTCCCGACTACCTGGCGTTGCTTCGGAGTGGGCTGGGCAACTCTCCGTGGCGACTGTATCGAGTCGATGCACCGCTGCTCGCGAATGGCGTCCCCGCTGGTTCCGAGCTGCTGGCGGAATCCGGGGCGAATCCCGACCAGACGCACGACGCGACCATCGAGCTCAGCGTGGACCGACTGCTGGTGCAGGACGGTGGCACCACAGTCTTCGACTTGACCGGCGACTACTCAACCTATCTCGGAGGCAACTCCCGGTTCGGATTCGTCTCGTTCCAACAGCCGACCAACTTCGACCTGCCCGAGTTCAGCCTGCCGGAAGCCATCCCCGCATGCCAGGGGCTCTCCGGCAGCTACTCCCTGGAGTTCGGGTCGTGGAATCTGTCGTCCTCGGCAACGTTCCTTCCTCCCGGGAACGGCATCGTCTACACCAACTGCTCGTTCTCGGCTTCGAGCGGCACGTCCATCTCGGTGCATTTCCCGATCCTCTTCGGCTTTCCGCGCGTGGGGTCGGGCGGGTACCTCCTCGGATACGAGCCGGGCGAAGCAACGGCCGTCGAGCCTGACTACCTTGCGCTGATCACCGACGCGGCGGACGACTCGCCGATGTTCGTCTACAGGATCACGGAGCCTCTGTCGCCGTCCGGTGAATTCCAGAATCCGGAGCTCCTCCATGTGTCGTCCGATGACCATCCGCCCGGGCTCACGGAGTTCGTGATCATCTTCGATGCGAACGAGTTGACAGTCATTCAACGAGTCGGCTCGCAATGGGAGACCCTCGTCGACCTGACCGGTGAGTTCTCGAGTTACGTCTCCTCTTCGCGCATCGGCTTGGTGTCCTTCGGACAGTCGATGACTTGGACCACACCGCGGTTCGAGACACTCGTCAACGTCGAAGCCGAACTGGGCGGTCTCGGCTGTCAGGGTTCGAACGGCGTGCCCACGATGTCCTTCGTGAGTGCTCCGATACCGTCCCCGTCGATCATCTCGGAGGTCGAACCGAACCTCGTTCTCTCCATCGACAACCTGCCACTGAGCATCGTGAGCGCGGCGTTTGGAATGATCGGTCGCCCCCTGCCAACCGGCCCGATCGACCTGTCGGTCGTCGGCGCGAGCGGTTGTTCCCTGCACCTGCGCGCCGACGTGTTCGTTCCGCTCACGCCGACCGCCGGCAGTGCGACTTGGACGATCGAGGTGCCGCCGCTCATGCCACTGATCGGACAGGATTACCTGTTTCAAACCGGTCAGCTCGACTTGCTCGCAAACCCGCTCGGACTCACCACGAGCAACAGCGCCAGCCTACGGATCGGAGGATCGGAATGAGGTTCGCGATCGTCACCACAGCAATGCTCGCGACGCTCGGAGCGGCACAGGAGTGCGCCGGCCCGCTGCCGGCATCGTCGTTCGTCGCTGACGCAGGAGCGTCATGGTCGGTGAGCGGAGACGTCGCCGTGTTCCAGGGTCCGGACAACGGCATCGCGTACGCTCCGTGCGTTCTCGGACCGAGCGCCGTGATCGCGGGCGAGTTCCGGTTCCTCGGTCCGCCGGGCCTTGCCGGGCTGGCGCTGGGCTATCGCCCGGGAGACGCGACGAGCACAAATCCCGACTATCTCGTGTTGGTCCGAAGTTCGGTGCCGTCGTCCCCGCTTTGCGTGTATCGAATCACGGAACCACTCGGATCGTCCGGGCTCCCGGCGGGCGCGCAGCTACTCGGCACGTGCCCATCCACGACCGGCACGATCCACCTCGACCTGATCGTCGCACTGAGCCCGACCGAACTCCGGATTCGTGAAGCGAGCGACGTGATCCTGAGCCTTCCGGGTGACTACTCCGCACTGCTCGGGAACGGCCGGGTTGCGTTCGTTTCGTTCGGACAGGGCGCGGCCTGGGATGACTTCGCCTTTCTCAGCAACGCCTTCGTCGAACTCGGTGAGGGTTGCCCCGGGTCGAATGGGATGCCTCAAGTATTCGACGGCGGCTCCGATCCCAGGGTCGGCGGAACCCTGCAGTTCGGTTTCGCAGGCCTTCCGACGCACATCGCCAGCGCGAGCTTCGCGATGATTGGCACCCCGGACGCGCTCGGTCCGTATTCGCTGCTCGCGCTCGGTGCGGAGTGTGAGCTGCAGACGATTCCATTCCTCATCGAGCCTCTACCACACGTTGCGTCGCCGCAATGGACCGCGGCCATCGCGTCGGACGCGAACTTGGCCGGCCAGTCGTTCATCATGCAGGGCCTGCAGATCGACCTGCTGGCAAACCCGCTCGGCATCACGACGACCCAGGCGCTGTCGTTCACGGTCGCCTCGGCACCCTAGCCCGCTCGGGCAGGCTGATGCCCCGAAACGTCGGTCACGTCAGCTTCTTCGCGAGCCGCTGGATCGTCCCCTGTGTGCGCACAGTCATGCTGCCGAGCGCGCGGTCGATCGCGCGGAACTCGAGATCGGATTCGGACACACCACCCGCCGGAAGCCAGTAGAGGTCTCGGCCGAGGATCGCGAGTCGATCCGCGGCGGTCGCGTGGCTCAGCGCGGCGTCGCGCGCGGAACTCGAGGGTTCCTCCCGCAGCATGCCGACCTGCACCTTGCCTCCGGCCGAACCCCGCGAATCGGAGAACGGCTCGGCCGCCGCGATCGCCGCGACCTCCTCGGCGCTGCGCAGGAACACCGGAACGTCGTAACCCAACTCGTCGCGCAGGCCGCCCTCGATCAAGCGCGCGAGTTTGGACGTCGTGATCCTCGAATCGAACACCACGTTGCCCGCCGCCTGGTACGCCCAGACATCGCGCAGGCCCAGAGCGACGAAACACGTGCAGAGTTCGTCGTTCGTGATCCTGCGGCCGCCGAGGTTCATGCCGCGGAGGAAGGCCACGTAGCGCATGCAACGACGATACGCTCGCGACTCGTCTCCCCACAAGCTCTGCGTCGTCCGCCGCGCTACACTCGCGCGATGCGCACACCTTGGATCCGAGCGTTCGCGGCCGCCGCGGCACTCCTCCCCGCGACGCGAATCACTGCCCAGCAGCCGGCTGACCTCGTGCTGCGCGGTGGCAAGATCGTCACGGTCGACGACGCCCTCGGCACGGTGCAAGCACTCGCCGCGCGCGACGGCCGCATCGTCGCCGTCGGCACGAACAATGAGATCCAGGCGCACGTCGGCGCATCCACCCGCGTCATCGAGCTCGGTGGGCGCCTCGCGATCCCCGGCTTCATCGAAGGCCACGGCCACTTCTCCGGCATCGGCGAAGCGAAGCAGCGACTCGATCTCATGCAGGTCAGCAGCTGGGACGAGGTCGTCTCGATGGTCGAGAAGGCCGTGGCGAACGCGAAACCCGGCGAGTGGATCCGCGGCCGCGGCTGGCACCAAGAAAAGTGGACGAACACTCCCGAGCGCAACGTCGAGGGCTTTCCGATCCACGACTCGCTGAGCGCGGTGTCGCCCGACAACCCGGTCGTGCTGACGCACGCGAGTGGACACGCCTCCTTCGTCAACGCGAAGGCGATGGAGCTCGCCGGCATCTCGAAGTCGACCAAGGATCCAACCGGCGGCGAGATCCTTCGCGACGAGAAGGGCAACCCGACCGGCGTGCTGCGCGAGCGCGCCTCGGGTCTGATCAGCCGCGCGCGCTCGGGGCGCCGCGTACGCCGCAGCCCCGAAAAGGTCGAAGCGGCATTCCTGAAGACGATTCGTCTCGCCGACCAGGCGTGCATGGAGGCCGGCGTCACGAGCTTCCAGGACGCCGGCTCGAGCTTCGGCATAGTCGACGCGCTCAAGAAGATCATCGACCGCGGCGAACTCGACGTTCGCCTGTGGATGATGATCCGGGAGAACAACGCGAGCCTCGCGCGGAACCTGCCCAAGTACAAGACGATCGGCTACGGGAACGACCATCTGACCGTCCGCGCGGTCAAGCGCAGCATCGACGGCGCACTCGGACCCCGCGGCGCGTGGCTGCTCGAGCCCTACGCCGACCTCCCGTCGAGCAGCGGTCTCGAAACCGCATCCGTCGAGAGCGTGACCGAGACCGCTCGCCTCGCGATGCAGCACGGCTGGCAGGCCTGCATCCACGCGATCGGCGACCGCGCGAATCGCGAGGTGCTCGACATCTTCGAGAAGCAGTTCCGCGCGAACCCGGACAAGAAGGACCTGCGCTGGCGCATCGAACACGCGCAGCACATTCATCCCGACGACATCCCGCGCTTCGGCAAGCTCGGCGTGATCGCGTCGATGCAGGGCGTGCACTGCACGTCCGACGCGGTCTACGTCCTCGCGCGTCTCGGTGAGGAGCGCGCGAAGTCGGGCGCCTACGTCTGGCAGAGCCTGATGAAGACCGGCGCGCTCGTGACGAACGGCACCGACGCCCCGGTCGAAGGGATCAGCCCGATCGAGTCCTACTACTCGACCGTCACCCGCCGCCTCGCGGACGGTCGCACGTTCTACCCCGAGCAGCGCATGAGCCGGATGGACGCACTCCGCTCCTACACGATCTGGTGCGCCAAGGCGGCCTTCGAAGAGGACATCAAGGGCACCCTGACCCCGGGCAAGCTCGCCGACATCGTCATCCTGTCGAAGGACATCCTGACCTGCCCCGACGAGGAGATCCTCGAGACGGCGATCGACTTCACGATCGTCGGCGGCGCCGTCAAGTACGAAGGCTAGCCGCCCTCCCCTTCCCCCCGTGCTACGCCTGCGCATGCGCCTGCGCCTGTGCGTGCGCCTGCGCCTGCGCCTGCGCGATGGTGACCCGTGCCCGCCCACGCCCACGCCCGAACAAATACGATTCCCCCCAATCTCCTGAACCGATCCCCCCACGTCGGGTGTCCCTACCCCACATGACCGACCCGACCCACGCCCTCGACACGGCCACCCTGCTCCGACGAGAACGCTGGGTCCGCCGCATCGCGGGCGAACTCCTGGCCGACCCCCACGACGTCGACGACGCGGTCCAGGTCGGACTCTGGCGTTCTCTGAGTCGCGGCCCCGACCGCCCCGCTGCGCTCCGCACCTACTTGCGTCGCATCATCGAGAACTTCGCCCGCAACCGGCGTCGAGACGCGGCGCGACGGCGCCACTACGAGAGCCGGTCGCACCGGACCGACGTCGTGCCAAGCGCCGCAGAGATGGCGGAGCGCGCGGAGTTCCGTCAGCGGCTGACCGAGGCCGTCCTGCGACTCGACGACCGCTACCGGGAAGTCGTGTGGCTGCGCTTCTTCGAGGACCTGCCACCACGCGAAACCGCGCGTCGGCTCGGCGTCCCCATCGAGACGGTCCGCACGCGGCTGCGACGAGGTCTCGAACGACTGCGAGCCGACCTCGATTCGGATTACGGCGATCGCCGAAGCTGGGCGCTGCTCGCGCCGTTCGGCATCTGCCCGCCCCTCGGAGCCGCGCTCGTGTTGAGCATCGGAGGCCTTGCCATGAAGAAGACCGTCGCGGCCGCCGTGGCGGCACTCGTCCTCCTCGCCGTCGGCTGGCAGATGGCCAGACCGGCGTCGAGCGACGCGCCGGCCACGGCGCGCTCCACGATCGACTCGCGAGTGGCAGCACCGACCGCAGACGGGTCCACGGAGCGGACCGATCTCGAAGCCGCAGCCGAGACGCCATCACCTCCACCGGCCACAGCGGGAGTGCTGCACTACCACGACGGATCGACAGCCACTGGGCTCGCGTATCGCCCGTTCGGAGCACGACGCCCCTACTGGGCGGAGCCTCACGAGGAGCCGAAGCTGATCTCGCGTTCTCCGGAGTTCGCGCCAGACGCGCCGCGGACCGGCCTCTTCGGCGAGTGGATGCTGCCGGATGCCGCGACGGCGATCGCCGTCCGCGTCCACGCGGGGCTCGTCGTCACGTTCGAGATCGAATCCGAAGGCCCTCGGACGCTCGTGCTCCCCGAGCTCACGAACATCGAGATCATCGTCGACGGCACGCACCCGTCGGATCGCGTCGATCTGCGCGTCAACGCCTACGTGCGCGGCAACGGCGTCGTCCGCACCTGGCCCACGCCAACCGGCCAAGTCACGGTCGCCGTGCTGGATCAGGATCTCGTGTGCGGCGACGACGAACGGCCGGCGGTCCGCGTGTTGTCGCAGTGGGACTATCGAGTCCTCGCGTTCGCGCCGGGCCTGAAGTTCGACGACTGGGACCAGCGGACACGCGCCCCCGCGGTCGTCGCGTTTCGCGCCATGCATCGACGGCCGCTCGTCGAGGTCCGCGTCCTCGAGAGCGAGAACGGCGAGGTGGCGGCGGTGGACGGACGACTCGGATACGTCCAGCTGAAGACCGGGGCTGCCGGCACGGGACGCATCCACGGAGGACGCGAGTCGCTCGACCTCGATCCGAAGGTCGGCGATCGGTATCGACTGCGCGTGCTGCTGGACAGCGGGGAGCTCTTCGAGGAGACGATCGAGCGCCTTTCGCCGGACGAAGAGCTCACCGTCGAACTCGTTCGCGGCACCGGCAGCTGGCCGATTCGCGTGCACCTTCCCGCGGACGGAGCAGAAGACCGAGTCCAGTCGGTGCTGTTCGTCGGCAAAGACCACGAGCTCGGCTTCGCGATCGACAACCAACGCGAGCGCGTCTACCTCGGGGTCGTGCCGATCTGGCTCCCCCACGCCGATGGCGGCATCCAGGTCGTGCTCCCGCCCGACGACTGGCGCACCCTCTACGTCCTCACCCGTGACGGTCGGGTCGGCATGGTCGAGCGCAGCGGTGACCTGGGCGAATACTGGACCGCATGGCTCCCCGACGAGGCGATCGCCGCACCGGACCTGGCGGCTGCCCACCGCGCCGCCGGCAGCCCGCGCCGCGGATACGTGCAGCTCATGATCGGAGTGCCCAACCACACGGGGGACACGCAGTGGGTCGCACTGCGCACGTTCCACTTCGACGCGACGACCGAGAGCTGGCCACGTTGGAACGTGCGGGCCCCGGTCGGCTGGCGCATTCGCACGCCGGTGCGCGTGGATCGCGTGCGCGGAGTGGACGACCAGGACCTCGACGTGTCGCCGGCGCGGCAGAAGCGGAGGTAGTGCCCTTCGCGCCTACTTCTTCTTCGGCCGAAACGCGCCCTTGCCGTCGATGTAAGGCCCGCCGAGCAGCTCGATGCAGTACGGGATCGCCCCGAACACCGCGTCGAGGCACACGCGCACCGCGCCGGGCTTGCCCGGCAGATTGATCACGAGGCTCTTCTGCAGGCTACCGGCCATCTGCCGTGACAGGATCGCGGTCGGCACGCCGTCGGCGAGCGAAGCGCGGCGCATCTCCTCGCCGAAGCCCGGGTAGAACTTCGTGCAGACCTCTTCCATCGCCTCGGGCGTGACGTCGCGCTGCGTCGGACCGGTGCCGCCGGTCGTGCAGATCAGCGCCGCGCCTTCGTCGGCGAACGCACGGATACCCGCGACGATGTCGAGGATCTCGTCCGGAATCACCCGCCGCTCGTAGTCGCACTCGGTCGTGATGAACTCACGCAGCACGGTCTCGATCGCCGGGCCGGAGACATCCTCGTACTCCCCGCGACTCGCGCGATCCGAGATCGTCAGGATCCCGATCTTCGGCAGCGTCATCCGTTCTTGACCGTGCTGCGGGAAAAGGCTCGGTTCAGACGCGCGATCGCGTCGACCTTGATCTCCTTCGGACAAACCGCCTGACACTCGTACTGGTTCGTGCAGTTGCCGAAGCCCTCGATGTCCATCTGCTCGACCATGGCCGTAGCGCGACGGTCGGCTTCGACCTGGCCCTGGGGCAGCTTCTCGAGGTGCGAGAACTTCGCCCCGACGAACAGCATCGCCGACGCGTTCTTGCAAGATGCGACGCACGCACCGCAACCGATACACGTCGCGTAGTCGAACGCCTCGTCCGCGTCGTCCTTGCCGATCGGCACGAGGTTCGCGTCCTGCGCAGAGCCGGTGTTCACCGACACGTAGCCGCCGGCCGAGATGATGCGATCGAACGCGGAGCGGTCGACGACGAGGTCCTTGATGACGGGAAACGCTTTCGCGCGCCACGGCTCGATGTAGATCTCGTCCCCGTCCTTGAACGACCGCATGTGCAGCTGGCAAGCGGTCGTCCCAGCCTGCGGGCCGTGCGCGACACCGTTGATCATCAGCGAACACGCGCCGCAGATGCCTTCACGGCAATCGTGGTCGAATGCGACCGGCTCGTCGCCGGACTCGATCAGCGTCTCGTTGAGCACATCGAGCATCTCGAGGAACGACATGTGCTCGCTGACGTCGTCGAGCGGATAACGGACGATCTGGCCCTTGTCGTCGGGGCCGTTCTGCCGCCAGACGTGAAGTGTGACTCGCATTACTTGTAGCTCCGGACGGCCAGTTCGACGTTTTCGAATTCGAGCGGTTCGCGATGCTCTTTCGGCGCCTTGTCGACGCCCTGGAACTCCCACGCGGTGGCGTGGCAGAAGTTCTCGTCGTCGCGCTTGGCTTCACCGTCCGCGGTTTGGTGCTCTTCGCGGAGGTGGCCGCCGCACGACTCCTCTCTGACGAGGGCATCGCGGCACATCATCTCGCCGAACTCCATGAAGTCCGCGACACGACCGGCCTTCTCGAGCGACTGGTTGAACGTCTCGCCCGTGCCGCCGGGCACGCACACGTTCTCCCAGAACTCCTCGCGCAGCGCGGGGATCTTCTGGAGCGCCTGCTTCAGTCCGGCCTTGTTGCGCGCCATGCCGCACTCGTCCCAGATGATCTTGCCGAGCTCGCGGTGGAACGAGTCCACCGTCCGCTTGCCGTTGATGTCGAGCAGCTTCGCGACCCGCTCGCGCACATCCGTCTCGCAGGCGTCGAACGCCGCATGCTGGTCGTCGACCGAGCCCGGCTTCTGCGACGCGAGGTAGTCGGAGATCGTGTAGGGCAGAACGAAGTAGCCGTCGGCCAGACCCTGCATCAGCGCACTCGCGCCGAGCCGGTTCGCGCCGTGGTCGGAGAAGTTCGCTTCGCCGATCGCGTAGAGGCCCGGCACGTTGGTCATCAGGTGGTAGTCGACCCAGAGACCGCCCATCGTGTAGTGGACCGCCGGGTAGATCCGCATCGGCGATTTGTACGGATCCTCGCCGGTGATCTTGGCATACATGTGGAACAGGTTGCCGTAGCGCTGGCGAATCGCGTCTTCGCCGAGGCGGGCGATCGAATCGGCGAAGTCGAGGTAGACGCCGAGCCCACCCGGGCCGACACCGCGCCCGTCGTCACACGCTTCCTTGGCCGCACGCGACGCGACGTCACGCGGCGCGAGGTTGCCGAAGCTCGGGTATTTGCGCTCGAGGTAGTAGTCGCGCTCGCTCTCCGGGATGTCCCCCGGTGCGCGGGTGTCACCCTGCTTCTTCGGCACCCAGATACGGCCGTCGTTGCGCAGCGACTCGGACATCAGCGTGAGCTTCGACTGGTAGTCGCCGGACACCGGGATGCACGTCGGGTGGATCTGCGTGTAGCAAGGGTTCGCGAACGCCGCGCCGCGCTTGTAGGCACGGAACGCCGCGGTGACGTTGCAGTTCTTCGCGTTCGTCGAGAGGTAGAAGACGTTGCCGTAGCCACCCGTCGCGAGCACGACGGCGTCGGCGGCGTGACGCTCGATCTTTCCGGTGACGAGATTGCGCGTGATGATGCCACGCGCGTGCCCGTCGACGACGACGATGTCGAGCATCTCGGTGCGCGGATACATCTTGACTTGACCCGACGCGACCTGACGCGAGAGGGCTTGATAGCAGCCGAGCAACAGCTGCTGGCCGGTCTGGCCGCGCGCGTAGAACGTGCGCGAAACCTGCGCGCCGCCGAACGAGCGGTTGGCGAGGTAGCCGCCGTACTCCCGCGCGAACGGCACGCCCTGCGCGACGCACTGGTCGATGATGTTGGTCGACACTTCGGCGAGGCGATAGACGTTCGCTTCGCGCGCGCGGAAGTCGCCGCCCTTGATCGTGTCGTAGAACAGCCGGAAGACGCTGTCACCGTCACCCTGGTAGTTCTTCGCCGCGTTGATGCCACCCTGCGCCGCGATGCTGTGCGCACGGCGCGGACTGTCGTTGTGACAGAACGCTTTGACGTTGTAGCCGAGCTCGCCGAGCGTCGCGGCAGCGGATCCACCGGCGAGTCCGGTGCCGACGACGATGATGTTGTACTTCCGCTTGTTCGCAGGGTTGACCAGCTTGAGGTCGAACCGGCGCGACTCCCACTTCTTCTCCAGTGGGCCGGACGGGATGTTGGAGTCGAGATTCATGACACGCCTCCGCTCAGGACGGCGAAGGGAATGGACATGTAGGCTCCTGCGATTCCCCAAGCCAAGACACGCGCGCCCATCTCGATCTTCGGAGTGTAGGACGGGTGCCGGAGCCCCAGGCTCTGGAACAGGCTGTGGAAGCCGTGACTGAGGTGCAGTGCGAGCACGACCATCGCGGCGATGTAGATCGCCGAGTAGAAGACGTTTTGGAAACCGGCGACGACCATGCCGTAGGTGTCGTGTCGGACGACCTCTTCGCCGGCGCGCGTGAGAGTCTCCGTCGCGCCCGCCGTCGAGTCGAGCCAGCCCCACGTGAAGTGCGCGAGGTGCAAGATGACGTAGGCCAACACGAGGAGACCGGTCAGGAGCATCGAACGCGACGCCTGGCTGGCCTGCACGGTGGACTCGAACGCGTAGCGCACGGGGCGCGCGTCGGTGTTCCGCTTGCGCAACACGAGCGCGGTCCGAACGTGGAGCGCGATCATCGCGAGCAAGCCGAGGCGAGCGCCCCAGAGCAGGCCCTGGTTGCCATGCAGCCACTCCGCGTAGGAGTTGAACGCGTCACGGCCGAGGAACAGCAGGAGGTTGCCGGACAGGTGCCCGATGACGAAACCGCCGAGTGCGAGACCGGAAACGGCCATCGCCACCTTGGCGCCGATCGATGAGTTCAGGAATCGGATCAAGAGTCGAAGTGGAGCCTGGGGTTCGGATCGAATCCAGCGCGTTTCATCACCGCCGACCGCACACGCGATCGGCCCGACCGCAAGCCAACGCGCTGGACCGAACTTGGGATCTTCGTCGAGAGTACAATGTTGGCCGCCTCGCCGAAATTCGAGAAAGCAAAGCCGCCGAGAGAAGCGTGGCCGTAGGGAGCGCAAGCGGTTAGCAATCCTCCGTACATCCCGTACGCACCCCCTCGAACCCTCATGTCTAGCACGACATCCCGGCGGCAATCCGCCGTGCGTTCGTCCTCTCTCGGTCGACTCGTCGCCCTCGCGTTCGCCATCATCACCCTCGGTCAGCTCGGTGAAGTGCGGGCACAGAACAACACCGTCGATCCGGCGGTGCGCTTCGTCAACGCCTCGCCGTTCGAACGGTTCGAATGGGGCACGGCGACGATCCCGTTCGCCGAAGGCGAGTGGCAACCCGGCGATCGCTGGGAAGCCGAAGACGTCCCTTCCGAACTGACGCCTTTCGGAGCCCGCTGGCCCGACGGCTCGGTCCGGTTCGCAAAACTGTCGGCAAAGGTGCTCCTCGCACCCTGGCAGGACCGCGTCATCAACATCCGACGCGCGATCGATCCGCCGCTCGACCCGTTCGAGCTCAGCAGGTGGACCGAAGTCAATCTGCAAAACTTCGACTTCCAGTTCTTCGTCAACACGTCGACCGGCCTCCACACCGCGCCGTTGGTACCGCACAGCATCGTCGAAGTCGGCGCATCGCGATTCACGGTGCTGTTCCGCAACCGAATTCCGAACACCGACCTGCTCTACGAACTGTGGGTCACCTTCTTCGACGATCAAGACCACGCGCGCTTCGAACTGCGACTGACGTGCGGCAAGCCGTCGAGCTCGCACTGGCTGCAGCCGTACGAGAGCTTCGGCTTCGCCGTGCGATCGGCGGTTCCGTTCGTGCGGAACGCCGCGTACCACAACATCATCGCGTCGGCACCGGAGCTGTTCGGTTGGAACAGCGTCGTCCTCGAGCACGTCCCGAACCACCTCTACGACGCCCAGTCGATGGAGTGGTACGGCAACTTCTTCTTCGGGCACCCGGGTGTCTCGGTCTGGGAGCCGATGCAGCGGCTGAACACGGCCTTCGCCGCGATCGGTGGCAACGAGCTGTACGGCGTCGCGACCAACTGGCCCGCGTCCGGCGCGTTCGGCCCGTTCGGCGTCGTGCCGGAAGCTCCGCCGTGGTGGACGGATGGCGGGCTGTGGCACGCGCAAACCGAGTATGACGAGTTTCTCCAATACACGGGCCAACCGGCCGAGTCGACCTGGGCCGACCGACCGATGGGCCTCAGCCCGGACGCCCCGGCTCCAGGTGACCAGTACGACTTCGGCACGACACAGCTCGGAGACATCGTGCGCTCGACGTATCCTCACCGCATCGACGAAGCCCGCTTTTGCGTCGGCGAAGAAGCGATGCGCCCGGGTCACTTCGTCGAAGAAGACGGCTCCCCCGTCAAGGCCGCGGACCATCCGGGCTGGATCACGTGGAGCGGCCGCGCGCACCACAGCGACAGCGTGAGCCCGGACCGGCTCGGCAAGCCGCACCCGGAGCCCTGGCTCAGCAACAACGCGAACTTCTGGCGTGGCCGGGACAATCAGCACTGGTCGAGCAACACGATGGCCGCGGCGTATTTGCTGACGACGAGCCACTCGCTGCTCCGCGAAGTCAACACGGACATCGAGCTCTACCTGTCCGGACACACGCTCCCGTCGACGCATAACCTGTCGACGAACGGCATCGGCGCGTCGCGCGCCGTGGGTCGGACGCTGCTGTCGATGGCCTGGCACTACGTCGTCACCGGCCGTGAGGACGTTCGCCAGCGCATCGCGGACCGCGTCGAAGAATGCGTCGCCGTGCAGTACCAGGGTCTCGGCGGCGTCGACATGAAGCCGATCCGCTACTATGCACCCGACCCGCGCGTCACCGTGACGACGAACTGGTGGAGCGGCTGGGAAGAAGGCATCGCCGCAGCCGGCCTCGAAGCCGTCTGGCGCGTCACCGGCTCGCAAACTGCGAAGGACCTCGCCGTCGCGTGCGCAACCAGCCTGCTCTGGCACGGCTGGAACATGGACATGAGCGATCTGCGCATCACGTACGCGATGGCCTACCAGCCGAACGGGCAGGCACTGAGTCCCGCGCAGCTCGCGAGCCCGGATTGGGCCGAGTGGGCCAACAGCAACGGCCTGCGCGAGTGGTGCATCCCGGCGACCAAGATCGCCCGGAACTACGGTATCGAGATCGGTGACCAGGAGACCGTGGACCGCGCCAACGCGATCCTGAACCAGCTGCACGCCGAACGGCAGCCACAGTTGACGGGTCGCTGGGACCGATTCGCAAACTGGGAAGCGCTGTAGCGAGCGCCGGCAAAGCCGGCGATCGCTACCCCATGCCCGTGCCCGTGCCCGCACGTGCCCCGTGACCAGAGCCAGTTCGGGCACGCTCGGGCACGCGCGCGGGCACGAAACGGGACGGGCATTCTGAAGACCTGAGTCAGCGCGGGAACTTGCCGGTCTTCAGGAACTGCAGCACGCACTCGATGGTCGCCTCGGAGATCGCGATCCGGGTATGCCCGAGTTCGAGCCGGATCGAATCCGTCTGCTCCGGCAGCTGCGCCTCCTCGGTTCCGACCGTGCCGTCGTCGTCGCCTGGGATGTCGTCGTTCCAACCCTCGGCATCGCCGGCGCCGCCGAAGATGCAACCGATGCGACGAGACGGCACGGGACCGAGCCCCTGGTAGAAGTCGTGGCCGCGCTCGAGCTGCAGACTGGCCTTCGTGCCCATGAACAGCTTGAACACGAACAGCTCCTTGCGCTTCGCCGCGAGGGCGGCGCCGCGGTGCGGCGTCGCGATGAACACACACGCGGAGGCCTCGCGCGCGTTCTTGCGGGTCAAGTATTCTCGGATCACGAGCCCACCCATCGAGTGACCGATGAATACGAGCTCCGGCTCGGCGCCTTCCCGGGTGGCCAGGTGAGACTCGATCTGTCGTTCGAGCGTCGCGGCGTGCTCCTCGATGGTCTGCTGCGTGCTGCCGTAGGACGGATTGAGAACCTCGTAGCCGTGGGCTTCGAGCGCGCGCTCGAGGCGCCACAGAGACCAACCCGATCGGCAGATCCCGTGCTGCAGCACGGCCAGTTTCGGCTTCGCGGGATTGGCCTTGAGCGCATCGTACGTGCCGACCGGGCCGAGGTTGATCACGACGTCGAACGGCGTGGACGGATTCATGCACCCACCCGCGAGCAGGAGGAGGTAGCCGGCCGCGAGGAAGGCGATCCGTCGAGCCCAACGCCGCCACCGCGGCTTCGTCTTGGCCGGTTCGATGTCGCTCATGCCCTGTTGTGTAGCCCCGGCGCGCGCGGAGCTGTCGCGATGACGTCCGCTTCGTGACGCATGACTTCGACCATCCTCGCCTCGACGACGTCCGGATCGAAGATCCGCTTGGCGAGATCGACGTAGAGCTCGTAGTGCCGCGCCTCGCTGCCGACCAGACCGTGGTAGAGCTCCGCGACGTCGTCGTCGCGGCCGCGGAGCCCGCGCGAGAGCAGCAACATCCGCTCGCAGCTGCGCGCTTCGACCGCGGCGTTGCACAGCATCTGGTCGAGGAGCTTGTCGGGCTGCGGACCCCGCACGACCTCCAGGAGTCGCGCGGCATACGGCGCCGGTTTCTGGCGCACGAACTCGATGCCGCGGTCCTCGAGCTTCTGCAGCACGAGCTCGAAGTGCTCGAGCTCCTCGCGCGCGAGCTCCGAAAGCGGCCCCTGCAGGAACACGTGGTCCGGGTATCGGAACATGTAGCCGAGCGCCGCCGACGCCGCCTTCTTCTCGAGGTGCGCCTGCTCGATCAGCAGGTATGGCACGTGGTCCGCGTTGGCGTCGGCCCAACTCGGATCGGTCTCGGACGCGAGGCGGAGCATGGCGACAGTATGGAGCCGCTACAGGCGCCGCGCCACGAACTCGACGATCGCGAGCAGGAACGCGGCGGCGACCGCCCACAGGGCGTCGTCGACCGCGCGACCACGCCCCTTCTCGACGCGACGGGTCTCCGGCACGTGATACGTCTCGAGGGCAGCCGCGGGCCGCCCCGTCGCCGCTTCGAGCGCCGCGATCTCCGCGCGCGTCGGCGCGGCCGGCGTCAGCCTGCCATCGGCACAGATCGCGCCCGGCGGGGCTCCGACGGCAGCCGGCAACAGATACGACACCCACTGCGCGAGGCGCGCGGGGAACTGCGGCTCGTCGCGCCAGTCCGCGCTCCACGCGCCGGTCCAGTCCGCGGTCCACGCCGCGATGCGGCCGAGTCCGCGGTTCGCGAACGCGAGCAGCGGCAGCCCGCGTTCCCCCGCGACGAGCAGCACCTGCGCATCCGCGCGGGCGCCGGCCACGGCCGCCATGCCGGACAGCGTCGGGTAGCCGTCATCCGGCACCGGCTCGACGAGCTGCGAGTCGCTGACCGCACGCACCTCGAGCACGACGACGTCCGGCACGGCCGGCGGCGGATCGGGCTCGACCTCGACTTCGGCGGGCGGGTCCTTCGGCGGCGGATCGGTCGGCGGATCCGGCTGCGGCGGCGGACCGGTCGCCGGCTCACCCGTGCCATCGCTCGACGGATCGTCCGCGCCGGTTCCGGGCCCTCCGCCGGTGACGCGGCGCACCTCCGCGATCAGCAGACGGGGCACCTGCGACGCGTCCCGAGTCCGGTGGAACGCGCCGCGACCGAGCTTGGCCATCCGCGAGTACGGCGCGAAGCGAACGTCGTCGCCGGGCTTCGAGACGTGCAGCACCGAAACCGTGACGCCGCGCTGCGCGAGCTTCTGCGCCAGGGACTGCGTGCGCTCGAGATCCACGGGGTGCGGGCCGAGGCGCTCGCCGTCGGTGATGATCACGGCGTGGCGCACCGGAGCCGTCGACTCGTCGAGCCACTCGGCCGCCCGCGCGAGGCCGGCGTGGATCCGCGTCGTGCGCCTCGGCGACAGCGTCTCGAGTCTTCGGCGGAGCTCGCCGAGCCCCGGCACCGGGCCGAGTGGCACGACGTCGGTCGCGGAGCCCGAGAAGCCGACGACGCCGAGCAAGTCGCCGACCGCGAGCTCGCGCGCCGTATCGAACGCGCTCCGCTTCGCGTAGTCCATCCGCGTGAAGCCGCCGTCGACGAGCTCACTCATGCTGCCGGACTGGTCGATGACGAGCACGAGCGCGACCTGACGGCGCTCCACTTCGACCTTCTGGGATCCGGCATCCGGCGCTCCCGGCGTGCCGACGTCTCCGGTCGCGGCGTCTCCGGTCTCCTCGGGCTTGGTGGGCGGCACCTCGTCCGGATCCGGATCGGGCGGTCTCGTCTCGGGACCGGGCTCGCCATCGGGCCCGGCCGCGCCGTCGGTGCGCTCCGCGACCTCCGGCTGCGGCAGCACTTCGACCGGCACCCAATCGAACAGCGGCTCGCCCCGCTGCGGCAGCGCGCCGCCACCCTCGGCGCCGGACACGAGCAGTCCCCCTCCACGGTCGACGAAATCGACGAGCCGAGTCTGCGCCTCTGCATCGAGCGCGCCGAGCGCGACGACGACTCCGAGCTTTTCGAGCGACGACAGGTCTTCGACCGCGCGTGCGTCGATCCCCTGTGCGACGAGCGCCGCGACGACGACCGCGGCGTCCGCGCCGAGCACGCCGACGACCGGCGGCGGCGCGACCGCGATGGCGCCCTCGGCCCGGACCCGCGTCGCGCCGACGCGCGCTTCGAGTTCGACTCGGTGCTCGCCGGCGACCGCGAGGGCGAACGGTAGTTCTCGCGGCGATCGCAGCTCGCCGCCGTCAACCTCGCGTTCTTCGGCCAGTCGGCCGGCCGCATCCCGCAGAGTCACGACGACCCGCGTCTCCGGCGGCAGCTCACGTGTCGCGCGCAGCTCGAGCGCCGCGGGTCGATCCACGCGCCACGGCGCGAGCGCGCGCACTTCGAAGTCCCCGGGCTCGATCGGCGCCGGCGGCGTCGTCCAGAACGGGCCCCGCACGCCCGCGAGCGATGCGGTCTCGCCCGGCTCGAAGGTATCGGTCCACACGAGCACGACGTCCGCGGACGTCGAGTCGCGACGCGCCGCGAGCACGGCGACGCTGCGCGACGGATCGGTCGAGACCACGCGGTCGAGCCTCGCCCCGTCGATCGCGCGCACGCGGCGCGCGAGATCGGAGAGGTCGCCATCCCCCGTCGTCACGGCGACGACGTGCGGCGGCTCGGTCTCGAAGAAGATCTCCTGCCGATTCGTCGCCGCGGACCAAGCGATGAGCACGGCGCCGAACCCGGCTGCGCGCACCGTCCACGGCTCGCGCCG
>JANQJF010000068.1 GCA_028281765.1 Planctomycetota bacterium | reverse complement strand
CTACCGGGCACCTACGACCGTGACGGCGGCATGACACGAAGGCGCGGACACTTTCCGCGCCCCAGTTACCCCTTGCAAAATGGTGGGCAGTCCCCCCCACGATCTCCCCCGAAACAACCCGTGCATCCTCCCCGCCTTCCGCAATAGTGACGCCATGCACCGCTCCCAGGGGATCGCAATCCACCTCCGCGCTGCACTCGCGGCAGCGTTCACCGTCTCCCTCGCCATAGCCCAACCCTCCGCCCTCTGCGGCATCGACGTCCTCGTCCGCACGCGCTTTGAACTCGTCGAAGGCGCCAAGATCGGCCTGATCACCAACCACACGGGCCTCACCCTCGAAGGCGAGTCCATCGTCGACGTCTTCGCGCGCCAGAAGAACCTCACGCTCGTCGCGCTCTTCAGCCCCGAGCACGGTTTCGCCGGCACGCTCGACCAGGCGAAGATCGCGGACTCGATGCACCAGGGCACGGGGCTGAAGATCCACAGCCTCTACGGCAAGACGCGCAAGCCGACCAAGGAAATGCTCGAAGGCGTCGACACGATCGTGTTCGACATCCAGGACATCGGCTGCCGGTTCTACACCTACGTGTCGACGATGAAGCTCGCGATGGAAGCGGCGGCCGAGCACGGGCTGCGGTTCGTCGTGCTCGACCGGCCGAATCCGATCGGGGGCACGCGCGTGCTCGGACCCGTGCTCGACGCGGGGACAGAATCGTTCGTCGGCTACCACACGATCGCGGTCCAGCACGGCATGACCGTCGGCGAGCTCGCGAACATGCTCGCCAAAGAGCGCAAGATCGGGATCGTGCCGCAGGTCGTGCGCGTCGAGCAGTGGAAGCGCGCGCAGCTGTGGGACGAAACCGGCCTGCGTTGGGTCAACCCGTCCCCGAACATGCGCAACCTCAACCAGGCGCTGCTCTACCCCGGAGTCGGCCTGCTCGAGACCACGAACGTGTCGGTCGGCCGCGGCACGGACACGCCGTTCGAAATCCTCGGCGCGCCCTGGATCGACGCGCGCGCGTTCGCAGCGACGCTCAACGAGCAGCGCGTGCCCGGCGTGCGGTTCGTCCCCGTGTCGTTCCGACCGACCTCCAGCAAGTACCGCGACGAGCTGTGCCAGGGCGTCCAGATCTTGATCACCGATCGGGCGAAGCTCGCGCCGCTCCGTGCCGGCATGACGCTGGCCTGGGCCTTGCGCGCGCTGCACCGCACCGACTGGAAGCCCGATCGCTACGGCCGCCTGCTCTGCGACGGCGCCGTGTTGAAAGCCGTCCTCGACGGCAAGACCCCGTCCCAAATCGAACGACTGTGGCGCAACGAACTCGCCGAGTTCGAACGCCGTCGCGCCGGGTTCCTCCTCTATGACTGATCCTGCCAAGTTTCGCCTCGGGCTCGAGGTCTGCGCCGAACACCCACCGGACGTCCTGCGCGGCAAGCGCTTCGGCCTCGTCATGAACCAGGCCTCGATCGACGCGTCGTTCTCGACCGCCGACGAAGTGCTCGACGAGTCGATGCCCGGTCAATTGACCGCGCTGTTCGGCCCGCAGCACGGGCTGTGGTCCGAGCAACAGGACAACATGATCGAAACGCCGCACGCGCTACACAGCGAACGGCAGATCCCGGTCCACAGTCTCTACGCGGACGTGCGCAAGCCGACGAAGCAGATGCTCGACGGACTCGACGCGCTCGTCATCGACCTGCAGGACGTCGGCACCCGCGTCTACACGTACATCTGGACGCTGTCGCACTGCCTCGAAGCCGCGGCCGAGCACGGCATCCCGGTCGTGGTTCTCGATCGACCGAACCCGCTCGGCGGCGAGGTCGTCGAGGGCCCGATGCTCGATCCGGAGTTCGCGAGCTTCGTCGGCCGCGCGCCGATGCCGATGCGACACGCGCTGACGATCGCGGAGGTCGCCCGCTACCTCAACGACGCGATGGGGATCGGTGCGGAGCTCTCGTGGGTCCCGATGCGCGAATACCATCGTGCGAGCTACTGGTTCGACCTCGGTCGACTCTGGGTGCCGCCTTCGCCGAATCTCCCGCGTTTCGAAGGCGTGCTGCTCTACCCGGGACAAGTCCTCCTCGAAGGCACTCTCCTGTCGGAAGGTCGCGGCACGACGACGCCGTTCGAAGTGTGCGGCGCGCCCTACATCGACCCGCGCAAGCTCGTCGACGAGCTCGACGAGTTCGAGCCGGACGGCGTCGCGTTCCGCCCCTACCGATTCGAGCCGACGTTCCAGAAGCACGTCGGCTCCTCGTGCGGCGGCCTCTACTTCCACCCGACCAACGCGGGGACGCTCCGGTCGTACCGCACGACCGTCGCGATGCTCGGCTGCATCCGCAAGCTCTGGCCCGACGACTTCGCATGGCGCGAGCCGCCGTACGAGTACGAGCGCGAGAAGCTGCCGATCGACATTCTGGCCGGCAGTCCCTCGCTCCGCGAGGCGATCGACGACGGCCTGACGCCGGATTCGCTCGACGCCGTCACGGCCGTCGACGAAGCGGCGTGGCGCGAGAGCACGCGGTCGCACCGGATCTACGACTGACGTACGGCTATCCACCGACGACGATCGAGAGTGCGTCGCTGAAGCTCAGCGGTAGATCGTACGGCGCGGCCGCGTCCGCCACGGTCCACTGGAACTCGAAGCCCGATCCGATCATCCCCGGATCGTCCGCGATCGAGATCGAGACGCCGCCCATCCCGAACGAGTCGAGCGGCGTCGAGACGGTCACGAAGCTGTTCACGTAGAGCGTGCAGCCGACCATGCCGATCGCGTCGAGCGGCGTCGCCGTCGCGTTGCCGATCGAGAGGGACGCGTTCGCGCCGGGCAGGCCGCCCCGCATCGAGACGCCGAACGTCGTGCCGACGTGCGCCGAGCCCGTGTACTCGATGCGCGGCACCCAACCGTTGCTGCCGGGGCAGCCGGCGCCATGGATCTGTTCGAAGCTCGGCGTGAAGGCGTCGTCGAGGGTCAGCACGCGGACGAGACCCTGGTTGTCGTGATAGCCGTCCGCGTAGTGCGTGCCGACCACGAAGTCCGGCCGCCCGTCGCCGTTGACGTCACCGAAGCCGCCGCAGGACGAGCCGAAGTACTGGTTCGCCACCTCTCCCTCGTAGACGTGCAGCACCGACCCGTCGTAGCCCGAGTAGAGCCGCGCGCAGCCCTCCCGAAACACGTCGAAGTCTTCGCGCTCGCTGGTGATCACGAAGTCGTGGTAGCCGTCGAAGTCGATGTCGCCGACGCCGGTCGCCGCCTGGCCGAAGTAGTCGGCGGGATCCGACGAGGAGATCGTGTAGAGCTCCGTACCGTCGAAGCCGGACCAGATGCGCGCGTACCGCCCCAGGGATGTCGCGAGCACGTCGTCGAATCCATCGCCGTTGACGTCGCCGACGCGGCTCACCACGTGACCGAGGCGGTCGTGGTCCGCGTCGCCGTAGAAGTCGTACAGCGTCGCGCCGTCGCGGCCGGAGGTCACGCGGATCAAGCCGGTCTCGTTGCCGTTGGGCGTATTCTGCCGCGAGGCACCGCGCACGACGTCGTCGTAACCATCCCCGTTGACGTCACCCACTCCGGCGACAGTCGCGGGCGAGGCGAGGCCGAGCAACGCGTGCATCGGCGAAGCGTCGAGCCCGGAGAACAGCCGGACCCAGCTCGAGCCCGCGTGACCGACGATGAAGTCATCGAAGCCGTCCGCGTTGACGTCGCCGGCCCCGCTCACGGTGCGACCGAAGTACGCGTTCGTGAACGTCCCGTAGACCGTGTGGATCGGAGTGCCGTCGACGCCGGAGAGCACGTACGCGGCGCCGTAGTTCGACCCCGCGACATCGCAGTCGTACGACCCGACGATGACGTCGTCGAAACCGTCGCCGTTGACGTCCCCTGCGCTTGCCACCGCGTGGCCAAAGCGGCAGAGGGCCTCCTCCCCGTAGACCGAGTAGAGCACCGATCCATCCTGACCCGAGAACACCCGGACCATCCCGAGGTCGAACCCGCCGTGATCGCTACTCTGCGCACCGACGATCACGTCCGCGTAGCCGTCCGCGTTCACGTCGGCGATTGCGGCGGCTGCGCCGAACACGTCGACGTCGTCATCGCCCCAGAAGCGGTGGATCTCGCTCTGGGCCGTGAGGGATGCCGTGACGAGCAGGGGAATGGCCGAAAGTACGCGGTTCATGGGGACCTCCGCGTTGCTAAGGCCAGCGGATGACTGCGCGGGACAGAAAAGCCACTACGATCCGACCTCTCCACGAATGACCATCCCGACCTCGAACTCGATCCAGACCCTCGTTCTCGCTTCGCTGGTCGCCGCGCCCCTCCAGCCGCAGGTGAAGGGAGCGCTGGAATCACCGCGGCCGCACCCGCGTCTGTTCCTCGACGATGCGGACACGGCGACGCTCCGCGGACGCATCGCCGAGAGCGCCGAACTGCGCGCGCTCCACGCCCACATCGAGGCGAGCGCGCACGCGATCGTGAAGGCAGAGCCGATCACGCGGAAGAAGCTCGGGCGGCGCCTCCTCGGCGTGTCGCGGACGTGCCTCAAGCGAGTCGTGCATCTCGCGTTCGCCTACCGGATGAGCGGCGAGCGCCGCTACCTCGAGCGTGCCGAGCTCGAGATGCTCGCCGCAGCAGCCTTCGAGGACTGGAACCCGAGCCACTTCCTGGACGTCGGCGAGATGACCGCCGCGCTGGCGATCGGCTACGACTGGTTGCACGCTCACCTCAGCGAGGGCTCGCGGAAGACGATCCGGGACGCGATCGTCGCGAAGGGTCTCGAGACGTCGCTGCGCGGCGGCTGGTGGGTCACGACGACCAATAACTGGAACCAGGTGTGTCACGGTGGCCTCTCGCTCGGCGCGCTCGCCGTCGTCGAGGACGCGCCGGAACTCGCCGAACGGATCCTCGCTCGCGCCGTGAAGAATCTGCCGCGCGCGATGCACGAGTACGAACCGGACGGCGCGTATCCCGAGGGCCCCGGGTATTGGGCGTACGGCACGACCTACAACGTCCTACTGCTCGACGCGCTGCAGTCGGCGCTCGGCACGGACTTCGGGCTCGCCGAGTCGGAGGCGTTTTCCGCGTGCGCGGACTACTACCTCCACGTCACCGGCCCCACGCGACTCTTCTTCAACTACTCCGACTGCCGGGCGACGCACCGCATCTCTCCCGCGATGTATTGGTTCGCGTCCCGAGCCGGCGGCCCTTCGCTGCTCTGGCACGAGCGCCGCGCCCTGGACGAATTCCTGCGCGACGCGAAGCCGTCGGCGAGCAGCAAGGATCGACTCCTGCCGTTCCTCCTGATCTGGTCGCGACGCCTGGTCGAGATGCGCGAACCCGCCACCCGACACTGGAGCGCACGAGGGCGCACCCCGTTCAGCACGCATCGCAGCGGCTGGGACGACGCGGCGACGTTCGTCGCGATCAAGGGCGGCTCGCCGAGCGCGAACCACGCGCACATGGACATCGGCTCGTTCGTCATGGATGCGAACGGGGTCCGGTGGGCCCACGACCTCGGCGTGCAGGGCTACCACAGCCTCGAGTCGAAGGGGATCCGACTGTGGGGCAAGAAGCAGGACAGCCAGCGCTGGTCGGTGTTCCGCCTGAACAACCTGTCGCACAACACGCTCGTCGTCGACGGTGCGCTGCAGCGCGTGAAGGGCTCGGGGGACATCCTGAAGTTCTCGGCGGAGGGCCCGATGCCGCACACGATCGTCGACTTGTCCCAGGCGTACGCGGGTCAGCTGCAGGACGCGCGGCGGGGCCTCGGGCTGCGCGACGATCGGTCGGTGGTGATCCAAGACGAGATCACGGCCCTGCCGGACAAGTCGGAGGCTTCGGTGCGCTGGGGCATGGTGACCCGCGCGAAGATCGTGACGCGGCCGAACGGCACCGCGATTCTCACCGAGAGCGGCGAGCAGCTGACGCTCCGCGTGCTCTCCCCCGCGGGCGTGACGTGGCGCACGTTCGAAACCGCGAACCCGCCCGCGCCGCACGACGCGCCCAATCCCGGCACCCGCATGCTCGGGTTCTACGTGAAGCTCCCCGCACGCACGCGTACGCGGATTACCGTGCTGCTCACTCCGGGCGCGCAGGACGACGCGAACCTCGCGATCTCGCCGCTGCAGGACTGGTAGCGCGACGGGACCCTTGACCCGCGGATCCAGCGTGGTCTTCTGCAGTCGTGACCAATCCGCGGATTGAACCGACGCCCTGGCACGCCCTCGCCGGGCCGGTCACCGTGCAGCGCCTCGAGACCGACGCCGAACGGGGTCTCGGCGCTGGCGAAGCCGCCTCGCGACTCGAGCGTCACGGCCCCAACGCGATCCCCGACGAACAGCAACGCTCGGTGCTCTCACTCCTCGTCGGTCAGTTCCGCGACTTCATGATCCTCGTCCTGATCGCGGCCGCGTTCGTGTCGGGGATCGTCGGCGAACCGCAGGACATGATCGCGATCGCGGTGATCGTGCTGCTCAACGCGGTCGTGGGCGCCGTGCAGGAGTTTCGCGCGGAACGCGCCGTAGCCGCGCTCCGTGCGATGGCCGCGCACGCGGCGCACGTGATCCGGGACGGGGAAGCGCAGGCGATTGCAACCGATGCACTCGTGCCGGGCGACCTGGTCGAGCTCGAGGCCGGCGACGTCGTCCCCGCCGACCTGCGCATTCTAGAAGCCGCGGAGCTGCTGACGGACGAATCCGCCCTGACCGGCGAATCGGTCGGGGTCGACAAGTCCGTAGATCCGATGCCGAAGCCGGAGACCGCTGTCGCCGACCGGGCGTGCATCGCGTTCAAGGGCAGCCTCGTCGCACGCGGGCGCGGCCGGGGCGTCGTCGTCGCGACCGGGGCCAGCACGGAGATCGGCCGCATCGCCGAACTCCTGCGGGGCGAACGCGGCGCGCGCACTCCCCTGCAGAAGCGGCTGACTCGTTTCGGTCGCGTGCTCGCGCTCGCCACGCTCGGCATCTGTACGCTCGTATTCATCGCCGGCCTGCTGCAGGGACAGCCCGGACTGCTGATGTTCCTCACCGCCGTCAGCCTCGCGGTCGCGGCGATCCCGGAGGCGCTGCCGGCCGTCGTCACGGTTTCGCTCGCGCTCGGCGCGCGCACGCTGAGTCGACGCAATGCGCTCGTTCGACGACTTCCGGCCGTCGAGACGCTCGGCTCGGTCACCGTCATCTGCGCGGACAAGACCGGAACGCTGACCCAAAACCGCATGTCCGTCGAGGCGATCCACGCCGCCGGAGAACGCAGGACGGCGCTGCATGCCCCCTCCACGGACCGTAAAGTCTGGAAACTACTCGGCCTCGCGATGGCGCTCAGCAACGACGTCGTGCTCCGTGACGGCGTCGCCAGCGGGGATCCGACCGAAGTCGCGCCGTTCGAGGCCGCGCGCGCGGCGGGCTACGACAAGTTCGAACTGTCAGCGGAGTGGCCGCGGGTCGCCGAGCTGCCGTTCCAGAGTGAGCGGCAGGCGATGTCCACCCTGCACGAACACGACGGTCGCGTGACCGTGTTCGTCAAGGGCTCTCCGGAACGCGTGCTCGCGCAGTGCTCCCAAAACTTCTCGACCGACGGCCCGGAGCCGATCGATCGCCCGCGGCTGCTCGCCGAGGCCGAGAGCCTGGCCACCGACGGGCACCGGGTGCTGGCGATCGCGCATCGTGAACTGCCCGAACTTCCGGAAGCGATCACGCCCGAACAGATCGAGCGCGACCTCACGCTGCTCGGGTTCGTCGCGATGATCGATCCGCCGCGACCCGAAGTGCCGCAGGCGATCGCCGACTGCCGCAGCGCCGGCATCACGCCGATCATGATCACGGGCGACCACCCGGGCACGGCGAACGCGATCGCGCACCGGCTCGACCTGGCCCGCGACGGCGAGGACGTCCTCACGGGGCAAGAGCTCTCCGACCTGACGGACGCCGAGCTCGAGCAAGCGGCCGCTTCGGTCCGCGTCTACGCTCGCGTGAGCCCCGAGCAGAAGACCCGCATCGTGCGCGCCCTCCAAACCCGCGGCGAAGTGGTCGCCATGACCGGCGACGGCGTCAACGACGCGCCGGCCTTGAAGCGCGCCGACATCGGCGTCGCGATGGGCCAACGCGGCACCGACGTCGCGCGTGAAGCGAGCGACATGGTCCTGCTCGACGACGACTTCGCGACGATCGTGCGGGCCGTGCGGACCGGGCGTCGCGTGTTCGACAACATCCGCAAGTTCATCAAGGACACGATGAGCTCGAACTCGGGCGAGATCTGGACGCTGTTCCTCGCGCCGTTCCTCGGGCTCCCCGTGCCGCTGCTGCCGATCCAAATCCTGTGGATCAACCTCGTGACCGACGGCCTGCCCGGTCTCGCGTTCACCGCCGAGCGCGCGGAGCGCGGGATCATGCAGCGTCCACCCCGCCCCCCGCGCGAAAGCGTGTTCGCGCACGGCATGTGGCAGCACATCGTCTGGATCGGCCTGTTCGTCGCCGGCATCTCGCTCGCGTCGCAAGCCTGGGCCATCGGGCGCGGCGCCGAGTACTGGCAGACGATCGTGTTCAGCGTGCTGACGATCTCGCAGCTGTTCCACTCGGTCGCGGTGCGCAGCGAAGCGGAGTCTCTCTTCCGCATCGGTGTGTTTAGCAACCCCGCGATGCTCGGTGCAGTCACGCTCGCACTCGGGCTCCAGCTCGCGGTCGTCTACGTGCCGGTTCTGCAGCCGATCTTCCACACGCAGGCGCTCCCGCTCTACGACCTGATGATCGTCCTCGCCCTGTCGTCGATCGTGCTGGTCGCGGTGGAGGTCGAGAAGTGGCTCGTGCGCCGAGGCGTGCTGTACCGCGCGAAGATCAGTTGACCCCGATCCGCACGACCGCGAACGCGACGTAGAGCGCGACGAGCGCGCCAGCCTCGACGCGCTGCAGGCCCTTGCGCCAGACGAAGAACACCGCAGCGACCACCGTCGCGAGCACCAAGAACGGCAGGTCGATCGCCAGCGTACCGATGCCGACCGCAATCGGATGGATCAGACCACTCGCTCCGATCGGGATCAGCAGGTCGAAGATGTTGCTCCCGACGATGTTCCCGATCGACAGGCTCGCCTTGCCCTTCGCCGCCGCGCCGAGAGAGAGCGCGAGTTCCGGCAGGCTCGTCCCCGCCCCGATCAGGATCACGCCGATCACCGCTTGGTTCATCCCCCACGCCGTCGCGACTTCGACGGCGTTCCCGACGACCAGCTCGGCGCTGAAGATCACGATGACGACTCCCACCACGATCGGGAGCATCAACCGCAGCCACTTCGTGTCCCGCCGGCCGCGAATCTTGGTGTCGAGCTTCTCGCCCCGCGCTTGGACACCCCAGTACACCGCGTAGAGCAGCACGAGCACGCCGCAATCCCAACGGCTCAGCTCGCCGTCGACGCCGAGGAGCACGAGGATGCCGGCGATCATGACCAGGACGAAGAAGTCCCGCCGGATGACCTTGCCCCCGATGTGCAGGTAGCCGAGCAGTCCGGCGACGCCGAGCACGAGGCTGCCCTGCGTAATCGCGCTCCCGATCGCGTTGCCGATCACGACGCCGGAGGTGTCGATCCCGCGCAGCTGCTGGATGCCACCGTCGACCGTGACGACGAGCTCCGGAAGGTCCGTGCCGACCGCGAGCACGGTCAGCCCGAGGAATCGCTCCGAGACGTCGAGTCGCTTGGCCAGCTCGACCGTCGCTCGCAAGGCGAGTTCGGTGCCGGCCCAGAGGCCCGCGAGTCCCAGGATCAAGAGCGCGAGTGTCCACATGTCCCACCGGGCCGACTCGTGTCCTTAGAGTAGGTGGCCGCGACGTCACAGGATGATGGACCATGTCTGACCAAGATGGAACGGAGCTCACCCTTCCTCTGGCCTCGTTGAGGCTGGACGACCTGCCCCGCGTCGGCGGCAAGAACGCGTCACTCGGCGAGCTGATCGCGGAGCTGGGCGACGCAGGCGTGCGCGTCCCCGGCGGCTTCGCGCTCACGGTGGACGCCTATCGACGGCACCTGACCGAGAACGGGGTTTGGGACGAAGTGCACGAGGCGGTCGAAGCGCTGGACGTCGAGGACGTCGCGAAGCTCGCCGCCGTCGCCCGCGAGGTGCGCCGGAAAATCGCCTCGGCACCGCTCCCCCCCGAAGTCGCCGACGCCGCCAGGGCCGCGTACGACGAGCTCTCGCTCGAGTCCGGACTGGAGGCCGCGGGCGTCTCGGTCCGATCGAGTGCGACCGCGGAGGACCTACCGTCCGCATCGTTCGCGGGCCAGCAGGAGACCTACTTGGGGGTCTCCGGCTGGGACGAGCTCGACCGCACGATCCGACTCTGCATGGCGTCGCTGTTCACGGACCGGGCCATCGTCTATCGCTCCCGGCAAGGCATCGCGCACCGCGACGTCACGCTGTCGGTCGGCGTGCAGAGAATGGTTCGCAGCGACAGCGCATGCGCCGGCGTCATGTTCACGCTCGACACGGAATCCGGCTTCCGCGACGTCGTGCTGATCAACGGGTCGTACGGGCTCGGCGAGATCGTCGTCCAGGGCAGGGTCAATCCCGACGAGTTCCTCGTCCACAAGCCGACTTTGCGCGCCGGGGCGCGGCCGATTCTCCGCCGCGAACTCGGAGAGAAGCGGCGCAAGCTCGTGTACGGCAACGCCGGAACCGGCGAGTTGCGAGAAGAGCGAGTCGGAAGCGCCGATCGTGGCCGCTTCGTGCTCGACGACGACGAAGTACTCGAGCTCGCACGGATGGGCCTCGCGATCGAAGATCACTACTCGAAGAGGTCGGGCCAAGCCGTTCCGATGGACATCGAATGGGCCAAGGACGGCCGCGACGGCCTGCTGTACATCCTGCAGGCGCGCCCCGAAACCGTGCACGCCCAGTCGAAGCCGCAGTTCGACGTGTTTCGCGTGGCCGAACGCGGCAAGGTTCTCGCTCGCGGCAAGAGCGTCGGTCGGCGCGTCGGCCACGGCCGCGTGCGGCACGTGCACGGCACCGGCGATCTGGGGAGCTTCGAGAGCGGTTCGGTTCTCGTCGCCGAGATGACGGACCCGGACTGGGAGCCGGTGCTCGCCCGCGCGGCGGCGGTCGTCACCGAGCAAGGCGGTCGTACCTGCCACGCGGCGATCGTCTCCCGCGAGCACGGCATCCCGTGCGTCGTCGCGACCGGCGATGCGATGCGCGCACTCCCCGAGGGGGCGATGGTCACGGTGTCGTGCGCCGAGGGGGACGAGGGTCGCGTCTACGAAGGTCAACTCGAGTACGCCCGCGAATCGATCGCGCTCGACGAACTCCCGGAGTCGCCGGTACCGCTCATGGTCAACATGGCCGATCCCGGCATGGCGATGGCCACAGCACAGTTGCCGTGCGCCGGGGTCGGTCTGATGCGGATCGAGTTTCTCGTGACCAACCACGTCGGCGTCCATCCTATGGCGCTCGTGCATCCGGAGGCCGTGACCGCCTCCGCAGAGCGCGCGGAGATCCGACGGCGCGTCGCCGGGTTCTCGTCGCCGCGTGACTTCTTCGTCGACCGGCTCGCCTCGGGCGTAGGCCAGATCGCAGCGGCGTTCCATCCGCGCCCCGTGACGGTCCGATTCTCCGACTTCAAGACCAACGAGTACGCGGGGCTGCTCGGCGGAAGCGCGTTCGAGCCAGTGGAGTCGAATCCGATGATCGGCTTCCGTGGCGCGTCGAGGTACACCGACGATCGCTACCGAGACGGCTTCGCACTCGAGTGCGAAGCGATCCGCCGCGTCCGCGACGACATGGGCCTCACCAACGCGCGAGTCATGATTCCGTTCTGCCGCACCCTCGAGGAAGGGCGCCGCGTGCTCGCCGAACTCGATCGCAACGGACTCGCGCGCGGTCACGGCGGGCTCGAGGTGTGGGTGATGTGCGAGATCCCGAACAATGTCGTGCTCGCGCGCGAATTCAGCGAACTGTTCGACGGGTTCTCGATCGGCTCGAACGACCTGACGCAGCTTACGCTCGGCGTCGACCGCGACTCCGAGTCCCTCGTGCATCTGTTCGACGAACGCGATCCCGGCGTGAAGCGGATGATCGAGATGGTCGTCGAGTCCGCACACGCCGCGGGGCGCCCGGTAGGCATCTGCGGCCAGGCACCGAGCGACTACCCGGAGTTTGCAGCGTTCCTCGCGGATCTCGGAATCGACTCGATCTCCCTGACGCCGGACTCGTTGCCGACCGTCGCTCGCCATCTGGCGACGCGATAGGCCGGAGCGAGAGGGTCACGGGCACGCGGCGAGGATCGCGCTACAATCCCGGGATGCGCACGTTCCCGTGGATCCTCGTTTCGGCCGCGACACTCGTCGGTCCGGCCGCCAGCCAGGCTCTGTTGCTCCGCCACTCGCACCCGATCCGCGTCGACGTCCCGTCTCCGTCGCTGCACCGCGTCCTGGCGAAGGTCGTGCACGGCCCCCACCGGACCGAGCGTGCGCTCGGTCTGCGTACCGCGATCCCCGCGGGCACGGCGCTCGTGAACACGCGCCAGATCGGCGACGCCGTCGAGATCGTGCTGTCCGAGAACTTCCTGCCGGCCGTCGAACGCACCGGCGAACTCGAGCTCGCCCTCGAGCAGCTGAACAAGTCCACGATCCTCGCGGCCCCGTCGACGCGACGCGTGCAGATCCTGCTCGCCGACTCGACGGGCGCCACGCGCACGCTCGAGTCGGCGCTCGCACCTCCCGCACGGTTCACGACGCAGGAACTCGCCGCCGGCCAGTCCCTGGCCGCGACCGGAACCGGCCCCGGGATCCCCGGCGCGCTCTCCGGCAAGGTCATCGCGATGTCCGCCGGCCACGGCTACTACTGGCATAGCTCGCTCGGCTGGACCACGCAGCGACCTCTGATCGACGGCCTGATCGAAGACATTCACACCAACGAGATCGCGATGCGGTTCCTGTTGCCGTATCTCGAGAACATGGGCGCCGCCGTCATCAGCTGCCGGGAGCGCGGCGAAGTCGCGGTCGACGCGATCCGCGACAACGACGACGGTGCCCCGACCTACACCGAAAGCGGCGCGTGGTTCACGTCGTCGAGCTCGGGTTACAACGGCGGCTCGTATCGATTCTCGAACACCGTCGCCGTCGAGACGGCGACAGCGACGTGGCAGGTCCCCGTCGCGATCGACGGCCTCCACCCGGTCTACGCGTGGTTCCGCGCGAGCGGCAACCGCACGACCGACGCGCGCTACCGCATCACCCACACGGGCGGCGTCGAGGAGGTCAGCGTCGACCAGACGCGCGACAACCTCACGTGGGTCTACCTCGGGTCCTACTGGTTCGACGCCGCGAACGGCGCGACGATCACCCTCAGCAACGAGTCCTCGGACACCGGGGTCGCGATCATCGCGGACGCCGTACGCGTCGGAGCGGGCGTCGGCACGATCCCCCGCGGCAGCGGCACGAGCGGCCAGGCGAAGTGGCGCGAGTGCTCGCGCTACTGGGCCCAGTTCAGCGGCGCGCCGAGCTCGGTCTGGAACTCGGTCTCCGGTGGCCAGGACAACAGCGACGACGTCACGTGCCGTCCGCGCTTCGCCGAATGGCGCGGGGCCGACGCGTTCGTGTCCCTGCACACCAACGCCGGCGGCGGCACCGGCACGAGTTCATTCATCTACAACGGCGGCGCGACCCCCGGTTCATCGGCGCTGCAGAACGCGATTCACACGCAGATCGTCGGCGACATCCGCAGCGAGTACTTCTCGACGTGGACCGACCGCGGCCAGATGACGGCGAACTTCGGCGAGGTGCGGCTGCTCAGCACGATGCCGGGCGTCTTGCTCGAGCTCGCGTTCCACGACACCCCGGGGCTGATCGATCACGATGCGCTGCACGACCCGGTCTTCCGGCGCATCGGCGGGCGCGCGATCGCGCGCGGCATCCTGCGCTACTTCGACGCGAACGCGCCGTTCCCGCCCGAGCCGCCGATCTTCGTCTCGGTCGAACAGGACGGCAACTTCGGCCTCGACGTCACGTGGCTGCCGCGCAGCGACGCGACCCACTACACGATCGAACAATCGACGGACGGCAAGGGCTTCACCGAAGTCGGCACGACGACCGCGTCGACCTGGAACACGGGCGTGCTGCCATTCGACACGGTCGCGTCGTATCGCGTACGATCGTGGAACGCGACGGGCCGCTCGTTCCCGACTGAAGTACTGACCGCCGGCACGTCGCACAAGCCGGAGGCCGAACTGCTGCTGGTGCAGGCTTTCGACCGACTCGAGCGCACCGTGAAGTCGCCGGACAACACGTTCGACTACCTGCGACTGCACGGCGACGCGATCCGCCGCGGCAACGAGTTCTCGCTCGCGTTCGACGCGACGACGAACGACGCGATCCGCATCGGCCTCGTCACGATGAACGACTACCGCGCGGTCGACTGGGCCAGCGGCGAAGAGAGCACGCAGGACTCGACGTTCGACATTCTCGAGCAGCAGAGGGTCACCGCGTATCTCGCGCAGGGTGGCCGCCTGCTCGTCACGGGATCCGAGATTGGCTGGGACCTCGCGGCCCAAGGCAACCCGATCGAGACGGCGTTCTACCACGCGCAGCTCGGCGCGAACTTCGTCGCCGATGACGCGAACACCTACTTCTTCCGCGGCGTGCCCGGCGGCATCTTCGCTGACATCCCGCTACAGCAGTTCGACAGCGGCAACGGCGGTACCTACGACGTCGACTGGCCGGACGTCCTCCAGGCGTCCGACGGCAACTCGACAGTCTGCCTCGAGTACTCGAACGGTCTCGGCGCCGGGATCCAGCGCATCGCGGGTTCGAGCCGCGTCGTGAACCTCGGCTTCCCGCTGGAGACGATCGTCAGCCCGGACACCCGCGCCGACGTCATGTCGCGTGCGCTTCGCTTCCTGCTCGACGGTCGCGCGCTCGAGGTGCCGGCTACGATCGGACTCGGCTCGACCGCGCCGATCTCTATCCACATGCCGGCCGACGCCGGGCGCACCTACGCCCTCGGCGCGTCGTTCGGCACCGGCCCGCTGCCCCTGCCGAACGGCCAGCTGCTGGCGTTGGCCGGCGACGTGCTGATGGCGACGACACTCGGTCAGTCCGACTCCGTGTTTGCGGGCTTCGCGGGCGTGCTCGATCCGGGCGGCAACGGCGCCGCGAGCTTCTCGGTCCCGAACCAGCAGAATCTCGTCGGGCTACCGCTCGTGATCTCGGGCCTGACGATCCAGTCGGTGCCGGCGTTCGACTGGGGCACGACGATGCCCTGGTATCGGATCACGATCGAGTAGACTGCTCGCTCCGTGTCCGAAGGAGTCAGCCCCGTCTTGAACCGCTCGTCGTCCCGAATCTCGGTTCGCCTGTCCTGCGCCGTTCTGGCCGCTGTCGCACTCGCGGTCCCTGCTGTGCCGGCGCAGCAGGGCAACCCGTTGCAGGATGGCGCGGTGGCGCCACGCGACACGTGGCACATCCGCGGCGGTTGCGTGAGCCGTAGCGCCGCGAGCGCGACGCTGCCGGCCGAGGACGAACTCGTCGCCGACTGGCACCGCGAGTTCGACGGCCCGATCGAGGGCGAACCACTCGTCTGGGACAACTGGGTCGTCGTGTGCGTACACAAGGGCGACAAGCGCTACCTCCACTCGCTCGACCTGCGCACCGGCAAGCGGATGCGCTCGACGCTGTCGTTCAAGACGAGCCAGCCGCTCGCGCCGAGCATCTGGAACCGCGTGATCGCGATCCGCACGGCGCCGAACACGATCGCCACCTACCGAGTCACGCGCAGCGCGCTGACGCGCATCAGCGCGTACAAGAGCAAGACCGGCAACGTGTCGGAACCGCTGCTGTTCCGCGACGAGCTTTACTTCGTCGATCGGACGTCCGTCCGCCGGATGAGCACACGATGCAAGCCGGTGTGGACGTCGCAGGACTCCGGCTATCTCGGCGAACTCTCGCTGTTCGACAACGTGCTGTTCGCGGCGCAGGACAAGGGCCAGCCGCTGTTGACCCAGCTCTCACGCCGCAGCGGCTTCCCCAAAGCGATGCGACTTCCGAAGGGCCAGCGCAGCCACGCGAATCGCATCGAAACGATGGCCGGCCGCGTCTTCCGCTACGTGCGGCACGGCTGGAAGGACAACCTGCTCTGCGGCACGAGCACGCTCGGCGGTCGTCGCCTCGCGTCGCCCGCGCTGCTCGGAGACCGCCTGGTCCTGTTCACGAACCTGCCGAACAGCGGCGACACGCTCGCGCTGCTCGACACGAACAAGGGGCAGGTCCGCATCCTCGGCCTCGCCAACCGCGACTTCCACCGCAAGCTCACCGAAGATCCCGGCCCGCTCTCGATCGCCGGCGACGTCGTCTACCACCCGCGCTTCGCGTTCGGGATCGATGACCGCATGGTCCGCTGGCGCCTCGACAATCAGTCGGACGAGCGCGTGATCCCCGCGCGCAACTCCGTGCTCCTCACCAAGGGGCAGCGCCTCGAACGGTGGCGCAACCGACTCGTCATGGGCACGGGCGAAGCTCTCGCCGTCGACGCGACCACCCTGCCCGGCCGCGCGTTCTTCGCCGACGGCTCGGTCTGGGAAGGGAAGTTCGAAGTCCTGGACGGCGCCGTGAAGCGTCGCAAGGACACGGTCCCGCTCGACGACGTCCTCCTGCTCACGTCGGCCGAAGACGCGCCGCTGCGCTGGCCGGCGCCCTCCCGGATGAAGGCCGCGCTCGACGCCGTCGCCGCGCAGTTCCGCCGTGAGACGATGAAGAAGATCGCCCAGCGCGTCGGCGTCTCGAACGACACCGAGCTGATCGAACGCACGATCGCCCTCGCCCGGACGGCGGACGTCGAGGACAAGGTCGTCCAGGCCGCCGAGAAGAAGCTCGCCGCCGTCCGCCGGCGCAAGGGCGTGCGCGTCCAGAAGAAGGTGCAGACCGAGGTCCGCAATCGCCTCACCCACATCGACGCGAACCTGCACGACCACCTGTGGTCCCTCGTCGAACGCACGCCCGACGACGCGCCGACCGAATCGCTACACGCGCTTTGGCGCGCGATGCTCGACTACGTCCCCGACCACCCCGGCATCTGCAAGAAGATCCGCGCCAAGGTCCCGAAGTCGATGCCGGCGCCGGAACCGTTCGAGCCCAAGGCCTGGCTCGACTTCATCGAGGCGTGCGCACAGGTCGAGTTCGAGCTCGTCCAGCCCGACGCGAAGGGCACCCCCGCGCAGAGCGAGATCGCGCTGCACTGCGAGAAGTGGCGCCCCGACCTGTTCGGCGTGCAGACGGAGAACCTGCTCGTCATCACCCCGCCCGGTCAACCTGGCGCGGTCGCCCGCTGCCTCTCGGCCGGCGAGCTCGGATGCAGTGCGCTCGAATCGATGTTCCCCGAGAAGCACGAAGGCGTGCTCCCGCTGCGCATCATTCTCTTCGAATCGCGCGAGGCATACCACAAGCACTCCCCCGCCGCGAAAGCCGGGCACGACATCGACTGGACGGCCGGCCACTACTCGCCGTCCGAGCGCATCTCGCGCATGTTCATCCCGTCGGACGACTCCGAGTTCCGCCGCGTCCGCGGCACGTTCGTGCACGAGCTGACGCACCACTGGCTCGACGAACGCGGCCCGGGCTTCGGCAAGAACAGCCTGCGCCAGATGCGCGGCGGACTGCGCGGCTTCTGGATCGTCGAGGGCTTCGCGTCGTTCGTCGAGGAATTCGTGTTCGACGACTACCGCCGCACGTGGGAAACGCGCAATCCACGCAGCAGCGAACTCGACCTGATCCGCAACAGCACCGCGCGCCATCGGCTGCCGTGGAAGGGACTCCTCGGCGCGTCTCAGGTCACGATCAACGGCAACCTGGACACGAAGCCGACGATGCCGATCGGGCGCACGTTCCAGCTCGGGCAGTACGCGATGGTCAGTCCGATGACGATGTTCTATGCGCAGAGCACGGCGGCGTGTCGGTACCTGTTCCACGCGGAGGATGGGAAGTATCGGGAGAAGTTGGTGGGGTACGTGCGGGCCTTCTACGAAGGGAAGGGCGAGCTGGATGTGGAGAAGGCGTTCGGAGCGGATGCGGAGACGCTCGGGGAGCGGATCGTGGAGTATGCGGGGAACGTGATTCGGTGAACTGACGCCGTGCCCGTGTCGTGCCCGTGCCGGTGCCCTCTGCCCGTGCGTGACCTACGCACGACCGGGCACGGGCAGTGGGCACCGGCACGGGCACGACACGGGCGACGCCTCACGCTGGCACCTACCCGAAGGCCTTCTACAATCCCCTCCCATGCCGAAACGCGAGCGCGGCCTTCGCGAGCTCTACTCCTCCGACCCAGAACGAGCCGACGCCCTCGTCTTCGGCCGGCGCACCGACCTGTCGCGGCGCGGCTTCCTCGAACTCTCCGCTCGTGGCGCCTTCGCCTGCGCGATCGGCGCGCCGATCGTTTTCTGGCGTGAGATGCCGGCCGGACTCGTGCCCGTGGCGCTGCTCGATTCGCAGGATCCCGAGCCGCTGCCCGGCAAGGACGGGCTGACCGTCCTCAACGATCGACCGATCAACGCGGAAACCCCGGCCCATCTGCTCGACGACGACATCACGCCAGGCTCCCGCCTGTTCGTGCGCAACAACGGCCACCCGCCGCCGCGCCGCGGGATCGATGCTGCGAAGTGGACGCTCGAGATCAGCGGGGAATCCATCGCCGCGCCGCGCACGTTCACACTGCCCGAGCTCAAGCGGGAGTTCGAGCACCACACCCTGCAGCTGACGATCGAGTGCGGCGGCAACGGCCGGAGCGAATTCAACCCGCCCGCGCGCGGCAACCAGTGGACGGTCGGCGCCGTCGGCTGTCCGCGCTGGACCGGCGTGCGGATGCGCGACGTGCTGCAGGCGTGCGGCGTCAAGGAAGACGCCGTCTACACCGGGTACTACGGGGCGGACACCCACCTCAGTGGCGACCCGGAGAAGCAGCCGATCTCACGCGGCGTCCCGATCCACAAGGCGCTCGAAGACGAGTCGCTGATCGCCTTCGCGATGAACGGCGAGGACCTGCCGTGGCTCAACGGCCACCCCCTACGCCTCGTGACCGGCGGCTGGCCAGCATCGACGTGCGGCAAGTGGGTGCGCAAACTCTTAGTCCGCGACCGTGTGCACGACGGCGCGAAGATGACTGGCTCGTCGTACCGCGTGCCGAAGTACCGCGTCGCTCCCGGCACGCAGGTGCCGAAGGAGGACATGCAGATCATCGAGTCGATGCCGGTCAAGTCGCTGATCACGTCGCCGAAGTCCGGGATCACGCACAGGCAGTCCGACGCGCTCGCGATCCGCGGCCACGCGTGGGCCGGCGACCGCGCGGTGTCCGAGGTCTGGGTGTCGATCGACTTCGGCTCCCGCTGGCAGCGCGCCGAGCTGAAGGAGCCCGCCAACCGTCTGGCCTGGCAGCACTTCTCGGCGAACCTTCGCTTCCCGGAACAGGGCTACTACGAAGTCTGGGCGCGCGCGGTCGACAGCGAAGGCGTGAGCCAGCCGATGATCCTGCCCGGCTGGAACCCGAAAGGCTACCTCAACAACGCGTGCCACCGCGTCGCGGTGCAGGTGACCACGTGATCCGGTCGTTGTTCTTCGCAGCCTCGCTCGCGCTCGTCGGTGCGGGCTGTCGCCAAGAGTCGACCGAGACCCCGGACCCGCAGCCCGTCGCGACCAGCACGGACTCCGGCGAACCCGGCATCCACGAAGCCACGGGCCTCGTCATGGCGGACGGCTGGGAGTTCGTCGCGACGCACTGCGTGTCCTGCCACTCCGCCCGCCAGTTCCTGCTGCAGCGCGGCACCGCGCAGACGTGGCAGACGACGATCGACTGGATGCAAGCGACGCAGGGGCTGTGGGAGTTTCCGGAGGGGGTCGAAGAGAAGATCGTCGACTACCTCGCGACGAACTACGGGCCGGGGGAGGCGTACCGACGCGCACCGTTGCCGCATCATTTGATGCCGCCGAATCCGTATGCCGAGCCGATCGCCGTCAAGGCGAAGTGACTGCCAGAGGAGCTGCCTTCGGCAGCTCCTCTGGCTTGCCCTCAACCCTTCGCCCTTCGCCCCTGCCCCTCGCCCCCAACGCAAACGAGGCAGCGACGCCAAGCGTCCCTGCCTCGACCTCTGCGCGCTCGAGAGCTTCAGTCGCCGATCGCCGCGGCGACCAGGCACCCCTTCGCCACGGAGGTCAGCGCGTCTTCGGCGCGGAAGATGCGGCCGACCGGGATCGGGAAGTCGATCTTCGCGAACTCGTCGCGGAACACTTCGATGAACCCACCGACCAGCGACGTGCCGCCGGCACACGCGATGTCGATCGGCTCGTTGAACGTCGGCATGTTCGAACCGCTCTCGAAGCGGCTCTTGATGTTCTGCAGGACGTAGTTGATCAGGTTCGAATAGTAGATCGCAACCGCTTCTTCCTCGCGGTTCTTCGGATCGCGGATGTCGACACCCGATTCCTTGATGTACGTCGCGCGGCTGCGCTTGATGCCGAGCACGTTGGCGACGTTCTTGTCGATCCAGTCCCCGCCGCGCGCGACCGAGAACTGGACGCACGGGATCGACTTGTAGGCGACGCAGGCATTCGCCATGCCGCCACCAAACGACAGGCCGATGCCCGTGAAGTCGTTCTCGGCCAGTTCGGCGAAGACCACGGCGTGGGCTTCGTTGATCGGCTTGGCGTTGTAGCCGAGCTTACCGATCATGCCTTCGAACAGGCCCTGGTGGTAGACGACATTGTTGTCGACATCGAGCGACTCGGCCGGGACCGAGAAGTAGCACGCTTCGCCCTGCTGCGCCGGCTCGCCGAGCACCTTGCTGATGATCATCTTCATGATCGGCAGCGCGTCGACTTCGTCCGGGCTGATGAGGCCATCGGACATCGGACGACGAGTTTCCTTGCCGAACACGTTGGCCAGCTCGAAGGCGCTCTCGCCGAGCACGATCATCCGACCGTTGTGCACGACGTAGGGCACGTTGAGGCGAGTCAGCATGCTCTTGGAGTAGCCGTCACCGCCGATCTCGAGGAACGCGTTGCGCTCGACGTTGACGGTGATGCCGCCGTCGTCGTTCTGCACCGCAGCCGCGATGTTGGCCGTGCCGAGGTCGATGCCCTTACCGAGGGCGACGTCAGAAGAAGCAGTCGGCGTGTCGACCACGTCGGTGACGTCCTGCTGATCGAAGGTGTCGTTGTTGTTTTCGTCGGTCATTGCAAACAACCGAGCCCGCGGCTCAGTCGCCCCCCTTGAGTTTCTTCAAGCGCTCCAGATTTGCTCCGATGCCACCACTGGTCGTCTTCTTGACCTGCATGTCATCGATGTTCGATTCGGTCGGCTCATCGCCGTCGTCGGACGCGAACAGCTTGTCGAGCTGCACTTCGTCCGCTTCGACCGCGGTGCTGATGCCGAGCTTCTTGCTCATGTTGTCGAGGCGATCGTTCATCGCCTCCTGCAGTTGGTCGACGGCGCTCGCGAGCGCGTTGCTCGCGGCGGACGTGTCGACCTGCGGCGGCTCGGGCGGCGCCTGCGGCGTCGGTGCCGCGGCGGCAGCGGCTGGCGTCCCACCCGGGAACAGCGCTTCGAAGTGCGCGAGCCGCTCGTTCGCGGACTCGAGCTCTGTCTTGAGGCGCTCGTTCTCCGCGCGGTGCTCTTCGCTGGAGTCGGCGGCGCCCTTCTGCTCCTCGAGTTCGGCCCGCAGCGCGTCGAGTTCGCGCGTGCGGTCGTCGAGTTCGAGGTGGACTTCGCCACGAGCCTGTTCGACGAGCACCTCGACCTCGTCCCGAGGGATGAGGTCCGAGGAGTCGACCGCGCGCGAGATCGCCTGGTCGACCACCTCGACGATCTGGCCAGCGCGCAGCACGCGAACCTTGGAACGCCCCCGCTGCTCGAGATCGTCGAGCGTGGCGGACTCTGCGCGGGCAACGAGATCGTGTTTGACCTGACCGAGTGATTCCATCACAGCAACCCAGAGGGCATGGCATTGCCCCTCTGGGTGCATTTCGGATCAGGTAGATCCAGGACTTGAGGCGCCTCGCGACCTGGTTCCGTCAGAACGGGATCGCGTCGTAGTCACCGGACATTTCGGCACCCCCGCCGCCGCCCTGACCACCGCCGGCACCGGCCGCACCTTGCCCGCCTTGCTGCGGAGCACCCCCGCCCTGGCCGCCGCCACGGCTGTCGACGAACTGGAAGTTCTCTACAACGACCTCGAGCTTGCTGCGTTTTCCACCACCGTTCTTGTCTTCCCAGGTGGAAAACTGGAGGCGCCCTTCGACGAACAGCGGACGGCCCTTGCCGGAGTACTGGCTCAGGATCTCGGCCTGCCGGCCCCAGATCGTCAGGTCGACGAAGCAGGTCTCTTCCTGCTGCTGCCCACCCTCGCCGCCCCGGTTGAATTTGCGGTTGATCGCCATCCCGGTCTTCCCGATCGCGGTGCCGCTCTGCGTGTAACGCATCTCGATGTCGCGAGTCAGGTTGCCCAGGAGGATCACTTTGTTGAAGTTCGCCATCGTGTCCGAATCGGTGTCTTCGGTGTGTGTTTCGAATGGGAATCGGCGACACAGCCCATCCGCGCGCCCGCCCAAGACGGCAATGGTAGCGACGGCGCCGGAGCAGAGGTATCCTTGGTGCCGACAAAGTTCGCACGCGGCCGGGCGGCCGTTTGCGGGAGGGAACATGACCAAACCTGGCTCCGAACGTCGTCGCGCTCCGCGCATCCCCGCCGATTTTCCGATTCGCCTACGCGGCGAAGGCGAAGCGCAAGAAGGGCGCCTGCGCGACCTCTCCGAGATCGGGCTGTGCTGCACGTACCCCGAGGCGATCGAAGAGATGACGCTGGTGCAGATCGGGCTCGAGCTGCCGGGGGACGACGAGGTCGTCGAAGTGAAGGGTGCGGTCGTGCGCTGCGAGGAGATGGCCGGCAGCGAGAAGGCGCATGAGATCGCGGTGTACTTCACGGAGACGCCGGCGGAGTCGCGGAACGCGTTGAAGGCTTGGGTGACGCGGGCCACGGAAGCGATCAACTAGGCGAAGCGGGCAACGGGTGCCCGGCGTGCGCGTGCGAGCCCGCGTGCGACCCAGATCCAAGCCCGCTCCACGAACCCGCGCTCGCCCGAGCCCGTCGGAATCCGCGTCCGTCGGGATCCGGGCCCGTCGAGCCCGCGCCCGTCCCCGCGATATTCGTCGCTACACGATGACCCGCGCCAACAAGTACCGCTCGATCCCCGCCAAATCCGTCCGTACCTCCACACCCCCGAACGCCCTCGACTCCTCGAGCGCACGCCGCGCTGGCTCGATCGCGCCGACGCCACTTTCGAAAACCGCGATCGCCTCAGCCTTCAGATGCTGCGCAGCCCCCGCAGCGATTTCGGCGTACGGCGCACCCGGCTCCCCCTCCGGTGTGAACAGCGCCAGCTCCGGCTCGTACTTCCGCACGTCATCCGCGAGCAGCTCCGGCTTCGCCGGATCCACGTACGGCGGATTCGACACGAGCAGGTCGAACGGCGCCTCGCCTTCGAGCGGTTCCCAGTACGACCCGAGCACGCAGTGCACGCGCTCACTCAGTCCGTGCTTCTCGACGTTGCGCCGCGCGACCGCGAGCGCATCTTCACTCTTGTCGACCGCCCACACCTGCACGTCCTCTCGCTCCTTCGCGAGCGCGATCGCGATCGCGCCGCTGCCGGTGCCGAGGTCGACGACGCGTGCGCCATTCGGCGCGCGCTCCTTCGCGAGCTCGACCAGGCCTTCGGTCTCCGGTCGTGGGATCAACACGGCCGGCGTGACCTCGAGCTCGTAGCCGTAGAACTCCCAGTCGCCCAGGAGATACGCGACCGGTTCGTGGTCGCCGCGGCGCGCGAGCAGCTCGCGCATGCGCTGCTTTTCCGGCTCGTCGAGCGGCCGGTCGTGCGCGAGGTAGAGCTGCAGGCGGTCGACGCCGAGCACGCGTGCGAGCAGCAGCTCGGCGGAACGCCGCGGGGCGTCGACCTCACGATCCTCGAGATACCGTTCGGACGCGGTCAGGATCTCGAGGACCGTGTCGGGCATCTGCGACTACTTGCGGCCGCTCTTGCCGCCACCGCCGCCGCCCGAGCGACGCGCGCCGCGACCGGATGCGGCCGCTTCGGCCTTCTGCTTCTTGGCGTGCTTCGCACCGCCCATGATCGCGAGGAAGAACGCGAACTCGGCGTAGAGCGCGCCAAAGAAGACGACGATCTGACCGCCACCGAACGCGCGCAGGAAGTTCGAGACCTTCTCACCCGCGACTTCGTCACCGCCGAACAGCGGCAGCGAGTCGAACATCGCGCTGAAGAACTCGCCCCAGCCTTCGGGCATCGCCTTGCCGGCGTCGACGAAGTCCGTGACCGCGGCCGAGCTGAACGCGGTGAGGATCGCCTGCAGGCACGCGATGAACGGGATCAGCGACAGGCCGACCCACTTGAGGTTCGCGCCGCTGAAGCGTGCGGTCGCGATCGCGCCCCACCAGCTCCAGATCATGCCGATCGCGATCAGCGTGAAGAGCGCGCCACTGAGCGTCTTGTAGCCGGCCATCGACCACTCGGGGCCCCACGGCATCATGCAGCCGAGGAACATCACGACGCCCGACATCAGGAAGCGGTAGTACTCCTTGTCGGCGTTCGGGTTGAAACCGGGCGCGCCGAGGACGGCGCCGCTACGCATCGGCTGGCCTTGCTGCGGGGGCATACCCGGGGGCGGGCCGCCGGCCGGCGCGGCCGCCGCGGGCGGCGGCGTGGGCTCGGGCTGCGGGGCGTCCGGCATGGGTTCCAGCTCCTGAAGTTCGTCGCTCATGGGATTCTCCAAATGTGAGAGGGGATTCGTAGGGAAGGAGTCAGAGCTCCGCGATGCGGCGCTCGCGCTCGTCGAGCAGCAGCGCGTCGAAGATGGGTTCGAGCCGGCCTTCCATGACCTGTTCGAGGGTGAAGTTGCGACCGCTGAGCCGATGGTCGGTCACGCGGTTCTGAGGGAAGTTGTAGGTGCGCACGCGCGCGCTGCGGTCCCCGGAGCCGACTTGGCTGCGACGCTCTGCGGACCGCGCGTCGTCGGCCTTGCGCTTCTCCTCGTCGAAGAGTCGCGTTCGGATCAGCTTCAGCGCCTTCGCCTTGTTCTTGATCTGACTGCGTTCCTCTTGGCAGAAGACCTGCAGGCCACTCGGCTTGTGTAGGATGCGCACGGCGGACGAGACCTTGTTGACGTTCTGCCCGCCAGGGCCCGACGCGCGCACGGCCGTGATCTCGAGATCGCCGTCGTTGATCTCGACCTCGACGTCCTCGGCCTCGGCGAGCACCGCGACGGTCGCGGCCGACGTGTGGATGCGACCCTGCGACTCGGTCGCGGGCACGCGCTGCACGCGGTGTCCGCCCGACTCGAAGCGCAGCACGTTGAACACGCCATCGCCGTGCACGCTGAAGATCGTCTCCTTGAAGCCGCCCATGTCGTTCGGCGAATCCGAGATCGAATCGATCTTCCAACCGCGCTCGGACGCATATCGCTGATACATGTCACGCAGATCGCGCGCCCACAGCGCCGCCTCGTCGCCGCCCGTGCCCGCGCGGATCTCGACGATCGCGCTGCGGTTGTTGTCGCCTTCCGCGGCGAGCAACTCGTCGAGCAGCTGCGTCGCCATCGTCTTCGCCGACTCGCGCAGCTCCGGCAGCTCCATCTGCGCGAGCTCCACCAGCTCCGGGTCGACTTTGGACTCGATGATGGTGTCGGCCTCCGAGACCTGCTCGCAGGTCTTCTGGAACGCTTCGTAGAGCGTGGTGACGCGCTGCAGTCCACCGAGCTCGCGCTGTACGGCGGGCGCCTCGGGCCGCGAGTGGAACTCGGGCTCGGAGAGCAGGGCCGTCAGCTCGTGCATCCGCGCAACCATGGAGTCGAGCTTGGCCACCACGCCTGCTCGCAGGAATTCATCCATGGGCACGAACGAGCAATGCGAGCGCCACGTTCACGGGCGCCGCGCGAATCAGCTCTTCTGGTCGTCCGACTTGGCGTAACGGCGGCGGAACTTGTCGACGCGGCCGGCCGTGTCGACGAACTTCTGCGAGCCGGTGAAGAACGGGTGGCACGCCGCGCAGATATCGAGCTTGATCGCCGACTTGGTCGAGTGGGTCTCGAACGTGTTCCCGCATGCGCAGGAAACCTTGCAGACGACGTATTCGGGGTGGATCTTGGCTTTCATCGCGGGAAGCACCTTCGGGAAGGGCGGGGAAGTGTATGCCGCAAGACCTGGCATGCAAGCGACTTCCCCGGCCGACGCGGCCGGATCAACGCCGCCAGCGCAGCAGGGAGGCCAGTTCCTCGGGCCGGAACGCGACTCCGGTCGCGCGAATCTGCTCCGGCCGGAGGCCGGAATCACCGCTGAACGCCCGCAGGACCTCGAGCAGCGCCGAGCGCTCCCGCGCCGACAGGCTGGTCAATCGCAGGCGCGGGAGCAGGATTCCGGCCCGCCAGGCGCCGCCGGACGACCCTGTCGCGGTCGGCGAAGACGGAGCCGGTGGGCCCGTGACGATGCGCACGGATCCCCCTCGCCGGATCTCCACGATCGGCGCGCGGTCGCCGAGATCCTCGCGGTGCCGGCCGAGCGCGACGCTCGCGCAGCCGCCACGCGGGATCGCCGCGGGCAGCACGGCACGCGGTCGCTCCGGTGTCGGAGCCCCGGCGACCGGCACCGGGATCACCTCGGCCTGGGCCTCGGACCGGTCGAGCACGAACCACAGGACGGCCGCGAGTCCGATCGCCAGCCCGATGCCGATCACGAGCCGCCGCATCAGTTCGGTGGACACACGCCCCCCTCGGTCGTCTCCAGCATCGACCGCACGACCCGAATCGACAGCCCGATCACGGTGTCCAGATCCCCGCCGCGCAGCTGCAAGAACGGGGTCGAGGCATCCTGGATGCCATAGCCCCCGGCCTTGCCGCGCCAGTCCTCGGTCGCGAGGAACGCCTCGATCGTCGCGTCGTCGATCGGCGCGCACTCGACGACGGACGACGCGACACGCGTCGTCTCGACGCCGTCTCGAATCGCGCAGTGGCCGGTGTGCACGCGATGCTGGCGCCCGCAGAGCAGGCGCAGCATCCGCGCGGCGTCGTCGCGATCGCGCGGCTTGCCGAGCTCGACGCCATCGCGGTCGACGACGGTATCGACGCCGAGCACGAGGGCCCGTTCGTCGAACGGGTGGCCGTCTTCCGCTTCGGCACCACGAGCTTTGCTCACCGCGCGCGCGACGGCGAGTTCGGCGGGCGATCCTGCGCCGACGATCTCCGGCCCGGGTCGACACAGGCGGAATGGGATCCCGGCTTCGTGCAGGAGTGCCCTTCGTCTCGGAGAGCTCGAGGCGAGGAACAGCACGGCGCGGATCTTACGGGACCGTGTCCCGCGGTCCTACTTCGCGCCGAGGCGCACGACCACACAGAGCGCGGACAGCTCCGGCTCGAGGATCGGTTTGCCGTCGCCCGTATCGGGACCGACCCTCAGCGGCAGGTGCCCGTAGGGCGCGATCAGCTCGCGGAGTCCGCCGAAGAACGCCTCGACGCCCGAACCCTTCGGGTCGAAGCCGAGTCGCTGCTGGACGCGCTGAGTCGACCGCGGCGAGAAGAGCACCTCTTCGTAGCCGACGATCTGCGCGAGGAACTTCTGGAGGTCGGGCGTGATCGCCGGGACGCGCGCAAAGAAGCCCTTGCGCTCGGCGACCGGCGCTTCCCGCAGGAACTCGAGGCTCACCGCGTTTTGATCGTTGTAGAGCTGGCTCACGGCTTCCTTGGCCGCGAGGCAACGCTCGAACGTGTCCGGGAAACCGAGGTCGGCGAACGCCTCTTCGATCTCGTAGGCCTCGGTGACGCGGTACTCGTTGCGATCGACGAAGTCCGTCTCGATCCGACGCAGCACCTCTTGGCCGTAGCCGCACGGCAGGCCACGCGAGAAGATGTAGTGCAGCATCGCATCCGCGAGCGAACCCGGCTGCGGCTCCTCGGGCGGAGTGATCTTCGCCAGCGACTTCTCGACCTCCACGAGCGTCGCCTTCATCGACGCCGGCGTGATCGCGATCGGGTCGCGCGGGTCCTTCGGAGCCGCCTTCGCGGCCTTCTTCGTCGCCTTCTTCTTCGCCGCCACCAAACCGGTCTCCGCGGAATTACCTACGCGAACGAGCGTGCCCGTGAGATCGACTCACGCGCTGCGCGGGAATGGAGTGCCTCAGCTCGCCGTAGCGTGCTTGGCCTTCCACTTCGCCTTGGCCTTGCGGCCATTGCCGATCTGACGCGGCGGCTCGAACTTCGGCGGCGTCTTGCGCTTGCGCTTCTTGTTCTTGCTCTTCGGCGCCGGCAGTTCGATGCCGGCCTTCTTGATCAGACTCCGCACGGTCTCGGACGGCTGCGCGCCGACCGAGAGCCAGTAGGAGATCCGTTCGGCGTTGAGGCTCTGCTGCTCCTCGACACGCTTGGCCTTGGGCAGGTAGTAGCCCAGGGTTTCGATCACGCGGCCATCCCGCTGGAAGTAGGATTCGGCGGCGCAGATCCGGTAGGTCGGGTGGTTCAGTCGACCAAAGCGCGCGAGTCGCAGTTTGACGGCCACGAAGGATTCCTCGGAGTTGGATTCGAAGGCAGTGCGGGGAGGGCCCCCGCGGGCGAAGGGGGAGGATTTATAGCGGCGAAATCGGCAAATGCCAGGCTCTTTCGGGCGCCGAGCGCCCGGAAGAGCCTGGCATTTGCCGATTTCCCCGTGCCCGTGCCCGGGCGCGCCTGCGCCCGTTCCCCCGGGCAACCCACCCGAATACGGCAAAGGCAATGGCAAGGGCAAGTCGCGGAGAAAGCCCTCGACCTACTTCCGAGAGCCCCGACAATCCATCCCTCTCGCCACCACCCACGGAGCCACCATGACCCGTTTTCCACCTTCATGGGCCTCTGGCGCCGCTCTCTACCTCCTAGCCCTCGCACCCGCCGCCGCGGCCCAGAACCGCTACCCCATCCACCCCCACGCCGGCGAGCTCCTCTTCGACCCGGCCGAATTCCACCTCGCCCCGACGGGCGCCCTGATCACCGATCCGCTGTTCAACGTCCCGGACGGAATCTGGAACAACGGCGAGGGCTTCGACCGGAGCGACGGCCCTGACCCGGCCGACACCGGGGCCCACTTCGCGTTCGACGACGGCGACGACCTGCTGCCGAGCGACGTGCACGTGCACACGCCGTCCGAAGCCACCTCCCCGTGGATCGATTTCGACGCGAAGGCGCAGTCCGGCTCCAACCAGACGATTCGACGACTCGTCGGATTCCTGCACCCGAACCCCGACTTCCCCGGCGACGGTCACGACGCGCGGTCCGCGTTCGAGCTGTTCATTCCGAAGACGTTCCACCCGAACGCCGCAACCGTCGTGTCGATCGCGATCCACGGCACGATCGCGGGCAACACCGCATCGTACTCGGGGCTGCCGGCCACTCATTTCGCGGATCCGGTCAACGCCGGACTCCGCGCGCGTGGCGACGCGCCGTTCGGCGTCGAAGACATCCTCCGTCCGCAGCAGGTGCACCGCCTCGTCGCGACCGGCCAGGAGCGCGCCGAGCACAACGTGATCGCCGGCTACATCACCCCACCGATCAGCGGCGGCCACATGCTGATGACCGCGCAGCGCGTGCTGCAGTTCCGCCGCGCGATCCAGTGGATCTTCACCGCCGGCTCCGACACGCCGGGCGAAGTCGATCCCGCGTGGAACACGCCGGATCCGAACGACTTCACGTTCGTCGTCAGCGGTGGGTCGAACGGTGGGTTCGTTTCGCAGAGCCTCGCGCTGCACTTCCCGAGCAAGATCCACGGCGCGGCCGCGTTTCTCTACACGCCGTCGACGCGCCGGCTGATCAGTCAGCAGGAGGCGTGCACGTTCATCACCGCGCTGCAAGGCCTCGACGGCTCGACGCAGGCGTGGAGCATCAAGTACGTGCTGCCCTACTTCTACTACTTCCAGAAGCTGGGCTACGAGTTCGCGACCGGGGACGCGCTGCGCATGTGGCGCGACGGCCAGGTGCAGCGTCCGATCTTCTTCGCGGTCGGGGACGAGGACACGGTCGGCTTCGGCGAAGACACGTTCCCGCTGATCGCCGGCACGTCGAACTACTTCCCGTCCGGTTCGGTCAGCAGCACGTCGGTCTACGGCAGCGTCGGCAGCCTGCACTGGTCGATCCTCGATGCGACGTGCCACGAGGCGTTCGCGCGCATCGAGCTTCCGGAAGACCTGCTGAGCAACAACCCGGGCTACCCGTCGACGGTGATCGAACACTGGGAGGCCGTGTACCCTGTGCTCAACGACGCGATCACGTCGCGCGAGGACTTCCCGCCGGAGACCGTCGTCGATCTCGCGCGGCCGGCCTCGCCCGCGCCGACCTCCACGGGTGGCGCGATCGACTCGGAAGCCGACCCGTGGGACCACGTCCTCGCGCGCGACACGACCGCGGCGCGCATGGCGGCGGCCCGGGCCCACGCCGCGCATCCGGACAACCACCCTGGCGCCCCCGGCAATCTACTCGCAGAAGTCCCGGCGTTCCTGCGCGAACAGCGCGGCCTCGGCGCGTGGACCGGCATGGCGCAGTCGCTCGACACCGACGAAGCCGGGCGCATCTACGTCGGGAGCGCCGACGGCGTGGTCTCGCGGTTGCGCTTCGCCGCGGCGGCGGCCGGCGGCTACACGCCGGCGAACGCGACGGCCGTGTCCCTCGCCGTCGAGGCGCGCTGCGGCGGCGGCATGGGTGGCGATCCGATCGACGGCCCCTTCTCGCACGGCTACGGCTGCTTCGGTCTCGACGTCGAAGGCGATCGTCTCGCGTTCGGCACGCATCGCAAGCTGTGGGTGTACGACACGGCCGACCTGACGACGCCGCTCGCGACCGCCGACCTGCCGTGGGAAGAGCAGCGCCCGCGTAAGCTGCAGATCGTCGACAACATGTTCGGGGAAGGCGGCACGTTCGTCGTGTCGCTGTCGTTCTCCGGCGAACTCACCGTGCGCGAGATCATCGGCGCGACGCTCGTCCAACGCGCCGGGATCTCGCTGCCGAGCGCGCGCGACTTCCTCGTCGGCCCGACGCAGCTCTCGTGGAGCCGCGAGGTGTACGTCTCGGGGCTGCGCAACCACCTGTTCCGGTTCGACATCGACGAGCAGCCGAGCCTCGCGCACGCGTCGCCCGCACGCATCGTCGGCGCATCGAAGCAGATCGGCGTGCTCAAGGACCTGACGTGGAGCACGTCGGCGCTCGGCGCACCTGGCGTCGTCGGCCTCGTCGACGAACCGCTCGACGGCGAACCGCCCGGACTGCGCTGGTTCAAGTCGGCGTCGCCGGGAGCGCTGACCGTGACGCGGACCGCTCCGCTCGCGATGGCCGGACAGGGTTCCGGCTACGCGACGACGGTCGACAACGTGAACAACCCCGGCCAGGTCGTGCCGCTGTGGGACCTCGACATGCACGCGGTCGTCCACCGCGGACGGCTCCACGTGCTCCCGGGCGACTCGGCGAATACGGTCCTGCTCGGATGGACGCCGGACGGCGGCACCGAGCCGCCGCTGCAGTCCACGCTCTACCAGACCTTTCGCTTCCCCGCGCTGCTCTACGCGCACGCGGTCGCCACGACCGACGTCGACCAGGACGGCACGGACGACCTAGTGATCGCGACGCAGAACGGGCAGGTCGCGTGGCTGCCCGGCAACTCGGTGCTCGCCGAACTGCAGACCGTGTTCACGGGCCCCGGCGGCGGAGGCGCGCTCACGAACATCGAGGCGCCGATCCTCGGCGAGGAGTGGTTCGGCAACGCGTCGACCGTCGTCATCGACGGCGCGCCGATCGTCGTGCCGCCCGCGACACCCGACAGTTTCTCGAGCGGATCCGTCGTCGCGACTTGGGGCATGACGTTCGGCCCGGGCGGACCGGGTGGCCCGATCGAAGTCGTCGACCAGTGCGGCCGGCGCTGGTCGAGCGACCCGACGACGGGCGTGCCCCACTTCGTGCACCTCGTCCAGACGATCGACCCGACCGGCCTGCGCGTGCTCCCGCAGATCAAGCCGTTCCGTGACCTCGCGTGGATCGGTTCGGACGCGTTGCCGGGCCTCGACGTCGCGAACGTGCACACGATCCGGCAGTGGAGCACGCTACCGATTCCGCCGGCGGTGACGCCCTTCGGCTCGATCGACCACTTCAAGCTCGACACGTGGTTCGACATCGCGGTCGCTCCGGACACCGAGTTCCCGAGCGCGTCGGACACGGACGCCGCGCACGTCGGCTACTTCCGCTCGATCCACAGTCAGGTGTACGCGGACGGCTACCTGCCGTTCGCGTTCGGCGGCGACGCGATCGTCGCGGGCACGCGACGCGACGCCTACTACTGGACCGGCAACCCACCGACACAGGGACCGCAGAACCAGAACGCGATCCGTGGTCTGCGCCACGACATCGCGACGTCGGACTTCGCGGTCTGGGGCACGACGTCGAACGGCTCGGAGCACGACCCGTTCTCGGGCACGATGCCGCCCGCCGGCAGCCCGGGCGAACAGCTCCACTTGCGCAACACGTCTTCGGGCTTCGCGCTGCTGGACGCGCAGAGCCTGCGCACCGGCGTGTGGCCGAACGGCGACCGCATCGTCGCAGGCACGGTCGGCGGCGGAATCCAGGTGCTCGATCCCGGCACGATGAGCGCGCCGACCGCTCCGGGAGCGGCGCTGCCGAACCCGCAGTCGCAGTCGTCCGGCGACAAGGGCTTCGGGGGTCTCGCCCTGTGCGTCGCGAACGTCGGAGCAACCGACGGGCAGAGTCAGCCAACCCCGACCGTGTTCTTCGCTCCGCTCAGCGCACACGCCGGCACCCCGGACGCGTCACCCGCGACGTACGACATGGTCAGCACCCTGCACGTGTACGAAGTCGCCGGGGATCCGCCGGTGCTCAACGAGGGCGCGGTCGTGACGTTCGACGGGACGGGTACGCACCCGAAGCTGTACGGCGTGTGCGGCATCGCGACCGGTGACATGGACTCCAGTGACGCGGACGGGATCGCGGACGAGCTGGTGCTGACGACGTTGAATGGGGACCTGGTCGTCTACAACCTGCTGCCGAGCGGGGCACCGGGTGGGGTGATGTTGGACGCGCGGCCGCTGCATTGGTCGGTGCACGACGGGGCGCTCGGAGCGAGCAATGCGGTGCTCGTCGACGATGTCTCCGCGGAGCGTGCGGTGTTCGTCGCGGGGTCGATGGGAATGCGGAAGTTCGTGCTCGCGGGCCCGTAGGGCCCGCGAGCGACTTGCCCTTTCCCTTGCCTTCGCTGACCGGTTGCATTCGCCAGGCAAAGGCAAGTCGCGCCGCTATCGCTCTTCGAGCGTGAGGCGCCGCATCCCACAAACCCAAGCCACCACCGACGACGGAAACACCTCCGTCAACGTGTTGTACTCCGTCACCGTATCCACCAAGAACCCGCGCGCATGCGCGACCTTGTCCTCGATCACGGCCAGCCGTTCCTGCAGCTTGCGAAAGTTCTCGTCCGCGCCCAGCTTCGGATAGTCCTCACCGAGCGCGACCAGCTCCGCCGAGCTGCACGACTCCGCGCGCAGCTCCGCGACGCGCGTCTGCACCTCGCGCTCGTACGCCGCCGCCGCCTTCACGAGTTCGACGAGGTTCGGCACCAGGTCGTGGCGCATCTTCAGCGCGATGTCGATGTGCGAGCGCGCATTGTCGACGCGCTGGCGATACATGACGAGCGAGTTGTAGCGACCGACAAGCGCGAACGCCGCGATCGTCGCGAGCGCTACCGCGAGGCCGACGCCGACACCGGTCCAAGAGAAAGTGCCCCACCACGACGCCAAGGCCCCCACGAACCACACGACCGATGCGATCCCGAGCCCCGCGAGCAGCGCCGCCTGCACGACGAACTCCGACTCCTCGGCTTCCGATCGGTCGTGCCACTCCGCACGCGGCACGCCGGTCACGAGCATCGGAAACTTGGTGCGCGATACGAGCAGAAGCGGCAGCAACTTCGCCTTCTCGGGCTCGACCGCCGGCTCGTCCTCGAGGGACCCGAACTCCGTCGGCTCGTGCTTCCGGTTGCGGAACGCCTTCGGCAGTCGGAACCGACGCCGGAGGTCAGTGCTCTGCGACCTGTTGCGCTTCGCCCGCTGGCGACGTCGCCGACGCATCATGCGGTGTTCTTCGTCTTCGTCGAGCGGGTCCGGCTCTTCTTTCAGTGTCGCAGGTCGAAGCGCGAGACTACACACACTGATCTTCGCGGTTGGAGCGATCCGTTCGAGGGTGTAGCGCGTGTTCCCCGTCTGCCGCCGCACCGTAGACACGTGTTCGCACGTCGCCGCGCGCAGCTGCACTTCGACTTCGTAGCCGTCGACCTGGAGCCACGCGCGGGCCGCGCGCGATGTCTCGCGGATCTTCGCCCAGTGCGCGGCTCCACCGCCACTGCGCTGCTCTTCGATCACGAGTCGGTACCATGCCGAGCGCGGGCCGAACTCTGGCGGGATCACCGGCCGCGGGCAGCGCAGTCGCCCGCTGACCCAGGACATGTCGTGGTCCTCGAGCGACGCCAGCGGGATCTCGGGAGCGCGCTGCCAGAGGAAGTGCGCCTCGTCCTCGGACCGCGCGTCGAACCAGCGCTTGATCCCGAACACCAGGACGACACCGCCGCAGACGCCGAACAGCGTCAAAACGCAGAACTCGAACGATGCGCTGCGCGAGAACACGCGCGCGACGACGAGCGCGCCGATCCCGTACACGATGCCGAGCGTGACGAGCGCCTTCCAGAGGCCGGAGCGGAGTGCGCGGTCTCGGAAGTGCGTCGGGCTCTTGGGCTCGGCGGGCTTCCTGCGTCGGGCGAGTCGTCGTGGCGTTCGCATGCGGCCCTTACACCGTGGTGGCCCCCCTCTTCAGGCCCCCATTCTTCAGGCCCCCCTTATTCAGGCCCACTGCGCCGGATCGCGCGCCTACTTCCGCCTGCCGCGCAAGAAGTCGTCCAGACCCGACGGGCGTCCCGCGCTCTTCTTCTTGCCCTTCTTGCCACCCATCATGCCGCCCATGTCGAGACCCGGCGGCATGCCGCCTGGCATCCCGCCCCCCGGCATTCCGGGCATGCCACCGCCCATGCCGGGCATCCCCATACCGGACGGATCCATCCCGCCCATCATGCTCTCGAGCCCACCCTTGCCCATCTTGGACATGAGCTTCTGCATCTGCTTGAACTGCTTGATCAAGCCGTGCACGGCCTCGAGCTCGTTGCCGCTGCCGCGCGCGATGCGGCGACGGCGCTGGATGTCGATCAGGTTCGGGGACTTCCGCTCGGTCGGCGTCATCGACTGGATCATCGCCTCGACGCGCTTGAAGCGCTTGTCGTCGAGGTCGACGTCCTTCAGCGCCGCGCCGACGCCCGGCAGCATGCCGAGCACCTTCTTCAGCGGGCCGAGCTTGCGGATCATGTTCATCTGCTTGAGGAACATCTCGAAGTCGAACTGCCCCTTGAGCAGCTTCTTCGCGTCCTTCTCGGCCTGCTTCTCGTCGATGACCTCCTGCGCGCGCTCGACGAGGCCGACGACGTCGCCCATGCCGAGGATGCGGCCCGCCATGCGCGGCGGGTCGAACTCTTCGAGCTCGTCCGGCTTCTCACCGGTGCCGACGAACAGGATCGAACGCCCGGTCAGGTGACGGATCGACAGCGCAGCACCACCGCGCGCGTCGCCGTCGGTCTTGGTCAGCACGACGCCCCAGATCGGCAGGCGCTTGTGAAACTCCTCGGTCGACTTGACGACGTCTTGACCGGTCATCGAGTCACAGACGAGGAGCACACCATGCGGGTCGCACTTCTTCTCGACCTGCTCGAGCTCGGTCATCAGCTCGTCGTCGATGTGCAGTCGCCCGGCGGTGTCGAGGATGACGACATCGTGGAGGTTCTTCTTCGCGTGCTCGACGCCGCGACGACAAACCTCGGGCGGCGACTGGTCGGTGCCTTCGGCGTAGACCTCGATGCCGAGCTGCTGGCCGAGCGTCTTGAGCTGATCGACCGCGGCCGGGCGCTGGAGGTCAGCCGCGACCAGCAGCGGCTTCTTCTTCTTGCGCTGCTTGAGCCAGAGCGCGAGCTTCGCGCAGGTGGTCGTCTTACCCGATCCCTGCAGACCGGCCATCATCAGGACTAGCGGTCCCTTGTCGGCGACCGGCAGCCCCGGAGACTCCCCGCCGAGCAGCCCGGTCAGCGCGTCGTGGACCGACTTGATGAACTGGTCGCCGGGGTCGACGGACTTGATGACCTGCTCGCCGAGCACGCGGGCCTCGACGTCCTTGACGAAGTCCTTCGCGACCTTGAAGTGGACGTCGGCCTCGAGCAGCGCTTGCCGAACGGCCCGGATGCCCTCGTCGATGTTCTTCTCGGTGAGAACCTTCTTGCCGACGATGCTGCGGTAGGCGCCGGAGAGTGCGCCGCTGAGGGAGTCGAACATGTGCGTTTCTTATAGTCCGGCCGATACGCTCCGCGCATGGCCGATCGAGTCCAATGTGCCGTCGAGGGCTGGAGTCGAATGATCCTGCCGGCGACGGCCGCAGACAACGGTGGAATGCGTGCGCCGTGCAAACAAGGCCTGGACGGGCGAGACACGATCGACCACCGGCCGACGTTTCGGTCAACCAGGTCCAGTATCCCGAATCGAAGCACGCGCTCTGGGGACGTCACCTGCGTGCGCACCCACCGAAACTGCGGCCTGTGCGACGCGTCCGCTCCGCAGACCGGAACCGTTCGGATCAGCCGAACAGCGAACGCAGCCAGCGTCGGAAGCGACCGGAACGCGGCGTCGCGGCCTCCTCGGCCAGAGCCTCGAGTTCGATGCGCGAGTCGGCCCGCCGTTCTTCTGCGAGTTCGACCTCGATCTCGAGTGGCTCGACTTCGATCGACTCGAGTGCGGGCCGCCGCTCCGTCGGCTCCGCGACCGGCGTCGCTTCCTCGGCGACCGCCTCGACGCGCTCCTCGACGTCCCGGAAGATCAATGCCGCGACGCCGCGGTCGTCGATCGCCCCGCGCAAGCTGCGCCCGGTGAACTCGCGATCGAGCGCGCGCTCGGTGTCGCGCTTCACGGCCTCGCGGCAGTAACCCTTGTAGGTAGAACCGAACCGACGGTCGAATTGGACCACTTACACGCCTCCCTGGCTGGTAACGCCTCGGGTGTACCGTACGGCGGCGCGCAATGCCAGTTTCGGGTAGAATCCGCGGACGATGAGAGTCCTCGCTGCCATCTTCGGGATCGTTTCGACCGCCGCGACGCTGCTGCCGCAGATCCCCGGCGGACCTCAACGGCGGTCGCCGAGTCCTGTCGACGACGTCGCGTCGAGTATGACGATTCTGGAGTTCGGGAACGCCCCGCGATCCGCCGGCCACCAGCTGTCGCCACACTCCCGGTTCTTGACCCGGATCGGCGACGAGCCGACGGCGTGGATCTTCGTGCGATTCGATGTGCCGACTCCGTTCGGGATCGATCCCGGCGTCGCGCAGTTCGACCGGACCACTCTGTTCTTGATTCCGGAGTATCGCTCCGTGCGCACGGGACGCAGGACCAAGCCTTGGCGGCCCGAGGTTCCGGTCACACCCGAACTCGTCGGCATCGGCTTCGACAAGCGGGTCGAAGCGAGCGACCCGGTCTACTCGCTGCCCGGACATCCGCCGCCGGAGCCGCCCCAGATCTGCATCATCGACTGTTTCCCCGGCGACACCGTCGTCCAGGTTCCGGGCGGCACGCGCGTCCTGCGAGAGCTCGCGCCGTGCGACCTCGTTCTCGACGCGAAGGGTTGCCCAACGCTCGTGCGCGCGGTGCGTCGATCGCTGGCGCGGGAGCTGGTCACCATCGAAGCGGGCGACGAGACGATTCGGTCGACGGCAGGTCACCGTTTCCGCACGCCGGGCCGCGGTTGGGTACGCGCGGACGAACTCACGACGTCCGATCGGCTGACGGCACGCACCGCCCCGCAGGTTCGCTCGACAACCGTGCACCGCACCGGCCTCACGCCCGTCTACACGCTCGAACTCGTGGACGGTCACGACGCCTTCCGCATCGGCGCGAACGGCATCGTCGTCGCCGCCTACGCGGAAGGCGGCACCGCGGACAGCACGCGATTCATCGGCGTGACCTCGGCCGGGATCTCGCCCCAGCGAACCCGGTAGCCGCGATCCTCGAGCCGGTAGGTCCGGTGCACGTCATAGGCCACGTCGTTCCCGAGCGCACGGCGCAACGACCGCGGCGCCGGGTTGCGCGCCTTGGACCGACAACACGGCAGCACCGCGACCGGTCCGCGAGCTTCCAGCGCGACGTCGAGACAGTCGTCGGTGAGCGAACCACACGCGTGCACGGCGACGACGCCGGCGCCACGGGGCGTCGCCGCGCGCGCCGCGTCGAGTGACCCCTCGAGGAAACTCACCCGATCGGCGACCCGAGGTACGGTCTCGGCGACACACGCGAAGATTGTCTCGAACGACTGCGGCTGCCGCCGGTCATTGAGCAGCACCCGGTGGACATCCCTGTCGAACGCGGCGAACAACAGACCGACGAGGCCGTGACCGCAGCAGAGGTCGACGATCGTGCCGGCGCGCACGTGCTTGCGCGCCACGGCGTAGAACTCGAACGCTTCCACGAGCTCCTTGATGCGCACCGTCCGCAGCGACGCGAGAGCGCGGAACAGCCGATCGGCGAGCCGGTCGGAGTCGAAGTAGGCCGCGGCTGCGGTGTTCAGAATTCGCGTCCGCGAGCCCGCGTGCCGCGCGAGCTCCGGTGCGTTGAAGCCGTCGAGAAGACGAAAGCCGGGCACGCGGCCGAGCCCTTCTCAGCCGTCGCTGATGCGCTCGATGTCGGCGCCGATGCCCTGCAGCTTCTGCTCGATGCGCTCGTAGCCGCGGTCGATGTGGTAGACGCGACGCACGTCCGTGTGCCCCTCGGCGACCAGACCCGCCAGGATCAGGCCCGCCGACGCGCGGAGATCCGACGCCATGACCGGCGCGCCGCTCAGCGTCTCCGTGCCCTCGATGATCGCGCTCGGCCCCTCGCGACGAATGCGCGCACCGAGACGCGCAAGCTCGTTCGCGTGCATGAAGCGCTCGGGGTAGACCTTCTCCGTGATCACCGACACGCCCGACGCCCGCGCCATCAGGGCCATGAACTGCGCCTGGATGTCGGTCGGGAAGCCGGGGTACGGCAGCGTCGTGACGTCCGTCGCGACGAGCTTGCCGTCCGGCGTCGGCACGTTCGTGATCGACGAGCGCCCGACCTCGAGATCGAGACCGGCCGCGCGCAGACGATCGATGACCGCGATCATGTGGCGCGGCTCGACCGCGTCGACCGACACCGGCGCGTTGAGCATGCCGGCGCACGTCAGGTAGGTCGCGGCTTCGATGCGGTCGGGGATCACCGACCACTCGCACCCGCGCAGCGTCTCGACCCCTTCGATCACGAGCAGGTGGCTGCCGATGCCATCGATCTGGGCGCCACACGCGTTGAGGAAGTGGCACAGGTCCGTGACCTCGGGCTCGAGGGCGGCGCCTTCGATGTAGGTCACACCCTTGCCGAGCGCTGCGGCCATCACGACGTTGGCCGTACCGAGCACGGTCGAGCCGTAGTTGCCGGCGAGGTAGACGGTGCCGCCTTCGACCGGACCCGACGCCGTCACGTAGCCGTCGCGCACGTCGATCGAGGCGCCGATCGCACGCAGCCCCTTGAGGTGCAGGTCGACCGGCCGGTGCCCGAGCACGCAGCCGCCGGGATAGCTCACGCGGCCGAGGCCGCGCCGCGCCCACAGCGGTCCGAGCACCACGAACGACGCCCGCATCGTGCGCACGAGGTCGTACGGGGCGCTGTACTTGGTCTTGTCGATCGCCTCGAGCGCCAGCGCACCGTCCGGCTGCCGTTCGCAGCGGACGCCGAGCGACGTCAGGATCCGACACATGTTGTCGATGTCCTTGAGGCGCGGAACGTTCTTGAGAACGATCGGACCATCGACGAGGAGTGATGCGGCCAGAATCGGCAACGCCGCGTTCTTGCTGCCTGAAATCGTCACGCTGCCGCGCAGCTCACGACCGCCCCGGACTCGAATTCGGTCCACAGCCCCTCCAGAAATCTCGCCAGGCGTCAGGGAATCCACCGCGGCGCGCGCTGACCTCGCTCGCTGTGCGGCTGTCCGACGTCGCCCTGCCATCGAACCCGTGTCATGGTAACCGGGAAATCGCGTGCGTTCCACTCCAGAGAACGCACGATACGCAACGCTTGCCATGCGCATCTTGTTGGTCAGTCACGGGTTCCCGCCAGATAGCGTCGGCGGAGTCGAGCAGCACGTCGACGGCTTGGCGACCGCGCTCGTCGCGGCGGGTCACGACGTGCACGTCTACGCCAAGACCGGCACGGGGGCGTCGCAGGGTGACCGGACCGTCGTCCGCGAAGCCGCGCCGCGCGTGACTCGTGTCACCTACCGTTACGAGGGTCTCGACGGATTGCGATCTCTCTACGCGGTGCCGACACTCGACGCGGCGTTCGAGGCCTTCCTCGGCGAGCACGAATTCGACGTCGCGCACGTCCACCACCTGACCGGAATGTCGACCGGTCTGCTCGACGTGCTCCGTGCGCACGGGATTCCGAGCGTGCTGACGCTGCACGACTACTGGCTGATGTGCCCCCGCGGACAGATGTGGCGCGACAGCGGCGAGGTTTGCGAATCGGTCGAACCGCGGCGCTGCGCCGACTGCCTGCGCCCGACGTTCGGCGGCTGGGTGCCCCACGACGAGGGGCCCGGGAGAGTTGCCGAGCTCCACGATCTCGCGCGCGAGGTGCTCGCGGCCGCGACTCGTCTCGTCGTGCCCTCCGCCCGCGCGATCCCCCCGTTCGCCACACTCGGCGCGGACCCGGACTCGATCCGGGTCGTCGAGAACGGCGTCGACACGCGCGCGCTGACCCGAGTCACCCCGGTCGATCCCGAGCGCCCGGGCCCCCTGCGGATCGGGTTCCTCGGCACGCTGATCCCGAGCAAGGGCCTCGACGTCCTCGTCCGCGCGCTCATGCAGCTGCCGCGGGACGCGGTCGAACTCCGAGTGCACGGCAACGCGGTCCCCTACCACGGCGACGAGAGCCACCTGACCAGGGTGTTCAGCCAGCTCGACCCGACCAAGCCCCGGGTCACCTACTCCGGCCCCTACCAGACGTCGGATCTCCCCCGGATCTTCGAGGGCATCGACGTTCTCGTGGCCCCGGCCCGCTGGAGCGAGGCCTTCGGGCTGACGATCCGGGAGGCGCTCGCCGCCGGCCGCCCGGTGATCTCGAGCCGGATCGGCGGGCTGCAGGACGCGTTCCGGGACGGCGAGGACGGCGTCTACGTCACCCCTGGGGATGCGGACGAGCTGGCCCAAGTGCTCGGGCGCCTGACCGCGGACCGGGCCGAGCTCGCGCGGATGGTCGCCGCGACGGCCACCCGGCCTGCGACCCGCGGCTTCGCCCAGATGGCCGAGGAGCTCGTCGAGGTCTACGGAGACGTCGCCAAGCCTTGATCGGGCGCTCGGATCGGCGTAGGGTCCCGCGTTTTGCCAGCTTGCAGCAGCCCCTTTCCGGGGCGCGCGCCGACCCCGCACCCAGCATTTTGGAGGATCGATGACCGAGGAAACGGTCCACACCTCGATGGAATCCAGCGATTCGCAGAGCGCTCCGGCCAAGGATCCGTTGTCGTGTCTGTCCGAGCCCATCGACCACGCGAAAGTCGAGGACTTCCGCCGTGAAGCGTTCGGCTCGATGAACGCGATCGAGAAGCTCCGGGACTGGGTCGAGACCCCGATGTCCCGCGGCTTGCAGCGCGGTCTGGCCCTCTGGGCCATCGGCCGCCACGAGGATGCGCTCAAGGAGCTGTCCGACCACTCGGGCAACCCGGCGATCGCGGTCTGCATCGCGAAGAGCCACGCGGCGATGGGCGACTTCGCGACCGCGGAGTCGATGCTCACCGCGAAGGAGAGCGACCTCGCGCAGACCGTCGCCTACCTCCACGTGCTCGAGACCAAGGGCAACGGCGAAGAGCTCGAAGCCGCGGTCGACAAGTACCGCGACCGCCTCTCGCCCGCCGACCGCGAGTACTACAACGGCCGCGTCAAGGAAGTGCACGGCGACGCGCTCGGCGCGATCGCTGCCTACGACCAAGCGCTTGCCGCCGACGAGAACCACCGCGAAGCGCTGTTCCGCCTCGCGGTCAACGTCGACCTCCGCGGCGAAGACGAAGAAGCCCGCGAGCTCTACGAGCGCGCGCTGATGATCCCGCCCGTCAACACGTCGTGCGTGATCAACCTCGGCATCCTCTACGAGGACATGGGCAACTACCGCCGCGCGATGCAGTGCTTCGACCTCGCGTTGCAGGCGAACCCCCACAACAAGCGTGCGCGCCTCTACCGACGCGATGCGGCCGCCGCGCTGAACATGTACTACGACGAGGATCAGGAGCGCCGCGAAGACAAGCGCAACAAGATCCTGCGCACCCCAATCAACGACTTCGAGCTGTCGGTTCGCAGCCGCAACTGCCTCGCGAAGATGGGCGTGCACACCCTCGGCGACCTCGTCAAGAAGTCGGAGGCCGAGCTGCTGTCGTACAAGAACTTCGGCGAGACGTCCCTCCAGGAGATCAAGCAGATCCTCGGCAACAAGGGACTCAGCCTCGGCATGGGCCAAGACGACCTGCTCGGCGTCACCGTCGGTGACGGCGGCGGAGCGAGCGGCGACGCCGCGTCGCCGATGGAACCGGACGCCGACAGCCCCGACCCGAACAGCCCGGACCCGGCACGCCGCCCGGTCACCGAGCTCGACCTGTCGGTCCGCGCCCGGCGCATCGTCGACCTCCTGAAGATCCGTTCGATCGGCGACCTCGCGAACCGCACGGCCGCCGAACTGTTGGCCTGCCCGAACTTCGGTCAGACTTCGCTCAACGAGATCAAGACCAAGCTCGACGAGCTCGGTCTCGCGCTGCGCGGCTAGGCCGAGCCGGTGTACGACCACCTGCTCGGCGAGGTTTGCGAGTCGCACCCCGCGCGCGTCGTCCTGCGCGCGGGCGGCGTCGGCTTCGAGGTCAAGGTCCCGGTCTCGACCTCGGCCGGCCTCAAGGTCGGCGACACGACGCAGCTGCACACGATCCTCCACGTCGTCGACGGCATGCCGACGATGCTGGGCTTCCGCAGCGTGCGCGAACGCGAGCTCGCGCGCCGGCTCATGACGGTGACGGGAGTCGGCCCGTCGATGGCGCTCGCGCTGCTCAGCACCTACGGCCCGCGCGAGATCGCGAGCGCGATCCTTGGCGACGATCCGGCCACGCTGCAGAAGGTGAAGGGCATCGGCGCGAAGACCGCCGAGCGCCTGTGCCTCGAGCTGCGCGACCACATCGCGAAGATGGACCTCGCGACCGACGTCGCGCCGACGAGCGCCGCGGCACTCGACGACGACGCGGGCGATGCCGTCGCCGCACTCGTCACGCTCGGCTACGCCGAGAAGGATGCGCGCACTCGCGTCGAAAAGGCCGGCGTAAAACTCGACGGCGCGTCGACCGAGGACCTGATCAAGGCCGTTCTGCGCGGCTGAGTTCGCCCGCGCGCGACACTCTCGCCAAGTCCGCGTTACGAAACGGTTACCTCGCGCCCGACCGGCGGTAGAGACGGGGTCAGACCCCGACAAAGGACCGCAAATCTCGCTTCGCACGCGTGCCGCCCGGTCCCTTTTCGGTCGCAGCCCCAGTCTTCATCAGAAAGCGATCCGAATCATGCTAGCCACACTTGCTCTGGCCACCGTTCTGTCCGCAGCGCCCCAAATCGTGCCGGAAGCAGAACCCGTCAACCAACAGATCCTCTACGCCTCGGACACGGTCGAAGCGTGGATGTACGGCGGCGATGTCGCCTCCGAGGACAACACGCTCGAGTGGGACATCGGGTATTCGTTCGCGTCGAACGACCTGATCCTCGATCTCGACGGCGGCGAGCCGGCTGGATTGGTCCAGCTCATCGTCGGACTCGATCGCGCCGAGATCTCCCTCGGAGCGCTGACCAAGAGTCCGCTTCTCGTCGACAGCGTCTTGTTCTCCGCCGTCGCGCAGTTCGACGCGCACGGTTCGTTCACGACGAGCCTCGGCATGGATCCGGCCCTCGCGGGGATGACGCTCCGCATGCAGGCGATCGCGATCACGAAGCTGGCCGAACTCCAGCTGTCGAACGGACTGGAGATCCGGATCTTCCCGACACCGTCGTGGACCGGCGGCCCAACGAAGCCCGGCTACGACTCAGAGTCGGGTGAGGAGTAGGTTGAGGTCGCTCGGCGTGACGCCGGGCAACCGCGATGCTTCGCCGACCGTGAGCGGCCTTCGCTTGCCGAGCCGCTCTTTGGACTCGTTGGACAAGCCATGCACCGCGTGGAAGTCGAACTCCCGCGGAATGCGCCGCGACTCCATGCGCTTCAGGTTTTCGACCTGCGCCGCCTGCCGGCGGATGTAGCCCGCGTACTTGATCTCCGCTTCGACCTCGGCGAGTTCGTCGGGGCGTAGCGCCAGCGATGCGAGCGCCGGCTCGTGCGCGAAGTCGTCGATCGACTTCTCCGGACGGCGCAGCAGCTCTTCGAGCGTGCGCCCGTCGATCCGCGTGCCGCGCAGCGCCGCGATACCGGCGTCGATGCGCTCCTCTTTGCGCACGACGCCCGCGGCGCGTTCGGCGTCGACCAAACCGATCTCCCGACCGATCGGCGTCAGCCGCCGATCCGCATTGTCACTCCGCAGGAGCAGACGGAACTCGGCGCGGCTCGTGAACATCCGGTAGGGCTCCTCCGGATTCACGCGGCAAAGGTCGTCGATCATTACGCCGATGTACGACGTCGACCGGTCGAGCAGCAGCGGAGCCTTCCCCTGCACTCGACGCGCCGCGTTGATGCCGGCGATCAGGCCCTGCGCTGCGGCCTCTTCGTAGCCGCTCGTGCCGTTGATCTGGCCGGCCGCGTAGAGACCCTGCAGCGAGGCGACGCTGAGGTCGCCACGGATCTGGTCGGTGCACAGGTAGTCGTACTCGACGGCGTAGCCCGGCCGCGCGACCTCGACTTCTTCGAGTCCGGGAATCGTGCGGAGGAAATCGCGCTGCACGTCGACCGGCAGGCTCGTCGAGATGCCGTTCGGATAGATCTCATCGGTGTCGCGGCCCTCGGGCTCGAGGAAGATCGGGTGCGAGTCCTTGTCCGGGAAGCGCACGATCTTGTCTTCGACGCTCGGACAGTAGCGCGGGCCGACGCCTTCGATGCGCCCCTGCACCATCGGCGACAGGTGCGCATTCTCCGCGATGATCGCGTGCGTCGCCTCGGTCGTACGCGTCATCCAGCACGGCAGCTGCTCGACGTCGAGCGACTCGGTGCGGAATGAGAACGGCCGCGGCGGGTCGTCCCCGGGCTGCTCCTGCAGCGACGCGAGGTCGATCGACGCGCCGACGAGTCGTGGCGGCGTGCCGGTCTTGTGTCGCCCGAGCGCGAGACCGAGCCCGCGCAGCGATGTCGAGATCTTCGACGCCGCGCTCTCGCCGAGACGGCCGCCCGCCTGCTCCCAGTCCCCGGCGAACAGCTTGCCGCCGAGGAACGTGCCGGTCGTCAGGACGACCGCCGGCGCGTGCACGGTGGTCCCGTCCGCGAGCCGCACGCCGTGGACGGACCGACCACTCGCGACGATCTCTGCCGCTTCCCCGGCGACGATCATCAGCCCGGGCTGCGCCTGCACGCGCGCGGCCATCGTCTCGTTGTAGAGCGCGCGGTCACACTGCGCGCGCGGCGAGCGCACCGCAGGACCCTTGCGGGTGTTGAGCATCCGAAACTGGATCCCCGCCGCGTCGGTGACCAAGCCCATCTCGCCGCCGAGCGCATCGACCTCGCGGACGAGCTGCCCCTTGGCGATCCCGCCGATCGCCGGATTGCAGGACATCCTCCCGATCGCGGCCGGATCGAGAACGATACACCCCACCCGCGCGCCGAGCCGGGCCGCCGCCAGCGCCGCCTCGGCACCCGCGTGCCCCCCGCCGATGACGAGGACGTCGAAGTCTCGGGTGCTGTCCATCCGATAGGACCATACATGTGGGACTACGTATTGCGCTATCGGGAGGCTCTGCGGGAGGTGTACGGTCGAGGCAGCACGAGCGCCGCCCGGACGGAGTCGTTCGGGCCCCGCCCTCAGGAGAACTGACGTCGTCGTGCTCCACGCAATTCTCGATCGGTTACCGAGTCCGCAACAGTTCCGTGCCATCGCGCGCTGAGCGCGTACGTGGCGGCCATGTCGCAGAATCTTCGCAGCTCGTACTGGACCGCCGCGCCGCGCTCCCGTGTTCCTAGTCGAGGCCGATGACGGCAAACGCGTTCGACTCGCACCCGAACGCGACCGACGGCCGACTCCGAAGGGGGCACGATGACTGACCGCACTTTCCGTTCGCGCGACCGGTCCGTACGCGCGATTCTCATGGCGATGTTTCTGACGCTGATGCTCGCGGCCTGTGGCGGCGGCGGCTCAGGCAACGACGACACCACGACCGACGATCCGGCCGGGACCGACGACGCGACACCGGTCGAAGGCGCCGACGAGCTCCGCACGGTGCTCGCGAACGAAGGGATCACGACCGCGCCAACGACTCCCGAAGTCGCGACCGCACTGTTCGACCTCGGCCAGGCGCTGTTCTTCGACAAGATCCTGTCCGGCAACCAGGACGTGTCGTGCGCGACGTGCCACTGGCCCGCGCTCGCGGGCGCCGACGAACGCACGCTGCCGCGCGGCGTCGGCGGCAGCGGTCTCGGCGACGATCGCGTCGGCGGCGCGATCATCCCTCGCAACAGCCCGACGACACTACTCGCGCACGCGACGTCGACGCAGTTCTGGGATGGTCGGGTGCAGGTGCTCGACAACGGCACGCTCGTGACGCCAGCGGGGACCGACCTGACTCCGGCGATGCGCGCGGTCTTCGACCCGCGCTGGGAAGCGCTCGCCGCGCAAGCCATGTTCCCGCCGACGTCGCGCGAAGAGATGCGGGGCGCGCTCGGCGAGAACGACTTGGCGAACATCGCCGACGCCGACCTGACCGCGATCTGGGCCGGACTGCGCGATCGCGTCGTCGCCTATACGGGATACCAGACCCTACTGACGGCCGCATACCCGACGACGTCGCTCGCCGACATCGAGTTCGCACACCTCGCGAACGCGATCGCCGCGTTCGAGACGCGCGCATTCGCACACGCAGACAGCCCGTTCGCACGCTTCGTCGAAGGCGACAGCGCGGCGATGACGGCCGAGCAGGTCGCCGGCGCGCTCGAGTTCTTCGGCGATGCCGGGTGCGCCCAGTGCCACTCCGGGGAGCGCTTCACGAACGACGGATTCCACAACATCGGCATGCCGCAGTTCGGTCCCGGCAAGGGACACGGCGCCGGCGGTGACGACGACTTCGGGCGCGAGGGCGTGACGGGCGATCCCGACGACCGCTACCACTTCCGCACGCCGACCCTCCTCAACGTCGCGCTGACGGCGCCGTACGGCCACGTCGGCCAGTACGCGACGCTCGAAGCCATGGTCCGCCACTACGTCGACCCCGCCGACCAGCGGCGCGACTACGACATCTTCGCGCACGTGAGCGACCCGGACCTGAGCGGAACACTCGTCGACAACCAGAACGACGTCCTGTCGCGGCTGGATCCACGCGTGCGGGGACGCACACGGTTCGACGTGAACTCGGTCGTGACGTTCTTGCACGCGCTGACCGACGACGGCGCGCGCGACCTCGCGGCGCTGATCCCGGCTACCGTGCCGAGCGGTCTCGCCGTCGGTCAATAGGTCACCAGCGGACGACGACCGTGTCGTCCGGCTGCAGGCGCACGGGCAGCCGGTGCGCCTCGACGTCCCCGTCGTAGAGCACGACCCACGCCGCGTCGTCGGGCACCGCGAGCACTTCGGTGCGCCCTCCGGTGATCGGCACCTCGCGCCCGCCGCTCGTGCGTCCGGGGGCGATCCTGCGGCTGACCCGCAGCTCGTTCCCCACGGCGTCGAGCACGCGCAGCTGATCGCAGGCGCCCGCATGCTCCGTGGTCTCGAACCGCATCGTGCAGACGGACGTCAACTCGATGTCGAGGTTGCGACCGTCCGCTTGCGCTTCGAACTCGTAGTAGAGGCTCTCGACCTCCGAGCCGGTGAAGCGGATCAGGAGGTCCGTTCGCGGCACGTCGCGGAACTCGAACTCGCCATCCGCCCCGGTGTCCATCCGCTGGCCGGTGTTGTAGCTCGTCGAGCCGTTGTGCTGGTGCACGCGCATCGTCAGTCGCACCCGCACGCCTTCGAGAGGCGTGCCGAAGCGCGTGCGGACCCGCCCGAACACGCGCTCGCGCGCGTCGCGCACCGGTAGCGCGAACACGTAGCCGAGCGTCCCGCCCCGCACGGGCGGACTGATCGCCGTATCGAGCGTCACGTCGTTCCAGGTACGGATGCGGTAGTCGCGATCGCGCCGCAGGCCGCGCAGCGTGAACTCCCCGTTCGGACCCGTCCGCTGCAGGTTCGGACTCGGAGGCGCCTGCGCGTTCGGATGGCGCGGCACGTCGAGCGTCGCACCCGCGGCCACGTCCTCGGCGAACATCGGCGGGAAGTGATCCCAGGCCGCCTCCGTGCCGGTGTTGAGTTCGAGTTTCCAGCCCGACATGGGCAAGCCGTGCGCATCGACCAACCGCCCCTCGATCGTCGCAGCTTCGCCCGCGAGGCGAATCGTCAGCGGTAGGCCCCGCGACGCCGCCTGCGCTCGCGCGATGGACGCGGGCTCGAACGCCGCCGCGACCGCGACGATCGCCGCGTCTTCGTCGACGCCCGCGATCGGCACCGCGAACGCGCCGGCCGCGTCGGCGTGCGACTGGTGTCGCCCGTATTGCACGAGAGCCCCGACCGCTGGCCGCCCGTCGGGAAGCAGCACGTTTCCACGGAGCTCATCCTCGATCACCTCCAAACGATCGGGCTCGGCCTCTGTCGGCGCCTCGACCGGCGCGCGCTCGATCGGCGGCTCGACCACTCCATCCGGCCCCGCGTGCTGCACCCGGGGAGCCGGCGTCTCCTCGACGAGCTGAGCCACGGGCACGGCCCCGGCCCCCGATCCGGGCGCCGGCGCAGGACCGAACCACGGCGAGGCCGCCATCCACAACGTCGCGGACGCGACGACGATCGCCGCGCCGATCCAAGCGAGCTTCGCCGACATCGCGAGACCGAGCGTCGCGGTCGAACCCGCGCGCCAGGTCGGCAAACACGCCGCCGCGAGCGCGGACCGCCAGTCGCGACCGCCGTCGCGTTCGAATCCCGCGCGCAGCCGCGCCAGCCCGCGCATGACGCGGCTGCGCACCGTCGACTCGGGCACGCCGAGGCGTTCGGCGATCTGCGCGTTCGACATTCCCTCGTAGTAGCGCCAGAGGATCGCGGTCCGGAACGGCTCCTCGAGTCGCGTCACGGCCGCTGCGGCCCCGCGCTGGACCTCGATCCGCTCGACGATGCGATCGACCGGGTCCTCGGTATTCGAATCCCCCGCCGCCGCGAGCTCCCGCCGACGACGGCGCGAATCCCGGAGGCGTAGCCGCACCGACAGATTGCGCGCGACGGTCGCGAGCCAGACGCGCGCGGCGGCCGCGCTCTTGGGCGGCCGCTCGAGCGCCGCGAGCCAGGTCTGCTGTTCGAGGTCTTCGGCGTGCTGTGGGCCGACGAGGTCCAACGTCAGGCGACGCAGCCAGGGCTGGTAGCGCAGCAGGGACTCCACGTCGACGGTCGCGGACGAATGCATCTCAGGTGCCATCTTCCGAGAAGTGCTCGCGCCGTGGGGTCGCGTCCCGGCAATTCGGAGATTTGCCTCGCCTCGAGGCTTCGGGTCCCGCCGCCGGTGTGCATTCCCGGCCGGTTCGAGCTACGGTGCGCGCATGCGTATCTGGCTGCTGCTGGCCCTGACCCTCACCTCGAGCGCTATCGCGCAGACCACCGGCCTGCGGGCGCTCGCCGCGGAAGCGCGCAAGCGCGCCGAAACCCAGCGCCAGGTCCAGCTGCAGGCGATCAAGCCGTACCGCGCCGTGCTCGCGGCGGACTACGACGGCGACCAGAAGACGATCCTCGACGAAGCGTTCGATCGCGTCGCGAAGATCGACGGCATCGCGCCGCTGTTGCTCGAGTATCTCAAGCCCGGCGACAGCAGCCGCGAAGCGCTCAACACTTCGGACAACGTCGCGCGCGTGCTGAGCCGCATGAAGCTCGACGACTACTACCAGTCGCTCGCCGAGCTCGCTCGATCGCAGAGCAAGACCGCGAAGCGGAACGCGCTCTTGCTGCTCGGCTACACCGGCAACAAGGACGCCGAGGCCGTGCTCATCCCCGCGCTCGACGACCCCTCCGACGTCGAGCGCCGCAACGCCGTCGAGAGCCTCGCGCGCATCGGCTCGAAGGCCGGCATCCTCCCGGCTTCGCGTCTACTCGGTTCCCCGAGCCGCTACCTGCGTATCGAGGTGATGCAGTACCTGTCCGAACTCGACACCGAAGGCGCCGCGGTCGCGCGCGTCGTCGACGCGTTCGCCGAGGAGTCCTCCGATTCGGCGCGCAGCTACTACATCGACTACTTCCGCACGCACGTCCGCGGCGACGCGGAGATCGCCGCCAAGCTGCTGCCGCTGACGCAGGGGAACGACCTCCGCTACAACGACCGCCGACGCCTCGTCCGTGCGCTCGGCACGATCGCGCCGAAGGGCCACGAGGACACGATCACCGCGCTCGAGAAGCTCGTCGTCGACGGCGGGCTACAGGGCGTCGAGATCGCCGCCGCGCTGTCGATGCGCGAGCTCGGCGACAAGGGCGGCGCCAAGGTCATCGAGAACCGCCTGGACCAGGCCGTCCGCAAGCGTCGCCAGAGCGCCGAGGTCTACGAGGACCGCGGTGACTGGCACCGCGACCTCGAGGAATGGCGCGACGCGATCCGGGACTACAACGACGCGATCAAGCACGCCCGCGCCGGCTCCCGCCAGTCGATGCTCTACCTCAAGGTCGCGCGCTGCGAAGCGCACCGCGGCAAGACCCTGAACATCCGCAAGGCGCTGCAGAAGTCGAAGGCCAGCCTCCGCACGATCCGCCGCGAAGCGGAGAAGGACCCGGTCTTCGCCGCCCAGCTCGAGAAGGACGCCCTCCAGCGCTTCCTGAACACGCTCTAGGCCCGGCCCCACGAACCCGTGCTCGTGCGTGCGCATGCGCATGCACGATGGTGACCCGTGCACGCCCGCGCCACGTGCCCAGGCGCGCCCCGCATCCCGACTGTTCCATTGACCCCACCGGGTCCCAGCCCCAAGATTCCCCCCTTTTCCCGCCCTTCCCAACCCCAACTCCCAACCCCCCATACCCCAATGGAAGTCCAGGTCGCCGAGTCCGGCGCGTGCCGTCGCACGCTGACCATCAAGGTCCCTGCGCAGCAGATCAAACAGCACCTCGACATGATGTACCGCGCCGCGGCACAGCAGGTCGACCTCAAGGGCTTCCGCAAGGGCAAGGTCCCGCGCGCCTACCTCGAGAAGAAGTACGGCGAAGCGATCCAGAACGAGGCAAAGCAGGAACTCGTCAAGCGCACGATGCACGACGCGTGCGTCCAGCACGAGCTGCACGTCGTCGGTCGCGCACAGGTCGACGGCCTGCCGGAAGGACCGCTGACGAACGAGGACATCGAATACACGGTCACCCTCGACGTCCGTCCGACCATCGAGCTCAAGGACATCAAGGGGCTCGAGCTCAAGGCGGAGCCGACTGCGGTCACCGACGAGGACATGGAGAAGGCTCTCTCCGACCTCGCGCAGCAAAAGCGCACGCTCGACACGATCGACGACGCCGTCGGGGACGGGGACTTCGCCAAGGTCGACATGACGTTCCGCAGTGAAGACGGGGCCGAGGTCTCGACGCGAGAAGGCCAACAGATCAACCCGAACATCCCTATCGCGGGCACCGACCCCGAGGCGTTCAAGAGCCAGCTCGTCGGCGCCGAGAAGGGCCAGACGATCAAGGTCGACCTGACGTTCCCGGAGACGTTCGACAAGGAAGAGGTCCGCGGTCAGAAGGGCAGCGTCGACGTCGTCATCCACGAGGTGCTGCGGGTCCAGGACCCCGCGCTCGACGACGAGTTCGCGAAGGGCTTCGAGTTCGACACGATCGACGCACTCAAGGAAGAGCTCCAAAAGCGCATCGGCGAGCAGAAGGAGTTCAACGAGAAAAACCGTCAGGGCACCCAGCTGCTCGAGATCGTCTCCAACGACCACCCGTTCGAGCTCCCCGAGTCGCTGATCGAGGACGAGGTCAAGCACGCCCTAGCCCAGTTCGAGCAGCGGATGAAGGAGAACGACATCGGCGAGGACGAGATCAAGCAGAAGCTCGAGGAGGTCCAGGACGAGGCCCGGGCCGACGGCGAGCGGCGCGTCCGGATGTTCTTCCTGATCGACGCGATCGCCCGCCAAGAGGAGGTCGGGGTCGGCCAGAACGACGTCGACCTTGAATTGGAGAAGATCGCGGCACATCACAACGCGCCGCTCGAGGACGTCCGGAAACACTACGGCGAGAACAACGACGCCATGAACCAGCTGCGGCTGGCCCTTCTCGAGGCGAAGGTCCGCGATTTCCTCAGAGAAAACGCCAAAATCACCGATAACTAGGGCGTGTTGGAACCCCTGGATCACAGCAGGCCGAGCATGAGTGCCCAGAACTACTACGTCCCGTTCGTCATCGAAAAGACCGGTCGCGGCGAGCGGCAATACGACATCTACAGCCGTCTGCTCGAAGACCGGATCGTCTTCATCGGGACCCCGATCGACGACAACGTCGCGAACTCGGTCATCGCCCAGCTCCTCTACCTCCAGAAGGAGAACAAGAACCAGGACATCAGCCTGTTCTTGAACACCCCGGGTGGCTCGGTCACCTCCGGCCTCGCGATCTACGACACGATGCAATTCGTGCAGTGCCCGGTCGCGACCTACTGCATCGGCCAGGCCGCCTCGATGGGCGCGGTCCTGCTCGCCGCCGGCGCACCCGGCAAGCGCCACGCGCTGCCGCACGCCCGGATCATGATCCACCAGCCGTGGGGCGGCGTGCAGGGCACGGCCGCGGACATCTCGATCCAGGCGGACGAGATCCTGCGCCTCAAGACGACCTTGAGTGAGATCATCGGTCGTCACACAGGTAAGGAGACGGACACCGTCATGAGCGACAGTGACCGTGACTTCTTCATGAGTTCTCAAGAGGCCCGGGACTACGGCTTGATCGACGAAATCGTCGAGACGCAAGCCGTCGTCACGAGCTGATTCGCGGGGCCGGTTCTCGGGCGGCCCGCCCGATCGGCCCTTCGATCCCCCCTTTACGGCTTCGAATGCGTTTCCCCGACGCAAGATCCGGTATCATGAACCGGTCGCAGCCGATCCGCGGACGGGAGGCCGCGTCCTAGGTACCCACGATGTCGAGATCAACCGGAGGCAAGGGTCGCTCGGTAGAACGTTGCACGTTCTGCGAGAAGTCCCGACACCACGTCAAGTCGCTGATCGCCGGCCCCCCCGGCGTGTACATCTGCGACGAGTGCATCGAGATCTGCAACACGATCCTCAAGGAAGAGGATCGCAGGTCACGCGGCGGCAGCGCGCCGACGTTCGTCAAGGACATGGTCCTCAAGGACAAGGTCCCGACGCCGGAGGACATCCACAAGCGCCTCAGCGAATACGTCATCGGTCAGGATGACGCGAAGCGCATCCTGTCGGTCGCGGTCTACAGCCACTACCGCCGACTGCACGCCCGCTTCCACAACCCGGACCTCGACCTCGAGAAGAGCAACATCCTGCTCGTCGGTCCGACCGGCTCCGGCAAGACGCTCCTCGCCAAGACCCTGGCCCGGCTGCTCGACGTGCCGTTCGCGATCGCGGACGCCACGACGCTGACCGAGGCCGGCTACGTCGGCGAGGACGTCGAGAACATCCTGTTGAAGCTGCTGCAGGCCGCCAACTTCGACGTCGAGCGCGCCCAGCAGGGCATCGTCTACATCGACGAGATCGACAAAATCGGCCGCACGACGCAGAACGTCTCGATCACGCGCGACGTGTCCGGCGAGGGCGTCCAGCAGGCGCTGCTGAAGATCCTCGAAGGCACGGTCGCGAACGTCCCGCCGCAGGGCGGCCGCAAGCACCCCGAGCAGAGCTACATCCAGGTGAACACGGACAGCATCCTGTTCATCTGTGGCGGCACGTTCTCGGGCATCGAAGAGTTCATCGCCCGCCGGCTCGGCCAGCAGGTCATGGGCTTCTCGAAGCACACGAAGGGCCCGGCTCCGACCGGCGACAGCGCGATGAAAGATCGCGATGCGCTGATCCCGAGCCTCGACCAGAAGGACCTCGTCGACTTCGGGCTCATCCCCGAGTTCGTCGGCCGCCTGCCGGTCATGGCGCCGCTGCGCTCGCTGTCGCAGCAGGAGGTCGTCCGCGTGATGACCGAGCCGAAGAACGCGCTGGTCAAGCAGTACCAGGCCTACTTCGACATGGAGAAGGCCTCGCTCGAGTTCACCGACGACGCACTCGCGGCAATCGCCGAGATCGCGATGGCGCGTGAGACCGGCGTCCGTGCGCTGCGCTCGATCTTCGAGGAGCTGCTGCTCGAGATGCGCTACTCGCTCCCGACGAACAAGGAGACGAACCGGTACGTCATCACGGCCGAGATCGTCGAAGAGCGCGTCGGCAGCGGGAAATACGAAGCCGCGAAGAACAAGAAGTCGAAGCGCGACTCGGCATGAGCCGCAAGGACGCCCTCGTCGGCCTGACCGACGAGGACCTGACGTCGACCGTCGCCGCCGCCGGCGGCAAGCCGTTCCAGGCGCGCCAGCTCGCGCATTGGATCTACAAGCACGGCGCCGCGGAGTTCGACGACTGTCGCAACCTGCCGAACCGACTGCTGGCCGCACTCGGTGAGAGGCACACGGTTCGCAGCAGCCACGTGACCCACGTCGACGCCTCGGACGACGGCACCCGCAAGCTGCTGATCGAGCTCGCCGACGGCGAGACGATCGAGACCGTGATCATCCCGGACGGCACCCGTACGACGCTGTGCGTGTCGACTCAGGTCGGCTGCCCGGTCGGCTGCGTCTTCTGCGCGTCCGGCCTGCTCGGCGTGCGCCGCAACCTGACCGCCGGCGAGATCATCGAGCAGGTCCTCCACGCACGTGACCGCCTCGACGAGCCGCTGACGAACCTCGTCGTCATGGGGATCGGCGAGCCGCTGCTCAACCTCGCATCGCTCGTCCCCGCCCTCGCGCGGATCCACGACCGCGACGGCGTCGACATGGGCGCTCGCCGCATCACCGTGAGCACCTCGGGATACCCCGAGCGCATGCGGGAACTCGCGAAGACCGAGCACGCCTACAACCTGGCGGTCTCGCTGCACGCCGCCGACGACGACCTGCGAGCGCAGCTGGTGCCGAACGCGAAGGCCCTCGTCGCGGACATCGTCGCCGCGGCCCGCGAGTACTTCGAGCAGAAGGGGCGCGAGGTCACGTTCGAAGTCGTGCTCCTCGACGGCGTGAACGATCGGGAGCGCGACGCCGACGTGCTCGCGCGCTCGATCCAGGGATTCCCATCGACGGTCAACCTGATCCCGTGGAACCCGGTCGACGAGATCGAAGGCTGCGAACGGCCGCTGCCCGAATCGGTCGATCGGTTCGCCGAGGAGTTGCGCCGCCGCGGCGCCAACGTCACGGTGCGCCGCCAGCGTGGCGCCGACCGCAGTGCCGCGTGCGGGCAGCTGCGGATCCTCGCCGAGCGCTGAGAACGATCAGTTCTCCTTGCGCTTGCTCTTCCGCTTCGCGGCCCCGCCGCGCTGCAGTCGGACGTTGCCGTTCTTGGCCTGCAGACGCAGCCGCATCTCGCCGCTGCCGACCGTGCACGAGCAGCTCTCGGAGCTGAGCTTCTTGCGGACGTTCGTCAGCTCGAAGGAGCTCGTGATCGTGCCGAAGCGCGTGCTCGCGTCGAGCTCGAACGACGCCGGCGTCGGCAGCCCGAGCGTGATGTTGCCGAACTGGAGATCGCACTCGACGCGACGGCCGTTGCCAGCGCGGATCCCGGTCGCCTTGAGGTTCGCGTTCTTGCCGTCGACCTGCAGGTCGCCACAGCCGCGCACGTCCATGTTGCCGAAGTCGCTGTCGATACGTAGGTCACCGCCGACGTCGCGGACCTCGATCGCGCCGTTCGACGAGTCGATCGAGCAGTCTCCACCGATCTCGTCGAGGCTGATGTTCGAAAATTTCGCGTCCAAGTCGAGGCTCTGGCGGAGCTTCTTCAGCTCGATCGGGCCGTTGCGAACCCGCAGGCGCACGCGACCGCCGACATCGTCGAAGTCGACCTTGCCGAACGACGCTTTCGCCGTCACGCCATTCTTCACGCGGGACGCGCGCAACGGCGCGTTCTGAGCGTCGACCGTCAGCTCGCCGCCGAGGTCGTCGAAGCGCATCGCACCGAAGCTGCCCTTCGCGCGCACCGAACCCCCGATCCCCGAGGCCTCGACCTTGCCGTTGTTGACTTCGATCTGGAGCGCACCAGCGACGCCGCGCAGCTCGACGTCGCCGAAGCCACTCTCGACATCGAGATCGCCGCCCGAGTGATCCTGGATCCGAACCTTGCCGTTCGCCCCGCGAACCCGAGCGGCCCCGACGACCTTGCGTACTTCCAAATCTCCGAACGCCGCGCGCAGGTCGACCACGCCGCGTACGTCGCGCACGGTGAGCGCGCCGTTGCTGACGTCGGCCTCGACCGCGGCATGCAGCCCTTCGATCGCCACCGGCCCGAACGAGTTGTCGAGGTCGAGGGCGTGGCCGAGCGGCACCTCCACCGTCAGATCGACGGAGAATGAGCGGTTCTTCCACTGCCCTTGGGGATACCGCGTGCGGATCGAGAACGGCCGCGCTTCCGCGTCGACCTCGATCCGGATGCCCTTGCCGAACTCCTCCGCCTGCTCGCCGCGCACCTCGATGCGCGCCCGCACGCCGACCTTGTCGCGGTCGGTCGCGCGCACGTCGACGCGCCCCATCGAGTGCCGTACGGAGATCGACGCCCCACCCCGGATCTCATAGCTCTCGTCGACGTCGCGTCGATAGTCGGGCTTCTGCTGGGCAGACGCATGCTGGGAAAGGGTGCCGCTCGCGAGCGCGGCCATCAGCAGCCAAGTCGTCGTTCGATTCATCGTCGTTCTCCGTCTCTTCTCGGCATGTCTTCTCTGTCCGACGCGAGCAGTCGCTCGGCGATGCGGGCCTTCTGGCGAGTGCTGCGCAACAGCGCGTCGAGCACTCCGGGGTTGCCTCGATTGTGCGCCGCCAGCTCGCGACACCGCTCGAGGTTGGATTCCAAGTAGTCGAACTGCCAGCGAAACACACCGGCGATCGCATCCGGGCGACGCAGCCGCTCTTGCACCCGTGGCTCGACCTCACGCCAGGCACGTTCGAGTCGATCGAGTTCGCTCTCGATCGTGGCGACCTCGACGCGCTCGAGCAGATGAGAATCGGGCTCGTCCGCGCCGCGCCCCCACTGCAGGAGCGCGACGATGGCCGCAGCGGCGACTGCCCCCGCTGTCACGAGCGTCCACGGTCCGCGTCGCGGCGGCGCCTCACCGAGCCGTGCTTCGATCGCGGACCAGTTCCGCGCTCCGTCGACGGGCGCACGCAGCCCGGCCGCCAACGCGTCGAGGCAGTCGCACGACAGGTCCCGATCGTCGTTCATGGCTTGACCTCCGTCAGTCCATCGACCGACGTCGCCCGCAGCCTCTCGCGCAGGCGTTCGCGCGCCTTCGTCAGGTGGTAGCGCACCGTGCCGGGCCGCAGCCCGACGACTGTAGCCGCGTCGTCGATCGCGACCCCCTCGACGACGACCAGCGCGAACACCATCCGCTGCCGCAGCGGCAGGCGGTCGATCTCGCGATCGAGCACGCGGCGCAGCTCCTCATCGCTCGCCGCCACGGTCACCGCGGCAAACTCGTCGAGCGGCAGGGCTCGTTCTCGCGCGTCGCGACGACGCGCACTCCGGCGGTGCTTCAGGCTGTGATTCACGACGATTCGGTAGAGCCACGTCGCGAACGTCGCGTCCGCTCGAAACGTCGCGGCGTGACGATGAACGGCCAGGAACGCCTCCTGTACCGCGTCATCGGCATCCTCGGGATGCTCCGCAACGCGTCGAGCGAGCCGCACGGCCGCTCCGTGGTGACGGTCGAAGAGCTGACGGAACGCGCGGTCGTCACCGGCCGCGGTGGCCTGGAGAAGTGCGTGGTCCGTCGGGCTCATCGGGGGTCAGGGGGTTGGATCCCGAGGCGGGGCACCGCGCTTGGGTGGATTGGGAAAAAAGTGTGTTGGGTTCCGGTCGTTCGGGAACGGCGCGCGGGACCGGGCACGAGCGTGGCACGGGTCACCACCGCGCAAGCGCAGGCGCACCAACGCGCCAAGATCCCGTGTTGCGCGTGCGCCTGCGCGGTGGTGACCCGTAGCCCGCCCGTTCTCGCTCCCGTTCCCAGGCCCGAACCGATCACCCCGCCGACAACGTGAACCCCCCAAAGGTCTCCCCATCCCCCGTCGTATGCACCCAATCCAAAATCTCCCCCGCCCGAATCCGCCGCCGATCCCCCCGCAGAATCCCACGCAGATAGATCGGCTCACTCTCGAGCTCACACTCGAGGAACTCGCCCTCGATCGCGCGCACCCAGAACCACAGGTTCTCACACACGTCGCCTTCGAAGACGCCGAGCTTGACCGAGAACGCATCGCCTTCGCGCGACGCGGCGAACGCGGCCTCGAACTCGGACCAGTGCGCGCGCGCGTCGGCGGTCGCGCGATCGAAGTCGGGATCCTCGAGATCCATCCGACGCGCGTCCACGGACTGCGCCATCGGCCATTGGAACGGGTCTCGCCCGTAGAGCCGGTCGACGATCTCGGGCCGGTTGACCGCGATCAGCTCTCTGTCCGGCACGGCGAGCGCGACGACCGCATCGGATTGGCACAGGCCGGCGGCAAGGCGACACACGCGACGCGTCGCATCCGCGGGGTCGTCGACGACGTCGAGTCCGAGGATGCCGACCTCGATGAAGCCCTGGTGCTCTTCGATCGCCTTCGCGAGGTGCGCGTCATCGATCGGCGCGGTGGCCGCGCGGGAGTCGACGAAGTACGGCACCGGCACCTGCTCGACGACGATGATGCCCGCCTCCGGCGTCACGACCTTGAGCACGCCGGCACTCTCGAACAAAGCGCCGTGCCCCTCATCAAGGATCGACTCGACGGACTCGAGCGCGGTGAGCACGGCCTGGCGATCGCCGAGCGGCAGCGGGTCGGTCTCGATCGCCTGGAGCGAACAGCCGAACCCTTCTTCGAGGACGGCGGTCAGCTCCCCGCGGACCGCTGGTCGATTGTCGTTGACGAAGAGGACAATCGAGAAGCCCGCGACGTCGAACTCTTCCTCGTTGGCCGTCTCGTGCGCACTCATGGAGCGGCACCAGCTTAACCGCGACGCGGCGGGAACCATCCCGCCGCGTGCGTCTCTCCCACGTCGCCGGATCCGCTCCGGCGCATCGGGCTCACTTCTTGCGCCGCTGGAGCTTCTTGCGCGTCTTGGGCTCCTTCGGGGCCTCCGCCTCGCTGGCCGTCTCGGCCGTAATCCGCTTCTTGGCCTCGAGCTCGACCTCGCGGCCGCGGCGGTTCACGGTCACCTCGACCGGCTCACCGGCCTTGATCGAGCCGAGCGCGGTCGCGACGTCGGCACGGGAGCCGATCGACTTGCCGCCGATCTCGAGGATCACGTCATTCTCACGCACGCCCATCTCGCTCGCGAGCGAGTCGTCGGCGACCGACGTGACCTTCAGGCCCTCGCCCTTCTCGAAGCCGAGGAAATCCGCGACGGCAGGCGCGAGGTCGTCGACGTAGACGCCGAGTCGGCGACCTTTGGCAGGAGCTGCCGGAGCCGCTTCGGCAGTGTCGAGATCGCGCCACGTGAAGTAGGGCGCCGTCTCGGTGACGTTCGGCATGTTGATCTCGTTCGGCATCTCGAACGTGAAACCACGACGGAACTCGGGACCGGAGCGAAATAAGCCGCGCTTGCCGTCGCCGCCGAAGTACTGCTTCGCGATGTCCGGATACTGCTTCTTGAACGACTCCATGTCGGGCGCTTCGTAGACCTTGGCTTCCCCTTCGCCGTCGTCGTCCGACTGGACCTCGACGCGCACGCCGTCCGGGCCCTGCTCGATGCTGATCTTGCTCGACGACGAACGCTGACCAGGGGCCTGCGGCACACCGAGGTCGTCGCGCCACCGCACGTCGAGCTCGCCGGGCAGGTCTTTCATGAGCTTCTCGATGAGCTCGCGCTGCCGCTCGATCAGACGCTGGTGATCGGGCAGCTGCTTCTTGATCATGTCGTCGATCATGTCACGCAGCTGGTCGTTGTCGAACTTGTCGACACGCAGCGGCGGGATGATGCGCTTGCCGCGGGGCTTCAGTCGTCCGCGCAGCGTCTCGGCCAGGTCCTGCGCGCGATCCTCATTCGCCGCCGCCTTGCGCTCGATCTTGCCGAGGACCCGCTCGGCGCGCATCCGCACCTCGGGGTCGTCGTGGTCTTCCGCGGCAGCCTCGAGCTCGTCCTTCGCTTTCTGCCCCAGCTCGACGAGCGCCTTCGTCGCGGCGCGGCGCTTCTTGTAGCTGTCGTGACCGAGCTGCTCGATCAGGTCGTCGATGGAGTGGGCGGCCTTCGCGGGGGCGGGCGCGGGCTGGGAGTCTTGGGCCGCAAGCGTCGATGGCGCGGCCGTGAGGAGAAGGGTGAGGGTGGCGGTGCGGAAGTTCATCGGTTTGCCTCCAGGGTTCTCATTGCTCTGGAGGGAAACGGGTGAGGGGGCGTGATACTTCCGTATTCCGTCGGCGAAGCCGACGGAATACGCCGTGCCCGTGCCCGCGCCCGGCCTCGCCCGAGCCCGACCGCGCCCCGCTCGCCCCTGCCTCACCGCGCCCCGGACACGGGCACGGGCCCGTTCACGTTGCACGGGAGGCGTCGAGCGCTTTGCGCTCAGACGCCTGGGGGTTGCCCCATGTTCCGGAACTTCTCCTGCCGCGCTTCCAGCAGCTCCTCCACCGGCCGCTCCTTCAACTCGTCGATCCAGCGGCAGATGTAATCCCCGACCGCCTCCATCATCTGCTTCTCGTCCCGGTGCGCCCCACCGAGCGGCTCGTCGATCACCTCGTCGACCAGCCCGTTCTTCAGCAGATCGGCGCCTGTCAGCTTCAGCGCCGCCGCGGCATCCGGAGCCTTCTCGCCGCTCTTCCACAGGATCGCGGCGCAGCCTTCCGGCGAGATCACGGAGTAGTACGCGTACTGCAGCATCGCGACCCGGTCGCCGATGCCGATCCCGAGCGCGCCGCCCGAGCCCCCTTCACCGATGACGAGCACGATGATCGGGACGCGAATCGAGAACATCTCGAAAATGTTGCGCGCGATCGCGCTGGCCTGGCCGCGCTCCTCCGCACCGATGCCGGGATACGCGCCCGGCGTGTTGATGAACGTCACGATCGGGATGTTCATCTTCTCGGCGAGCTTCATCTTGGCGAGCGCCTTGCGGTAGCCCTCCGGGTGCGCACAACCGAAATTGCACGCGAGGCGATCCTTGACGCTCTTGCCCTTGCGGTGGCCGACGAGCATGAAGCGCCGCCCGCGCAGAGTCGCGAGACCCGTCACGATCGCGCGGTCGTCGCGGAACAGCCGGTCGCCGTAGAGCTCGGTGAAGTCGTCGAGCATCAGCGAGATGTAGTCGCCGGTCAGCGGGCGGTCGGCGTGGCGCGCGACCTTGACCATCTCCCACGGCGTCAGCTTCTTGTAGACGGCCGCGGTCTGCTCCTCGAGCTGCTTCTGCAGCGCTTCGATCTCGCCGCCGAGGTCGAGGTGCGTGGTCTTCGCGAGCTGCTGGAGCTCGGCGATCTTCTCGCGCATCTCGAGGAGCGGGCGCTCGAACGCCAGTCCGTTCTGGCTCGATTCGCTGGGCTTGGCTTCGGTTTCGGTCATCAGGCGGATCCTGCGTCTCTGTTCCCCCGTGTATGGGGTGCGGATGTGATAGTCTCCGCGGCCCGAATTATCACTCGCGAGCCGCCTCGCAGTGTGACATTCTCCCGCCAATGGATGCATGGCGCGTGGAAGTTCGCGTCCGCGAGGACCTGCCGGATCCCGCTGGAGACGCGGCCCGGCACGCCCTGACGGCGGCTGGATTGGAGCTCTCGGCCCCGGTGCGCTCCCACCGGGGATACCTGCTCGGGGCGGATCTCGGCGAGGACGACGTGCGCCGTTTCACGTCGAGCGTGCTGGCCGATCCGATCTGCGAAACGGCCACAATCCTCGCTCCGGGCGAGGCCGGGACTGCGACTCCGGGCGAAGTCCGGGTCGTGCCGCGGCCGGGCGTGACCGACAACGTCGCCCACTCCGTGCAGAAGGCGCTCGTCGACAGCGGCATGCCGGAGGTGATGGCCGGGACCTACCGCGGCTTCCGCGTCGGGGACGACATCGACCCCGGCGCGCTGCGCAACGCGGCCGCGACCGCACTCGCGAACGACGTGATCCAAGACGTCACGCTCGACGGCCCGCCGGCCGGACTGCCCGGCGCCGGCGGCGCACCCGACCTCGACCCGCACGAGATCGTGATCCGCAGCCTCGACGACGCGGCGCTCGAAGAACTCAGCAAGACCGCCTGCCTCGCGCTCACCGTACGCGAGATGCGCACGATCCAAACGCACTACGAAGAGGCCGGCCGCGAGCCGACCCAGTCCGAGCTCGAGACGATCGCGCAGACCTGGTCCGAGCACTGCAAGCACAAGACGCTGACCGGCAAGATCCGCTTCGGCGACGAGATCATCGATAACCTGCTGAAGTCCGAGATCGCGCGCGTCACGAACGAGCTCGACCGCGACTTCTGCGTCAGCGTGTTCGTCGACAACGCTGGCGTGATCACGTTCGACGACGAGGACTGCGTCTGCATCAAGGTCGAGACGCACAACCACCCATCGGCAATCGAGCCGTTCGGCGGCGCCGGCACCGGCGTCGGCGGCGTGATCCGCGACGTGCTCGGCACCGGCCTCGCCGCGCGCCCGGTCGCGAGCACCGACATCTTTTGCGTCGCCCCGCTCGACATGAAGCACGAGGACGTCCCGGAGGGCTGCATGCACCCGCAGCGCATCCTCCGCGGCGTCGTCGCGGGCGTGCGCGACTACGGCAACCCGATGGGCATCCCGACCGTGCACGGCGCCGTGCACTTCGACGAAGACTTCGTCGGCAATCCGCTCGTCTACGTCGGCAACGTCGGCGTGATCCCACGCAACAAGGTCGCGAAGAAGCCGAACCCCGGCGACGCGATCGTCAGCATCGGAGGTCGCACGGGACGCGACGGCATCCACGGCGCGACGTTCTCGTCGCTCGAGCTGCACACCGAGAGTGAGTCGGTATCGAGCGGCGCCGTGCAGATCGGCGACCCGATCACCGAGCGCAAGGCGATGGACGCGGTGCTGCGCGGGCGCGACGAAGGACTCTTCTCCGCGGTCACGGACTGCGGTGCCGGCGGCTATTCTTCGGCGGTCGGCGAGATGGCCGAAGGCCTCGGCGCCACCGTGCAGCTCGAGACCGTGCCGCTGAAGTACGAAGGACTCGCTCCCTGGGAAATCTGGATCAGCGAAGCCCAGGAGCGCATGGTCGTCGCGGTGCCGCAGGAGCACGTCGCGCGCGTGCTCGAGATCTGTGACGAGGAAGACGTCGAAGGCACCGTCCTCGGCCACTTCGAGGACACCGGTCGCCTCGTGCTGAAGTACGGCGACGTCGTCCACGGCGACATGGACCTCGCGTTCTTGCACGACGGGCTGCCGGAGTTCGAGCGCGAGGCGCACTTCGTCGCGAAGTCGGTCGCGGAACCGAACCTGCCGGCCGAAACCGACCACGGCCAGGCGCTGCTCAACGTGCTCGCCGATCCGAACGTCGCGAGCAAGGAGTGGATCGTCCGCCAGTACGACCACGAGGTGCAGGCCGGCAGCGCCGGCAAGCCGCTCGTTGGCGTGCGCAATGACGGCCCGGCGGACGCGGCGGTGATCGCGCCGAAGCTCAACTCCGAGCGCGGCATCGTCCTGTCGAGCGGTCTCAACCCGCGGTACTCCCGCATCGATCCGGCCGCGATGGCCGAGTGCGCGATCGACGAAGCGATGCGCAACATCGTCGCGGCCGGCGGTGACCCCGAGCACACCGCGGTCCTCGACAACTACTGCTGGGGCAACTGCGCCGACCCGCAACGCCTCGGCGAGCTCGTCGTCGCGACGCGCGCGCTGTGCCACGTCGCCGAGACCTACCGCACGCCGTTCGTCTCCGGTAAGGACTCGCTGAACAACGAGTTCAACGCCGGCGACCGCACGATCTCCATCCCGGGCTGCATCCTCGTGACCGCGATGTCGGTCATCCCCGACGTCAAGCGCACGATCACGACCGACTTCAAGACGGCCGGCAACAAGATTGCAGTCATCGGCGTCACCAAGCGCGAGCTCGGCGGCTCGGTCTACTGGAAGACCCGCGGCGAACTCGGCGCGTGCGTGCCGCGCGTCGACGCGGAGAGCGGCAAGGAGATCCTCGACTCGACCGCGCGCGCCATCGCCTCGCACGCGATCGTGTCATGCCACGACCTCAGCGAAGGCGGGCTGGCAGCGGCCGCAGCCGAGATGTCGATCGGCGGCCGACTCGGTTGCAAGGTCGACCTCGGCGCCGTCGTCGCCGACGACGCGCTGAGCGCCGAGGAGCTGATGTTCAGCGAGTCGCAGTCGCGCTTCCTGATCGAGGTGCCACCCGACAAAGTCGAAGACGTCGAGGCGAATCTGTTCGGCGTCGCGTTCTCCTGGATCGGCGAAGTCGACGACTCGAACACCTTGACGTTCGACCACGGCGGCCAAACCGTCGCGGACATCCGGCTCGCCGACTGCGTGCACGCGTTCAAGCACACGCTCGATCTCGACGGCACGATGACGGAGGCGACGCGATGAGCCAGCCCAAGGTCCTGATCCTCCGCGCCCCCGGCATCAACTGCGAACGCGAGACGTTCGACGCGTTCGAACGCGCCGGCGCGTCGTGCGAGCACCTGCACGTCAAGAAGCTCGTCGCCGACCCGACGCAGCTCGAGAAGTTCGACATCCTGTCGGTCCCCGGCGGCTTCGCCTACGGCGACGACATCGCCGCCGGCCGCGTGCTCGCGAACGAGCTCCGCCAGCGCGCCGGCGACCAGCTGCTCCAGTTCATCGACCGCGGCGGCCTCGCCCTCGGCATCTGCAACGGCTTCCAGGTGCTCGTGCGCCTCGGCCTCCTGCCGCGCGCCAGCACCGACGGCAAGACGCTCGAGCAGGAGGTCACGCTGTCGCACAACCTCAGCGACCACTACGAGTGCCGCTGGGTCACGATGAAGACGCTGCCGAACCGCTGCGTGTTCTTGGACGAAGGCCTGACGATCCAGTGCCCAGCCGCGCACGGCGAGGGCTACCTGCAGCCGAAGACGCCGGAGTTCGGCCGGATGCTGCGCGACGAAGGCTTCGCGACGTTCGTGTACGTCGACGAAGGCGGCGACGCGACGACGACCTACCCCGAGAACCCCAATGGTTCGCCGCTCGGGCTCGCGGGACTGACGGACGTCACGGGTCGCGTGCTCGGGCTCATGCCACACCCGGACCGCGCGTATCGCCCGTTCCACATGCCGGCATGGCGACGGAGCGGGTTGCCCGCGAATGCGGACGGGATGATGGTATTCGAGCGGATGGTGCGCGAGGCGCGGGGGGCGTAGCGTGCCGTAGCACGATTACGCGAGCCGAGAACCGCGACTGGCCGAACGTCCGGTGCCGGATGCGGGAGACGGTTCCGGACTTCAGTTCACCCAGACTTCGAGACCGTTCGTCATCGCGAAGCCACCCGGCGCCGCGGCATCGAGCACCCACGCCTGGAAGTTCAGATTCGCCCCGCCGAACGCGGGGTCGTCCGGGATGGCGATGGGCAACGACGCCGTCCCCGCGCCAACAGGGAACGGCAGCGCGAACTGCGGCGTGACGAGCAGCGTCCCGCCGAGCAGCGGCACGGAGACCTGCGAATCGACGCCAAGACCGAGGAGCATCGCTGCGGGCGAGGACGACAGCGCGTTTGTCACGTCGAGCGTCGTGACTTGACCGAGCATCTGGAGGCCTTGCTCGGCAAGTTCCGGAACGGCGCCGCCGGTTCCCGGCGTCCCGAATCCGAACGATTGCGCGCCGGACAGGATCGAGAACACGAGATCCTCGACCGACACCGTCCCCCCTTGGGACCACACCGCACCGATGCTGGAGCCGATGAACGCCAGGCGAGTCGAGACCGCGCCGAAGGTTGCCCCGCCCGGTCCGATCGGGATGTCCTCGGCGAGCCAGGTCGCGCCGAAGTCGGTCGAACGGTTGTAGTGCGGACGACCCGCGAGGAAGGTCGCGCGGCGGTCATACCACACCGCATGCACGTGTGAATCCTGCGCGACCAGGTCCGTGATCCACGCGGGCTCGAAGCCCGGCAGGTCCGAGTTGAGTCGGATGTCCTGCGGCAGGAACGTCGCGCCCTGATCGAGGGAGCGGTTGAAGTAGATGTCGGACAGCCCGAAGTGCCGGGCATCGTTCCACGCGAGGTACACGACGTCCCCGACGGCCGCGACCATCGGCGACCCGGAGCCCACGATCGTGATCTGCGGCGTGACTTGGCGATCGACGTTCCACGTCACACCACCGTCCGTCGAGCGGTCGAACAAGATGAACGAGTTGCCGCCGCCTGAATCGGTCCAGCAGCAGTAGACGTTCGATCCCGATGCCGCGATCTGCGGCAGCAGCACCTGGTTGGTCGCGTCGTCGTCGACCTGCACGGGGGTCGACCACATCACGCCGTTGTCGAGCGAGCGGCCGAAGTAGATGTCGTTGAAGTCGTACCAAACGACGTAGAGCGTCGAGCCCACGACGGCCAGCTCGGGGAACCGCCCCGTCCCGATCGCCTGTTCGGGCCCCGTCCAATTCACGCCGCCGTCGAGCGACGTGCGCACGAAGATCTGCGACTGACCGGCGCGCTCATCCGCCCACACGACGTGCACGGTGGAGCCGTCGACGTGGATCTCGGGCGCGAACGCGTTGGGCCCTCCGGGCGGTGCACTCGAAACGCGGAGTGGAGTGGGGAGCCACGTCTGCCCACCGTCCGACGACCGGTTGAAGCGCACGTCCACGACGTTGTTCAGCCGATCGGTCCACACCGCGCACACCGTGGACCCGCTGACCGCGAGCTCGGGTTCGAACGTCTGCAGATCCAGCGTCGAAACCGAGAGCGGCACGTCGGGCAACCAGGTCGATCCACCGTCCACCGAGCGGCTGTAGTAGATCGCGTCGAGCGTATTCCGGTTCTCGTCCCAGGCGACGTGCACGTGCTCGCCGTCGGCGACGATCGACGGGGCGCCGACGAAGCCGGCCCCGACGGGTCCGGAGTCGAGGACGATCTCCGGCTTTTGCGCGACGATCGAAACGGGAGACAGGACGAGGGTGGCGAGAGCGAGCGGGGCGAGGCTGCGCATGTGGTAACTCCGGAATCAGGATCCCTCCCGATCCAAGCCTACGCACGACGCCCCACCGGTGGCCCGAGATTCGAGAACGCGACTCGAATCCGACCCGGACAGGGGTCTCGTTCCATCGCCACAATCGGACCGCACCCTGGATTCGGTGCGACCACCGCGCCCCGGCTCGGCCTACGTGCTGACGTTCACACCGGCATTGATCTCGAACGCCGCGCTGCTGATCGCAGCGCCGGCCGCGCCGGCCAGCGTTCTCGGCAACGAACTGTTCCTCAGCCCGTTCGCACCGATCACCGCGATTGCCGTCGCATCGGGCTCGCTGGGCGTCGCGTTGAACCTGCCGACGAATCCGTCGCAGATCGGTCAGCAATTGGACTTCCAGTACGTGACGTTCGACGGCGCAACGCTGTTCTTGTCGAACCCGGTCGTCGAGATCATTCGGCCGTGAGCAGGTCCCCCGCCAACAGGCGGTGGAACTGATACATGCCCGTCTCGCTCTTCGCGTACACCCCGCGGTCGTAGCTCACGGACCGCATCCCGCGCTGCACGTTCGCGCAGAGCGCGATGTCTTCCTGCTGGATCCGGTCTGTCTGCGCGAGGCTCTCCCGGATGAACACCTCCGCGTCCGCGCCTTCGACCTCCCGAAACCAGTAGTCGTAGCGTACCTCACAGCGGTCGTGTCCACGCGGCACGACGAGGTTCGTGTCCATGATCGGGCCGTAGCGGTTGATCATGAAGTTGGGGTGGAGCCACGCGTAGATCGCGCCGCCCTCGAGGCGATCGCTGCCGCTGTCGGCGCACAGCTGAACGCACCACGTGTCGTGGCACTCCGTCCGATAGTCGGCCATGTCGAGCTCGGCGTCGAGGCTCTTGTGGGCGTGCGCGATGTGGTAGCCGCCGTCGAGGTAGTTGTCGACATAGACCTTCCAGTTGCACTCGAGCTCGTAGATGCCGCTGCCGTAGTATTGCAGGTCGCCCCAGCCGCTCGCCTCGAGCAACGAATTCAACGGCGCCAGCTCCGCGTGCAGATCGCCGGGCTGCTCCGCGAGAGAGACGAACACGAACGGTCCCCATGCGGCGACCGCGGCGGACGGCAAGCCCATCGCATCTCGATCGAAGCCGTCGATACGCCCCATCGCCGGCGCCGTCCGCAGCGCGCCGTCCAATCCGTAGGTCCAGCCGTGGTACGGACACACGAGCGCATCGGCCGTGCCCGCACCCTGCATGACGCACGCCGCGTGATGCCGACACACGTTGTGGAACGCGCGCAGCTCTCCTTCCTCGCCGCGCACCACGACGATCGGCTGATCGCCGACCTCGGTGGCGACGAACGCGCCAGGCGCGGTCAGCTGCTCGACGCGCGCGGCGAAGTGCCACCGTGAACCGAATACGGACGCGAGCTCGCGCTCGTGGAACTCGGGACGCAGATACCACGACGTGGGCGGCGTCCGCGCCGCCTCGATCGGGAGCGTGGGATCGAAGTCCGATCGCAAATCCATACGACTAGTTGAGCCAAACCTCGATGCCGTTCGAATGCGCAAACGCGGAAAGCGCGCCGCGATCAAGGACCCAGACCTGGCAGTTCACGTTGAGACCCAGCAGCTGTTGCGCGTCGGGGACGCCCAGTGGCATCACCCAAGAGCCGTCCACCTCGGTCGTCATCGCCACGGACGTCGCGGGGTTCACCAGGAGCGTGCCGCCCAGCAGCGGCAACGCGATGCGCGACGACGCTTCGAAACCGATCAACAGCGCCGATGGGGCGAGAGACACGGAATGCGTCAGCTCGAGTTCCAGCTCCCCGCCCACCATCGCGAACCCCGACGCGTCGACTTCGGGTACCGCGCCGCTGGCGCCGGCGCCACCCGCACCGTACGGCTGCACGCCGGAGGCGATCGTGAACGAGACATCGTTGGCGAGTGGCGAGGCCCCACCCCATGCGACCCCGACCGCTCCCTCGACGAGAACCATCTGCGGGAAGGTCGACGAAAACGCAGCGCCGGACCCGAGTGCGACATCGCTCTCCAACCATGAAGCCCCGTAGTCGTCGGAGCGCTGGTAGAAGGTGTCGAACGCGAATCCAAACTCTCGCGAGTCGTCCCACGCGACGTGCACGGTGTCGGCCTCGGCGACGAGCGCCGTCAAATACCGCAAGGACAACAGCCCCAGCTTCGTCGTCGTCGGGTCGTCCGTGATTCGCGTCTCGAGGTCGCCCCAGGAGTTCCCGAAGTCGGTCGATCGCCGCACGTAGATCGACCCCAAAGGCGCATCACGACTGTCCGTCCACCCGACGTAGACGCACGCCTCCGCCGCGGCGATGCGAAGGAACGTCCGCGCCGACGCAACCGAGGGATCCGAGACTCGCTGGATCGGCCCGGACCAGCTGGCTCCTGAGTCCTGCGAGCGCCGGTGATACACGTCTGCAGCACTCCCGGAGATCCGAATCCACGCGACGTGGACGGATCCTCCGATCGCGACGCAATCGAACTCGGCGATCGGACCGGGCGGGACGAGGTCGGCCGCCGATTCGAACGTCACGCCACCATCCGCCGAGCGCCGATAGTCGAGTCCACTATCGAGCCAGAACACGTGCACGGCCTGATCCGTCGCGAACACCCGCGGCTCCGAGCCGGACCCGACCACCTGCGACGGACCGAGCCAGTCGTTCTCGACGATTCGCCAGGACCGCACCACGACGTCGTCCAGCGTTCCGCCGCCGTCGTCGTCCCACGTCACGTGAACTCGGCCGGCCGCGTACGCGATGCCGAGCCGGTCCGGCGGCTGGGTCATCGCACTGCCCGCGTCGACGCGCAGCGGCGAAGACATCCACGTGGCTCCGCGGTCGTGGGACACGTTGCACGACACGCGATACCCACCGAGTTCGTCTCCGATCCAGCACACGAACACGAAGCTCCCGACGGCCACAATGCGAGGCCCAACCAACATCGAAGCCGGCCCGACGGGAACGTCGGACGTCAACCACGTCGCCCCTCGATCTTCCGACCGACTGAATCGGATCGCCCAGGATCCACTCCGATTGTCATTCCAAGCCGCGTACGTGACGCCATCCGACTCCGCCAGAACCGGCAGATTCACTTCGCCGACTTGTGCCGGATCGGAGTTGATCCGGATCGGTGGCTTCTGTGCAGTCGACCCTGCGCCGATCAGGAGAGCGACCAGGCAGCAGCGCGATAGGGATGACGCTGTCATGAGGCGATTCATTGTGGGCTCCAGCACCGCTCCGAGATCGTAGCGCGTGCGGATCGATTCGACAGATCACGACCTTGCGCACGCCACGTACCACGAGTACGAACACCGCAGATGCCCCTCCACACCCCCTTCCACGAGCGCACCGCCGCCCTGTGCACGAGCTACCAGTGGAAGGATTGGGCCGGTCACGCGGCCGTGTGCCGCTACGCGCACTCGCACGAGCCGGAGTACTACGCGTTCCGGCAGAGCGCCGGACTGATCGACGTCTCGCCGCTCTACAAGTACGAAGTCCGCGGCCCGGACGCGGCGCGGCTCCTCGCGCGGATGATGGTGCGCGACATCGCGAAACTGCGCATCGGGCGGGTCACCTACTGCTGCTGGTGTGACGATCACGGCAAGGTGATCGACGACGGCACCGTGACTCGGCTCGACGAGGACTGGTATCGCGTGACCGCAGCGGAACCGACCCTGCACTGGCTGCAGCGGCTGGGCCGCGGCATGCAGGTCCGGATCGAGGATGCCTCGGCGAGCCTCGCGGCCCTCGCGCTGCAAGGCCCGAACGCCCGCGCCGTGCTCGCCGCCTGCAGCGATGCGGACCTCGACGGCCTGCGCTTCTTCCGCGTGACCACTGCGAAGCTCGACGGCGTCGACGTGTGGATCACCCGCACGGGCTACACCGGCGACCTGGGATACGAGATCTGGACGCAGAGCGAGAACGCACTGCGGATGTGGGACGCGCTCGTCGCCGCGGGCACGGCCTTCGGCTTACGTCCCTGCGGCCTCGACGCGCTCGACATGACGCGGATCGAAGCGGGCTTCGTGCTCGCCGGGGTCGATTACTTCTCGGCCCCACGCGTCGTGCTCGAGTCGCGCAAGTCGACCCCCAACGAGATCGGTCTCGGCTGGACGATCGATCTCGAGCGCGACCCGTTCATCGGCCAGGACGCACTGCGTCGGGAGAAGAAGTACGGCAGCGCGTGGCAGCTCGTCGGCCTTGAGGTCGACTGGGCGACGCTCGAAGCGCTTTACGACAGCTACGGCCTGCCGACGTATCTGCCGGCCGAGGCGTGCCGATCCGCGCTGCCCGTCTATCGCGGCCGACGCCAGGTCGGACAGGCGACGAGCCACACCTGGTCTCCTCTTCTCAAGAAGCAGCTCTCGCTCGCGACCGTGCGACTCGAAGACGCCGCGCTCGGCAACGAGCTTCAGATCGAACACACCGTCGAATTCGAACGGCGCACGACGAAGGCGATGATCGTGCCGATGCCGTTCTTCAACCCGACCAGGAAGCGGAAGCCCTGATGGCGAAGGCGAATCGCTACGACGCGATCTTGATCGGTGGCGGCCACAACGCGCTGACTTGTGCGGCCTATCTCGCGAAGGCCGGCAAGAAGGTCGTCGTGCTCGAGCGCCGACACCTCGTCGGCGGCGCGACGATCACGGAAGAGATCCACCCCGGATTCCACTTCTCGGCGTGCTCCTACGTCGTGTCCCTGCTGCGCCCGTGGATCGTGCGCGACCTGAACCTGCCGAAGCACGGGTATGAGGTCATCCCGCTCGAAGAGACGTTCACGCCGTTCCCGGACGGACGCTACCTGCTGCGCGACGCCGACCCCGAACGCACGCGCCGCGCGATCGCGCAGTTCTCGCAGCGCGACGCCGAGATCTACCCGATGTTCGGCCAGGCGATGAGCGAGCTCGGTCGGCAGGTCAAGCCGATCATCGACCAGCCGCCGCCGGACCCGTCGTCGTTCGACCCGCGCGAGCTGTTCAAGCTGCTCGGCCTCGGCAAGACGATCACGCAGAAGGGCGACGACTGGACCGCCGCGCACGTCAAGATGCTGACGATGAGCGCGGTCGACTTCCTCTCCGAGTGGTTCGAGTCGGAGCACCTGATCGCGCCGATGTCGGTCAGCGGCATCATCGGAACGTTCCTCGGCATCCGCTCGCCGGGCACGGCCTACGTGCTCCTCCACCACTACATGGGCGAGATCGATGGCGCATTCCGCGCGTGGGGCCTGCCGCGCGGCGGCACCGGCGCGGTCGCGGAGGCCATCGCGAGCTCGGCGCGCAGCTTCGGCGCGGAGATCCGCACGGAGGCCGCGGTCGAGCACGTGATTCTCGACGGCGACCGCGCGACCGGCGTCGTCCTCGAGAATGGTGATCAGCTGCACGCGGACACCGTGATCTCCGGCTGCGACCCGCACCGCACGTTCTTCGGCTTCGTAGGCGAACAGAACCTCGACAGTGAGTTCACGACGCAGATCAAGCGTTTCAAGATGCGCGGCAGCTCCGGCAAGGTGAACCTCGCGCTCGACGCGCTGCCGGAGTTCACCTGCAAGCCGGGCGTCGGCCGCCACCTCTACGGCGACATCACGATCGCGCCGGACATCGACACGCTCGAACGGGCATACGACGACGCGAAGTACGGCGAGTTCTCGAAGAAGCCGTTCATGGACATCGTGATCCCGTCGCTCAACGACCCGTCGGTCGCGCCGCCGGGCAAGCACACGATGTCGATGTTCGTGCAGTACGCCCCTTACAAGCTCAAGAACGGCCCACAGGACTGGGAGAACCTGCGCGAGGCGTTCGGCGACGCGGTCATCGACCACCTCGCGGAGTACGCGCCGAACATCAAGGACATCATCCTGCATCGGCACGTGCTGACCCCGTGGGACCTCGAACAGACCTACGGGCTGACCGAGGGCAACATCTTCCACGGTGAGCTCAGTCTCGAGCAGCTCGCCTTCTTGCGTCCCGCTCCGGGCTGGGCACGCTACCGCACGCCGATCCGGAACCTCTGGATGTGCGCGTCGGGTACGCATCCCGGCGGCGGCATCATGGGCTCACCCGGCGCGATGTGCGCGTTCGCCGTGCTCGGGGAGGAACGTCGATGAGCGATCGGTCCTACGACGTCGCGGTCATCGGCGCGGGTCACAACGGACTCGCGGCCGCGCTGACGCTGGCAACCGACCGCCGCAAGGTCGTCGTTCTCGAAGCGCGCGATCAGCCGGGCGGACTGTGCTCCGCGCGCGAGTTCCATCCGGGCTACACCGCGCCGGGCGTACATCAGGACACCTCGGGTCTGCAGCCCGCGCTCGCGGACCGCCTGGCGCCCCATGGCCTGCGTCTCCGGAAAGAGGAGTTCCCGGTCTACGCCCCGAGCGAATCCGGCAAGGGTGTCCGCGTCTGGCGCGACGCGAATCGCGCGCACGGCGAGATCGTCGGGCTGTCCGAGAAGGACGCGGAGGCGTATCGCGACTGGCGCGCCTTCCTCGACCGCGTCGGACCGTTCGTCCGCTCGGTTCTCGAGAACGCGCCGCCGCCGATGAACGTGAGTTCGCTCGCGAGCCTCTGGGAGCTCGGTCGCCGCGGGCTCGCTCTGCGCATGCTCGGCACGAAGGACATGACCGAGGTCATGCGGATCGCGCCGATGTGCGTCGCGGACTGGCTGCAGGAGAATTTCGAATCCGAGCTGCTCTGCGAAGCGCTCGCAGCGCCGGCCGTGCAGAACACGTTCACCGGGCCGTGGTCCGCAGGGAGCGCGGTGCAGCTGCTGTTCCACCAGTGCCGCGCGCAGAACGAGATCGTCGGCGGCGCGCCCGCGCTGATCGACGCGCTCGTCGCCGCCTGCGAAGCGCGCGGCGTCGAGATCCGCTGCAACGCACCGGTCGCGAACATCCGCGTCCGCGACGGACGAGCCGGCGGTGTCGTGCTCGCGGACGGAGACGCGATCGACGCCCGCCAAGTCGCGGCGGCCTGCGACCCGAAGCGCGCGCTGCTCGATCTCCTGGCCCCCGGGTGGCTCCCGGTCGACCTCGAAGAGCGGATCGGCAACGTCCGCGCGCGCGGCACGACCGCGGTCGTCTGGCTCGCGCTCAGCGATTCCGTGCAGTTCGCTGGGCGGGAAGACCAACGGATCGAGGCCGCGCGGGTCGGCGGCGGCACGCTCGACGATCTCGAGCGCGCCTTCGACTGCGCGAAGTATCGCCGGGTGTCCGACACACCCGCGCTCGACGTGCGCGTGCCCACGATTGCGAATCCCGGCCTCGCGCCGAACAAGCACCACGTCGTCACGATCCACGCGAGCTTCGCGCCGTTCGACGTCGATGGCGGCTGGACCGACGCAGCCCGGAACGAACTCGGCGACCGGATCGTCGATCGCCTCGCGGCCCACGTCCCGACCCTGAAGTCCCGCATCGTCGGCTGCGAGGTGCTCACCCCGGACGACCTCGCGCGGGAGTACCACGTCACGAACGGGCACCTGCACCACGGCGAGCACGCGCTCGACCAGATGCTGTTCATGCGGCCGACGCCGTCCTGCGCGCACTATGCGACGCCGATCGACGGGCTGTGGCTGTGCGGCAGCGGCAGCCACCCCGGAGGTGGCGTCACGGGAACTCCGGGGACCCTCGGCGCTCTCGCGCTGATGGCCCCCTAAGCGGTCAGTGGATCTTCGGCTGCTTGGCAGCCTTCTTCGCGGACTTGGCCGCGGCCTTGTCGCCACAGCACTTCTTCGCCGGGGCCTTCGTCGCGGACGGCTTCTTGTCTGCGCAGCAAGCGGACTTGGTCGCAGCAGCCTTCGCGCCACCGCCGCAGCCCGAGTCGCACGTCTTCGCAGCGGCCTTCGTCGCACCCGACTTCGCGGACACCGCCTGATCCGAGCAGCAGTCGGGCTTTGCCGCCACGGCCTTGGCCGCACCGCCACAGCAGCCCGCTTTGGTCCCCTCGGGTTTCGCGGTGACGTTCTTCGCAGCGGCCGGCGCGGCCTTGCCGGCGCAGTCCGTGCACTCCTTCGACTTCGCGTCGCAGTCCGCGCACCCGGCTTTTGCAGCGCCCTTCGCGACCGCTGCAAACGCGGTGCGTCGGTTGGCGCCCGTGTAATTCGCGACGAAGCCATCCTTCTGCTTCTTCGAGAGGTTCCCGAACAGCGGCACGCACGAGTTGCAGCACAGGCTGATGCGGTATCCTGCATGCTCGACGGTCGGCGTCTTCGCGCTGGTCGCGAAGCCGGTCAGGGGACACACCTCGTTGAACAGCAGCGGCAGGGCCTTCCGAGGCTTGCTAGTCGCGCGAGCGGTCTTCTTCGCCTCGACAGCCTTGGCGACGACACCCTGCGATTCGGCCTTCGCGAGGGCCTTCGCAACGGGCTTCGCCTTCACCACTTGCGGCTTGGCGGCCTGGGCCCGCTTGCAGTTCGGACACTGCGCCGAAGCCGTCACGGCGACGAAGAGAGCGAGGACGAGAGACGAGACGCGCGAGAACATGGGAACACTCCGGATTCGAATGGGCGAAATCGACGGCGCACTCTGCCGTCGCACGACGGCAGAACAACTGGAGCGCCCCCGGCATTCCACGAAATCGCGCGCGCGTCGCTACTTCGCGCCGATCGTGCCGTGCGCGGCGTTCGACGTGATCGCGCCGAACGGGTTCGCCGTGGGCTCGACGCAGAACGCCTGGTAGTAGAAGTCCACGCCGATCACGATCGGATCGTTGCCGAGGTTGAGGTCGATCGAGGGCGTGCCGTTCGAGCCTGGGCAACCGGACCCGAACAGATCTAGGCTCGCGGGGTTCGGATTCTCGTAAACCCAGGTCTCGGGATTGCCGAGACCACCTCCCCCCTGTATCACGAGGCGGCGCGGAAGCGGAAGAAGTCGAAGCTGATCATGTGCGACTTCCGAGCCTGCGGCACGGTCGGCGTATTGATCTGCATCCAGTCGACGCCGTCGTAGACCCATGTGTCGTTCAGGTTCGCGGGGCCACCGTCCCCACCGAACAAGAAGACCTGCCCCGTCGCGATGTTGAACGTCATCGTGTGCCCGTCACGACCGGGCGGCGACGTCGCGGGAAACACCTGGGTCCACGAGGCCCCGTCGAACTCCCAGGTGTCGTTCTGCTGCTGACCCGCCGCGGTGATGCCTCCGAACAGCACGACCCGATCCCGGAATCCGTCGTATGCCATCGCGTGTCCGAATCGCGCACCGGACCCGGTGTTCGTTGCGATGGACCAATCCGGCTGAGCCACGACAGTGGAAGCGCAGACGAGGGCGAGAGCGGCGAAGAGTCGCATCGACATGGGGCTCCTGGCTAAGGACGAAAACGACCGGTGGGCGCAGTGTACCGCACCCGCGACAGAGCGTCAGGCCCGTCGAAATACGCGCCAGATCTCCAGCCAGCCCAACTCCGTGCCATGCGTCAGCATCGCGGTCGCGAACACCTTCCCCGCGAATCGGCGCAGCACCCAGATCGCCGGAAGCAGGAGACCGATCGCGAGCGCGAGCTCCCACCATGCCGGGTCCGCGACGACGAGCCGCACCGGCATGCACGTCGACGACGTGGCCGGAAAAATCGACCAGAACACGAACATCGCGTCGTCCGGCTCGTTGAGCCCGGGGATCGCGACGATCATCGTCATCATCGGCAAGAACATGAACATGCTGCGCGACGACGTGTTGGGATCGTCGATCGTCGCGGCGATCGCGCCGAAGAACGCGAACCACAGGACGAAGCCGAGACTCGTCAAGGCGAGCACGACCACGAACTGCACGGGGTCGACGATCTCGAGCGGCAGGACGAACTTCTCGCGGAAGATGCCGTAGACCTCGTTCCCCACGAACCAGCACACGGCGATCACGAGCAGGCCGTAGATCGCGACGAGGGACAGCCCGATCAGCTTGCCGTCGATCCACGTCTGCGCGGGGATCGCCGACATCACGCTCTCGGTCACGCGGTTCTGTTTCTCCCCGGTGATGCCGGTAAACAGATGCACGTTGCCCATGAAGACGCCGAGCATCATCGCCATGACGCACAGGAACGCGATGGACTCGCGCTTCTGGTCCTCGGCCTCGTTGCGCGGCTCGTGCACCTCGAGCTCGACCTGACGATCCGCGAACACCTGTGAAAGCGCGTCCTCGGACAGTCCGGACCCGCGCATCGCCGCGACCCGTTGCGCATCGCGGATCACGCCGAGCAGCTGCGGATACCAGGACGGGCGCTCGTCTTTGACGAAGAACTCGACGTCCTCGATGCTGTGAACGACGAGCACCGGCGGGCCGTCGCCGGATGCCGCCATCTCGCGCAGCTTGTCCTCGGACTGCGCGCCCGCGGGCAAGAAATTGAACGGCAGGTGGTCCGCGTTCTCGAGCTGGATCGCGTCGCCGAGGACGCTGATCGGTGCCTTGACGCGCTTCTCTTCGCCGGAGATCCACGCGTAGAACAGTGCGCCACACACGAACAGCACGAGCGTGATGACGGCGTCCTTGATCTTGAAGACTCGCAAGAACTCGAACGCCGCGACCTGGAGCGCCATCCGCATCACGCGTTCTCCTCGCGACGGCGCACGGCGTCGACGTAGATGTCGTGGAGAGTCGGTCGCTCGTCGTGCACGCCACGGATTCGGACCGTGCGTCCCACGGCTTCGAGCGTCGCGTTGAGCGCGGGTTCGTCCTCGAGCTCGAGCACGGCGCGACCCGGCTCGGCGAGTTTCACACGTTTGACGCCGGGACAAGCGGCGAGCGCGGCTTCGTCCGCGGTGCCTTCCGTCTCCAACACGAGCTGGCGCCCCGCGCCGGCCCGATCCCGCACCTCGTTGATCGTGCCCGACAGCACCTCACGCCCCCGATCGATCAGCAGCATGCGGTCGGCGACACGCTCCACGAGCTGCATCTGGTGCGCGGACAGCAACACCGTCGCACCCTCGTCGCGCATCGCGCGGATGTGCCCGAGAAACTTCTCTTGGTTGACCGGATCGAATCCCGAGAACGGTTCGTCGAGTACCGCGAACGACGGCCTGTGCAGCACGGCCGCGGCGAACTGGATCTTCTGTTGGTTGCCCTTCGAGAGCGTGTCGATCTTGTCCTTTGCGCGGTCTTGCAGCTCGAGCTTCTCGAGCCAGCGCTCGGCTTCGAGACGTGCGTCCGCGCGCGTCATGCCGCGGAGGATGCCGAAGTAGATCAGCGTCCGCAGCACGGGCACATCCTTGTAGAGTCCACGCTCCTCCGGCAGGTAGCCGATACTCGAACGCGCGGGTGGCCCCGAGCGACCGTCGACCGTCCAATCAATGGAACCACCGTCGAACTGCACGATGCCGAGCAGCGCCCGCACCATCGTCGACTTGCCCGCGCCGTTGGGGCCGAGCAGGGCGAAGATCTCTCCCGGCTCGACGGCAAAGCTCAGATTGTCGACGGCACGCGTCGTCGCGTAGCTCTTGTGCACGTCACGGACGTCGAGGACGGGACTCATGCGGTGACGAGCATACTCAGCCGACTACGGAGCCGCGAACACCGCCGTCGATCCGACCGAAAGCCGCAGACCCGACGCATCGAGCACGATCGCCTGCGCGGCGAGCGTGAACCCGGCGAGCGTCGACGGGGACACGCTCACGGACGTCGTGCGCTGCCCGGCCGCGGAGACGGTGCCGGCATCCAGCGTGAGGAGAGCGCCAGAGAGCGTGAGGTCACCGAACGGCGTCGGCAACGGCCCGCCGGGATCCGCGATGAGCGTCACGGCCGACGCGCCGACCGGAGCCCACGTCCGCACGGTCAACGCGCCACCGCCCGCGGTCGCTTCGAGGATCGCGGTGTCGGGCAGGTTCGAAGTCGTGATCGAAGCCGGACCGGAGATGTCCGGAGCACCTCCCACCGCCGCGAGTTCGACCGCCGGATCGAGCGTGATCAACCCTCCGGCCGTTTCGATCGCGGGCACGGCACCGACGCCGGCACCCGCGCCGACGCTGACGTTCGCGCCGAGACAGAGAGTCCCGGACTGCAGCTGGATCCCGGGGTAGTGCGCGCCGAACAACGGGTCCGCCGATCCGGCGAACGTCGAGGACGCGACGTGCACGTCGGACGAACTCACGACGACCGCAGGCGCCCCCGCCGACGTCGAACCCGAGCCGAGGATCTCGCAGTCGCTGATCTGCACGGTGCTCGTGTCGATCGTGAAGCCACCCGTCACCCCGCCGTGGATCGCGCTCCCGTGCAACGTGACAAACGCACTGTTCGAGATCTCGAGCGGACCTCCCAGAGGCGGCTGGCCGAGATCGGTCAGATGCACCGTGCCCGCGTTGTTCCGCACGACGATGCTCGCCATCGCGAGCGGACTCAGGGCGGTGACGCCGAGGTTCACGATGCGCGCGGATTGGCCGACCGGCAGGTTCTCGACCGTGAATCCCCCACCGCCGAGCGTCAGCACGTCGGCGTCGCCGATGCCGACGAGGATCAACCCCTTCGTCAACGTGAAGTCCGGATACGAACCGTCCTGAACCAGGATCGTGTCGCCGATGGACGAAGCGTCGATCGCGGCCTGAATCGTCGTGAAGTCCGCGGGCCCGTCGTCATCGACGGTGCGCATCGACTGCGCAGCAAGCGGCGAGAAGAGCGCGAACAGACCGGTCGCGCAGAGAGTGCGGTGAAGCATGGTGTGTGGCAGTGAGTGCCGAGGAGTCGGGCCGGCACTTGGCGATTCTACGAGAACCGGCCGAGCGACACCCGTGCTTCACACGCCGAGAACCACAGTCGACGTCGACGACAGCGAGATCTGTCCGTTTTCGAGCAAGAGGCCTTGCACCGCGACGGCGAGACCCGGAGGCGTCGACGCGGATACGAAGAACGAAACGGCTCGCTCTCCACCCGGAGGGATCACGCCCGAGTCGATGACCGTCAACGAGCCTCCCACCTCGAGCGGACCGAAGAGCGTCGGCAGCGGCGCGGTCGGAGCGCCCAAGAACGTGACCGAAGTCGTGCCGGGCGGCGCGACGAAGCGCGCATCGAAGCTCCCGCCCACCGCCGCCGCGTCGATCGCCGCGGCCGCGTAGCGCTGCGTCAGCAGGTTGACCGTGCCGGCGATCGGCGGCGAAACGCCGACCGGGACGAGGTTCGCATCCGGATCGCGAACGACGGTCCCACCCGTGACGGAGATCGCGGGCGCGTCCTGACCAAGCCCGAATCCCGCGAACACTTCGGTATCGGTCGCGACTCGGAGCGTCCCACCGTTCATGACCACGCCGGGCGTCGGCGCACCGAACAGCTGCACTGTCGTGCCCGCGAGAGAGCACGATCCCAAGCTCACCTCGGAGTTCGTGCACCGCAGACCCGCGACGTCGAAGGCGGACACTGACGCGTACATCGTCGTGCTCGACACTTGAACCGTGCTCGAGTCGACGACGAGCGCGGCGGCGAGCGTGCCGACGAGGCTGCACCGATGCACGGTGACGAACGCGCTGTTCGCGATCGACGCATCCCCACCGATGTCGGGTGAGTCGACTTCGGTCAAATGCACACTCCCGTCACAGTTCAGCACGCGGAACCCGAACGCCGCGGGCGGGTGCGCCACCTGCGGCGTCACGTTGGAGACGCGTGCGACCGTCCCCGCGGGCAGGTTGAGGACGGAAAACCCGCCCGACACGTTGACCGCCCCCTCGCCGACGAGGCGCACCCCCTTGTCGAGCGTGAAGCTGCCGTAGGTTCCGGCGCGCACGCGGATCGTGTCGCCGTGGAACGCGGCTGCCACAGCCGCGCCAATCGTATCGAAGTCGGTCCCGGGTCCGTTGAGCGAATCGACGACCCAGGTTGTCTGCGCGAAACCGGTGGTGGAAAGAGACGCGGCGAGAAGGACGCGAAGCGTATTCACGATGGCCCCCTTTCGGATCGGTTGGAGTCCCGACCATGGTACGCGCCGCAGCGAGCGACGGGGAATGGAATCCCACCCCCCTCGGGACGCGCCGGCCGGACTGGTGCAGGCCGTTGCTCTGGAACGGCTTGGGCGCGCTCGAACGCCCGGCCCATCGGGAATCCTCGATGCCATCGCGCATACGGCAGGCCTCGGGAATCTCGCCATTCACCCTCCGATCGCTTTCCCCGAATCGTCGATTACCATCTCAGCGCCCATGCAGCCCGCAGATCCGACGATCCTCGACCGACTCCCGCCCGAACTCCAAGAGCTCGAATTCGGCAGCCCGGAGTTCAAGGACATGAACGCGCGACTCGCCCAGCAGGACGAAGACGCGTGCGCGCCGGTGATCCGCGCGATGCCGACGTGGATCAACCTGACCGGCACGACGGTGTGCAACCTGAAGTGCTTCATGTGCAACCAGTTCCTCGATCCGGACAGCCCGAAGTGGTTCATGAAGGACGAGGTCTACGAGAAGGTCGTGAACGAGCTCTACCCGTTCGCGAAGACGGTGCAGTTCTCGGCGTTCGGCGAGCCGTTGATGACGCCCGGCATGGAGTCGAAGCTCGACGACCTCGAGCGCACGAACACCAAGCTCGAGATGGTCACCAACGGCACGCTGATGATGCGGGAGAGCAAGTTCCGCGAGAAGCTGCTGAAGACGCTCGAGCTCGTGACGTTCTCGATGGATGGCGCAACGCGCGACACCTACAACTCGGTGCGCACGGGCGCAGAGTTCAACGAGGTGGTCGACAACATCCGCCGCTTCGCCGAGCGCCGGATGGAGATGCCCGAAGCCGCGCGGCCGAAGATGAACTTCAACTACATCATGATGAAGCGCACGGTTGCCGAGGCGCCGCGCTTCGTCGAGATGGTCCACGAATTCGGCGGGGACGAGATCATCTTCAACCATCTCGTCGCGTTCCACCCGAGCCTCAAGGACGAGAACCTCGGCACGTGCAAGGAGTTCGCGAACGAACACATGGACCGCACGCGCGAGGTCGCGAAGGAACTCGGCGTGCGACTCAACATGCCGCCCAACTTCGTGCTCGACGCGCCGCCAACGAACGGCGCCGCAACCAACGGCAACGGCGCCGCACCGTCCGCGGAGTCGAAGCCGAGCGCCCGTCCTTGCGGCCCCCCGCCGATCAAGTGTTGGTTCCTCTGGAAGCGCGTCTACATCGGCGTCAACGGTGAAGTCGTGCCGTGCTGCCTCGCGGGCATCCCGCACTTCGGCAGCATGATGGACCACGGCTTCTGGGAGATCTGGAACGGCGAGACGTACCAGACCTACCGCAAGCACGTGTTCACGGAGAACCCGCACGGGCCGTGCAAGAACTGCTACCTGATCTACCCGAGCCCGGATCAGACAGACGCGGAAGGGTACGAGAAGTTCTAACTCGAGCGCGCTGGGCAGGGGCGAGGGGCAAGGGCACCAGAGTGTCGCGATCGTGTGACATGAGGTCGGTGCGGGTTGCGATGCGCGGCGCAGCGGCAGAATGGGGTGGATCGTTCTGGCCATTGCAGAACCCTCGACCCCCATGAAACTGATCGCGTCCCTTTCGTGCCTCGCACTCGCTTCTTCCCTCGCCGCGCAGGACCGGACGATCCGGATGCCGCGGTATCCGCAGATCTCGCCGGATGGCGCGCACGTCGCGTTCGCCTGGCGTGACGACGTTTGGATCGCGCCGTCGAGCGGCGGTGACGCGCGTCGGTTGACGACGCATCCCGGCGAGGACTCGCGTCCGGTGTTCAGCCCGGACGGCACCACGATCGCATTCACGAGCGATCGGGGTGGGTCGACGCAGATCTACACCGTGCCGACGAGCGGTGGCTCGCCGACGCAAGTGACGCACGACTCGCACAGCAAGCGACTCCTCGGATACGCGAACGCCGACGAACTCCTCGTCCGGATGACGACCGACCGCGGGTTCCATTACTCGGAGAGCGGGCGCGCCTTCGTCATCGACGTGCGCGGCAAGAAGCCGAAGCGCATGCTGTTCGACGCGGGCATCGCCGACGCCGCGATCGCGAAGAGCGGGTCGAAGGTGCTGTTCACGCGCGGGCGTTCGTCCTGGTCGCGTAAGGGCTACCAGGGTGCACAGGCCGCGCAGATGTGGATCTGGGACGAGCAGCAGGGTTTCCAGCGACACACCGGGGATCGGCCCGCGTTCCAGAACGTCGCCGAGATGAATCCCATGTGGGCCCCGGACGCTCTGGGTTACTACTTCGTCAGCGACCCCGACGGCACGTTCGACGTCTACTATCGCTCGTTCCGCGACCATCAGCCGAAGCGCATCACGAACGTCGGCAAGGCCGACCGCAGCGACGACGGCGTCGCGTTCGCGAGCCTCTCAGCAGACGGCAAGAAGCTCCTCTATCGACGCCGCTTCGACCTGCAGCTTCTCGACATCGAGTCCGGCGTGACGACCGACGTCGCGCTGCGCGCGACCGGCGATGCGAGCACGCACTCGCTCGAACGCCGCACCGAGAGCGGCGCGAGCGCGATCGCGTTCACCGAAGACGGCAAGCAGATGGCGTTCGTCGCGGGTGAGGACGTCTATGTCATGGATCGCATCCTCAAGGAGCCGGTCCGCGTCACGAACACCCCCCACCGCGAAACTTCGGTCGCGTTCTCTGCGGACGGCAAGCGCCTGTTCTTCGTGAGCGATGCCGGCGGCGAGGTCGACATCTGGCAAGCGACGCACGAGCAGGAGGACAACGTCTGGTGGCTCGCGAAGGAGTTCCAACTCCAGCAGGTCACGAACGACCGCGCCGTCGAGAGTCGGCTGACGCTCAGCCCCGCAGGCAAGCACATCGCCTACCTCAAGGGCACCGACCTGTTCGTCATGGACACCGACGGCACCGATCACCGCCGCGTCGTCGAAGCGTGGTCGCAGCCCAGCTTCGACTGGTCACCGGACGGGAAGTGGTTCGTCTACGCGACGCAGGACTCCGACTACAACAGCGACGTCTGGATCACGCCACTCGACGGCACGCGCGAGCCGTTCAACGTGTCGCGCCATCCGGACCGCGACGGCAACCCGGTGTGGTCCGGCGACGGCAAGCGCATCGCGTTCGTCAGCCGACGCCAGGGTGACGAGAGCGACATCTACTACCTCAACCTGCAGAAGGGCGACGAGGAGAAGACCGCCCGCGACAAGAAGCTCGAAGAAGCCATCGCCGCGATGAAGAAGAAGGGCCCGTCGCGTGGCAACGGCTCACGTGCGGATCCCAGCGCACGAAGCGGTGACGGCGGACGCCGCCGACGAGGCGGACGCGGCCGGCCCGGCTCGGCGCCGACCGCTGATCCGAAAGCGACCGCGACCGACGCCAACGCAAAGAAGGCATCCGACGACGACAAGAAGAAGAAGAACGCACCCGTCGAGGTGAAGATCGACTTCGACGGCCTCCTCGATCGGATGCACCGCATCTCGAACCCGGACTCCACCGAGTCGGGACTGATCTGGTCCCCCGATGGCAAGAAGCTCGCGTTCTCCGCGAGCGTCGGCGGCGAACGCGGCTTCTACACGGTCGAGTTCCCCGACGTCGGCAAGCCGAAGAAGCTCGCGAGCAGCGGCCTTCGGAGCGCGCGCTGGCTGCGGCAGACCAAGGAGATCGTCGGCACGGGATCGAGCAGCGGCTCCAGCACGTCGTCGCGCGGGCGCCGCTCGTTCGGTCGCAGCGGTGGCGGCACGCCCGCCGCGATGGACGCGCGCGGCTCGACCAAGACGTTCGCGTTCAGCGTGCGTCGCACGCGCGACTGGAGCGCGATCCGACAGGTCTCTTTCGACCAGGCGTGGCGCGCGATGCGCGACCGCTTCTACGACGAGAAGCTCAACAACCGCGACTGGGACGCGATTCGTGCGAAGTACCGCCCGGTCGCCGCAGCCTGCCTCGGCGCCGATGAGTTTTCGGAGCTCATGAACATGATGCTCGGTGAACTCAACGCGTCGCACATGGGCCACCGCGGCGGCAGCGATCCGCTGCCGAACGTCGAAGATCAGAACAACTGGTCCGCGACGACCTACCACCTCGGTCTCCGCTACGTGCTCCCGCGCGAAGACTCCGGGATCACCGTCGAAAGCGTGATCCCGGGCAGTCCATGCCATCAGGCGCGCAGCCGCGTGCACGAAGGCGAGACACTGCTCGCGATCGACGGCACGCCGATCACTCGCGACTTCGATCTCGATGCGGCGCTGACGATGGACACGCTCCGTGACGTCGAGCTGACGGTCACGGACCGCGAGGGCAACGAGCGCAAGGTCACGGTACGTCCGACGCGGTCGGTCTCGGGCCTCCTATACGACGAGTGGGTCGAGAACAACCGCAGCAAGGTCGACGAGTGGTCGGAAGGCAAGCTCGGTTACCTGCACATTCGCGGGATGGACATGCGCAGCTTCCGACAGATGGAGACCGACCTCTACGACGCCGGCGCCGGCAAGGACGGCCTGATCGTCGACGTGCGCTTCAATGGCGGCGGCAGCACGACGGACCACGTGCTGACCGCGCTGACGCAGCCGCGCCACGCGATCACCAAGTCGCGCGGCAGCGGCGAGGGCTACCCGCAGGATCGCAAGGTCTACGCGTCGTGGACGAAGCCGATCGTGCTCATGTGTAACGAGCACTCGTTCTCCAACGCCGAGATCCTCTCGCACGCCGTCAAGCAGCTGGGCCGTGGCCGCCTCGTCGGCATGCGCACGGCCGGCGGCGTCATCAGCACCGGCAGCGCGCGCCTGCTGGACGGGAGCTCCGTCCGGATGCCGACGCGCGGCTGGTATCTCGTGTCGACGGGCGAAGACATGGAGCTCAACGGCTGCGCGCCGGACCTCGCGCTGTGGAACCCGCCGGATGGCGAGGACAAGCAGCTCGACTCCGCGGTGCGGACGCTGACCTCCGACGTCGCGCAGGCGCAGAAGCGCGGCAACGTGCGGATCGAACCAGCCGCGGCGAAGCGCGCGCGGCAGGCGCGAGAAGCCGTGCACAAACGCTGACGGTCGTCAGCCGGCTCGGCTTGCCGCGACGGGCACGGGGCGGATCAGCTCACACCTGCTGGCCACCCGGTCCGGGTCTCGCGACCCGCGCCCGTCACCACCGCGTTCGCACCCGTTCCCTTGGAGTGCGTCCGCGGCGAGCAGGGCGTCCTACGACGCGTTGTGCATGTGCACGTCCTGCTGCGGGTACGGGATGCTGATCCCAGCCTTGTCGAAGCGGTCCTTCACTTCGCGCGTGACATCCCAGTAGATGTCCCAGTAGTCGCCGGTGTTCGCCCACGGACGGACGACGAAGTTCACCGACGAATCGGCGAGCTCGTGCACCTTGACAACCGGCGCCGGGTCGGCGTGGACCTTCGGGTGCGCGGTGACGATCTCCATGAGGAGGTCCTGCGTCTTCTGCAGGTCGTCGTCGTAGCCACAGCCGAAGACCATGTCGACGCGACGCGTCGGCGCGCCGGTGATGTTCGTGATGACGTCCCCCCAGATCGAGTTGTTCGGCACGACGACCGCCTGGTTGTCGGGCAGGCGCAGCGTCGTCGAGACGAGGCTCATGGCATCGACCTTGCCGGTCGTGCCGGCGACGGTCACGACCTCGCCGATGTCGTACGGGCGGTAGACCAGGATCATGATGCCGGCCGCGAAGTTGCTCAGCGTGCCCTGCAGCGCAAAGCCGATCACGAAACCGGCAGCGCCGATCGCCGCGACGAACGGGCCGATGTTCACCTCGAGCATCGACAGCGCGACGATGATGCCGATGAAGAACGTGACCTTCCGCACCGTGTTGACGAAGAAGTCACGCAGCAGCTCGGACGAGCCCTTCATGCGCGACACGGCCTTCTGGACGATCTTCGACAGGATGCTGCCGAGGAACTTGAAGACGATCAGGGTCGCGATGAACTTGAGGATGTTCATCAGCAGGCGAATGCCACCCTCGGGCGACAGCGCCCAGCCGACGACGTAGGCCCAGACGGCCGTCGGATCGAACCAGTCGGGTGCGGTGCCGGTCGACGCCGCGATGTACTTGTCGATCTCGGCGCGATCGCCGCCCTTGGCTTCGAACGCCGCGAGCGCGACGTTGACGCGGTCGAGCAGTCGAACCCGCTCGTCGCTGAGCGTCTGGATCTCACCCTGCGCGGTGCTCTTCGCCGCGCCCGTGGCCTGCTCGGCCTCGATCTGCTTGTCGCTGACGGCCTTGTTCTGCTTGACGAGTTCCGCGACCCAACCATCGACCTCGACCTGAACGTCCGCGAGCAGCATCGGCGCGAGCTTCTTCTCGAGCACCGACGGCGTGATCTTCAGATCGGTGGTTTGGGGCTTGGGCGCGTCCTGCGCCGGGAGGGAGAACGCGCAAAGCGCGAGGATCGCGACGAATCGCGTGAGTTTCGCAATCATGGTGGGAGGACCGCGGGGGCGGACCGGTGTGAAGTAGGGGAAGAGGGGCGGAGACCGTACGCGCACCCACGCCCCGATCAATCCGCGGGCCGGTAATCGCTCGACTTGATGTCGTAGCGCTGCATGATTTTCTGGAAGGCCGACCGCGACATGCCGGCTTCCGCGGCGCACCGTGTGACGTTTCCGGCGTGCCGCCGCAGGAGATTCACCAAATACGAACTCTCGATTGCCGCGATCTTGCGGGCCTTCATCTCCTGGAAAGGCTCAGCCGCGGTGCCGGTGGCCGGCTCGCCACCGGAGATGTCCGACGTCAAGTCGCGGGCGTGGACGGCTGGCTCCGTGCCGAGGGCGCATACCCGCTCGACGATGTTCCGCAGCTGGCGGACGTTGCCCGGCCAGTCGTAGCCCTGCAGCACCGCGATCGCGTCGGGCGCGAAGCGCTCGACGACGCACGACGGATTCTTCGCGCGGAACTCCACGAGGAACGCCTCCGCGAGCGCCTCGATGTCTTCGATGCGATCCGCGAGGCGCGGCACCTCGATGCGCACGACGTCGAGTCGGTAGAACAAGTCGGATCGGAACCGCCCCTCGACGACCTCACGCTGCAGGTTCCGGTTGGTCGCCGCGACGATGCGCACGTCGACCTCGATCAAGTCGTTGCCACCCACGCGACGAATCTGCCGCTCCTGGATCGCGCGCAGCAGCTTGGTCTGGAACGGCAGCGGCAGCTCGCCGATCTCGTCGAGGAACAGCGTCCCACCGTCGGCGACCTGGAACAGCCCCATCTTGTTACCGTCCGCGCCACTGAACGCGCCCTTGACGTGCCCGAACAGCTCGCTCTCGATGAGGTTCTCCGGCATCGTCGCGCAATCGACCGGCACGAACGGCCGCGCCGCACGCGCGCTGCAGTCGTGCAGATGGTGCGCGATCAGCTCCTTGCCGGTACCGCTGTCGCCGATGACGAGCACCGACGCATCGGTGCGCGCCGCGCGCTCGACGGTCTCGATCGTTCGCACGAACGCCTGAGAAACGTAGGTCAGACGTCGGCCGTCGGCTCCCTTCCGCATCCGCTCCTTCAGCGCGACGTTCTGCTCCATGACGCCACGGTGCGCGAACGCCTTCTCGACGCGCTGCATCAGCGCGTCCTCCTTGAACGGCTTGGTCAGGTAGTCGAGCGCGCCGAGCTTCATCGCCTCGACCGCGGTATCGACTTCGGGGAAGCCGGTGATCACGACGACCTCGACGTCGGGATCGCGCGTCTTGATCTCCGCGAGCAGCTGGTTGCCCGACATGCGCGGCATCTTGAGGTCCGTGATCACGAGCCCGAACGACGCGTTCGCCATGCGCTCGAGAGCCTCGACCCCCGAGTTCGCGCACTCCACCTCGTAGCCCGCGCGGCGGAGGAAGAACGCGCAAGACTCCGCCAGGTCACGCTCGTCGTCGACGACGAGCACCCGCGCGGCGGTCACCTCACTCACGGCAGTCCTTGCAGGCGCCGAACAGCTTCAGGCTGTGGGTCTTGATCTGGAAGCCGAACTTCTTCGCTGCGGCTTCCTGCCGAGCCTCGAGCTCTTCGTCGACGAACTCGATGATCGTCCCGCAGTTCGTACACACCATGTGGTCGTGGTGCTCGTGCCCGAGCACGTGCTCGAACTTACGCCCGCCATCACCGGTATCGAGCCCTTCGACGAAGCCCGCGTCCTCGAGCATGCCGAGCGTGCGATAGACGGTCGCTCGAGACACCCGGTCGTCGAGCTTTCGGCACATGTCGAGCAGATCGTCGGCGCTGAAGTGGTCGTGCGTGGAGAACGCGGCATCCGCGATCAGGCGGCGCTGGCTCGTCCAGCGCAGACCCTTCTCGCGCATGTAGTCCTCGACGACCTTCAGCTCCTCTTCGCGCTCCATGACGTATCGCTAGCCGTCCATCCGCGTGCCGATGTCCTTGCGGTAGTGCATGCCGTGGAAATCGATCTCCTCGAGGACGCCGTAGGCCCGCGCGCGCGCTTCGTCGAGCGTCTCGCCGAGCGCGCATGCCGCGAGCACGCGACCACCCGCAGTTACGACATCGCCACCACGACGAGCCGTGCCGCTGTGGAACACCTGCAGATCCGGCCCGATCTCGAGCGTGTCGAGCCCGAGGATCGGCATGCCCTTCGTGTAATCGCCGGGATACCCGCCCGCGGTCGCCATCACGCACACCGCGATTCGGGGATCCCACTCCGGCGCTTCGAGCTCGCCGAGCTTGCCCTCGGTCGTCGCGAGCAGATACGGCACGATGTCGGACTTCATCCGCATGAGCAGAGGCTGCGTTTCGGGGTCGCCGAAGCGGCAGTTGAACTCGAGCACGCGCGGGCCGCCGTGCGTCATCATGAGCCCGGCGTAGAGGAAGCCGCGGAACGCCGAGCCCGACTGGTTGAGACCGTGCACCGCGGGCAGCAAGACCTGGGTTTCGATCTGCCCGAGGATCCGACCCCGCACGGACGGCACCGGGGAGAACGCCCCCATGCCCCCGGTGTTCGGGCCCTTGTCGCCGTCGAACACCTGCTTGTGATCCTGCGCGGGTTCGAGCGGGAGAATCGTCTCGCCGTCGGTGATGCAGATCACCGAGACCTCTTCGCCCTCGAGGAACTCCTCGAGCACGACGCGCCGACCGGCATCACCGAACCGCCCGCTCTCCATGCACTCCCGCACGGCGTCGAGCGCGACCGCCCGACTCTCCGCGACCGTCACGCCCTTGCCCGCGGCCAGCCCCGATGCCTTGACGACGATCGGACCCTCTTCGCGGTTCTCCAAGAACGCCTTGGCCTGCGGGTACTCCTCGAACGTCCAGTGCGACGGTGACGGGATGCGATGCCTTTGACACAGCTCCCGGGCGAACGCCTTGTCACCCTCGACTCGTGCACACGACTGGTTCGGCCCGAAGATCTTCAGCCCCTCGCGCTCGAACGCGTCCACGATCCCGTCGCACAGCGGCGCCTCGGGCCCGACGACGGTCAGATCGAACTTCTCGGCCTTCGCGAGTTCGAGCAGACCGTCGATGTCGTCGGCCTTGACCGGACGGCAATCCGCGACCTCCGCGATCCCGGCATTGCCAGGCGCACAGTGCACCCGATCGACGAGGGGAGATTGCGCGATCTTCCACGCGAGGGCGTGCTCACGCCCGCCAGAACCGACGACCAGGACCTGCATTGGGAACAAGGATCAGGGGTGGGCGCTTTTGCGTCAAGCTTTGCCGAAGGGCAAGGCTCAGGACGGCACGCGGTAGACCCCGAGCAGGCAGTTCTCGGGATACTTGAGACCCACGCCGCGGAACACCTTCCACCCCATGAGCTCCAGCCAGCTCGTCACGCGGAAGCGCTGCAGCGACCGGCAGTCGTCGAGATAGTCGAAGTATTCCTCGCGCATGCCGACGCCCTCGAAGAGATGCCGCAGCGTCTTGCGGGTGTTCATCCGAAAGCAGGTCGGGAACGTGTCGACCGACTCGGTCCGCCACAGGAACTTCTTCACCGGATGCCGCAACGCGAACGGCACGCACCCGGTGATCAGCGGCACGGGCGACCAGCGGTTGACCGTGTAGATCACCGCACGGCCACCCGGCGCGAGGCACTCGCGGATCTTCGCGGCAGCCGCCTCGGCGTCGGCGACGTGCTCCGCAACCATGCGCATCGTCACGAGGTCGTACTGCCGGGTCGGCGTGTAGTCATCGATCAACCCGCGCACCTTCTCGTGCACGAACGGGTTCTCTTCGAGCGTCACGTCGGGGTCGACCCCGGTGAGGTGGCCGCATCGCTTCGAAAGCGTCTCCGCGAGCTCGACGTTGCTCGGGAACAGCTTGCGACCGCAGCCGACGTCGAGCCAGGTGCAACCCGGCGTGACGAGCTTCTCGACGACGGCTTCGTAGGCCTCGTCGGGCGTGAAGTACCCAAACCGCCTGCGCATCTCCGGCTGCCAGCCCGGGTCGTCGACCTCGGGGTGGCGCATGCGAAAGATCGCAGCGAGCTCGTCGCGCGACGGCTTCAGTCCGTTCTCGGACACGGGATCTGCGTGGCCAGGGTTAGAGGAACGTGTCGCGTTCGTCGAACTGCACTTCGAGCGAAGCCAGGTCCTCGTCGGATTCGCAGAGCTGCTCGAGCCACCAGTTGGTCTTGTTGTAGAGGCAGGTGACTTCCTTGCAGTTGTCACTCGCATCGAAGTTGTCGAGCAGCGCCGCGGTCGTGCCGGCGGCGGCACGCACCTCGTCGGGGTTCTTGTAGGCGTCCTTGCCCCCGACCGTCGCGTAGCTGACGCCGCGATAGGCCGGGCAGTTGAACGTGCCGTGCGGATTGATCACCTGCCGCAGCGCCTGCATGTGGCACATGCGCGGCTGGTGCGTGTAGTCGGCCCACGACTGCTCGAGCAGCATCCGCAGGTTGGTGCTTTCGAGCACGCGGAAATTGGGGGTCTCGAGCGCCTTGGCCGCATCGACCGATTCGCGGATACGCGTGATGACCTTGCGCAGCTCGCCTTCCATGTGGCTCGGATCCATGACCTCCGAACCCGTGTCGGCACGCTCGAGGAACGGCTTGAACGAGATGTAGTCGAACTCCGCGTCGCGCGCGCGCTTCGCGGCCATCTCGATCTCGTGAATGTTCTCGACGACTCGCTCGTCGTCGCGCTCGGCACCCTGCCAGGTGATCACGTACGAGAAGCCCATCTGGAACACGGGGTTCGCGCGCTTGATCTTCGGAATCCACGCGCAAATCTCGTCGAGCGTCAGCGAGTCGCGGGTCGGCTTGTGCATGCGCTGGAACACGTCGTTCGACCCGGAGTCGAGCGAGAGGCGCACCCAGTCCCCGGCCTCGAGGTACGGCGCGATCTCGAGGATCTTGTCGTTGCGGCTCCCGTTGCTGACGACGGCCACCTGCAGGTTCAGCTCCTTCAGGTAGGCGACGAACTCTTTGAACTTCGGATACAGCGTCGGCTCGCCACCACCGATCAGGATGACGCTCTGCATGCCGCGCTCGGCGAGCTCCTTCATCTGGTCGCGCAGCTCCTGGTCCGCATGCTTGAACGGCTTGTTCAAGATGTCCCAGTCGATGCAGTGGTCACAGCGGTAGTTGCAGGCCGTCGTCAGGTCGAGGTTGATCGACAGCGGCACCATGTCGGGAACCGCCGGGTCGCTCTGGCCACCCTTTCGCGCCTTCCGTGTCGCGCGCTGCCACTCGATGTATTCGACCACGCGAGGCCACAGCGCGTTCTGCCGCAGCTTGCGCGTGAAGTCGTGAATGCCTTCCTCGCGCCGGACGCCATCGGGCTTGGTTGCGGGAGCCGGGGCCGATTGTGGGGTACCGCTGGTTTCGGTCATGCAGTGGGGTTCCTGGTGGATCGACGCACACGATACACCCCGGATACCCCCGAACACCACAAACGCTCCGAGGAGAACGATTTCCGTCGCCGGTCAGCGGGGCGCGCCGAACGCGCGCACGACCGCATCGAACAGCCGGGCACGCGCGACGATCGCATCGTGGCGCGGCACCCGCTCGGATCCCGGGGACCGAATCGCAGTCGCGAACTTCGCGACCAGACTCTCGAGCGGATCCGGCAGCGCAATCGAGCGGTCCCCATCGCACGCGAGCATCGAGTAGTCCTCGAGCCGGACGCGGCGATCCAGGCGCCTGCCGTCGATCTCGATCCACACGGGCCGCGGCTGCTCGGGGCAACGCACGAGATGGAGCGCGCCGCGAATCTCGTCGAACGGCTCGGCGAAGCCGAGCCGCACGGTCAACTCCTCGCGATCGGGCTCGCGCGTCGAGAACTCACAGTGCGTCATGCGCGTCGACGCGTCGACCGGGGCCATCGCCTGCAACAAGCTGAGATAGTGCGACAGCGAGTCCTCGATCATCTCGCCGCCCTTGCGGAACGACGGCGACAGCCGCATCTCGAACGCGCGCGGCGGCTCCGCGATTCTGCCATGCAGCTCGACGAACGTCGGCAGCACCTCGGGCCACTGGCAGTTCTCGAACAGCACGAGCCCCCGCTCGGCGAACTCCGCGCACAGTGACGCCACTGCCTCGGTCTCGTCGAGCGTCACGAACGGCTTCTCGCACAGCACGTGCACCGACCCCGCGAGCGCCGCCTGCAACCCGGCGAGATGGGCTTCGACCGGCGCCGCGACGATCAGCGCGTCGAGGTCGCCCGGCGCAAACAGTCCGTCGAGCCCGTCGCGTGCCTCGACGTCGTGCCCCAATTCTCGGGCGAGCGTCGCGGTCGCCTCGCGCGTTCTGCCGAGATCGCGACCGGCGGTCGCGATGACCCGCATCCCTGCAGACTCCGCGTGCTTGGCCAAGAACGGGCCGAGCCCGTTGCGGGCCCGGCCGGGACCGTAGAGACCACAACGCAGCGGCGAATCGATCGGCATCGGTCCAGAGCGTAGCGGGGGGTCGACCGGTCGTCGCCGCTCAGTCGGCCGCGTGCGTCACGAAGTCCCGCAGCTCGTACATGTCCTCGGACCCGAGCCCCTGCCCGACGAACGCCGCACCGTAGGTGAACGCCGCCAGCGCGAGCGCGCCGGGCACGATCCAGAACGCCCACGGCGTCTCCTCGAGCGTCATCTGCGCACCGCCGTAGCACGCAGCGCCGATCGCCACGCACGCGAGACCGACGTAGATCGCGACGAACGCGGTCCAGATCGGCGAACTCGGGGAGAACTTCCCGCACAGCGTCGCCTCGCCGCTCCGCTCCTCGACATGGATGTGCAGAGCCGGGCTCCAGAACCGCCGCTCCTCGGCGCGGATCCGCAGGATCGCGTAGTCATCGAAGATTCGGCCCCGGCACCGCCCGTCGTGGTCGCGCAGGGCATCCTCGAGCGACTCGAAGAACGAGCGCCGGTCCGTCCGAAGCGGCTGTTCGAAGGTCGGGCGCGCGCGCGGCGTGGACATCGCCTCGATCATACCGCGCCGAGGCAATCCGACTGCAGTTCTGGACCTGCGATTCCGATGGCGTGACGGGGTTTTTCACACCGAATCGCCACCTCCTCGCCATGGAGCCAACCGACAACCGCGACACGTCGACCCTGTCCGCCGAGCGGCAGGTGCACGAGCTAGAGACGACGATCGACCAGGTGTTCCAGAGCCTGGCCGTCACGATCGTCATCGATCCGGAGTGCGGCGCGATCGTCGCGGCCAACGACGCCGCTCTCGATTTCTACGGATACACCGCGGAGGAAATCCAGGACGTCACCGTCACCGACATCAACACGCTGTCGCCGCTGGAGGTCCACCGAGAGATGCAGCAGGCCGTCGAAGACGGCCGGCGCTTCTTCGAGTTCCGGCACCGGCTCTCTACGGGTGAGGTGCGCGACGTCGACGTCTACACCCGGCCGGTGCAGTGGAACGGCACGACCTGCCTCTACTCGATCGTCCACGACGTCAGCCAGCGGGTGCGCACACAGGAGGAGCTGGCGCGCGAGTCGTCTCGACTGCAGGGCTTCCTGACCGGCACCGACGTCGGCACGTGGGAGTGGAACGTTCAGACCGGCGAATGCGTGTTCAACGATCGCTGGGCACAGATCTGCGGCTACGAACTCGCAGAACTCGAACCGGTCGGCATCGGCACGTGGGGGCGACTCGCGCACCCCGACGACCTCGCCCGATCCGGGGATCTCCTGCAGCAGCACTTCGACGGGGAGTCGCCGCGCTACGACGTCGAGTGCCGCATGCGGCACAAGGACGGGCACTGGGTCTGGGTCCGCGACAGCGGCAAGGTCATGAGCTGGACCGAGGACGGCAAGCCGCTGCTGATGATGGGCACGCACGCCGACATCACGTACGCGAAGCGCTCCGAGGAGCAGCTCCGTCGAAGCCTGAGCCTGGTCGACGAAGCTGAGGAACTCGCCCATTTCGGCGGCTGGCACCTCGATCTCGACGAGTGTCGACTGGAGTGGACCAAGGGTGCATGCCGCATCTTGGGCGTCGAGCCGGACGACGCGCCGGCGACGTATGCGGCGTTCCTCGGACTGGTCCACCCGGAGGATCGCGCGATGGTCGACTCGGCGTTCGCCTCATCCCTCGGTGGAGCCAGCCCGGGCTACGAAATCGAGCACCGTATCGTGCGCCCCAACGACGGCGTCGAGCGTGTCGTCGTCGAGCGCTGCGCGCACGAGCGCAGCGCGAAGGGGCGCGTCGTCCGCTCGGTCGGCACGGTGCAGGACATCACCGAGCGCAAGGACCGCGAAGCCAACGAACGGCGCCTCGAGGAGCAGGTCCAGCACGCCCAGAAGCTCGAAAGCCTCGGCGTGCTCGCCGGCGGCATCGCTCACGACTTCAACAACATCCTCGCGGCGATCCTCGGCCACGCCGAGTTCGCCGCGCTCGCGCTGAACGACGGTCACCCCGCGCAGCAGTCCGTAGCTCGCATTCTCGACGGCGTCAATCGCGCGCGCGACCTCACGCAGCAAATGCTGTCGTACTCTGGCCGCACAGTCGTCGACATGTGCCCACGGGACCTGACGAAACTCGTCGACGGCCTCTCGGACCTGCTTCGCGCTGCGGTGCCGAACAGCGTCGTGCTCCAACGCGTGCTCGAGAACTCGGTGCCTCTAATCCTCGCCGACGGAGCACAGCTGCAACAGGTCGTGATGAACCTGATCACGAACGCCGCCGAGGCGATCGGGGACGGACAGGGAACGGTGACGATCACGACGGGGATCACGCACCGCGGCGAGCGCGGCAGCGATCAGGAGATCCTCTTCAGCCCCGGCGGCGACCACCCCGCGCCGAGCGACTACGTGTTCCTCGAGGTGTCGGACACCGGCTGCGGGATGGATCGCGACACCGCGAACCGCATCTTCGAGCCGTTCTTCACGACGAAGTTCCACGGACGTGGCCTCGGCATGGCGGCGGTCCTCGGCATCGTCGGCCAGCACAGGGGTTTCGTCACGATCCGCACGGCCCCCGGCAAGGGCAGCACGTTCCGCGTGCACTTCCCGCCATGCGCCTCGAGCGGCGAATCCGACGACCCTGGATCCGGCGACGAATCGATGTCCGGCAGGATCGCGAAGGTGCTCGTCGCCGACGACGAGACCGAAGTGCGCGAAACGTTCGTCCTCGCACTACGCCAGTTCGGCTTCGAAGCCCTCGGTGTCGGCGACGGATTGGAAGCCGTCGAGGCGTGTGACGCGGCGACCGAGCCGTTCGACTGCGTGGTCCTCGACCTGACGATGCCGCGCATGAGCGGCCCGGAGTGCTTCGCGATCCTGCGCGAGAACCACCCCGACCTGCCGATCGTCGTCGCGAGCGGATTCAGCGTCGAAACCGTCGAGGAGGCGCTCGGGCACCCCGGACCGAATGGTTTCCTCGCGAAGCCGTTCTCGCTCGACACCCTGCGCGAAGCCGTCGTCGCGGCGATCGCCGAGACGACCGTCGCGAGCTGAGTCCGGACGAACCTTCCGCGACCGGCACCGAGCGTAGCCATCGTGGATTTCGACTCGTCCTCCCCCTCGGGCGGCACAGTCGGTCGCCCGCAACGCGCCGAATCGACGGGGATCCGGAAGTTTCGGCGCAACCCGAGCGCCGCCGCCGACGCTACGATCGCGAGCCTCATGAAACCGTCGCCCTCGGCATGCCTCGCGGCCCTGTCGCTCGCCGCGCTCGGATCGTCCGGTCGCGCGCAGATCGCCGTGACCGATCTACGACCCGCCGCGGAATCCACGGCCACACTGGATTCGAAGATCTCGATTCGGTTCGCGAGCACTTTGGATCCGACGACCGTCGGCGCGAGCTCGATCAAAGTCTTCGGAAAGTGGAGCGGCGTCGTCGACGGAACCGTGAGCCTCGCACCAGGGAATCAGGAGATCGTCTTCGTACCCGGCCGCGCGTTCTTCCCCGGCGAGTGGGTCCAAGTGTCGACCGCGGCCTCCGTGCAGACGACCGGCGGCGCCTCGCTGACGGGCGGCTACGCCTGGGGGTTCTGGGCTCCGTCCGCCGCGGGATCGATGCAATTCACCGAGACGCTGTCGTTCTCGACGCGCCTCCCTGGCGAAGTGACGACCCGGACCTACGGCGGCTACGCGGGGGACATCGATCGCGACGGGACACCGGATCTCAGTCTGACGAACGAGGACACGCACGACGTCCGGGTCTTCTTCAACACCGACTGCTCGACGTTCGGCGGCGCGAACCCCCACCAACTCGTGAACGGAAGCCGACCGAGCCCGAGCGAAGGCGCCGACTTCAACGGCGACGGCTGGACCGACCTCGCCGTCGCGTGCACCGGTAACGGCGATCTCGCGATCTTGATGGGCAACGGCTCGGGTTACGACCCGGCGATCGCCTACTCGACGAGTCAGGGCACCCGCGGCGTCGCCACCCTCGACCTCGAGGGCGACGGGGACGTAGACGTCGTCACGGCCAACTTCGTCGCGAGCACGCTGGCCGTGTTCGAGAACGACGGGACGGGACAGTTCCAAGCGCCGACGTTCTTCGACGCCGGTCCGCAGGAGCGCACGATCGCCGCAGCCGACGCGAACGGCGACGGCTGGACCGACCTCTTCGTCGGGGACTTCATGGGCGCCATGACCCTCATGCTGTCCGACGGCGCCGGCGGCTTCACCCAATCGGCGACCACCCCGGTTTCCGGCAATCCATGGATGGTCGTCACGGGCGATGTAAACGGCGACGGATATCCCGACGCGGTTACGGCGAACTCGTTCTCGCCCACCGTCTCCGTCATCCTCAGCGACGGCCTTGGCGGTTTGCTCGCCGAACAGACCTACCCGACCGGCGGATTCACGATCGCGGTCGACCTCGGCGATCTCGACGGCGATGGTTGGCTCGATCTCGTCAGCTCGAGCTACAACGACGGCACGTTCTGGGTCTACCCGGGCGGCCCCGGCGGCTTCGGCACCCCGATCATCCTACAGTCCGCGGTCGCCGGGTCGTGCGCTTTGCTCGTCGACCTGGATCGCGACGGCGACCTCGACATCGTGGGCGTCGACGAGCTCGCCGACGTGGTCAAGTTCTACATGCAGGACTCGGTGTGGCCGGCGGGCGTCGCGACACCTCTGTGCGAAGCGACCTTGCGCGTCAACGGCCTGTCCATCGGCGCCGGGTTCGGGGGCGCGTCGAGCCATCCGGTCCGCGTGGATGACGAGATCTTCCTGCACGTGTCGGGACGCGTCACGGCGTTCGCCGCGATCATGCTGGGCAGCCCCGTCGAACCGGGGCTACCGACACCGTTCGGAATCGCCAATCTCGCCAACTTCGGCACGCTGGTCTTCACTAGCCAACTCGATGGCTACGGCGAGCTCTCCATCCCGCTGACGGTGCCGTCCAGCGTCTCGATCGGCCAGGTGTATCCGCTCCAAGCGATCGTCGCGTCCTCGCCATTTCAGATTCAGTTGAGCAATCCCGAAGCTCTCCAGATCATCCCCTGATCCAGCATGAGTCCGGACCCCATCGCACTGCACGTGCCCGAACTCGACGGTCGCGAAGCCGAGGCCGCGGCGCAAGCGGTGCGGGACGGCAAGCTCCAAGGCGGCGGAGAGATCACCGCGCGGGTCGAAGCGACGCTTCGGGAACGGCTCGGCGCTGAGACGGCACTCCTCGTGACGTCGTGCACTCACGCACTTGAAACCGGCTTCGCGCTGTTGGACCTGCAGCCCGGCGATGAAGTCATCATCCCGTCCTACAGTCACCCGGCCGCGTCGACTGCCGCGCTGCGCGCTGGCGCGACCCTGGTCTTCGCGGACTCGCTACCCGACTCCCCCAATCTCGATCCGGCGGACGCTGCCGAGCGCATCACGCCGCGCACGCGCGCGATCGCTGTGATCCACTACGGCGGAATCTCCGCGGACCTCGATGCGCTGCGGTCGATTTGTGAGGCGGCGAATATCGCCATCATCGAAGACGCAGCCCAGGCGTTCGACTCGAAGTGGCATGGAGAGTCTTGCGGCACCGTCGGATTCGCGGGCTGCATCTCGTTTCACGGCACGAAGAGCGTCGTCGCCGGCGAATCCGGACTCTTGATCACGAGCGCAGACCACGCCGAACGAGCGATGGAGTTCCGCGAGATGGGAACGGATCGCCACCGCTTCCGCTCCGGAACCGCCTCCCAGTACGGCTGGTGCGGTCCGGGATCGTCCTTCTTGCCTTCGGACGTGCTCGCATCGATCCTCGCGGTCCAACTCGAGAAGGCCGACAGCATTCTTCACAAGCGGCTCGAGTTGTTCGACCGGTACCGAGAGATGCTGCTCGACGAAGACCAGGCAGAGCGCCTTGCGCTTCCCGAGGCCTCAAATGGCTCGTCGGGAAACGGCCACGTGTTTCACATTCGCCTGGACGGCCGTGACGAGCGCGAACGCTGCAGGGCCCACCTCGCAGCCGAGGGCATCTCGTCGGCGATGCACTTCCAAGCACTCCACACGACCGAATTCGGCCGCTCGATCCAGCGTAGCCCGATCCCCGACCTGCCCAACAGCCGTCGCTACGCCGATGGGCTGCTGCGACTTCCGATGCACACACGATTGGACTTTGCCCAGCAGGATCGTGTCGTCGACTCATTGCAGCGATTCCTGCGGACACGCTGAATCGCACACTCGGGACCCGACGTCGCATAACCGACGTTGCCTTCGAGCGCAATGGAGTTACACCCCCGCGTAGCGAGAAGTCTCGATGCCACGGAGACCTCTTTCTTCTCCCTTGCCAAACCCATACCCTGCTGAGTGGTGCAGGTTTCTCGCCAGGACACCCTACGCACATTGCGCGACTGCCCAGCCGAGACCCGTACCACGCGCAATGCACCCGCAATGCGCTCATTCACCTCAGGGTTTTGAGAAGGATGCACAACATGTCGCGACTCTTGTTCGCTCTCAGCCTCGCAACGTTGACCACCGGCGCCCTCGCACAGACGTGGGACGAAACCGCGGACGGCGGCGCCGACGCCGGCGGCCTCATCGGTTCCGCCCAGACGGTCTACGGCAACGGCCCCCTCACCACCATCACCGGCTTCATGGACGGCGGTGGCGAAGAGGACGGCTACATCATCGAAATCACCGATCCAGCCAGCTTCTCCGCCACGACCATCAACGCGTTGACCGAGGCCAGCTCGGTCACCGACACGCAGCTCTGGCTGTTCGACGAATCCGGCGCGGGCGTCCAGTTCATCGACGACGACCCGAACAGCGGCACGTTCTTGTCGAACATGCTCAACGACTTCGTCGTGTCGCCCGGCTGCTACATGCTCGTCGTCTCGGGCTTCACGAACGACGCCGAGAACTCCGACGGGGACGAGATCTGGCTCGACACTCCGTTCAACGTCCTCCGCCAGCCTGACGGCGCCGGCGCTGGCAACCCGGTCGTCACGCAGTGGGACATGAACAGTGGCCAGGGTGGCGAGTACCAGATCGACCTGACCGGCTGCTCCTTCAAGCAGCAGGCCGAGTGCTGGCTGCTCCTCGGCACGGGCCAGGGCGACATCCCGCTCGACTTCCTCGGTGTCCCCGGTCAGGCAGACCGCCTCCTGATCGATCCGAACACGATCTTCGGCCGCTTCGACGTCACGCTCGACGACATCCCCGTCTTCGACATCCCGAACGACCCGGGCATGATCGGCGTCCACATCTTCGCGCAGATCCTCATGCTGAACCCGATCCACTTCCCGGATGACGCACTGAAGATGTCGAACGCCGTCGACGTCCCGATCCACCAGAACGCCTCGGTCTTCGGCCCGTCCTCGGGCATGCAGATCTGGGTGAACTCCAACGCCTATCTCGGTGGGGTCCTCGACATTGGATTCCTGATCGAAGGTTCCTGAGGCTCATGCCACCGACCTCGCTCTCACGCGAGGTTCGAACGGCCCGCTGTCCACGACGGACAGCGGGCCGTTTTCATGGGATAGGGAAACCCGCGACCTCGACGCTCACTGGATCGTGAGATGCACCGCCGGCAGGATCGTCCGAATCGCTTCTGGCTCCCCGAGGTCGATCGTCAGCGCCGTCGCATGCAGCACGAGTCCCGGCAACGTCGGATCGTTGGGTAGATTCAGGGGAGTGGAAGCACTCCCGTCCGGCGCGATCAGACCGACGCTGTTCGGCACGACCGGGTTTCCGGCGAGCAGCGTGAGCGGCGTGATCGCGTCGAAGAGGATGGGGATCACACGCCCACTCGGCAACGGGAGCACGCCAGGAGTCACCGACAGCGGGATCGCATACGTGACGCCCGCGTCGCCATCGATGTCGAGCTCGAACATCGTCGAACTCCCGATCGCCGGCACGCCGACGTGCGCGAAGCTCGGCTCCCAGATCTCGAGTTCTTGATCCGCCGCGACGTTCTTGAAGATCTGCTGCTGGCCGGACGGCCACCGGATCTCGATGCGATCGACGACGGTGTTGGGACCGAGACCGAAGTGACGGGACAGCGGTCCGCCCGTGAGGTAACCGACACCGGATCGGACGTACTGTTGTTGCGTCACACCTCCGGCGGTCAGCCGGATGTGCGCACCGATTCCCTCGGGATTGCTCTGCGTGCCGTGCGTGCGGATCCGTAGCCAGTGACCGGCGGTGACCTCGTTGCGCATCAGCCGCATCCCGAGCGGATCGCTCTGGAACGCACGGAAGTCGCGACTCAAGACGTCCAGACGGCCGTCTTCATCGAAGTCCGCCAGCACGACGGAATATTGATGCAGGTCGAAGTCGAGCCCGAGACTCGTGGCCTGCTCCGGCCAGGGCGTGAGCGCGGCCACCGGCGCCCCGGGGTTCCGATACACGAGGTTCGGCGATGCGCTCTGGACCACGTGCAGGTCCTGCCACATGTCGTTGTCGTAGTCGAAGAAGTCGACGCCCCAGCCAACGCCGCTGCCGGCCATTCCCAAGGCATGGGTGCGATCCTCGTACATCCCGGTGCCGGCGTTCCACACGAGGAAGAGATGGTCGGGCGGAGCCGTGTCGGACACATACAAGTCCTGGCCCCCGTCGTTGAACGCGTCGACGAAGTCCACGCCCATCGCGTCGATCCCCTGATCGCAGTTCAGCGATGCGGCGACATCGGTGAACGTGTTGTCGCCGTTGTTCCGCAGCAACATGTTGGGGAAGAGCGCGTAGCCCTTGTCGTTCATGACGAGGATGTCGATCCATCCGTCGCCGTCGTAGTCGAAGAATGGCGAGGCGTAGGTGTAGCCGAGGTTGACATCCCCCATCGTCGACGTGATGTCCGTGAAGGTTCCGTCGCCGTCGTTCAAGAACAGGCGATCGGTCATGAACAGCTCGTGCACGCCGACGTAGATGTCGAGCCACCCATCGCGGTTGACGTCTCCGAATGACACCGTGTAGCACGGCTCGACGAAGTCGATCCCGCGCATGACCGCCTCTTCGGTGAAGTGCCCGGAACCATCGTTGATGAACAGCTGGTCGCGCGCCCACGCGTTGGTGACGTAGACGTCGAGATCGCCGTCGTTGTCGAGATCTCCCGGGACCATCTGCTTGGGCGCCAGAGACTGCCCCAAGCCGCTGTTCACGGTCTGGTCCGAGAACACCATCCCACCATCGTTGTGGAACAGCCGCATCGGTCCGCCGTCGGACTCCGGATAGAGGATGTCCAAGTCACCATCGCCGTCGAAGTCCTCGACGCAGAACCCGACGCCGAACGAATCTCCTGTCGTCGGCGGTTGGACCAGACCGGCACTCGTCGTGACATCGACGAACCCCTGAGCTGAGCCGGCGGAGGGCTGCACGACGCAGCAGAGAGCGAGGAGCAGAACACGATTCATGGGTGTCTTGCCGAGCGTTGAGGGAGTGAGCGCGCCGCGCATACGCGCAACACAATGACGATATGGGATCGCACGCCTCACGAAAAGCACCGTTGTTGTCGAAGCGCCCCGTCTGTCCCTAATATCGGTGCGCAATGCGGCCGCGAGCACGTGATCTCCTGTCCGGTGTGGACCGCGCATCGCTCGCGTTGCTCGCACTCGCCATTCTCGTTGCCCAGGTCTGGCTCGGAACGGCGTGGCCGGTCAGCCACGACGAGAGCTGGCACATCTACTTCGCGTCTCACGACATCGGCGTGCGGTGGGCCCGCGACATCCTCGCCGACACCCACCCCCCGCTGTCCTACGCGTTGATGCGCCCGTTGACCTGGCTCGGCACGGACCCAATTTGGCCCCGCCTGGTTTCGATCGTGCCCTCGGCGCTGCAGGCCCCCGTGATGTTCATGCTGTTGCGCAGGCTCGGCGTCGCGCGACCGTTCGCTTGGGTCGCGACGATCGCGATGGCCGGGTCGTACACCTTCACGGTCCTCGGGGTCGTCATCCGCTCCTACAGCCTCGCGATGATGTTCCTCCTCTGCGCGATCGAACGGATGCTCGCGGTCATGACGACCTCGGCCGAGCCTCCGTCGTCGCGCGCAGTCGGCGCGGGCCTCGCGTGCGCGTCCCTCGCCGTCTGGAGCGTCTACCCCGCGGGACTGGCCTTGGCCGCACTCGGCAGCGGCGGTCTGCTCGCCCTCGCCGCCTGCCGGCGAGGGCGCGCGTCGGTGCTTCGCACCGTGCGGGCTGGACGCGCCGTGTTGTGGCTCGCGTTTGGAGCAAGCCTGGTCGCGTGCGCCGTGTTCGTTCTCGCGGGCTGGGGCACCCAGCCGATCATCCACGTCCCTTGGTTCCCCGGAGAAACCGGCGCGCTCGCGTTCGTCGTCGCCGGCCTCGACGAGATCCTCGGCTCATTCACACCGCTGCCGGTCGACGCGTCGAGCGGCTCGTTGGCGCCTCTCGCGGCGATCGGCGGCGTCCTCGCGCTCGCGTGGCGGACCGGCCGGCGCGGCGACGACTCGGCAGCGCTTCGCGTCGCCATGCTCTCGGCGAGCGCGAGCCTGCTCGTGATCCTCGCGCTGCTCGGGCTGGTGCGGGTGTACCCGTTCGGCGGAGAAGAGCGCCACATGTACGTGCTGTTCCCGTTCTTCGTGATCGTGCTGGGTATCGCACTCCAAGAGATTGGTCGAGTATGCAAAGCCCGGGCGTGGCGAGGCACGGTGATGGCAGTGACGCTCGCACTCGCCACACTCACGTCGTGGCGATCGCACCTGCGCGACCCCATGCAGGAGACACCGGCAACGCCGTGGTGGGGCGTGGAAGCGGACTTGCTGTTCGGCCCCGAGACCGACGGGTACTCGCTCTACCTGACGACGAGCACATTCGGCGGGATCTACTCGAATCTGCGCGAACGAACGGGCTGGGATTGGCGCGGCCAGACGATGCCCGACTTGCAGGAGTATCGAGTCGGCGCACGCACGGCGTTCCGGGACGCGCGGTGGGACATCGAAGAAGCCCTCGACACTCGCCTCTTCCAGCAGCTCGACCGAATCGTAGACCACACCGGCAACCCGCGCGTCGTCGTCGTCGGCCCCTGCTACGCACAGCCCGACGTAGCGTTGACCGTCGAGGAACTGCGCCGACAGGCGACGCGGGCAGGCTTCGGCATCGAGAGAATCGAAACGCCGGCCCGTATTCGAGTGCTGTGGCTCCGCCGTGACCCGCGCTGACAGCGGCCCACGGCGCCCCCGACCACACGCCCCGTCGTCGGACTCCGTGCGGGTCCTACCGCCAGAATCTGCTAGACTCTCGGGGAGTGCGCGGACCGGCAACGTTCGACGCATTGGCCCTACCCCATCCCCCCAATGAAAGTCGCCGTCATAGGCGCCGGCCCGACCGGCCTCTCCACCGCGTACGCGCTGCGCGAACACGGCGTCGACGTCCGCGTCTTCGAGGCGACCGATACCGTCGGGGGATTGTCCGCGACGTTCGAGTCCGACGGGTTTCGCTTCGACTACGGGCCTCACGAGTTCTGCACGGACAATCCTGCGCTGATCGAGCTTCTCGAGCGGGTCTGCGGCGACGATCTCCTGCGGATCACCAAGCGCGCGAGCCAACACTTCAACGGCAAGTTCGTGCGCTACCCGTTCGGGATCGTCGACTTGCTGACGACCATGAGTCCGTGGAAGACGTCTCGAGTCTTCTGCGAGATCGCCGGCTCCCGCCTGCGTCGACTCTTTCGCAAGTCGACCAATGACTCGTTCGCGAGCTGGACGCGCTCCCGCTTCGGCTCGACTCTGTATCGCACGTACTTCGACCCGTACACGCGCAAGGTCTGGGGAGTCGATCCGGACGAGCTCGACGCCGGCACCGCGAGAGACCGCATCAGCGTCGACTCGATCCGCGAGCTGTTCGGCAAGACCATCTCGTACCGCTGGGGCCGCACGCACGCTCGCAAGACGCACAGCGAGTTCCGTCCTGGGTTCTTCTACACCAAGGGCGGTGCGGGCACGCTGCACCGCAACCTCGCCCGCGAAGTCGGGCGCGCTGGCGGCCACATCGAGTACGGCAAACGGCTCCGAAGCGTGACCCGAGCCGAGGCAGGCATCGAGTCCCTGCACTTCGAAGACGGTAGCTCGTACGCGCCGGACTTCGTCGTCTCGACCATTCCGCTCCCGGCGTTCACGGCCATGTGCCTCGGCGCGGACGCTCCGGTCCTGAAGCGTGATGGCGAACTCAAGTTTCGCGGGATGGCATTCGTGTTCGTCCGCGTCGACAAACCGGCCGTCACGGACAACCACTGGATCTACTTCCCGGACCCGTCGATCCCGTTCCAGCGGATGACGGAGTTCTCCCACTTTGAAGCCGACATGAATCCAGCCGGCCAGACCGGACTGGCTCTCGAGATCGCGATGAGCCCGGGCGAAGATGCCTGGGAGACCTCGGACGAACAGCTGGCGGCGCGCTGTATCGAATCCCTCGAGACACTCGGCTTGCTCGAACAATCCGACGTGCTGGGTATCGACGTCGAGCGACGCACGCACGCGTATCCGATCCAGACAAAGGACCACGCCGCGCACTCGATGGCAATGCTCCAGGCACTCGGCGAGATCCCGCGCGTGGCGTCGATCGGGCGACAGGGCATGTTCCGCTACTGCAACCAGAACGAGTGCTTGGAGATGGCCCTCGAAGTCGTGCCGCACATCGTCTCGCGGCAGCCTCGCGTTCGCTACGCCAAGCGCAGCAGCTGGGCGGGCGTCGGGCTGACCGACACGGCCTAGAACCGCTGCAATCCGCCGTTTCCCGGCAGGACGGCTCTGGTTCCGGCCTCCGCTTTCCGATAAGCCATCTCCATGGCCGTCGAGACCCCCTCCAAGTCGCGCAAGAACCCCAAAAAGTCCAAGGACAAGGGCCTGTCGAAGTCCGAGAAGAAGCGGAAGTCGAAGGCCAAGAAGAAGGCCCCGATCGCTGAGACCGTCGAGCTCCACGACCTCTACGAGAAGAGCGTGCAGGGTCCGGAGGAAGACTCGAAGTTCTTCTCGAACTACTACAAGAAGCTGACGGGCAACACCGCGCGCGTCTTCCGAGAGGACTTCTGCGGCACGGCAACGCTCTCGTGCCACTGGGTCCAGCTGCACAAGGAGAACCGCGCGATCGGCGTCGACCTCCACGGCCCGACCCTCGACTGGGGTCGCCAGCGCCACGTCGCGGCGATGACCTCCGACCAACAATCGCGCATCGAACTCATCGAAGCCGACGTCCGGGCGGTGACGGAGCCGAAGGCGGACATCCTCGCCGCGCTCAACTTCAGCTACTGCGTGTTCAAGAAGCGCGCGGACCTGCGGGAATACATCGCGAACTGCTACGAGTCCCTCGCCGACGGCGGCATTCTCTGCTGCGACTCCTGGGGTGGCAGCGAGACGCAGGTCGAGCAGGAAGAGGAGCGCGAGGTCGAAGACTTCACGTACATCTGGGATCAGCACAAGTTCGATCCGCTGACCTACGAAACGACCTGCAAGATCCACTTCGAGTTCAAGGACGGCAGCCGCATCGATGACGCGTTCGTCTACGAGTGGCGCCTCTGGACGCTTCCGGAGCTTCGCGAGCTCTACGAAGAGGTCGGCTTCAAGGACGTGCACGTGCTCTGGGAGGGCACCGACGAAGAAACGGACGAGGGCAACGGCGAGTTCGAACGCATCGAGGTCGGCGATGCGGACGACGCCTGGATCGCCTACGTCGTCGGTCGCAAGTGACTAGACCCACGGGCTGCTAGCCCCCTGACAGAACAATGAAAACGATCGTCGTATTGGGTGCCGGCAAGATCGGCCGAATGGTGACGCATTTCCTGCAGCACTGCGGGGACTACACGGTCCGCGTTGGCGACAGCAACGGCGAAGCCGTGAACAAGGTCGTCGAGCGCAACCCCGGGAGCTCGGGACAGACCGTCGACTTCACGAGCGAGGCCGACCTCGACAAGATCCTGGACAGTGCCGACGCGGTCATTTCGTGCGCACCGTTCTTCTGCAACCCGACCATCGCGGCTCGCGCGAAGCACGCGAACGTCTCCTACCTCGACCTCACCGAGGACGTCGAGGTGACGAAGCAGGTCGCCGAACTGGCGCAAGGTGCAACGGCGGCGTTCATTCCGCAGTGCGGACTGGCTCCGGGCTTCATCACGATCACCGCGATGCACCTGATGAAGCAGCTCACCGACATCACGGACTTGCGCATGCGGGTCGGCGCGTTGCCGCGCTACCCGAGCAACATGCTCAAGTACAACCTGACGTGGAGCACCGAGGGGCTGATCAACGAGTACATCCAGCCGTGTGAAGCGATCATGAACGGCGAGCTGCGCACCGTGCAGCCGATGGAGAACCTCGAGCGAATCACGATCGACGGCGTCGAGTACGAGGGCTTCAACACGTCCGGCGGCCTCGGCACGCTGGCGGATTCGCTCGTCGGCAAGGTACAGAACGTCAACTACAAGTCGCTCCGCTACCCGGGCCACAACTACCTGATGAAGTTCCTCCTCAACGATCTGCGCATGCAGAACAACATGGAGGAGCTGTGCCGCATCTTCGACTCGACCCTGCCGGCCACGTTTCAGGACCAAATCGTCATTTTCGTCAGCGCGACGGGCATGTTCCGCGGTCGCCATACCGAGGGCACCTACGCACGTACGATCTACCACCAGGAGATCGACGGTCAGAACTGGAGCGGGATCCAGATCACGACAGCCGCCGGAGTGTGCGGCGTCCTCGACCTGCTGATGGAGGGCGAGCTGCCCGGTTCGGGCTTCGTTCGGCAGGAAGACGTCGACTACACGAAGTTCATCGCGAACCGATTCGGCAAGTACTACGCGTGATCCGAACCCGCGCTCGCGCGGGTCTTACGCGGTTTTCGCCATACCGCTAGAGCCCGTACGGCCGGCCCTGGGCGTATTCTCGGATCGTCCGAGCCCCTGTGGTGGGTGAAGAATTGGCGCTATGCTCGACGTCTCTCCTTGTCTCCCCCACTGGACTGACATCCCCCCCACCATGAAGTCTGCTCTCTCTCTGGCAGCCAGCCTGATTCTCTTCCTTGCCGCTCCCGCTTCGGCACAAGTCACCTCGACCGGCACCGGCTGCGGCGGTCTCGGTATGTTCTCGGTCGGAGCCCCGTCGATCGGCACCAGCTTCGACTTCGGCGTCAACGGCGGCCCGAACGGCGCCGCGGGCTCTCTCTTCGTCGGGCTTCCGACCGCCCCGATCGACCTCAGCATCATCGGCGGCAACGGCTGCACGCTGAATCTGTTCTCGCCGGTCGCCCTGCCGATCTTCCTCGACGGCGCGGGCTCGCACACGGTCAACCTCTCGATCGTCAATGACGTCAATGCGATTGGCGCGACCATTGGCCTGCAGTACGCCGTGATCATCCCCGCGGTGAACCCGCTCGGCGTCGGCACTTCGGACAGCCTCACGGTGACGATCCAAGCCTGATCCGAGTCCTCGTATCCATGCCACGCCGACCCGGCCCGAACGAACCGGTCGGCGTTGTCATGTACGGGCGAAGTCATGTTCGGGCGAAAGGCGGCATCCCGCACGCGGCACGATCCGATACCATGCCGGCATGTGGCTAGGGATGACTCTCCTCGCGGCAACGTGCCAGGCAGGTCCTGTCGACGCGTCGACGCCGCGTGAGAAGATCACCGAGCCACCGCCGCTGTGGCGCGAGTCGGAGCAAGCCTCCGACCGCGGCCTCCGCTGGCTCGCCGCCCAGCAGTCCGAGCACGGCTACTGGCAAGCTCACGTCGGCCACAAGCGGATGGACAACTACATCATCCTCCGCTCGGCGCAGCTCAACGAGAGCATCGATCAGGGCCACATCGGCGTGACGTCGCTGTGCGGCCTCGCGTTCTTGGCCGGTGGCCACCTGCCCGATCGCGGCACGTACGGCAACAACGTGCGGCGGTGCGTCGACTACGTGTGCGACCACGTCCAGGAGAACGGCCTGATCACCGACGGCGGCACGCGGATGTACAGCCACGCGTTCGCGACGCTGTTCTTGTCGCAGGTCTACGGGATGACGCAGGACCGCCGGGTCCGTGAACAGCTGGAGAAGGCGGTGCACATCATCGTCGACTGCCAGAACGCACAGGGAGGCTGGCGCTACAACCCGTTCACGGCCGAGGCCGACCTCTCCGTCACGGTCTGCCAGGTGCAGTCGCTGCGCGCCGCACGCAACATCGGAATCGAGGTCAAACGCCAGACGATCGAAGACGCGGTCGCGTTCGTGAAACGCGCGCGCACCCGCTCCGGCCACAGCAAGGGCCTCTTCTACTACAAGAACGAGGGCCGCAGCTCGCGGACGAAGAACCGCGAGTACGCGATCAACGCCGCCGCCGTGACCGCGCTGTTCTCTGCCGGCGTCACGGACAAGTCGCTCTACGAGCCGGCGCTCGACTTCCTCGAAGAGGGCTACGGCGAAGTGCACGACTACTACCGGTCGCACTACTACTACTGGTACGGGAACTACTACGCGTGCCAGGCCTTCTTCCAGGCCGGCGGCACGAAGTTCACGACGTTCCAGGATCGCATCTGCCGCGACCTCGTGCGCGCGCAGCTAAGCGACGGCCGCTGGCGCAACGACTGCGGACCGGGCGACCCATTCTCGACGGGCGTCGCGTGCTTGATCCTGCAGATCCGAAAGCAGTTCTTGCCGATCTTTCAGCGCTGACGCGCAGCGTCAGCGCCCCGTGCCCGATCGCGCCCGCACCCGCTACCCGACCCGCATCCGCGCCCGCGCCCGCTCCAGAAACTCCGCGCCCGCCCCCGCCTCCCCGAGCCAAACCACCAGCTTGTGCTCCGACGCCCCGTGCCCGCCGCTCACCAGGTGCTCGACCCCCTCCTCCCCAAACCCTTCCCACCAGGCCGTCATCGGCTGCCCATCCCCCACCTTCTCCTGGCGCCCCGCCTCGGCCGCCGACGCGTCGACGCGATCGTGAATCGCTTCCGCGCCCGCCCCGAACACCTCGACCCAATCCGTCTTCGCCGCCGCAACCCACGACACGACCGCGTCGAGATACGGATCCTCGAGCGCGTCGTCGAGCAGCACGACGAACGCGTCGAACTCCGCATCGCCCCACGGCAGCTCGACGGGCATCCCGTCGAGCAGTGAGCAAAACCAGAACGTCGCGTCGCGTGTCGTGATCGGATCCACGATCCCAGGCTACGTCGGAGTGCCACGGCACGCATGCACGACCGCTCGGAAATGCCCGACCGCTCCCACGCGCACCGCGCGAGTGGGGATCCGAACGGGGTCGTCGCATAGCCGACCAATCGCTACCCTCGCGGCCATGCACCGTACGCTAGCCGTCCTCGCGCTCCTCGCGGCCACCGCCGACGCCCGCGCCCAGATCGACTTCACGCTCGACCGCGTCGTCACGAACCCCCGTTCGTGCGTGCCGATCCCGGCCCGCGCCCAGTGGATCACCGGCGCCGAAGCGTTCTCGGTGCTCACCATGAATGGGGACGAACAGGCCGTGCTGCGCGTTCCGGTCGACGGCACCCAGCCGCAGCAGGCCTTCGACTCCGGCGACGTCCACGCCGCGTTCGGACTCGACTCGATCTCGAAGACTCGCCTGCCCACGTTCGGCTGGCACACCTCGAACTCGATCCGCGTCGAGCACGAGAACACCGTCTATCACTGGAACCTCAGCGAAGCGGAGCCGAAGCGCGTGCTGTCACTCGTCGACGGCGCGACGGCGACCGCGATCGCACCGAGCGACGCGCGCGCCGCGTTCGTCGTCCACGACGACGTCCACATCACGAACGAAGACGGCGGTCTACGACGCATCACGTGGGACGGAGCCCCGGAGGACATCGTCTACGGCGGCGCGGCGCATCGCGCGGAGTTCGGGATCCAGGACGGCATGTGGTGGGATCAAACCGGCCGACGACTCGCATTCTCGCGTGAGGACATGCGCCCGATCGCGATCTTCCCCTACGTCGAGTACGGCGCGCAGCCGGCAGAACGCAAGCACGGCCGCTACCCGATGGCGGGCCAGCCTCATTCCCGCGTCTCGATCGGTATCGTCGACAGCCGGGACGGCAGCCTCCGCTATCTCGAGCACGACGCGGACGCCGACCTCTACTGGACGAACGTCACGTTCTCGCCGAGCGGTGACAGAGTCTACGTCGCGCTCGTCAACCGCGGCCAGGATCACATGCAGCTCGTCGAGTTCGACTCGACGACCGGCAAGCGCAACCGCGTGCTGTTCACGGCGTCCGACGCACGATGGATCGAGCCGGAGTTCGGCCCCGTATTCCTGCCGAACGATCCGCAGAAGTTCCTCTGGTTCTCCCCGCGGGACGGCTACCGCAACCTCTACGTCTACGGAATCGACGGATCGCTCGAGCGTCAGCTGACGAAGGCCGAGTTCGACCTCGGCTCGTTCGGCGGCTTCACGCGGGACAAGACCGCGTGCTACGCGACCGGCACCGGTCCGAATCCGCTCGAGATGCACCTCTGGCGCATCGATCTCGAGAGCGGCGCGATGACGCAGGTCTCGCAGGGTCGCGGCCGGCATTCCTGCATGATCTCCGACCACGACCACGTGCTGTCCAATTCGCAGAGCGCGGTCGACCCGGGCACACTCAACCTCTGGACGAACGACGGCAAGACACGCGTGCTCAACAAATCGAAGGACCCGCTCGCGGACCTCGACATCGGCACGCAGGAGTTCTTCGAAGTCGCGGCGAGCGACGGCACCACGCTGCACGGCTACCTGCTCAAGCCGCCGGGCTTCGATCCGGCCAAGCGCTACCCGCTGATGCACTACGTCTACGGCGGCCCCCACAGCCAACTCGTCACCGACACCTGGGGCGGCGGCGCGCGCCTGTGGCAGCGCTGGCTCGCGAGCCAAGGATTCCTCGTCAGCTGCGTCGACAACCGCGGCACGAACAACCGAGGCATCGCGTTCGCGCAGTCGATCTTCCGTCGACTCAGCGTGCTCGAAGTGCAGGACCAGGTCGCCGCGATCGACGCACTCATCGAGAGGGGTTTCGTCGACGAGAGCCGCATCGGCGTGCACGGCTGGTCCTACGGTGGCTACATGACGATCCGCCTCATGCAGGAAGCCGCGGACAAGTTCGCGTGCGGCGTCGCCGGCGCGCCGGTCACGGATTGGTCCCGCTACGAAACCGGCTACACCGAGCGCTACATGGACACCCCCGAGGAGAATCCGCGCGGCTACGAGCTCGCGTCGTGCCTCGACAAGGTGGGCAAGATCCGCGGTCGCCTCCTCCTCATCACGCCGAGTGACGACCACACCGTGATGCCGTCGCACTCCGTCGCCTTCCTGCAGAAGTGCATCGACGAGAGCGTCCTGATCGACCACATGTCCTACCCGATGCAGCAGCATGGGCTGCGCGGCAAGCATCGCCAGCACTTCTATCGACTCATGACGCGCTTCTTCCAGGAACGCCTCGGGGGCACGCCGGTCTCGCGGTGAGTCGCCTCGAACACCTCCGGCGCGAGCCCTACAAGCTCTTCTTCCCGCTCGGCGTCTTGCTCGCGTGGGCCGGACTCTTCCACTGGATCCTGTTCGCGACGGGGCGGAGCCTCGAGTTCCGCTCGGTGTTCCACAGCATCGCGCAGATCCAGGGCTTCATGATGTGCTTCGGGGTCGGGTTCCTGCTCACGGCAATCCCGCGGCGCACGGGCACCGAGCCGCCGTCGACCGCGATGCTCGTCGTCGGATCCGCGGCGCCGGTCGCGACGACGATTGCGGCGTACTACGAACGGTTCGACGTCTCGCAGATGCCGTGGCTAGTGCTCGTCTTGATGCTGATCGGATTCGCGGTGCGCCGATTCCGCTCCTCCACGGCGAAGCGACGCCCGCCGAACAGCTTCGTTTGGGTCCCCATCGCGTTCCTGATGGGCTTCGCCGGGATCGTGCTGTTCTCGCTGTACGGCGCTCTCGGTCTCTCGAGGTCGGTGCACGACCTCGCGCAGGTCCTGGTCCTGCAGGGGATCTTCCTCGGACTCGTGCTCGGCGTCGGTGGCATGGTGATCCCACTGATCACGTGCGGCGACGCCCCGCCCGACGCGGACACCGGGAACACGCGCGCGAAGATCCTCCACTTGTGCGCCGCGGCGCTGCTCGTCGGCACGTTCTTCATCGAAACCTACGATGAACCGCGCGCGGCGTACGCCCTGCGCGGCGCGATCGTTCTCGCGGTCCTGCTCGCCCAGAGCAAGATCTACCGCCTGCCTCGTCGCACCGGCGCGCACCGCTGGCTCGTGTGGCTGTCGGCATGGGCGATCCCGATCGGATATACACTGGCGGCGATCGTTCCGTCGAGTCCGCAGCCCGGTCTCCACACCGTGTTCATCGCCGGATTCGGCCTGATGGCCCTCGCGGTCGGCCTGCACGTCTCGCTCGCGCATGGCGGCCACGACCAGCTCGTGTTCGGCCACCCGTGGCAGGTCTACGTCATGGGCGCGTGCGTGGTCGCGGCGTGCGCGATGCGCGCGCTCGTCTCGCTGGACCCCGCCAACCTACAGACGTGGCTCGGCTGGGCATCCGGCACGTTCCTCGTCGGCACGATCGCGTGGGTGTGGCTCGCGCTGCGCGCGTTCCGCCCGGCGCCTCGTGAATAATCCGGGCTAGCGCGGCGCGAACAGCTCGACGCGCTTCGCCGACGATCCGGCGTAGCCCTGCGGGCCGCCCGGGTCCGGCATCAGCAGCTGCAGGTGGAGCGCGACGCCTCCGAGCGATCCGACGTTGGGAATCGGGAAGCTCAACGATGCGTGCCCCTGGCCCCAGCCGTTGCCCGCGAGCACGCCGAGGTCGAGGAACTGCAGCCCGGGCGTCAGTCCGAGATACAGAGGCACGCCCTGGAACGCGACCGAGCCGTCGCCGCCTGCGACGTCGAGCAGCAGCGCCGCGGGCATCCCGCTGACCGCGTTGCCGACGCCGAGCGTGAACTCGGGGTTGCCGAGCACCGGTGGCTCGATCGCGACCACTTCAGGCACGAACCCGAACGTGCCGTTCGTGCCGACGCCGATCTCCGTTACGTGCTCACCCGCTTCGACGCGCTCGGTGAACAGGATCGGCCGATCGAACGGCGGCAGTTCCTGCTCGACACGCGGATCAGTGAGCGCTTCCAGAAACGCGACGAGCGCGGCCTTGTCCGTCTCCGGCAGGTTGAGGACGAACATCGGGCCGTTCGCGGAAGGCGCGAAGTCACCGCCGCGGTCGTAGAACTCGACGACCTCCTCGAGCGTCGTCAGTCCTCCATTGTGGAAGAACGTCGAGCGCAGCGTGAGGTTGCGCAGGGTCGGCACCTTGAACGCCCCCTGGTCGACCTCGAATCCGGTGAGCGCCCCGCGGCCGCGGTCTTCTTCGATCGGACGCACACCTGTGTTGAAGTAGGCGGCAAAGCTCGGCTCGATCGCGTGGCACAAGAAGCACAGCCCGCTGCCGAGGAACACATCGATCCCGCGCGAGACGTCCTGCGGCACGGGCACGCCGTCGTTGAAGTGCCGGTCGATCAGCGACTGATCGGAGACCAGCGTCCGCTGGTATGTCGCGATCGCCATGACGATGCGAGATGGCGTCACCTCGTTCGTCGTGAAGACCTCTTCGAAGAGATCCCGATAGCTGCGCTCACCGATCCAGGTCTCGAGCTCGGCCGGTACATCGGACGCGACCGCGAGCGGGCTCAGATCGGCGATGCGCGCGGCGATGTCGGCCCAGTTCGCGTTTCCGTGGGCCATCTCGACGGGGCTGATCGGCGGACGGGCAGCCTGGTTCTCGAGCGCGGCACCACTCGGCAGCACGACCGAACCGTTCGTCGGATCCCGAAACACGTCGGAAGCCCGACCGTCCCAGAAGAGCTCGTCGAAATACGCCGAATTGATCACGGATGGCGCCGCGCGCCGGGTGACCTGCTCACGGATTCCGAATTCGGGAAGGTAGACATACTGCCCGCCGATGTTCTGCGCGATGACGCCCGGCGAACCGCGCACGTCGTCCGGAGTGCCGTAGAGCCCATCGGGTCCGGGATTCAGAGCCAAACGCGGATCCCCGCCGCCGGCCGAGTGCCGATGGCAGGTCCCGCAGGCGACAGTGTTGGTCGAAGAGAGCTGCTCGTCCCAGAACAGCGCCTTCCCGAGCAGGGCCTTCTCGGGTGTGATCGGGTTGCCCGCTGGCACGGGGAGTTCGGGAAAGGTCTGGGCCGCGAGCGAGCCGAGGAGGCAGCCCGCGATCGCGAATCGCTGAGCGGTGACGAGGAGCATCGGGAGGACGAATCGTACCACGCCGGGTTCGGGAGGGTCATGGGGGGCCGGATTTCGCTCCGGCGCCGCGCGGCGAGTGGCCGATAAGTCAACACACACCGACTTCCCAGCAGTTTCGCCCTCGCCCGGCGATTGGGAGGACCCACACCCATGTTCAAGCTTCGCTACCGGGGGTCGTGCTCGCCGCGATCCTGGGCCCGGCCTTGTTCGGTCGGCTTCGACGATTCCGACCCTGACCGGACCGTTCGCGAACTGATGCACCCAGGAGAGACGCCAACCACACACCCATGAGCGCTTCCTCCGAATCCCAGTGGCCAGGACGACGCGTCCTGATCCTGTCCATGGCGGTGCCGTGGCCGAACCAGCGTCTGCTCGGGGTCTACCACGTGCGGCAGGCGGAGGCGGCGCGTGATCTCGGCGCCGACGTGCGGCTGTTCAGCCCCGCGCCGGCGCTGCCGGAGTGGACCGCACGCTTCTCGAGCAAGTGCCGCGCACACCTCGTGCGCCCGGTCGAGTACGCGATCGAAGGGATCCCGATCTACTCCCCGCGGACGCCGTACGCATTCCCGCGTTTCGCGCGCTATCACGTGGCACCGCGCTTCCCGGCTTCGATCCTGTCGTGGACGCACCAAGTGCTCCAGGGCCCGCTGGATCAGGCGTGCGAGTCGTGGCGTCCCGACGCCATCCTCGCCCACGGAGTCGTGCCTTGGGGCTCCGTCGCGCTGGAGCTCGGCGAACGACTGAAGGTGCCGGTCGGCTTCATCGAACACTCCGCCGACGACGTGATGCGTCTGCGCCGCGACACGCGCCTCGGCAAGACGTTCATCCGCCACGCCCAACGCGCCGACGCGCTGTTCGCCGCCGGGCCGCACATGGTCTCGCACCTCAACCGCGAGATGGGTCTCACGAACTGCCGCTTCCTCCAGAACGGCGCGACTGTCGCGAACCAGGCCCAGCTCGCCTATCGCCGGCCGCCCGAACTCGGCGACGGCCCGATCATCGTCTCCGCGGCAAACTACTACCGCCGCAAGGGGTTCGAAGAGCTGGTCGAGGCATTCGAGAGCTGCCAGACCACCGGCCGACTGCCGCAGCTGCACCTGTTCACGAACGCGCCGCCGAGCCTGCACCGCCAGATCGCCGAGTCGCCCGCGTGCGACCGCATCACGCTGCACGGACTGATCCCGCACTTCGAGCTCGTCCAGTGGCTCGCGTGGGCGGATCTGTTCGCGATGCCGTCGTGGTCCGAGGCATTCGGGATCGCGTACGTCGACGCGCTCGGCGCGCGCACGCCGGTCGTGATGACGACCGACTGCGGCCTACGCTCGCTCCTGGATCTCGCGCGGCCGGGACGCGAGCGCCCCGGTCAGCACGGCTGGGTCGTGCCGCCAGGCGAGACCGAAGACCTGCAGACCGCACTGGAGGCCGCGCTCGAGGATCCCGAGCGATTGCGCAGCATGGGCTACGCCGGACGCGAGATCGTCGAGTCGTCGTTCTCCTGGAAGCGCAACGCCGAAGGCCTGCTCCGCGAGCTGTTCGGCCCGTCGACGAGCACCCGCGAATCGACACGGGTGCGCCGCGCGCTGTCCGAGATCTCGGCCGACGCCGACGCTACGGCATGATCTCGAACACGAGGCCGTCGGACGCCGCGATGCCCTGCGGTGCACCGGGGTCGGCGTGCAGCGTCTGGAAGTAGACGCGCATCCCGATCGGCGTCGTCACCGCGGGGATCGGGAGTGAGACCGAGCCGTTCGTCGGCATCGGGAACGACAGCGCCGCGTTCACGAGCAGCTGGAACCCGAGCACGTTCGCGCTGTTCGGCCCGACGCCGAAGAGCAGCGCACCGGTCGCGTCCCCGTTGCTCGCGTTGAGCTGGATCCCGAATGAGAGGTTGCCCTGCTGCGGCAGGCCGCCGGCGTTCGGCGTAGCGACCCAGCGATAGGTCTCGTTGCCGGGCGTGAACGCGCCGTACGTCCGCGGGTTCGTCTTGACCGCGATGCCGGAGCCGACGCCGGTGTAGTTGCTGGCGAGCAGGTGCACCGTGCCACTCGGATCGACGCGGTAGACACCGGGCGGTCCCGAGAGGTTGTTCAGGACGCACACCGGCGAATCGGTCGCCGCTTCGATCGACAGCCCGTTGATGTTGCTGCCGACGATGGGCCCGGTCGTGACGATGCCCGTCGCCGGATCCATGAACTGGATGGACGAACTGCCGGCGCTCACGATCAGGCCGTCACTGTTCATCGCCATGCCGGGCGCACCGCCCATCGACCCGACGAACGTCCCGGGGCCGCCGCTGAACGGCACCTCGAACACCTGCATCGAACCCTGGTACATCGCGACGTAGATGAGCTCGTTGTCCGCGTCCGCGGTGACCGACTGCCCGAAGGTCGAGCCGTTCAGCGTCGCGTTGATCGGCGTCACCGTGCCGGTCAGCAGCGAGTAGTAGGCGAGCGGCGCGCCGTTGAGCGGTGGTGAGACGTCCAGATCGGCGAGCACCAGGATCGCGTCGCCGTTCGGCAGAACGTGAATCTGGCTGATGCCCCCACCGAACTGCGCGAAGGCACTCACCGTACCGATCGGGGTCTTGAGGATCGGCACGGCCATCGTGCCGTTCAACGTGATCTCGTGCAGATCGATCTGCGTGCCGGGCGGGCCGACTTCGCCGACGTAGATGATTTCCGTCTCGGGATCGATCCCGACGGCGTTCGCGCCGTTCGAAGCGGAGATCCCGATCCCCACGAGCTCCGGATCCAAGCCTTGGATCGCGACTGCGGGTCCGGGGTTTCTCGGGTCGACGAGGAAGAGACCTCCTGGCGTCGCGTTCCCGTTCTCGAACGAAGAGACGATGTAGCTCCCCGCAGGAATCTGAGCGATCCCCGCGCTCACCGACATCGCTAGGCAGACGATGGCTCTCAGCATGCCCGCAATGGTAGCGCATGCGCGCATTGACGTGTGCGAACGGCAGTCGCAATCAAATCTATGGATTTCGTGTCACGGCGAAACGCAGCGTCCCCGCGAACGGCGGGTCGGTCGGATATCGTCACCGCATGACGAACCGCCTTCGCCTCGCGGCCGGATTCTCCTGCGCACTCGGTGCTTGCTCCGTTCCCACCGACGCTACCGAGCCTCGTCAGAACGAGGCCACGACGGCCTCGCATGCGGCCGACGCGCCCGCGGCGGGCGTCCGTGCTCGCGACCTCGGCATCCGCTTCGACGGCACGCCGGGCGAGCACAACGCGATCACCGACGTCGCGGGCGTTCTCGTCGGTCACGCGACCGTGATCGATGGCGAGGGCCGCCACGCGGCGCGCACCGGCGTGACCGCGATCCGCGTCGACACGGGCACCCGCGTGTTCGCGGCCGTGCACACGCACAACGGCGACGGCGAGATGACCGGCACGCACTACATCCGTGAATTCGGCCGGCTCATCTCCCCGATCCTGATGACAAACACGATCAGTATCGGCGACGTGAGCTCCGCCGCGATCAAATGGTCGCTGCAGCGCGACGGCGTCGACACGATCAACCTACCGGTCGTCGGCGAGACCTGGGACGGCAGCCTCAACGATATCTACGGCTTCCACGTCACGGCCGAACACGTGTTCGCCGCGCTCGACGGCGCGAAATCGGGACCGGTCGCCGAAGGCAACGTCGGCGGCGGCACCGGGATGACGTGCCACGGCTTCAAGGGCGGCATCGGCACGTCGTCACGAAGGATTCGCGTCGGCGCGCAGGAGCACACGGTCGGCATTCTCGTGCAGGCGAACTACGGGCACCGCGACGAGCTGCGACTGGACGGTGTGCCGGTCGGCCGGATCATCACCGATCTGCAGCCCGAGTATCGCCGCCCCGACGACGGCGACGGATCGATCCTGATCGTGATCGCGACCGACGTGCCGATGACCCCGACGCAACTCGAGCGCGTCGCGCGGCGCGCGACGATGGGCTTGGCCCGAGTGGGCAGCTACGCATCGACGTACTCGGGGGACATCTTCTTGGCGTTCTCGACGGGTCACGGCGACGAGCCGCGAGAGGGCGGCAAGATCCCGACGCGGTATCTACACACGCAGTTCATCGACGCGGTGTTTCTCGCGACGGTCCGCGCGACGGAAGAGGCGATCGTGAACGCACTGGTCGCGGCGCGGACGATGACGGGGGTGAACGGGAATCGAGTGTACGGATTGCCGCACGAGCGGGTGAAGACGTTGATGCGACGCGACTAAGTCGGGCACGGGCGCCCCTACCGCTCCGGCAACGTCGAAATGATCCCACTCCGCGTCACGTACAGCACGTCCACACCTTCCACCGCCTCCGCGAATCGGATCCCGACTTCCGGCCCCATCACGAACAGCGCCGTCGCCAACGCGTCTGCCATCGCGGCGTCCGGCGACAGCACCGTGACGCTGCCCTGGAACGCGGGCGGCCGCCCGGTGCGCGGATCGAGGATGTGGCCGATGCGCCGACCGTCGATCTCACGGAAGCGAAAGTAGTTGCCCGACGTCGCGACCGACGTGTTCGACACCGCGATGCGACGACGGATGACGCCAGGGTCGAACGGGTCGACGACCGACAGGCGCCACGCTTCGCCGTCTGCCGCGACACCGCTCATGCGCACGTCGCCGCCGATGTTGACGCGCACGTCGCGATGGCCGCGCTTGCGCAGCACGTCGAACACCGCGTCGATGATCCAGCCTTTTGCGAAGCCCGCGATGCCGATCCGCGTGTTCGGATTCGCGAAGGTCACGGCGTCGCCCCGCAGGGTAAGCTTGCGCCAGCCGATCGGGGACAACGCGTCGGCGAGCTCGTCGTCACTCGGCATGCGGCCGCGCGCCTCGGCTTCGTCCCAGAGCTTCCCGAGCGGACGCCAGGTCGGATCGAACGTGCCCCGCGTCGCCTTCGCGACGTGCAGGGCGCCGCCGAGCAAGCGACGCAGCTCCGGCCCGACCCGCGCCGCACCGCGCGACGCGTCGCGGTTGAGCTGCGCGATCGCGCTGTCGTCGCGCCACTCCGAGAGCAGCAAGCCGAGCCGCTGGCATTCCGCGCGCGCCGCCGCGAGGTCGGCGCGAACGCGCGCGGTGTCGCGAGCAACGACGGTCACGTGATAGGTCGTGCCGAGCTCGACGCCGTCGTCGGTGATCTCGACGCGCTCGGCCAGCTCGGGTGCCGCGCACGCCTGGAACAGCAGCGCAGGCAGCAAGGTCGCCGCGCGCCTCACCATCGCCACACGAACTGCAGCTTCGCGCCGAGCCCCTCGATGCCGTCACTCCGGTCGAAGCCGTAGAGCGTGAAGCTCCCCTCGCGCCGGTAGCCGTCGCCGTCGCCCAGCGGGAAGGCCAACGTCAGGCCGGGCGCTTCCATGCGGAAGTTGCCGAGGTCACTGTCTTGCGTCTGGAAGCGCGACACCGCGACCGGCTGTTCCGCGAAATACTCCGTCGCGGTCTGCTCGACGTGCCGCCACCACGCCGTGAGCCGGAAGCCGGCGCCGAGCGACACATGCGCGTTCGGCTCGACCGCCCAGTGCTCGAGTTCCCAGTTGTCGGTGTAGTGGCTGCCGTTGAGGCCGAGACTGTAGCCGACCGCCGGCGAGTACTTGATGCGGCTGTTGAGCTGCACACGGTCGCGATGATTCGGGAGCACTTCGTCGACGAGCAGCACTGGCGTGCCGGCCCCGTCCTCGAGCGTGACGAAATTGTGCTGGTCGCTGAGGAACCCGTCCTGCCGCGAATACTGCGCGCTGAACGAACCGCGCCAGTCCGGTCCGATATCCTGCGCCCACGACAGCATGAAGTTGTTCGACACGCGGATGTCGGAGCCGCGATACGAACGATCCCAGTAGTTCAGCTCGAGGAAGTCGTGCCGAAACGCGTAGTTGAACGCGAACTGCGCCCCGTTCCGCGCGAAGTCCCGCGTCGCGCCGAAGTCGAAACCCGCGCCGATGTAGTCGATCTGGTGGTGGTAGAAGAGCGCCGGGCTGTAGGTCCACCGCGATCCTTCCGGCGCGATGTCGACCGCAAGCAGCGAGTCGAGCGTCGCGAGGTCACCGGACGCCGACGTCGACCCGCCGTTGATCACCGTCGACGGCAGCGGCCCCGGCGTCGGATTCTCGATGAACGCCGGATGCGCGAGCAGCCGCAACGTCCGCTCGTCGTCGAGCTTCATCGTCAGCCCGCCCCGCAGCGCGTAGTACTCGAAGTCTTCGCGCCGCAGCTCCTGCCCCCCGTTGTCGTCCTGCGAGAAGCGGTAGATGTCGAAGTGGAAGCTGTTCTCCGGTTCGGCTTCGACCTCATCCGCGGTCTGCTGCGCCGCCAGCCCCCCCGCTAGTGCGAGCACGACCGGCAGAGTGCCTCTCACTGGCACGCGCACCCACCGGCACGCGCCGCCCCAAAACCACCGAACGCACCCTCGCGCGCCGCCTCGATCTTGTCCCGCACCCCGACCCAGCCCGGATCCGCATCGAATTCCATCGCGAGGTCCTTCTGCTTGGACCGGTCGTAGTACTGCGGGACGCACGCCGCCATGGCGAGGAGGGGCACGAGGACGCAGGCGAGCGTGCGAAGGCGGCGGAGCATGGGAGAAGTTTACCCCGTGGTCGGGGCGGCGCGAGCCGCGGGCGCGGAGTGAGAGTCCGGATCCCGCCAGGAACGGGAACGGGCATTGCGACGGGGCGGTGGGACGGGTTAGGGTGCGCGAAGTGAGCGCCGCGCGAGCGGGGTTCACAGATGTGACGACGGGCCGTGGCGTAGCCTGGTAACGCGCCTGCTTTGGGAGCAGGAGATCCCCGGTTCAAATCCGGGCGGCCCGATTTTCTCTCGCTCTCGCGGGCTGTTGGAGAGCCTTGGCTTGTGATGGATCACCAGGA
>JANQJF010000017.1 GCA_028281765.1 Planctomycetota bacterium | reverse complement strand
GGTCAGTGCAATCCAACTTGACGCAAAACAAAATAGATGGTCTATAAAATTACTTTAGCGCTGGCAGGGACTGTATGTATAGATAAACGCAGTTCCGATTTGGCGCATTGTTTGAAGGTTTCTTAAAATGTGCCGCGTTCTCCTCTTAAGCGAAGTCGGAATCCGCTCACGAGTTGCGACCGAGAAATCTGTTAGTGTGTCAGTTTGGGATGTGCCGGCCACCATGGACGGCTCAAGATTTCAAATTGATACACTATCCGAAGTCTGATGCGCTTTTTTGCCAAGAACTGGTATGATAGCCCTGTCGATGCGCCGTCTCCCGGCGCAAGTTGTAAAATGGAATCGGCTCTGTGGATGTACCGAATCATGGCATTTCCCGAGGAATCTGTCGCCGACCGGGTGAGCCGATTCATGCCGCCTGGAAATGGTCCTTCTCGGCCGAGCTTCTAGATCCAGTCGTCCATCACGCGGACGTTGCGACCTGCACCCTCTAGGCCTCGCCCAGCTGCGTGCTGGCGTTCCGGTAGCACTCCCGCTCGTGCGCCCACTTCGGGGAGATGAGGGCGATCGCCCGCTCGAGGAACGTGGCCTTCGCCACCATCAGCAACCTGCCACCAGCATCGCGTGCGACGCACCCTTCACAGGGAAGACTTCGAAGTGGCGTATCCTCCTTCAACCCCAACGAGAAGGATTCAAAATGCAACGCATGCATCGTCCGGTGCAGCTTCGGCAACCCCGAATCGCCGCTACTCAGGCCTCCACCGCAACTGCCGTCGCTACGGCGCTGACCAGCATGCTGGTCGTCTTCACTGCGCTTGTCACCCATAGCTTCGAGGCCCTCGAGTCGCTCAAGTACTCGTCGTTGATCGCCGTAATGCTCGCCGCAGGGCTCGGGTTTCGACCCGCGCTTGACTGGGTTCTCTGCGGTCGATGCCACCGATTTCAGCTCGCGTACCACTACATCACGTGGCACATCAGGTTCGCCTGGTGGGCGATCTTCCCGCCGGAGTCAGTGAAAGTGCTTCGAGTAACCACGCTGCAGCACAGCGTCTTCACGCTGCCTGCTCGCCCGTACTTCAGGTGGGCCGCCTAGAGTCAGTCCAACACCCTCCGCATCGTCACCACAGCCACCTGCGAGTCGTTCGTGTACACCGACAGCTACAGACCATCGGCGATCGTCTCCACCATTCCATGCGGGTCTCTACGCCGCCGCTGAATCCCTTTGGTCTCGGGGCTTGGCTCCGACACCACGATGTCCACAAGCTGACTGCGTGCGTGATGGAGCACGCCCAATCGTACGTCAGCCGATGGAATCAGCGCGCCGACTCGCCCCGTCGCCTCAATCACCGCGTCACGATTCGCAGCCTCTGACTCAACCGCCGTGTCTGACGGGTACGAGGTACCGATTGCCGCCGCGCTTGATCCACCTCCGCATGTTCTTCTTCGATGCGGGAACGGGGACCGTGATGCGAAAGCCCGTAGCGCCAGAAGCGATAGCAGGAACGTTCATGCCGCCCTACGATCCACAACGATGAGATGGGTCTCGAACGAGGAGAGTCGAGAGAAGCTGGAGCCAAGGCCCGCGCTCGGAACGCGCTCGATCCCGCCTACGCACGGGAGCCCGCTTCGCGCACGCGCCGGATGCCCGAGCCCGCTGAGATCCGTCCCTATCTTCCCGCAGACGGCCGGTGGAGTTCCGCTCGCTCAAACCGACCCGGTCCGGGGCAGACGGGTAACCCTGCTCCGGGCCTCATTTCTGCCGAATCGAGGAGGAAACTGGGCCGACATGGTAAGCAATCACCTGGAGCAGCTCGCGACCTTAGTAGATCGCGGACTCGACCCAGAAGCACTCGAGCGAGTCGTTGTCTTGAAGTCCGAGAGATCGAGTCCACCCGAGCTTATCTTCGTAGAAGAGAAGTTGCGGCTCGGCGACTTCGACCGCGCGGAGCTCGTGTCTCAGCTTCGAGACCTGGCTGACCGCGACAGCTGAGGGGCGCGGCGCGTCCGTTCTCCGGCTTTTTTCCCCGGTCCACCCGCTGAGATTCCCGCCTATTTCTCGTTATGGCTCCGAGAAGGAAGACGGCCAGGTCGCGGTCCCAGCGGATCAGCGCACTGTTCCTCCTCGTGTACGCCGCGCAACTGATGGCTTGTGCGTTCACCCGGATCGTTCCCGTGCGCGAAGGTCGGGTTAGGGAGTTCGAGATCACTCTGCACCGCGGCTACGGCGGATGGTCCGATTTCGTCCCTCTGATGGTGAAGCCTTACTTACCGGGCGGTCCGGCGTACGTGATCAAGCGTCGCGCGAGCGATCCCAACGAGGTTGTCCTGGAGTTCTGGGATTCGCTCGTCGAGGCGGAACAGACCTACTTCGAAGATCGCTGATGTTGAATCACGTCGGGGCAGGAGGGCCCGGCGAGCCTGGCTGTGGGCAATCGATACCTTCGAGGACGACTCCGGTGACGGCTTCGGGTGCTTCCTACACTCACGTCGACGACATCGTCATGGACGGCCATGGGGACTTCGTCGTCGAGATCGGGCGCATGAGCATTCTGAGTCGGTAGGGGAGACGCGCGCGGACCCGCACGGCGCCCGCGCCGTACGCTGCACCCGGTCCGCAACCCCGTTCTCTAAGCTAACCCTGCCGACCGTTCCCATGGATCGCTTCCACCCCTACCTCGGCGAGTACAACACCCTCGCCCCAGGCGAAGGCATCTGCCCGACCGGGACCACCGTCCGATTCCGCGAGACCTTCCGCCTCGAGCGCATCGACGACTGGGTGCGCTACGAGCAACGTGCGATCGACGTCGCCACGGGGCGAACGCTCCACCACGAGAGCGGCGTCTTTCGCGTAACCACCGGCGACACCCTCGAGCTCGCGCTGGTCATGAACTCGGGGCGCATGGAACTCGGCACCGCAAACTGGAATGGTGCGGAGCTCCGCACGCAGAGCAGCACCTTCTTGAACGACCGGCTCGGCGTGATCGCGAACGAGCGACGGTTCACGTTCTCCGAGGATGGTTGCCATAAAGAGCTGTGGCTGGCGACGCCACTCTGGCCGACGCTGACGCGACACATGTGGGGCGATCTGACTCGAGCTTCGGAGGACGGGAAAGGGTGAGTCCCACCGACACGATTCGCGTGATTGTCGTGCTCACGACGACGACCCTCGCCGCATGCTCTGCAACGTCCGGCAACATGGCGGTTCGAGTCATCACCACGGAAGGCGATTCCGTGCCCGGCGTCGTGCTCGCGATCAAGCATCCCAAACTCGTCTCGGCAGAGTTCGAAACCGACGCGGAAGGCCGAGCGACCCTCGCCTGGCCACACGCAACAGACCCGCATTTCGTCGAACTGCGGCGCAACGGATTCGTGGAGCGACTGCTGAAGTTTCAACCGGGGCGATCGATCGAGATCTCGCTGCCGCGCGACGTTCCATCACAGCCGATGGATCCTTGGTGGAAAGCTCACATCGAGAAACGGCTCGCGCTCGGCATGAGTAGTTCCACCCTCGATGAATCCCTCGGACGTGCACCATCGCGAGTGTGCTTCGATCACGATCAGGACTACTACCTCGCGCGCTGGCCACATCGCGAGCGCCGGATCAGCGGCCACGTGCGAATCTACACGCTGGGAGGGTGGGACGCCGTGCTCTACGCCTGGTTCACAGAGTCGGACCGTCTCGAGGACTTCTTCTTGGCGCCGTACTCGTACGAAACTATCGAGAAGTTGAGGCGTGCGGAACGATGACGGGCGACGCCGCCAGCGACTTCCAACGAGAAGCTCTTGCCGGCCTCGCCCACCGTGCGCTACGTGCGATCCTGGTAGTCTGCTCGAAGCAAGACACGGTCGCTGAGGCCGAAGCCCAACACATCACCGCGAACTTCCCGGATCTCTCTGCCAAGGACTCACCGCTTTGTTGGCCCAACCTTCTCATGGCTTCCGGCGGCGCGTTCCAAGTCGTCATCGGAAGCTTGATGAGGCCAAGGGTCGCGACGGTGCCGATAGAGGGCAAGCACGCGCTACCGGTAGCGCTGTTCTACCGGGCGCTGGAACAACGACCTGCCGTGCCGCCATTCGAAGTCGACGTCAGCGCCGACCTCCTCTATCGCGTTTGCCCTGTCACAGGCTTCAACACGGGGAATGCGATCTTCAGTGTCCGACTGCGGCCGATGTCGGGGAGCAACGCCAATCTCGACGCGCCGCTGAGCTCCGCGTTCTGGCGCGAACTCGATCAGTCCGCGGCTGATCTCGTGCGCTCGTTTGGGATCGAGCCGGCCTGAGTTCGAGGTGGAGTCGTGGGTCGGTCGCGGACTCGGGACCCGGGCTACGCGCCCGGACCGCATCTCGCGCCCGCCGCCCGCCGCCCGGTCTGTCGCCCCGTGCCGACGTCATCGTCAGCGGAAGGCGAGATCAGAGACGTGGTTGACTACCATGCCATTCACTCGACCTCTGGCTCCGCGACATGACGTCGCGGGCGCACGAAGACTATGGAAGAGAACGGGCAACCGACTCCGCGACAGGACCCGGGAGAAGTTCTGCCGGAAAAGGAACTCATGATCCGAGAGGCGAAGCGGACCATTCGTCAGCTGCTTCGCATCGTCCGACGCACGATCTACGTAGTTGTGCTGATCTACGTGACCGCCTGGAGCGTGCGTCACTGGTACTACTTCGTGCCAGCTCAAACGAGGTCGAGTGACACTCACATCTTCCGGCTGTACGAGGTCTTCTCCGAGCGCATGCTGTGGACACCCCAAGACCTTAGTTGGGAGCTATCTCGCACCCACGCGTATGTCGAGATCGAGGACATCGACACGGGTGAGATTCGGCGGGACTATTTTGTCTCAGCGGACCATGCGCGATGGAAGCACTTTGATGGGAAGTAGGTGCCCTGGAGTAGGCACGCATCGTGCAAGGAGGAGTCTCCGCCGGACGACCGAGAATGACTTGGATCAAGAACCTGCTCCGCCGCATCGGAGTCCGCCATCTCGACGCCGATGAGCACGTCCGTCAACTGTTCGAACGCATCGGATCGGACCCCGGCGGAGCCCCTCTCTCCGAACTGGCGTCCGGGTTGCTCGACGTCGACACAGTTCGTCCCGCGCTCGAGAGCTGCGGTGTCGATATCGCGGCGGCCCGAAGGTTGGCGGCAGAACTTCCAGGTTCCATCCGTGATTCGAATGTGTTGGCCCGGGCTGCAAAGCGTGCGAGAGAACGACTGCCGAACGAGTTCGACGTGCGCATCCGCACCGAGGACCTGTTCCTTGCGTTGCTGCAGATGCCGAACCCGCTGTCGAACTCCATGGGCGACCGCGCCGCCGAGATCGAAGCAGCACTCGGCGAAAGCCGCTGAGACTCCGCGACGTTGATCCAATCGATCGAGTAACCGCCCCTGCCCAATCGTGGTCTCCGTGGCAGCCGGACGCCCCCTCACTTCGAATCCCTTTCACATCGCCTTCTTTGCGGAGCGCGGTTGCGGGCCTGGGTGAGGGATCGCGAGCGCGCGCGTTCCGGGTTCGCGAGGGGACGAGGACGTGGGGGGAGTGGGTCGCGGGCGCCCGCCACGCACGCACGCACACGCGCGGCGGGCCCGCGCTCGGAACGCACGCGCTCCCGATCGGAAGCACCCCCTCACCACGAAGCATTCACGAACGGCAACCACCGCAACCAAGCAGGATTGCTCGGCACGTGGTTCAACAACCCGATCTGCACCCCGTCCAACTCATCCGCGTGGTTCACCAACCCCACCGTCAGCCCCGTCTGCTTCCCGCTGATCGCGTTGTAGGCCCCCACTCCGATCCCCCGCAACCGATCCGCGCGGTTCATGATGCCCGCGATCGACAGGCCTTCGATCTCGCTCGCTTGCACGCTGTAGCCGGCGAGCATTACGCCGGTCGCCGACGTCTCGGGGAAGCGATAGGGCTCGGAAACATCGAAGTCGCCCCACTCGGGATCGCCCATCGACACCGACATCGTCGCGGCGCTGAGTCCGAGCACTTCGGTCTGACCAGCGACCGCGAGGCCGCCGACGTTGATGCCCTCGATCGCGCCCTGCCCGACCACCGCGAAGCCAGCGACGTTGAGGCCGGTGAGGGACGACTGCGAGACGACTGCGAGGCCGCCGACCTGGATGCCGGTCATCGAACCCTGCACGACCGAGGCGAGCCCGCCGATGGTCGCGCCGGTCGACGTCCCCTGCACGACGGCCGCCGCGCCGCCGATATGGACTCCGTTCACGTCGCCGCCGGACACGGCCGCGAGACCACCGACGTGCAGTCCGTCCATCGAACCCTGACTGACGACGGCAAGGCCGCCGACGCCGACGCCTTCGAGCGAGCCACCCGACACGGTCGCGAGGCCGCCGATCTGCAGTCCGGACATGCGCGCTCCGGCGATCGACGCGAACAAGCCCAGCGAAGCGCCGTCGACGGAATCGGCGTTCGGACGCAACCCGATCGCGAGCCCCTCCATCCGGCCGAGCGCGTGCTCTTTGGGAGACCAGCCGGTGATGTTGATCCCGCGGAAGCGCTCGGCGTCACTCTGGTACGGCGTGATGCAGAGACCGTCCCAGCGCCGCGGGTTGCCGATGCCGATGCCGGAGTGGTCGTAGTAGAGACCGACGACCCAGTCCGAACTCAGCTCCCGTTCTTCCGCATCCGCAGCCGGGCCGTCCGGATCCTGAGGAGACTCACCCGGCGGGTCCTGCGGAGTCGGATCCTGAGGCGCGGCATCGTCGAGCGTCGGGTTCTCGCGCAGCAGGTGCGCGAAGCGCGAATGGGGAACGGTGCACGCGGAGATCGCGAGGCAGCACGACACGAACAGGATCGAGCGTTGCATCGGCAGTAAGTCAATCATGGAAGCGCGCGGCTTCGACGACTCGGCTGCGATATTTCGGCCCAGTCGCGATCTCTGGCGCGCCACGCTCAGCCCCGGATCTTCTCCAGCAGCGTGTCCAGGCTCGTGTACGACGCCGCGAACCCCTCCGCGTAGCTCGGCTGCATCACGGACTCCTGCGCAGCCTCGCTCGCAAACTCGATGTCGACGACGATCGACGTCTGAGCCCCGGCCTCGACGAATCGTGTCTTCACCGTCGACGCGCCCTCCGGCCAGTTGTCGTATTCCTCCGTGTAGTGGATGCGGTGCGGCGCTTCGACCTCGAGGAAGTCCGCAGTCATTCCGAGCTCGAACGAGTCGTTCTTCCACACGTAGCGCGCTCTGCCACCCGTGCGCAGGTCGATCTCGCAGACCGGCATCGTGTTGCCCGGCGGGCCTGTCAGCCACTGCTTCAGCAGCTCTGCGTCCGCGTGCGCGCGCCACACGACGTCGATCGGTGCGTCGAAACCACGCGTCACGCGGACCGACTTCGCATTCGGCGTCGTCAACACGAACGAGTCGGGGCCGACCGCGATCGGCTCCGCCGGCGCATCACCGGTAGCGCAACCGAGAGAGAAGAGAGAAACCAACGCCAACGCGCCGGTGAGTCGAGAACATCTGTGCATGTGTCGTGTGTGAGGATTGGAGAGGAGACTCAGGCCGCGCCGAACTCCGGCAGCAGCCGATCGAGCGTGTCGTAGGACGCCGCGTAGCCTTCCTTGAACCCGGGCTGCGCCGCCGCATCGCGGGCTTCCTGGCTCAGGTATTCGATGTTCACGGTGACAGTCGTCTGGCCGTCGACCTCGGCAAACGTCGCCGTGACAGTCGACTTGCCCTCGGGCCAACCCTCGTAGTCTTCGGTGTGCACGATGCGCTCGTGCTCCACGATCTCGAGGAACTCGGCCGTCATGCCCATCTCGAAGTCCGCGTTCTTCCAGACGTAGCGCGCGATGCCGCCGACGCGAAAGTCGATCTCGCACACGGGCAGCGAGTGGCCCGGTGGCCCGGTCATCCACTGCTTCACCAGTTCGGCTTCGGTGTGCGCGCGCCACACGAGGGCGAGCGGCGCGTCGAACGAACGCACGATGCGGATCGAGGTCGGCGTCGGCGTGCTGAAGTGCAACTCATGCATCGGTCGGAGGCTCCGGGTCTTTCTGCAGTCGTTCGAGGAGGTCGTCGAGGCGCGCGTAGTTCGCCTCGTATCGCGCCCGCACTTCTCCGAGCCACGCCCCGAGCGCATCGAGGCGTTCGGTCTCGAGCTTGCACGGTCGGGTCTGGCCGACGCGGGTTCGCGAGATGAGGCCGTGCTGCTCGAGGATCTTGAGGTGCGACGAGATCGTCGGCTGCGTGAGGTCGAAGCCGCGGACGAGTTCGGAGACGGTCGCGGTGCCTTCGGAGAGGCGCGTGACGATGCGGCGGCGGGTGGGGTCCGCGAGGGCGGCGAGGGTGTCGTCGAGGATGGCGACCATATATAGATGATTATCTATATAGATTGTGGCGAATGTTTCAAGGGCCTACGACGTGGGCGGGCACGGGTCAGGCGACGCGGGGCGCGGGTCAAGTGCCACGGGTCACCACCGCGCAGGCGCAGGCGCAAGCGCACGCGCACCACGGGCAGCGCCTGACAGGTGTCACCCATGTGCCCGGACAGATCTGTTACCCATGTGCCCGGGTCGGACCGCCCGCACCCGATCCCGCCCTCGCGCCTGCGCCCCTCTCTCCTCCCCCCCACACTTTCTCCCCCTTCCCGTCCATTCCCGACCCCGCCCGACATAGCCGGGCATGCAATCCCGAACCGCGTTCCCGCTCGTCGCCGCCCTCGCCACCGTCAGCGCGGCATTCTCCCAGGACCCGGCGCCCCCCCAGCCGGTCTCCGCCCCAGCCCAACTGCCGATCCACAACAGTCTCTACGAGCCGACCGAAGTGTGGGCCGCGGGCTCCGACTACAAAGTCCGCCTCGACGGCCGCTTCGAGTTCTTCCCCGAGCTCGGGCCCGACTACCCGGAGAACCTGCCGTTCGCCTGGTCGACCGACAGCGTCACGCTAGGCGGTCATGAGCTCCTCGGTCCGCGCGCGACGGAACGTCGCGCGAGCGATCACCGCTACGAGTACCACAGCGGCAGCGTCGTCGAGGCCTACGACCTCGACATCGAAGGCGTCGAGCAGACTTTCCGCATTGCGCGCACCCAGCACGGCATCGCCAGCGGCGCACTCGTCGTCACCGGCTTCGTCGATACTTCGCTGACCGCGGCTCCGCTCGCCGCGCAACACGCGGCGCTGCACTTCCAGGACGAGAACGGCCAGAACGTCGTCGAATACGGCGCCGCGACCGTCATCGACGCGCTCGGTCGTCGCTTCCCGATGACGACGACCTACGAGGAAGGCCGCATCGAGCTCGCGCTCGACGCCGCGTCCGTCGCGGCCGCCGCGTTCCCGCTCGTCGTCGATCCGGTCGTCGTCAACACGAACCCGACCCAGGTCATCCGCGAGATGGCGAGCGGCGCGCTCGACTTCCTCGGACAGATCGGACCGCGATCGAACTTCGTCGCGATGACGCGCATCTTCTCGGCGTCCGATCACGACGTGATCGCGACGATGTCGAACGCCGACTACGGCTCGAACGTCGTCGCGTACTTCGACATCGGATCCGCCTTCAGCACCGAGAAGATCGCGGTCGCGTCACTGAACGCGGAAGATCGGTTCGTGCTGGTTCACGAGCGTCGTCAGGCGTTCCGGACGGACCTCGTGTTCTATTCGCACTGGGCGCTCAACGCGACGCTCAACTCCGGCAACCTGCGCGTCCTGAACGCCGCGAACGGGGAGCACTTCCGCAACCCCGCGGTCGGCGGCTCGCTCGACGGCTCGACCGTCCTCGCGGCGACCTACTACAACCCGGCCGGCTCGAGCAGCTGGTTCGTCCGCGCCATGCGCTGGGTCGCGACCGGCACCTCGACGCCGACGTTCCTGACGTCGAACACGGCGAGCCTGTCGCACGAGGTCTTCCCGAGCGTCACCCCGAACGCGAGTCCCGACTGGCTGATCGGCTGGGCCGACAACAGCGCGTCGACGAACCGCGTCTTCATCCGTGGCGTCCGCCAGAACGGCATCCAGGACGGTGCGCAGATCGTCACCGAGAGCACGAGCAACAACTTCTCGCAGGTCAAGGTCGCGGGTGGGGACAATCGCTACGTCGCGACCTACCGCCGCACCCCCGTCGGCATCGGCTTCTCGGGCATCAACGCGACGCGCTTCGACTACGGCGCGACGAGCGTGACCGTGCTCGCGACGCGCTCGCTCGCCGGTGGTCAGAGCTACCAGAACCGCGGTCTGGCCTACGACTACGGCACGCGTTCGCACTGGACCGCGATCTACACGTCGACGCTGCAGTTCCTCGTCGATCTCAACCTGCGCCGCCTCGGCTTCGAGGGCGCGACGACCGACACCATGTCAGTCGGTCAGCTGTCGACGTTCGCGACGCAATATCCAGCGTCCATCGCGTTCGCCCGCAACATCAATGGTGATCGCTTCGCGTTCGCCTACGCGACCGGCGAGAGCGGCAACCCGGGCTACGGCGACAACTTCCTCTACAACCCGGTCGTCTACACCCACGAAGAGTTCGGCACCGGCTGCTCGGCGCAGCCCGAGGACGAAGAGTGGTCGCCGGCGATTCCAGGCAGCCAGTACTTCCGCGGCACGCTCGTCGGCAAGCCGGGCGCACTCGCCGCGTGCTTCATCGGCCAGCTGACCGGCTTCTACCCGCTCGACCTGCTCGGCATGAACGGCTGCACGCTGCTGCTCGAGCCCGCGCTCGCAGTGTCGATCCCGGCGCAGTACGACAGCAACAACGACCCGTTCCTGGAGCTGTCGTTCTCGAACGATCCGCTGTTCCAAGGCGCGGTCTACACGCAATGGGTGCTCGTGCAGCCGGGGACGAATCCGCTCGGCGTGGTGACGCACGCGGGGCGGGCGCACCAGGTGACGATTTGATGGGACAGGAGTGAGGGATGAGCCCGAGGGGTCGGAGCCTCTCGGGCGTTTTCTTGGGGTGCTCGCGGCACGGCGAGTCGGAGTGCGGGCGGAGGCTGCGGATGCCGGGCCGCGGGCGCGAGATGCGAGCACCTCTCCCGCTCCCGCGCCCCCGAGCGGGTGAGCACGATCGCCCTACCGCAGCCGCGCGAACCAGTCCCCGTACTTCGCATACCCGTGATACGGCACGGCCTTCCGCTTCCACTCGTCGACGATCCCGTCGAAGTCGTGCCGCAGCTGCCGCAGCAGCTCCGGCCGCGACTCCGCACAGTTCGTCATCTCCAACGGATCCGCGACCAAGTCGAACACCTCCTCCACCCGCAGCATCCCCTCGCCCGCGTACGGCCAGTGGACGAACTTCCCGAACCTCGTCACCACCGCCAAACAGTGCGTCGGCCGCGGCCCCCACACGTTGATCAACGGCAGCGAATACCGCACCTCGCGCATCCGATCCCCGAGCAGCGGCAGCAGACTCACGCCGTCGATCCCACGCGGCACGTCGACGTCCGCGAGTTCCAGCATCGTCGGGGCGAGGTCCACGCTTCCCGTCAGCTGTGAGGAACGCACGCCACGGTTGATCGCGGGCTGGCGCGGGTCGTAGACGATCAGCGGCACGCGGGTCGACTCTTCGTACGGCAACACCTTCGAGCCGTAGCCGTGCACGCCGCAGAAGAAGCCGTGATCCGACGTGAAGATCACGACCGTGTTGTCGGCGACGCCGTGCTCGGCCAAAGCGTCCCGAATCATCCCGACCGCGACGTCGATCGCGTGCACCTGCTGGTGGTAGATCGCCATGACCGAGTCGTAGCGGTCGGCGTAGCCCCAGGACTCGAAGCGCGGATACTGCCGCCCCCTGCGGCTCTGCTCGGCGAGGTGGGCGCCGTTCTCGCGGCCGAAGTTCGCCGGCTTGCGGAACGTCTTGCCCGCATAGACGCGGTCGTATGCCGGATCCGGCTTCGTCGGTCGGTGCGGCGCCTTGAAGCTGATCGACAGGCAGAACGGCTCGCCCTTCTCTGCCGACGACGCGACGAAGTCGCGGCCGAATGCGCCGTACGCGCGCGTCGCGTGCGGGTAGTCGCGCGCGTAGTGCGCGATCGACGGATTCTTCGCAGTCTCGTAGTGCGTCTGACCGGGGCCCGCGCCCCACAAGTCGAAGTCGTCTCTTGGCAGGACACCCTTGCCCTTCGGCTCGTCGCACACCGTGAAGCCGATCTTGCCGGCCATCGCGGTGCGGTAGCCGGCGTTGCGCAGCAAGACCGGATACGCGTTCTGCCAGTGCTCGCGCAGCAGGTTGCCGTGCCCGAAGTTGCAGCCGTGCCGGAACTCGTAGAGCCCCGTCATGATCGTCGCGCGGCTGGCCATGCAGATCGCGGTCGTCACGTAGTGGCGGTCGAACGCGACGCCGTCCCGCGCAAGCGCGTCGATGTGCGGCGTGCGCACGTCGGGGTTGCCGTAGCAACCGAGCGAGTCGAAGTTTTGGTCGTCGGTCAGCAGGAAGACGATGTTCGGCGGCGGCGGCGCGTCCGGGTCCACTTCCTTTGGCGGATCCGTCGGTGTGGCGCACGCACAGAACGCGGCGAGCAGGCCGAGTGCGAACAGCCTGCCCATCAGCGGACCCGCCTGACGTAGACGAAATACGGCCCGCGCGACTTCTCTCCTTCGAGGATGCCGCGCACGGTCGTCGGGCCCGCCGGCAACTCGAGACGGAACGTCGCGTGCGTCGCGCCGGCAGCCAGGTCCTGCTGCTGCTCCTCGCGCCCGACCCGCAGCGTCGCCTTCGTCGCTTCGATCGACTCGTCCACGTGCGCCGGCCAGCGACGGAGCTCGAACTCGTACGTCCCGGCTTCGACGACATCGACCTTCCACTCACCGTGCAGCGGCAGCCCGCGCCGCACGTGGTTTTGGTGCCACGGACATCCTTTGTTGCCGATCACCTGCCAGTCGTGCGCGTGCAGCGTCGTCAACAGCTCCGACTCGTGGCCGATCCCGATGCGCACGGACTCGGCGAAGACCGGCTGCAGGCTCTCCCACCACGCGTCGTACTCCCCGCGCAGCTGCTGCACGACGCTGCCATGCTCGGACGCGATGTCGTTCTGCTGCTTCGGATCCGCAACGATGTCGTAGAGCTCGACGCCATTCACCAGTCTCCAGCGCTCGGTCATGACCGCGCACTTGCGCCACTTCTTCGGCTGCTTGATGCGCTGCGAATGGACGAGAAGCGTGCGCTCCTCGAGCGGCACGTCCGCGTCCCGCAGGCGCGCCGCGAGGCTCGTGCCGTCGAGCGGATTCGGCGCGGCCTCCGTGACGCCACAGAGCTCGGCGAGCGTCGGCAGCACGTCGACGTGCGCGGACAGCACCGCCTCGTCACGCCCGCCGCCGATGCCCCCGGCCGGCCAACGAACGAAGAACGGCACGCGATGTCCGCCATCGTACTCGGACCCCTTGCGGCCGCGCATCCCGCCGTCGAACCCACGCCAGCCATCCTCGGCGACCTTGTTCTTCGCGATCATCCCCGGCGCAGCGCTGCCGTTGTCCGTCATGAAGACGAGGATCGTGTTGTCGGCGATCCCGAGTTCGTCCAGCTGCGCGACGAGCTTGCCGAGGTTCGCGTCGATATTCTCGATCATCCCGTAGAACTTCGCCTGCTGCTCGTGCACGCCCTGCTCGACGTACGGCTGGCTCCACTCTTCGCCGACGAGGAATGGCCCGTGCGGCGCGTTCGTCGACAGGTAGCAGAAGAACGGTCGGTCGTGATTCTCATCGATGAACCGGCGCGCCTCGCGGAACCACACGTCGGTGCAGTAGCCCTCGAACTTCTCGGGCACGCCATCGCGCCAGTAGGTGTCGTCGAAGTAGTCGTTGCCCCAGTAGTCCGGTCCCTGCCCGACGCCGCCCCCACCGTGGCACACGACCTCGTCGAAGCCCTGGTCCTGGGGACGCAGCGGGTAGTTCTCGCCGAGGTGCCACTTCCCGAACATCCCGGTGCGGTAGCCGGCCGAGCCCAAGGCCTCGGCGATCGTCCACTCGTCGGGACTCATCAGCGATCGGCCGATGATCGTGTGCCAAACGCCGGTCCGTGACGAGTAGCGACCCGACATCAGCGCCGAGCGCGTCGGCGAACACGTCGGGTCGACGTGGAAGTCGGTCAGCCGAACGCTCTGGGCGTGCAGGTCGTCGAGGTTGGGCGTCCGGATCTTCGGGTTGCCGTGCGCGCCGACTTCGCCGTAGCCCTGGTCGTCCGTGATGATCAGGATGACGTTGGGTCGGGGCGGGGTCGACGAGAACGCGGCACAGCCCGCGATCCAGGGCATCGCGGCGAGAAGTGAGACGAGAAGCGCGAGTCGCATGATGCCGGCCCACGATCGGAGACGGCGAATCGAGATCCGAGCCAAAAAATCTCGGACTGCGTTAAGCCTCCTGACTATCCCCTCGTGAAAGGGGGGAGGAGGAGAAGTTCTCCAACCCTACAACCTCCCCACTACGCACCTCGCGCTCGTGAACTCGTCCTCGGCCACGAGTGCGGTCCGGGCTCCGACGCACCCCCGCGCGGAGCCCGGGCGAGGGGTCTCTCCGACCTCATCGCGGCAAAACGCCCGACCCTTCAAACGTAACGACGGGCGTCGCCTCACCCCCGGCACCAAACGCGGCCGACAGTAAACTGAGGTGCGGTACTCGAGCGTGCTTCGGAAACGCGAAGTCCAACGTCCTCGCCAAAACGCTGGGCCCCCAGCGCCGCCAGAGGACTCGACTGCGCGGAAGCCGCTCGTCCGGGAGGGTTGTGATGAGGGTGAAGACGAGTGCGGCGCGAGCCGCGGTTTCGGGGATCGTCGTAACGGTCGGCGCGGTCGCGCAAACGACGATGTTCACGTTCGAGGGGATCAACGATTCGGCCGAACTCGGACGCGCGGTCGCGAGCGCGGGCGACATCGACGGCGACGGCTTCGACGACGTCCTGATCGGCATCCCCGGAGACACGATCGGCGGCGGGCTGCGCGTCGGTTCGGCGCGGGTCTACTCCGGTGTCGACGGCACCGAACTGCTCGCGGTCTACGGCTCGACGGTGGACGGCTGGTTCGGCCGCGCCGTCGACTGTGCGGGTGACGTCAACGGCGACGGCGTGCCGGACCTCGTCATCGGCGCCCCCTACGACGACACGATCGCGCAGATCGCCGGAGCCGCGCGGGTGTTCTCGGGAGTCGACGGCACGCTGCTGTTCCAGGTGTACGGGAGCTACGCCGATCGCGTCGGGTATGCAGTCGCCGGTGCCGGCGACGTCAACGCCGACGGCTACGACGACGTGATCGTCGGCGCGCCGAACGCGGACTCGATGCTCGGCGTCGACGCGGGCAGCGCGACCGTGTACTCGGGTCGCGACGGCACCGTGCTCTACCAGCTCAGCGGCGTGCTTCCGCTCGATCAGTTCGGCAAGTCCGTCGACGGCGCGGGCGACGTGGACATCGACGGCTACGCGGACTTCATCGTCGGCGCCTGGCGTCGGACGACGCCGCGCGGCCTCGCGTCCGGCGCCGCGTTCGTCTATTCCGGCAAGACCGGGCAGGAGCTCCTGCAGCTGTGGGGCAACACGGCCTTCGAAGGGTTCGGGTCGAGCGTCGCGTGCGCCGGCGACGTCGACTTCGATGGCGCGAGTGACGTCATTGTAGGAGCGACCTTCGCCGATGCGCCGCTCTTCTCGAGCGCCGGCAACGCTCGCGTCTTCTCCGGGACCGATGGCACCCTTCTCCACGAGTTCCACGGCAGCTCGGCCGGCGCGTACTACGGCTCGGCCGTCGACTGCGCCGGAGACGTGGACGGCGACGGGTTCGCCGACCTCGTGATCGGCGCGTCGGACGATCCGACGGGCGGCTTGGTCGCGGGCATGTTCGAGATCCGCGCCGGGTCCGACGGCTCGCTCCTGCATCGCCAGCATGGCACGAGCGGGAGCGGCGAACTCGGCTTCGCCGTCGCTGCGCTCGGCGACATCGACGGCGACGGCGCCACGGAAGTCGTCGCCGGCCAGCCGTTCTTCGACACTCATCACAACGACGCCGGTCGCGCGTTCGTCGTCGACCTGCACGCTCCGGTGAGTCCGGGTATCGAACGTCGCTACGGCGTGCCCTGCCCCGGCACGAACGGCAGACTCCCGCGCATCGAACACGGCGGCGGCGCCGACCTTGGACACTCCCTCGTGATCCGGCTGCGCGCCGCGCGCGGCCTGACGACGGCGGCGCTACACTTCGGACTCCCGACGACTCTCTCCCTGGACGCGCTCGGCATGCCGGGATGCACGTCGTACGTCGACCCGGTCGCAGCGTTCCAGTATCAGACCAACGCGCACGGCCATCTGCTCGCGATCGCGACCGTGCCGAACGACCTCGGCCTGGTCGGACTTGAGATGCACGTGCAGTGGGCTGTCGTCGATCCTGGCGCAGCGCACGCACTCGGCGCGACGTTGAGTGACGCGCTGTCGATCGAAGTCGGAATGTAAAGACGCGCAGGCGCACGCACGTCGACCGTTTCTTCCCGAACGCGCGCGCGCGCTCCCGTGTTTGCACGCACGTTCTCGCGTCGTCCATTCAAAAACGACGCGAGTCCCCTTCGGAATACTCCAGTTCCGATCCCCTTCCTTTCGAGGGAACCAAGTGGCTGACGCACACGGCACCTTGGGGCCGGACAGCGCGTCCGAGCCTCGCCCCAGCGTCAGTCATTCGACGGTTCGTTTCTCAGAACGAAGCGAGGGATGACATGAAACTCCGGACCGCGGCGGCAATCGCGTTCGTGCTCGTCACGCTGGCAACGCCAGCGATGACCCAGTCCACGCTCTACTCGGTAGTGGGGTCTGGAGCCGGAGACATGCTCGGCAACTCCGTCGACGGCGCGGGCGATGTCGACGGTGACGGAGTCCCCGATTCGATCTCCGGCGCGTATCGCGCGGATCCGGGCGGCTTCATGTCCGGAGCCGCGTTCGTGTTCTCCGGCGCGACGGGCGCCGTCATTCACGCGTTCGATGGCCAAGCGGTAGGGCACCAGTTCGGTCGCGACGTCTCCGGCGCGGGTGACGTCGACGGTGACGGCTACGCCGACCTCGTGATCGGAGCGCCCGGCACGGACTTGCTCGGCCAAGACTCGGGCTCGGCGTTCGTCTTCTCGGGCCGGACCGGTGCACAGCTCCACGCGTTCCACGGCCACGAGCCCGGGATCAACTTCGCGACCGCAGTCGCCGGCATGGGCGACATGAACTCGGACGGCTACGACGACATCGCCATCGGCGCGCGGCTGCGCGACGGTGTCGCAGGGTCGCGTGCGGGCGCAGTGTTCGTCTACTCCGGTTTCGACGGCGCGCTCCTACTCACTCTCGAAGGCGAGAACGAGGACGACCAGTTCGGTCACTCGATCGACGGGGCCGGCGACGTGAACTCGGACGGCTTCGCCGACCTGATCGTCGGCGCCTATCTGACGGACTTCAACGGCAACATGTCCGGGTCCGCGTACGTGATCTCGGGCTGCGACAGCTCGATCCTGTACCGCTTCGACGGCGACGCGGACCGCGACTGGTTCGGCATCGCCGTGTCGGGCTGCGGCGACGTCGACTTCGACGGACTCGACGACGTCATCGTCGGCGCGATGTGGAACGACGCGTTCGGCCACGACGCCGGCATGGCCCGGGTCTTCTCCGGCCTCGACGGTTCGACGATTCACACGTTCTACGGCGAGTCCAACCTCGACTACTTCGGCTGCGCGGTCGCAGGCATCGGTGATGTCGACGGCGACGGCTTCGCCGACATCGGGATCGGCGCGTACGGAGACGACAACATCGTCTCGAACGCGGGCGCCGTCACGATCTTCTCCGGCTTCGACGGTACGACGATGCACAGGTTCGATGGTGCCACCACCAACGAACTGTTCGGGCAGGCGATCGCCGGCGCCGGAGACGTCGACGGCGACGGGCTGTACGACATCATGATCGGTGCTGCGGGTGTCGACGTCGCCGGGCCGGACCACGGGTACGTCGTCGTGACCGACATCGGCGGCACGGCGCAGCCCGGCATCGAACGCATCCATGGCGCAGGCTGCGTCGGCGGCCTCGATCGACTGCCGCGCATGCACGTCGCCGGGAGCGCCGACACGGGCCGCTCTCTCATCGTTTCCCTCTGGGGTGCACGACCGAACGCACTGATCGCGCTGCACGTCGGACACCAGATCACACTCTCGCTCGACTCCTTCGGGATGGCCGGCTGTACCTCGTACGTGGATCCCGTTGCGGCGTTCCAGTTCACGAGTAACTCGATCGGCTACCTCCGCTCGCCCCTCTTCGTCCCCAACAACCCGGCGATCGCCGGGTTGCAACTCGGATTCCAGTGGGCCGTGGATGACCCCTCCGCACCCCACGCGATCGGCGTCGCGTTGAGCAATGCGCTCGACGTGACAGTCGGGAACTAGCGGTCGGCGTCCGGCCGCGCAGCAGAAGGAGAGCTACGATGCACTTGCACGACCGTTTGGCAGGAACCACCCCGGGGGTGCTCCTGTTACCGAGTCTGCTCGTCGCGCAGTCGTTCACGTCCCTGGGCACAGGGCCGGGCGACTACAGCTTCTACGGGACCGCCGTGGCGTGCGCCGGAGATCTCGACGGCGACGGATGTGACGACCTGGTCGTCGGCGCGGACAGCGCCGACGGCCAGTCACCGAACTCCGGAGTGGCCTACGTCTACTCCGGCGAGAGCCTCAAGATGCTGTTCAGCGTCGGTGGCGATCGCCCGGACGATCTCTTCGGGGCCGCCGTCGCAGGTGTCGGAGACGTCAACGGCGACGGCGCCGCGGACTTCGCAGTCGGGGCACCGAACGCACGAATGGGTACGGGGGAGGCGTACGGCGCCGTATTCGTGTTGAGCGGCTACGACGGTTCCCGGCTGCTGGAGATCCGCGGCAGCTCGCCGTTCTCCGAATTCGGCAGCGCGGTTGCCGGCGCCGGCGACGTCAACGGTGACGGCTACTCCGACGTCATCGTCGGCGCACCGTGGGCATCGTTCGCGGGAGTGCGCACCGGAACGGCGACGATCTACTCCGGCTTCGATGGCACCGTTCTCCGAGAACTCGCAGGCGTGCACGGCTACTCCGGATTCGGCAAAGCCGTCGATGGAATCGGCGACCTCGACTACGACGGATACGACGACGTCCTCGTCACCGCCCATGCCGAGAACACCGCGGGTACTCAGGCCGGGGCTGCGCGCGTCTACTCCGGACGGAACGGAACGATCATGCTCGAAGTGTTCGGTCTCGTCGCGCGGAATCGGCTCGGTCACTCCGGCGCCGCCGCAGGCGACGTGAACTTCGACGGTGCCGTCGACATCATCGTCGGCTCGCCGTCGAACGACTTCGGAGGCACGGACAGCGGCATGGCCCAGGTCTTCTCCGGACTCGATGGCGCGGAGCTGCACCGTTTCGTCGGCAGTGTCCCCTTCGGCTGGTGCGGCATGTCGGTCGGAGGCGCCGGCGACGTCGACGGCGACGGTTTCGATGACGTCATCGTGGGCTCGCCCAACGATTCCACGGGCGCACAAGGCGGGGGGGCTTTCGAAGTCTTCTCGGGACTCACCGGCACCAGCCTCTACTACCAAGCGGGCACCGAGATGGACGCATCCCTGGGCCGAGCCGTCGCGGTCGCCGGAGACACCGACGACGACGGCTTCCACGAGGTCATCGTCGGCGCACCCTGGTCCGGAACCAGTGACGGGGAAGTCATCGTCGCTCAGATCGACGGCCCGAACTCTCCCGGTCGCGAACGGACGTACGGACGACCCTGCGTCGGGAGCCTGCAGCGCATGCCGCGTATTCAGGTCGACGGCAACGCGGACATCGGACACTCGCTGCTGGTCTCGCTGCGCGGCGGTCGCCCGAACACCGCGGCATCCCTGCACGTCGGTCACCGACACGAACTCTCGCTCGCGGCGTTCGGCATGCCCGGGTGCACTTCGTACATCGATCCGGTCGCGGCGTTCCAGTACACGACCGCCAGCAACGGATTCGTGTTCTCGCCGATGTTCGTACCCGTCGATCCGACGATCGTCGGACTCGAACTCCACTTCCAGTGGGCCATCGCCGACGCGCTCGCACCGTATGCGATCGGCGCGTCGCTCAGCGAAGCGCTGTTCGTGCGGGTCGGGATGTGACCGCGTCACGCGCGGCGTATGCTGCGCGCGATGGCGGCACACCGGATCCACGTCACGATCGGCACGCGACCCGAAGCGATCAAACTCGCTCCGGTCGTGCGCGCGCTGCGTGACGACGGCCGGCACGAAGTTTTGGTCGTCACGACCGGACAGCACGGCGACCTCGTCGAGCCGGTCCTCGCACTGTTCGACATAGACGTCGCGACCGATCTCGCGCTGATGCAACCCGGCCAGTCACCGGCCGCGTTCACCGGTCGCGCGATCGAAGCGCTCGGCGCCCTGTTCGCGGAGAGCGATTCTGACCTCGTCCTCGGACAGGGCGACACCGGCACCGTGCTGGCGACGGCGCTCGCGTGCTTCTACCAAGGCATCCCGTTCGCCCACGTCGAAGCCGGTCTCCGGAGCCACGACTTCACCGCACCGTTCCCCGAAGAGATGCATCGCGTCGTCGCGGGTCGGCTCGCATCACTGCACTTCGCGCCCACCGATCACGCGGCCACGACGCTCCGCGACGAAGGGATCGAGCCGGAACGCATCCACGTGACCGGCAACCCCGTCGTCGACGCCGTGCAGTGGATCCGGGACCGCCTCCCCCCACCGCAGAACGGAAGCCCGGCGATCCTCGTCACCGCGCACCGCCGCGAGAGCTTCGGCGCACCGCTCGATTCGATCTGTGCCGCCGTGCGCACGATCGCGACGCAGCGCGACGTCCGCATCGTCCTACCCGTACACCCGAACCCTGCGGTCCGGCAGCGCGTGCGCGCCGCGCTCGAAGGCGCGCGCGGCGTCGAGCTCCGCGAGCCGCTCGGCTACGCGGAATGCATCGCGGCGGTACGCGACGCGCGGTTCGTATTGACGGATTCCGGCGGACTGCAGGAAGAGTGCCTCGCCCTCGACACGCCAGTGCTCGTGATGCGCGGCAAGACCGAGCGGCCGGAGGGAGTCGAGGCGGGCGGAGCGCAGCTGGTCGGTACGGAGGAAGCGCGGATCGTGGCGGCGGCGCTCGAGCTGTTGGACGAAGACGCGGTTTGGGAGCGGATGCGGGGGGCGGTGAATCCGTACGGGGATGGGAGAGCTGCGGAGCGGATCGTGGAGGTGGTAAGGGGGTTCTTGGGGTAGGGGGCGGTGTCGCGGGGCGCGGGAGCGGGCACGGGCGGGCGCACTGGCCATGACCCGAGAGGGCGTATCCGGCTCGCCGGCCGCCACCCCGGGATCCGCGTTCGGACTCAGCCGTGTCGTGCCCGCGCGCGTGCCGGTGCCCGTGCCCGAACGTGACACGTGCCCGAAGTACTCGTGGTCCATTCTTCTGACGAGCTCGATCCACATGGACACGATGCGCCGAAGGGATTCCTCGGAGGAAGCGAGTTGTGGATGCCAGGCACGCTCAGTCGTTCATACTCGAGTGTCGTCATGTTGGTTCGCATCTCGAAGTCACCCACGGTGACACGCGAGATCGGGGCACGCTCGGGGGGCACCGGCACGCGCGCGGGCACGACACGGCAGAGTCCGAACGCGTCCTAGCGCAATTCCTCGCCAGGACGCGAGGCCCATGTGGCCAGCGACTCGTCGAACTGGGCGCCGGCCCCGATCGAGCGCGATCACGATTCTCGGACGATCGGCGATGAGGCACTCGACCGCTAGCGGCTCCCTCCATGCTGGCTGGTCCCGAGCGTCGAACGACTCGACCAGTTCCCCGCGCATCCCGGAACTCCGGCATACGCGTTCAAAACCCGTGCTGCGCGTGCGCTTGCGCATGCGCCTGCGCGGTGGTGCCCCTGACCCGCCCGTTCCCGTGCCCCTGCCCGCCCCACGTCGCCGGACGGTGCCGCAATCGGGCACGCACAGCACCCCCCCCCTTTTTTTGCCCACCTTCTTGCCCTCCACCCCCACCATTCCTCTACTGCCTCCATCAACCGACCTGCGGAGAGATGGCAGAGCGGCTGATTGCACCACCTTGCTAAGGTGGCGTACGTCTTTCGGCGTACCGGGGGTTCGAATCCCCCTCTCTCCGCCAGTCTTTCCCCCTCTTCACGACGGGGGCGCAACCCTGGAGGGGGATGCGAATGGTCAGAACATTCTGCGCGGTCCTCTGGTGCTGCACGGCCTGCGCCGCACCGACGATCCGGGTCGAGACGGAGCCCGCGACGTCTTCGTTCTACCTCGATGCGAAGGCTGCGGGTGCCGGCTTGGTCGAACGCGACATCCCCTACTACGGGGTCGTGAGCCTGACGGCCGTGCCGAACGCGCCCCACGACCAGCGGCTGCGCGAAGCCCGGGGTCGGCTCGAGATCCGCGAGCCGTGGTCGCCATGGCTGTTCCCGTTCGACTTCTTCCTCGAAGTCGGTTCCGCGGCGCTCGGGCAGCTGCCGACGGAATACGAGATGCAGCTCGATCCGATTCCGCGCGAAGTCGTGCCGGTCGAAGGCATTCGCCCGCCACGCCTCGAGGAGCTGCGGCTGCGCGCGCAGAGCATGGCAGCAGAACGATGAGCAACCGCGCCATGATCCTCGGCCTCGGACGGTTCGGCGGCGGGCTCGGCGCCGCGCGTTTCCTCGCCCGTCGTGGATTCATGCTGCGCGTCTCCGATCGCGCGGACGCCGCGACGCTCGCCGAAGCGCGAGAACAGCTCGACGCCCTCGAGACCGACGTCGACTGGCGCCTCGGCGCGGACGCGACGCCCGCCGATCTCGAAGGCATCGACGTGCTCGTCGTCAATCCCGCCGTGCGACCCGGGCACCCACTCCTCGCCGCGGCGACCGAGCGCGGGACCCACACGACGCAGGAGATCAACCTGTTCCTCGAGCACCATCCGGGAACGACGGTGCTGATCACGGGCACGAACGGCAAGTCGACGACCGCGACGCTCCTCGCCGCCGCACTCGAAGGGAACGGTCGCGACGTGCTGCTCGGCGGCAACATCGGGACGAGCCTCCTCGAGCAGGAGGCGTCGTGGCACGAAGACCAGATCGCCGTGCTCGAGATCTCGTCCGCGCAACTGACGCGCGTCGACCCGGCGCGCCATCGCGTGCGCGGCGCGGTGCTCACGCCGGTGACCCAGGACCACATCGACTGGCACGGCTCGCTCGAAGCGTACCACCGCGCGAAACTCCGCGCGCTCGCGTGCGCCGACGACTTCGTCGTGTTCCACGCCGACAACGAGGTTGCCGCGAACGGCGCGACCGGAAGCTACCGGCGACTGCGCTACCACGCGGCCGTCCCGCTCGACGGGGAGGTCGGTGTCGATGACGGCTGGGTGACCTCGCGCCTTCCGCGCGACCCCGGACGCGTTCTGCACGCGGACGCGGCGCGACTGTTCGGTCGGTTCCACCTGACGAACATGGCGGCGGCGTTCTGCGCGGCACACGAACTCGGGGCCGACCGCGGCCGCAGTGGCCTCGCGATGAGCCAGGTCGCGCCGCTCCCCCATCGACTACAGCTCGTCGCACAACGCGAGGGGCGCCGAGTGTTCGGCAACGCCGTCTCGACCGAGGTCCAGTCGACGGTCTCCGCCCTCAAGTCGATCCCCGGCCGCATCCACTGGGTCGGCGGCGGCAAGAGCAAGGACGGCGACTTCGCGGGCACCGCGCGCAGCATCGCGTCGTCGATCGCGAGCGCGCACGTCTTCGGCGCCGCGGCCGAGCCGCTCGGCGCCGAGCTCGCGCACGTCGTGCCGACGACGTGCCACGAGCACCTCGAGCAGGCGCTCGACGCGGCCTGGCGGCGTTCGTCGCCGGGCGATGCGCTGCTGTTCTCGCCGGCGTTCGCGTCGTTCGATCAATTTGCCAACTTCCGCGCGCGCGCCGCCGCGTTCGACCGCTGGGTCGCCACGGAATTCGGCCGCGGCCCCGGGATTGCCGAAGAGAACCCTCGTGAGCGGCGGCTGGACGCCCCCCGGTCACGCTTGGCAAACTACGCTGGTCCATGATGCCCAAGTGCTCGAAGTGCAACGCGGTCGAGGCGACGGTGCAGATCCTCGACCTCGAGTCCGGGGAAGTCACCGGGTCTCACTTCCTGTGTGACTCCTGCGCCAAGGAAGGCAACGCCGGCGCGAAGCAGACGGCGATCAAGCTCTCGTCGGAGATCCTCGAGAACCTCCTCGGCGGGCTCGGCGGCGAGCAGGACAGCACCGCAGAACTGACCGACCTCGCGTGCCCGGGCTGCCGCCTGACGGCGAGCGAGTTTCGGCTCCGCGGGCGCCTCGGCTGCCCGCGCTGCTACGAAGTGTTCCGCAGCTCGCTGCTGCCGCTGCTCGAACGCGTGCACGACGCGACGTGCCACCGCGGCCGCTTCCCCGGCCGCACGACGCCGAGCACAACTGCGCCCCGCGTCAGCCTTGTCGACCTGCGGAACCGACTGCAAACGGCGATCGAGGAAGAGCGCTACGAAGACGCCGCCCGTCTCCGCGACGAGCTCGAACAGGCCAAGCAAGAGCGCGACGGAGACGCCTGATGCACGAAGACTCGACGCAGCTCGGAGAATGGCTCCGCGGAGACGGCCCGGATTGCGGCATCTCGATGTGCACCCGCGTCCGGCTCGCTCGCAACGTGCAGGGCTACCGCTTCGCGCCGACGATGTCGCCCGAAGAGGCGGAAGAGCTGCAGACGTACCTCTCGGCGCAGCTGACGACTGAGCCGTTCCAGCCGAAGCTGCAGATCGTCGCGCTCGACGCCGTCGAACCGATCGAGCGCCAGGTGCTGATCGAGCGTCACTTGATCAGCCGCGAGATGGCCAACGCCGAGCGGAGCCGCAGCGTCGCGATCGATGACGCCGAGAGCGTCTCGATCATGATCAACGAAGAGGACCACATCCGCGCCCAGGTGTTCCGCTCGGGATTCCAGGTGCGCGAGGCGTACGCCGAAGCGGAGCGGCTCGACGAGCTGCTGCTCGCGCACATTCCGCTCGCGTTCTCCGAGGAGTTCGGGTTCCTGACGTCGTGCCCGACCAACACCGGCACCGGTCTGCGGGTCTCGGTCATGCTGCACCTGCCCGGCCTCGTCTGGGCCGACGAGATCGAGAAGGCCTCGAACACCGCGCAAAAGATCCACCTCGCGGTGCGCGGTCTCTACGGCGAAGGCAGCCGCGCGCTCGGCGACTTCTACCAGGTCAGCAACCAGGTCACGCTCGGCTGCTCCGAGCGGCGCATCCTCGACGACGTGCACGCCGCCGTCGCCCGCCTGATCGAATGGGAGCGCGAAGTCCGCGCGGCGCTGCTCGACGGCGAGTCTCGCGCCCGCACCCTCGACAAGGTCCACCGCTCGCTCGGCACCCTGCGCAGCGCGCGCATCCTGTCGAGCGACGAGTGCCTGGCCTGCCTCTCGGCGATCCGCTTCGGCGTCGAGCAGGGCGTCCTCGACGGCCTCACCCACGAGCAGCTCAATCGGGTCCTCCTGCAGGCGCAGCCCGGCCACCTGCAGCGCCTCGCGAACACCGAGCTGACGCCGACCGAACGCGACCTGCGCCGCGCCGATCTCGTGCGCGGCATCCTCGGCGAGTAAAGATCGCGGACAGATCGCGCGCCTCGCCCCACCCCCCGGATAACCGGCTCCTGACGCCTCTCCGGGCGCATCTCGCGCCGATCGCGGACTGTCGAGAATTCCGACGTTGCCCCCCACGCCGCCAGGTCCTAGCTTGAGACTCTGCGCCACATTGGCAGCTGGTCAATCGGCGTAAACTCTTGCAGGAATCGAGCCGAAGTACGACGTGTACTTGAACACCCGTCGGTCCTAGCAGGCTGAGTCCACCCCAAATTCGACGGGTCAACCGGAGCACCCAATGTTCGACAGATTCACCGACCGCGCCAAGAAGGTCATGTCGTTCGCGCGGCAAGAGGCGCAGAAGTTCAACCACGAGTACATCGGGACGGAACACATCCTCCTGGGACTCGTCCAGGAAGGCAGCGGCGTCGCGGCCAACGTGCTCAAGAACATGAGCATCGACCTGGAGAAGGTTCGCCACGAGGTCGAGAAGATCGTCAAGACGGGCCCGTCGATGGTGACGATGGGGCAGCTCCCGTTCACACCACGCGCGAAGAAGGTCCTCGAGCTCTCGATGGAGGAAGCGAGCCAGCTCTCGCACAACTACATCGGCACCGAGCACCTGCTCCTCGGCCTGATCAAGGAGAACGAGGGCATCGCCGCGCAGGTCCTGATGAACCTCGGCGTCAAGCTCGACGACGTCCGCGACGAAGTGCTCGAGTTTCTCGGCGCCTCGGACAGCCAGTCCGATGACGAGGAAGAACCGGAGCACCTCTCGTCGTCGTCGTCGACCTCGACGGGCAACGCGAAGAGCAAGACCCCGGCGCTGGACTCGTTCGGTCGCGACCTGACCGACCTCGCGCGTGAAGGCAAGCTCGACCCGGTCATCGGCCGTGAGCTCGAGATCGAGCGCGTGATCCAGGTCCTGTCGCGCCGCACCAAGAACAACCCGGTGCTGCTCGGCGAAGCCGGCGTCGGCAAGACGGCGATCGTCGAAGGTCTCGCGCAGAACATCATCCGCGGCAACGTCCCGGAGATCCTGCGCCGCAAGCGCCTGGTCGTCCTCGACCTCGCGATGATGGTCGCGGGCACGAAGTACCGCGGTCAGTTCGAAGAGCGCATCAAGGCCGTCATGACCGAGGTCCGCCGGGCCAAGGACGTGATCCTGTTCATCGACGAACTCCACACGCTGGTAGGCGCAGGAGGCGCCGAAGGCGCGATCGACGCGAGCAACGTCCTCAAGCCGGCGCTGTCGCGCGGTGAAGTGCAGTGCATCGGCGCGACCACGCTCGACGAGTACCGCAAGTACATCGAGAAGGACGGCGCGCTCGAGCGTCGCTTCCAGACCGTCAACGTCGAGCCGCCGTCACCGGAGCAGGCCGTGGAGATCCTCAAGGGTCTGCGCGACAAGTACGAGGCGCACCACCGCGTGTCGTTCTCCGACGAGGCCCTCGAGGCCGCGGTCGAGCTGTCGAGCCGTTACATCAACGGCCGCTTCCTGCCGGACAAGGCGATCGACGTCATCGACGAGGCGGGCGCGCGTCTGCGCATCCGCTCGATGACCCAGCCGCCGGACCTGCAGGACATGGACCGCGAGGTCGAACGCCTGAACAAGGAGAAGGAAGAAGCTGTCGCGAACCAGGATTTCGAGCGCGCCGCCGATCTCCGCGACAAGGCCTACCAGCTCGCGAAGAAGAAGGAACAGATCCAGAAGGAATGGCGCGAGCGCGAAGCGAGCGCGGAAGCCGGTGGCAAGGTCGACGGCGAGATCATCGCCGAGACCGTCAGCAAGATGACCGGCATCCCGCTCAACCGCCTCGACCAGGCCGAAGCGCAGCGACTCCTCCAGATGGAGGACGAGCTCAAGATCGACGTCATCAACCAAGACGCCGCGATCTCCGCGGTGTCGCGCGCGGTGCGTCGCACGCGCTCGGGCCTCAAGGATCCGATGCGCCCGATGGGTTGCTTCATGTTCCTCGGTCCCTCGGGCGTCGGTAAGACCTGGCTGAGCAAGTGCCTCGCCAAGTTCATGTTCGGCACCGAAGACGCGATCATCCAGATCGACATGTCCGAGTACATGGAGAAGCACAACGCGTCCCGCCTCGTCGGCGCGCCCCCGGGCTACGTCGGCTACGAGGAGGGTGGCCACCTGACCGAGAAGGTCCGGCGTCGCCCGTACGCGGTCGTGCTCCTCGACGAGATCGAGAAGGCGCACCCGGACATCTTCAACATGCTCCTCCAGATCATGGAGGAAGGTCGCCTGACCGACTCGTTCGGTCGCCACATCGACTTCCGCAACGTGATCCTGATCATGACGTCCAACATCGGCGCCAACCTGATCAAGAACTCGGCAGGCCTCGGCTTCGGCAAGTCGGGCCTCGACGCGGGCTACGAAAAGATGCGCGAGATGATCCAGGCGGAGGTCGAACGGCACTTCCGCCCCGAGTTCATCAACCGCCTGGACGAGCTGGTGGTGTTCAACCAGCTCCAGCAGGACGACATGCAGCGCATCGTCGAGATGGAGATCGCCAAGGTCACCGATCGACTGGCGCCGAAGCAGCTGTCGTTCGAGGTCAGGCAGGACGTGCTCGACTACCTGATCGAGAACAACTTCAACCAGGACTTCGGCGCACGCCCGCTGAAGCGCGCGGTGGAACGCCACCTCGAGGACCCGCTGTCCGAAGCGATCCTGCGCGGTCAGCACGAGGGCCCGCACCTGGTGACAACCTCGATGAAGGACGGCAAGATCGACTTCCACTTCGAGCCGATCGAAGTGCCAGAAGAAGAGACTGCGGAGGCCAGCGCCGACGACGGCGGCGGCGGCGAGAGCACCGAGGAGTGACCTCAGGACGGGGCGGCGCAAGCCGCCCCGTTGCGATTTCGGGCACCCGTGGATGGTGCCGCGTGATCGCCCGACGATCTCTCCGCACCCCGGACGCGAGCTACGCTACGATGCAGGGATCCGAGGGTTCGTCATGCGACATCTTGCTTCGTTCTCGACCTGCGCCCTTCTCGCCAGCGCCGTCCTCTCTCAGACCGAAGCCCGCACACCGACGCGGGTCGACGTCACGTCGATCGGATCCGCGCAACGTCCGTCGATCGCTTCTCGAGGCGACCGCTCGGTCATCGTCTATACCGAGGGCGCGCCGGGCGGCACCGAGACCGTGTGGCTCGTCAGCTCCGACGGCCGCGGTCGCGACTGGTCCGCACCGACGCGAGTCGACGCCGGACCGTTGTGGGTCCGCAAGGCGACGGGCCCGGACTCGTGCGCCGTGTTCGGCGACACCGTCTTCGTCGCGTGGGCGGACGAACGATTCGGCGGCGTCGAGCTGTTGTTCAATCGCTCCGTCGACGGCGGTGCGTCGTTCACCGGCGAGCAATTGCTGGACAAGGGCCATCCGGTCGGCGCGGGACAAATCATCTCGTGGCAGATGCAGGCCCCGACTGCGGTCGACGTGTACGTGCTGATGACGGTCCAGCCGCCGGTGGGCATCAACGACGAGCTGTGGCTGACGTCCTCGCACGACGGCGGTGCTACCTTCGACTCAACCGTCCGCGTCGACACCGCGAACGCCAACGTGCGACTCGCGGACTTCACCATCGACCCCACGAACCCGGCAGTCGTGCAGGTCGCGTGGGCAGACGATCGGCTGACCCCACTCGACTACGAGGTTTGGCACCGCCGATCGATCGACGCCGGAGTGAGCTTCGGTCCGGAACGCCAGATCAGCGTCGCCGGTCCCGGCGCGGGCAGTGCCGAGGAACTGATCCGAGTCAAGACCAATGGCGGCGCCGTCTGCATCGCGTGGCTCGACGAGTTCTCGTCGCTGTACGAGGAGGTGCGCGTCGCGTTCAGCGTCGATGCCGGCGCAAGCTTCGGGACGGACGTGGGGCTCGGCGGCTACGCACCCGGCTTGGACGACGTCGACTCGCTCGCAGCCGGCGCGTTCGGGACCACGTACTACGTCGCGTGGAACGACGACCGCACCGGCGATGACCTGGTCTACGTGACATCCACGCCGGACTTCGGCGCGACCTGGCGACCGGAGCACGTCATCGATGGCGATCGCGCCAGAGCGTTCGAGTTCGCCGGCGCGCCCGACGGCAGCGTGGTCGGCCTCGTATCGACCGCGGAAGTCGCGGCGCCGGACGAAGTGCGACTGACCTGGACGACCGACGGCGGCCTCGGTTACACGAGCTCCGCGCTGAGCGACCAGCCGACCCAAGACGCGGACGACCCGTCGATCGAGTTCGACGCGACGTATCGGAACTTCGTCGCGACGTGGACCTCCAACGCCGGTGGACCCCTTCCCCCATTCCCGACCACGGAACGCGTGTTCGCCGGCGGCCGACGGCCGCAGACCTGCACACCGATCGGGTGGGACGCGATCCACGACCCGGCGGAGCCCGTGTTGAGATTCGACATCTCGCACTTCGGCGCCGACCCCGTGGCGCTGGTCGGGTTCTCAACGGGGCTCGGACCGATCCCGGTCGGCGACGGGCGCGTGCTCGACCTCGGCCCCACGCTGCTGTCATTCGGAGATCCCGCATTCGTCGCATCCCTGAGCGGCGGCGCGGGCAGCACGATCACGCTGCCGAACGTATTCGCGGGCGGCGGGCCGCCGCTCGGGATCACGCTGCACTACAGCGCAGTCGGATTCGACGCAGCACTCAGCGAGACACGGTGGAGCGACTCCGGCACGGTCGAACTGTGACGGTCGTTTCACCGCCCCCTCAACGAGCGCGCGACGGCTCGATCCCGAGCTTGCGCAGCCGCGACGCCAGCGTCGTCGGTTTGATGCCGAGCAGCGCCGCCGCGCCCTGCGCGCCGTAGACGCGGCCCCCCGCGCGCCGCAGCGCCGCGAGCAGGTTCGCCTTCTCGCGAGCCTGCATCTCGCGCTCGGTCACGAACTCTTCGGGTCCGGGCGTGTACGTCGAGACGACGTCGTCGCCGTCGTCCACCGGCAGGTCGAACCGCAGCGGCCCGCCGCGCGCGGTGATGACCGCGCGCTCGACGACGTTCTGCAGCTCGCGCACGTTGCCGACCCAAGAATAACGCTGGAGCCGCTGGACGTCCGCGCGCGTCAGCGCGGGCACCCGGATCTTCTGTCGTCGCGCCGCCTCCTGCAGGAAGTGCCGCGCGATCGGCTCGACGTCCTCGAGGCGGTGCCGCAGCGGCGCGACCTCGATCGGGAACACGTTGAGCCGGTAGTAGAGGTCCTGCCGGAAACGACCTCGCTGAGACTCTGCGCGCAGGTCGCGGTTCGTCGCCGCGATGACGCGCACGTCGACGCGCCGCGTTTTCTCCTCGCCGACGCGCTCGAACTCGCCCTCCTGCAGCACGCGCAGCAGCTTGCTCTGCATCGCAAGCGGGATCTCCCCCACTTCGTCGAGGAACAGCGTGCCGCGGTGCGCGAGCTGGAACCGCCCGTCGCGGTCCTGGATCGCGCCGGTGAACGCCCCCTTCACGTGACCGAAGAACTCGCTCTCGAACAGCTCGCGCGGAATCGACGCACAGTTGACGCGGATCAGCGGGCCTTCGTGCCGCGGTCCGAGCGAGTGGATCGCGCGCGCGACGAGCTCCTTGCCAGTGCCGGTCTCGCCGGTCACCAACACGCTCGCGTCACTCGGCGCGACGGTCTCGATCGACTCGCGCAGCGCGCGCGTCGCGGGAGACTCGCCGAGGATCTCGCCGAACTGCCGGTCGGACGCGAGCTCCGCGCGGAGGTATTCGTTCTCGGCGCTCAAACGGTCGCGCAACGATTCGACCTCGGCGAGCGCGGCGCGCAAGTCCTGCTCGGCCCGCAGCCGCACGGTGATGTCCCGGAACACAACGACGGCGCCCGCGAGTTCGCCATCCTCGAGGATCGGCGTGCTCGTGTACTCGACCGGGAACGACGTGCCGTCGCGCCGCCAGAACACTTCGTCGGTGACCGTGTGCACCTTGCCGTCGTGGAACGCCGCGTAGATCGGGCACGTCTCGACGGCGTACTCACTGCCGTCGGCGCGGTGATGGTGATGGTTGGCATGCATGCAGTGGCCGACGAGCTCTTCGGGCTCCCAGCCGAGCATCCGCGCGGCAGCCGGGTTCACGAACGTCGCACGACCCTTCGCATCCAGGCCGTAGAGCCCTTCGCCGGCCGAGGTCAGGATCAGCTCGGTGCGCCGCTGTAACCGCAGCAGCTCGGCGCGAAGCTGCTCGTCGAACTGGGAGTCCGTCACGGGCCCCAGCGTAGCACGACATTTCGTGCCCATGGACCACGACTATTCGTGGATCACGAATTGTCGTGGTCGGATCGAAGAGCCGTGCCGACACCTACCAAATCCTCAAGCCACTGCGGTATTGATGCTTATGAAGTCTGAGATCGAAAACCGCCGCCTATGGCACGGTTCGTGACCTGTCCTCACTCGTGCGCAGCTCACGCGGAGCTGCCGGATTCAACACCCAACACGACCATGAAGACCCTCGTCAGCACCACGTTCCTCGCCGCCGCCGCCAGCCTCGCCTGGACCCTCTCCCCCAAGACGGAGACCAACGAAGCGACGACCGCACCACCCCTCACCGCGCACCGCTCCATCGCCATCGACGGCCTCGACGTCTTCTACCGAGAAGCCGGCTCGCGCGAGAAGCCGACCGTGCTGCTGCTGCACGGCTTCCCGACGTCGTCGCACATGTTCCGCAACCTGATCCCGCAGCTCGCAAGCGACTACCACGTCGTCGCACCGGACTACCCCGGCTTCGGCAACAGCTCGATGCCGACGGTCGACGAGTTTGATTACACGTTCGACAACCTCGCGAACGTCGTCGAGAAGCTGACCGACCGCCTCGACCTCGATCGCTACAGCCTCTACCTCATGGATTACGGAGCCCCGGTCGGCTTCCGCCTGGCGACGCGCCACCCCGAGCGCATCGACGGCTTGATCGTGCAGAACGGCAACGCATACGAGGAGGGGCTGCGGGACTTCTGGAAACCCCTGCGCGCCTACTGGGCCGATCGCACCGACGCGAACGCCGAGCCGCTCCGCGGGTTCTTGAAGCCAGACGTCACGAAGTGGCAGTACACGCACGGCGTACGCAACGCCGCGAACATCAGCCCCGACAACTGGAACATCGACCAGCCTCTCCTCGATCGCCCGGGCAACCAAGACATCCAGCTGCAGCTGTTCTTCGACTACGGCAGCAACCCACCGCTGTATCCGGCGTGGCAGGAGTACCTGCGCACGCACCAGCCGCCGACGCTGATCGTCTGGGGCAAGAACGACTTCATCTTCCCGGCCGAAGGCGCCCACCCGTACAAGCGCGACCTGAAGGACCTCGAGTTCCACCTGCTGGACACAGGGCACTTCGCGCTCGAAGAGGACGGCGCGCTCATCGCGTCGGAGATCCGCGACTTCCTCGGCCGCATCACCGGAAAGGACCAGTGAGATGACGACCCGCGCCAGCAGCGACGTCGCGTTCACGCCGGCCGTCAAGGCCGCGCAAGAACGGCTCGGTTCCCGCCGCGGCTACGCCAGCATGGAAGAGCGAGGCGGCTGGCCGACGACCGTAACCGAGGAGCTCGCGGAGTTCCTCGCCGAACGCGACTCCGTCTACCTCGCAACCGCCACCGCCGACGGCCAGCCCTACGTGCAGCACCGCGGCGGCGCGCCGGGCTTCGTCAAGGTCGTCGACGAGCACACGCTCGCGTTCGCCGACTTCAGCGGCAACCGGCAGTACGTCTCGCTCGGCAACCTCTCGGAGAACGACCGCGCGTTCCTGTTCGTGATGGACTACCGGAACCGCCGCCGGATCAAGATCTGGGGCCGCGCCGAGTTCGTCGAGGGCGACCAGAAGCTGCTCGAGGGACTCGTCGATCCCGACTATCGCGGCCGCCCCGAGCGCGCCCTCGTGTTCCACGTCGAGGCGTGGGACGTGAACTGCCCTCAGCACATCCCGGTGCAATTCTCGGCAGCCGAGGTCTCGGCCCGCGAGAAGGCACTCCAGGACCGCATCGTCGAGCTCCAGCGCGAGAACGACGCGCTGCGCGCAGACCGAGATGTGACAGAAGCGAGCTAGCGTCCCGACGGGAGGACTCGGGTATCCTGCGCGCCGTTGGATACCAACCTCCTCCTGTGCCTGATCGTCGGCCTGAACTGCGCAGTCGGCCTGATCCGAATGCGCGCGACGAAGCAGATCGCGACGCGGGGGTGGATGTTCGTGTTCGCCGGCGTGCTGCTCGCGCTCGTGATCGCCTACGCCATCGAACCGGACAGCGCGGGCTACTGGGTCGCGCCGGTCTGGAGCATCGTGATCCTCGTGCCGATCCTGAGCGCACGCGCGGTCTCGGTCCTGATCGTGCGCGGCAACTACGGCCTTGGAAACGCACTCGCGCACCTGGCCGCATGGACCCACCCGTACGACGGCTGGACGCTCTACCCGAGATTCGTGCTGCTCAACCGCTGCCTTCACGACGGCCGCCTCGAAGAGGCGAAGGCGATCGCGGCCGAGGTGCGCGACCGCAAGACGCCGTTCAGCCGCGCAGCCCAGGTGCTGAGCGTCGGCGTGACCGCCGACTGGCAGAGCTACCTCGATTGGATGGAGACCAGCGGGGATCGTGAGCTCCTGCTCCAGGATCCCAGCACGTTGTCCGGCTACCTCGCGTCGCTCGGGCGCACCGGACGGCACGCGGAGATGATGGAAGCGTACCGCGAACACGCGGCGCCCCTCGCCGCACGCGGCGGCGCGGTCATCGGCGCGATCCTGCGCACGACGCTGTTCACGCAGCTCGGACGGACCGAGCCCCTGAAATCGATCCTCGAAGGTCCACTCGCGAGCTTCCCGCCCCCGATCAAGGAGCTCTACTTCGCCGAGTCGGAGTTCGTTCGCGGAGACCGCGAGCGCGGTGTCGAACTCGCGGAGCGCGTGCTCGGGACGGACGACGCCGGCGTTGCGGTGCACCTGCGCGCGCGGCGACTGCTGGACGATCCACCTCCTACCCTCGACGAAGCCGCGCTCGGCGAATCCGGCGCCGAGACGCTCGCAAGCATCGAAGCCGAGCTCCGCGACGACGCGCGGTTCAGCGTGCCGGTCGGCCGCGTCGCGAAGCGACCGGTGCTCACGTTCGCGATCGCGATCGTTCTGCTGATCGCCTACATGTTCGAACTCGAGGGCGGCTCGACCGACGCGCACAACCTCGTCGACCTCGGCGCCCTCGTGCTCGTCACCGAGGAGTACCTGCCCGCGGGCTGGCACGAGGACCCGGACTGGAGCCGCCTCCTGGAGGGCAATCCACACCTCGATTCGTGGCGCGTGATCACGGCCGGCTTCCTTCACTTCGGCCCGGTGCACCTGCTGATGAACCTCGGAGCCCTCTTGCTCCTCGGCATCGCGCTCGAACGCGTCTGGAGCCGCGGACGCTTCCTCGCGTGCTACGTCACGGCCATGCTCGGATCGAGCTGGCTCCTACAGTTCCTGGAACATCCCGCGCCCGACCAGCCGGTGCTCGTTTTCGCCGGAGCGTCGGGAGCGATCATGGGTTTGCTGGGCGCACTGTTCGGCCGCCTCCTGATCGGCTGGCTCATCGGCTCGAGCCGCGCCGTGCGTCGACAGCTGTTGATCATGGTGGGGATCGTCGCGCTGCAGACGGTGTTCGACGTGTCGGTCGAACAGGTGAGTTCGAAGTGCCATCTGCTCGGGTTGTGGATCGGGCTGCTGTTCGGGATCGGGATCACGCTGACGGACAATCGGAGGGGGCCGGAGCGCTGAGGGGAGGGGACGGATGGGAAGGGCGACCCGGGCTGCCAGGGCAAGAGTAGGGAGGCCGTTTTCGGGCTCGGACCCGGGCTCGTTCACGTTCAGCGGGCCGGGACTCGTACAGCGGGAGAGTCGCAGGAAGCGATGAGTTGCGCGCCGTGGAGGTCGCGTCAATGGGTGTGGAAACTCATCAGGCGGCCTCCGTCTCAGGGGTTTCTTTGACAGGGGATCCGTTGACGAATTGGACGCCGCGAGCGACG
>JANQJF010000016.1 GCA_028281765.1 Planctomycetota bacterium | reverse complement strand
CCTCAACTTGTCCACTGACAAGCCATGTCGTCGCAGCGCCTTGCGAGCGAACCCCAGGAACACCGACATACGCAACGCACTTCAGCGACACCCCACTAGTCGTTACGCAGGCGAAACGTTCCGACTCCTCGCCGGGTCCTCGACACCCTCCCGGCCTTCGGCACGCCGGTTGCTCCTCCTGGGGGACCTGACCCAGCGAGCAGCACATGAACCACTCGATCCCCTACGCGATCGCGTTCTTGGCCGTCGGCACCGTCGGCTTCACCCAAGGCAACCCGGCCGTCGAACGCCTTGTCGACCACTACACCCGTGTCGAGCAAGAGCTACGCCGGGCGCCGACGAGTCACCTCACCGCGTCGCAGCGCAGCCGCAGGGCATCGGCAATCGACGCGCTCGCGCGGTACCGACAACGTGCCGACTTCGGCCGAACGGTGCGCGACGACATGTTCCCGCGCTTCGTCGACGATGCGGGGCGACGTTGCGCGGTCGCGTGGATGCTCGACTCGACCGGCGCCGGACAGATCACGCTCTCCGTGGCCGAACGACACAACGAGGCGTGGGTCTGCGAGCTGACCGACGACCCCGACCTCAAGCGGTGGCTCCACCAGCACGGCCTGACCCCGTGGGAAGCCGCGCGCATCCAAGCGCCGAACTACGGCAGCGCGGGCTCGATCAACACCCCGCAACCGAGGCGCAACCTCACCCCGCCACCACGCCAAGGCGGACCTCTCGATGTTCCGCGCGTCGACATCCCGCAACCCGATGGACCCGCGACGCGAAGCCCCGGCCGCACGTCCGGCGGCCTCGCGACCTCGTCGACGCCGGATCGGGCGCCGGTCGGACCGTCGATCGCGTCTCTGCCCGTGCAGGACTGGCGGGCGTGGTGGCAATGGAACCGCCTCAGCTACATCGCACCGCCGGACTCCCACGGTGACGACTCACTCGGCTCCTCGACCAACGACGTGTTCCTGGACGAGGTCGAGTCGATCCTGCTCGCGTCGCTCGAAGACCCCTCGTTCTTGGTGCGCCACGCGGCGGTCACGAGCCTCGGGCGCGCCCTCGGACGACGCGCCGTCGAACCGCTGACGGGCATGCTCGACGACGTCAGCCACGAAGTCCGCAACCAGACCATCCTCGCGCTCGGTGCGACCGGTGCGGCGCGCGGCGTTCGCGAGATCGCGAAGGTCGTGTCCCGGTCTTCGGGCGAGACCGAAGTCTCGCACCTCGCCACCCCGCTCGGCATCGTCGCGCTCGGCCTCGCGCGGCTGCAAGGCGCTTCGCCGGCCGTCGACGGACTCGTCGCGGCTCTGCCGAGCGGACTCGCCGGCGCCGATCGAGAACGCGCCGAGCTCGCCGCCCTGCTCTACCAACGGCTCGCGCCCAACGACTCGCTCGCCGAACTCGCCGAGCGCCGCGCAACCGACGCGAACTCACCGCGCGACTTGCGCGTCCGCGCGATCGAGTGCCTCGGCCTGGTCGAGACATCGCTCCCCGAGCTCATGGACCTGCGCGACCGTCGCGATCTCGCGACGCGGCAGTCCACGTCGTTCGCGCTCGGCTCGTCCTCGGACGACCTCGCGCTGCCGGCGCTCATGACCGGCTTCGAGCTCGAGAGAGAGTCGCTGGCCCGCGCGTTCACGCTCCTCGGCATCGGCGCGCACGGCGAGCCGGAGGCCGGCGAGTTCTTGCTCGAGCAGCTGCGCGAAGGTCCGAAGCCGCTGCGCCCCTGGGCCGCGGTCGCGATCGGCTGTCACACGCGTACGGTGAGCGGCGGCGCGACCACGGAGATCTGCGACTCCCTCCTCCGGGCCTGGCAGCACGAGAAGAATCGCGACGCCCGACCGGCCTACCTGGTCGCGCTCGGACTCGCCGAGTCCGCGAACGCGATCCCGATGCTTCGCCAGACGCTCGAGGAGTCGACGCACTTCGGCATGCGCGCCGCGGCGGTCGAAGCGCTGTTCTTGATCGGCACCGACCCGGCCGTCGCGACGCTGCGCGCGCGCCTGCAGAGGGACCCATGCCGATTCGTTCGCGCGCACATGGCCGAGCTGCTCGGACTGCACGGCGAACCGGCGGATGCTCCCGCGATCCTCGCCGAACTCCGGTCGACCACACCGGAGTTCCGGGCGCAGATCGTCTACGGGATCGCCCACTGCGACACGCCCGAGGTCCGCGATGCCCTCGTCGAAGTCGCGGAAGACCCGGCCGGCGCCGCGGACTTGCGCGCCGCTGCGATTCACGGTCTCGGCATCCTCGCGGCGGCGACGCCCAGCTATCGACTCACGGAACTCGGGAGGAACTCCAACTACCTGATGTTCCCGAGCTGGATGGAGAACGTCGCGATGTCGGGGTTCTGATTCTCAGCCGTCGCGCTCGAGGTCGCGCACGCGCGCCTTGAGCTCGACGAGCCTGTCGAACGTGTAGAACGTCCGTCCCCAGCGCGTTCGCTTCTGCAACGGGTAGCCCATGTAGTCGCCGGATTCCGTGATGTCGCCTAGCAATCCGGAGTTGCCGCCGATGCGGACATCGTTCGTGATCTCGAGGTGACCGGCCGTCACGATGTGACCACCACACGTCACGCGATCCCCGAGGATCGTGCTGCCGCCGAACGCACTGAAGCCAGCGATGACGTTGTCCTTTCCAAGCACGCAGTTGTGACCGATGTGCACGACGTTGTCGATCTTCGACCCGGCGCCGACTCGCGTCGTGCCCATCGCCGCACGATCAACGGTCGAGTTCGCGCCGATCTCGACGTCGTCCTCGATCACGACGTCCCCGACCTGCGGGATCTTCAACCATCGCTTGCCGTCCTCCGCCTTGGCATCGGGCTTGAAGCCGAAGCCGTCGGCGCCGAGGACGACACCACTGCTGAGGACGACGCGGTTGCCGAGCCACACTCGGTGATAGAGCGTCACGCGCGCGTGCAGGACGCAGTCCTCCCCCAACACGCTACCCGCACCGATCACGCTGGACGCGCCGATGATCGAACCCGCGCCGATGCGAACGCCCGCCTCGACGACGACGTGGGGACCGATGCGAACCGGGCTCGCGATGTCTGCCGAGGGATCGACGACCGCGGTCGGGTGGATGTCGTGCTCTTCGGCGCGCGGCTGCGGGTAGAAGTGCAGCGCGATCTTCGCGAACGCGACCTCGACGTCGTCCGCGACGATGTGCGGACGATTGAATTCGAGCCCCGGTCCGACGATCAGCGCGCCGGCGTGGCTCGCGGACGCCGCATCCTTGTAGCTGGGATTGCGCACGAAGCTGATGTGGTCGGGCTCCGCCACGTTCAGCGGCGCGATGCCGCGCACACGAATCTCTCGATCGCCGACTGCTTTACCGCCGACGAGCTCCGCCAGGTATCCGACCGTCACTTCTGTCATCGCGGCTGATTATGCAAGCGCCGCAGTTCTCGCGCCGCCTTGGTTCGACGACTTTCGGACCACATCGGATCGTAGAGCACCGCGTCGCGAACCGACTGGTGCAGCGCGACGAACGCGGCCTGCCGCACGTCCATTTCGCCGTCCTCGAGCAACGACGCAATCGTGTCGATCGCGGCCGGCCCCCGATGTCCCGCGAGCAGCTCCGCGAGCTGGATCCGATCGGCCGGCGAACCTTCCAAGAGCTCGCCGAGCGCACGGGGCATCGGCAGATCGTGCCGCCACAGGGGCCCGACCTCGGCGTGGAGATCGCCACGACGCGCTCGGACGGCGGCCGCGAATCGATCGAGGCTCGCCGGATCGAACGTCGACCGCAGCGCCGAGACATTCTCGACCGGGCCGGATGCCGCCAGTCGGCAGGCCGCCAGAGCGCACCGGACGGGATAGACTGCGCGCAGCGAGACGCCCTGCGCGTCATTGCGCACGGCGAGCCCCACGAGCTCGCCGGGACTGTCCGGGAGTTCGGCGATGTCACCGAGCGGACTGTGGTAGGGCCCGGACACCCAGACGAGGCCCAGCGGATCGGCTCGGCCCAGAGGGCCTTCGAAGATCGTCGGATCGACCGCGATGGCGGCGCGAGCCGCGGCGCTCCCGACGCGCTGCGGATCGCGCAGGCCGCGACACGCGTGCAGGAACGCCGAGCTCTCGTCGCGCTCCAGCTGCCGCTCGGCAGCCTTCGCGGCGCCGGCGCCACCGACGACCCGCGCGCGGCGTTCCCGCGCGGCGCGCCAGGCGATCGTCTCTTCGCGGTGCAACAAGACACTCCGTGGCCGCTGCGCACGCGCCGTCGTCAGCGCGTGCACCGCGACGCCCGCCAAGTCGTCTGCCGATGCCGTGGGCAACCTCGCCTCGGCACGCGCAATCAATCCGCGCAAGCGTTCGCGCCGCAGCGGCGCCGCCGCGCCCCACCAGTCGGACTCGTCGACGAGCGCCGTGAGCTGACGCAGATTGTCGGGGTAGAAGAGCAACCGGTCGGCGCCGTCCCAGTACCCGATGTGCTCGAGGAACGGCCGATCGTCGACGAGAGTCGACGCGTCCTCGAACCGTTCGACGAGCTCGGTACCTAAGAACGCCGCTTCGAGGTCCACGACCGAAGCGATGCCCGCTTCGTGCAGCGTGTCGGCAACCGCGGGCGGAAGGCTGTCGAACGCCGCGTCGAGTAGAGAGGGGTCGGGCAGGTGCGGCTTCTTCGAGCCGACGAGCAGCGTCGACTGGTCGACGAGCCAGACCGAGCTGTGTTCGAACGCACGGCCGAACGTCGCGAGTAGCGTCGCGAAAAACTCCTCTGGCATCGAGTGCGTCGGCACCCACTGCACGAGCATGCCGTCGTCCCGCAGACGCTGGCGCGCCGCCTCGTAGAACTCGAGACTGTAGAGCGGCGCGGTGCCGGGAGCGTACGGCAGGAGCGGCTCCATCGTGACGAGGTCCAGCGACGCGTCGGGCTGGCGCATCAACCAGCGGCGACCGTCCGTGACGTGCACGCTCGTCCGAGGATCTTCGAGGAACGCGGCGCGCAGCTCGGTCGGCACGGGCCCGTCGCCGGCGAATCGATCGACGAGCGACAGCACGGCGGGAGAGATCTCGACGACGTGCACGCGCTCGGGCTGCGGCCACGCGCACACGGCGTCGGCCGTCGTGCCGGTGCCGAGTGCGATCACGGCCACGTCGCGCAGGTCGCGCCGCAGCAAGAACGGCAGATGCCCCAGCACCTTCATGTACGCGGTGTCGGGGCCCGTGTATGCCGCACGGAACTCGTTCGTGAACAGCACCATGCTGTGCTTCGCGCGGTCATAGACGATCGACGCGGTCACCGTGCTGTCTGTGCTGTGTTCGAGATACTCGAATCGACCCGGTCGGTCGAAGCGGGAACCGAATACGGGGGGAGTCGGATCCCACGCGCGGCCTGCGCCGGCGAGCCCCGTGATTCCGAGCAGGAGGACGACCGCCGCGGACACGATCGGCGCACGTTTGGCTCCACTGCCCGCGCTGGCGCTCGCGACGACCACCAGGCCGAGAGCGAGCGGCAGGAGAGCGAAGTAGGCACTCGGCGCGATCCACGGCACGACGTGCCCGGCGAACACCGCGCCTGCGACCGAACCGACGCCCTGCGCGCAGAACAACCGCCCCGCGACGAGCGAGCGCTGCTCCGCGGCCGGCGCGTCGACGACGTCGATCGCGAGCGGCACGACCGCACCGAGCAGCAGGCACGCAGGGCCCGCGGCTAGCAGCGCGACGAACCAGATGCGCGCGTGCATGCCGAAGTCACTCGTGACGACCGTCTTCGCGAGTCCCCCCGTGTACTCGTGGATACCCAGACACATCGCGATCGCGGCGACCAGCAACGCGAGTCGCAGTCGCGGCTCCGCCCCGCGTACGAACCGCGCATACACGGGAGCGACGAACGCGGCCCCGACCGACAGCGCGAGCAAGCACACGGCGAGCACACCGGACATCGTCGGTTGGAACCCTTCGAGGAAGAACGGCAGTCGCCGCAGCAAGAGCACCTCGAACCCGACGGTCGCGAATCCCGCGAGCGCGACGGACCGATACGCGAAACGCGGGATCGTGACCTCCCCGACCGCGCGGTCGGACTCGGCCGACTCCGGCAACCCGAGCAGCGCCGCGAGCCCCGCGAGGAGGTACAGCGCCGCGCCAATCCGATGTGTGTCGGTCAGACCGATCTCCGGGATCAGCAACGTCGCACCGAACGCGCACGCGATCACGGAGCCGAGCAGGTTGACCGCAATCAGCGAACCGCTCTTCGCGCGCCCGGTGAACAACAGAGCGAAGGCCGCCCCCATCGCACACGCCGCGAGCCCGGGGTGGATCAAGACCACGAGCAGACCGCCGAACCATCCGAGCGGCGGCAGTGCCGTCGTGATGCCGTCCCCGACGACGACCAGCAGAGCGACCAAAGAGTAGAGCGACGATGCGGAGCGGCGCGGCGATCCGCGCAGCGCCGCGTTTCGAGCGACCCAGAGACCGCCGACACCGAGGCCGAGCAGGAAGATCGCGACGACCACCGCCGCAGCTTCGGCGGTGTTGCCGAGCAGGAGACCGATGCGACGGACCGCGGCCAATTCGATCAGCAGGCCGCCGATTCCGGCGCAGAATGCCGCGAGGAGGCGCACGGTCGTGCCCTGGGACCTAGGCGAACTCCGCGTCGCGCTCGCGAATTACCGCGTAGGCGTCCGCCGCGTTGGTCGTCGCGATGAGCTGTTCACGGATCTCGGCCTTCGCGAGCAGGCGCGCGATCTCCGCGAGTGTCTTGATGTGCAACAGCTTTTTCTCACGCGGGATGATCAACCCGACGATGATCTTCGCGGGATGACCGTCGAGCGTTTCGAACGGCACGCCGTCCGGAGCGACCGCGAGGATCGCGATCACCTCCTCGATTCCGTCGACCGCGGCGTGCGGGATTGCGATCCCGTTCTCCATCCCGGTCGTCATGCTCTTCTCGCGGGTGCGAAGGGCGTCGTGGACCGTGTCGAAGAGCGTCTCGGGGAGCGCGCCCTGATCGACGGCGGCACGCGTGATCTGACGGATCACGTCCCACTTGTCGGTGGCTCGCAGCGGGTGCACCACGAGCGACGGATCGAGGAGCGCAGAGAGTTTCATGGCCGGATCGGGGTCGGATCTCGGGAGTCGGAGCAGATCCGGACGGATCTCGCAACCGTATGAAAACGCGACGAGTACGCGCAAACGGAAAGGATGAAAACCCCGGGATCTTCCTCTACCGTGCCGAAATATGCGGCCCCCGAGACCCGTCACACGCGCGCCCAACGATCGCGCATGCGGCGCGGCGTTACACGGGCGCAAGAACCACCCATTCCAACGGCTCAGCAGGACGTGATGGTGAGAGAGCACTCGTCGGGGCGTTTCGCCCGAATTCGTCGTCGACTGGCGGGGTTGATGCTCGGCCTCGCCGCGGTCGCCACAGGCGCCCCGGTCGTCGCGCAAGACCCCCCGGACACGCCGAACAACGTCAATCTCGAGGTCGACGATCAGGGCAACATCGCCCTTTCGGTCGGTGAGAACACCGGCATCCCGCTGCTCGAGTTCGTCAAGCTCGCAGAAAAGATCACCGGCAAGGTGTTCGTGTTCAACGACACCGAGCTGTCGTCGAACCCGAATGCGGCCGTGACATTCGTCGGCACCGTCCGACTGACGCGCGACAGCTTCTTCGGGTTCTTCCAGACGATGCTCTACATCAAGCAGTTCGCCTGCGTGCTCCGCAGCACCGGCGGCTCCGAGATCGTACAGATCGTCAACATGGCCGGGTCGCAGCGTGGCGAGATCAGCTCGAGCGCGATCTACGTCGCGCCGGAGGACATCGAGACCTATGCCACCCAGACCGGCGTCACGATCCTCACCTCGGTCAAGCTGGAACACGTCAAGGCGACGACCGCGTCGACGACCCTGCGTCCGTTCTTCCAGCAGGCCGGTTCGGTCGGCTCGATGCAGCCCGGCAACGTCGGCAACGACCGAGCGCTGCTGCTGCACGGCTTCGGCCCGCAGGTCTTCGCGGCCTACCAGCTGCTGCGCCTCGTCGACGTCCCGCCCGAACTGCCCGAGCAGGAGACGCGCGTCGTCAAGCTCGAGTATGCGACGGCCGAAGAGCTCGAGCCGATCCTCGTGAAGGTCCTCGAAGATCGGACTCGCCGCCTGCAGGCCGCCGGCCCGACCGGCGGTGACCTCGCCGCGGGCCAAGGCCCACAGCTGACGATCAGCGGCCTCACCTCGCAGAACTCGCTACTGATCTCCGGTGCCCCCGAGCGCGTCGTCGACGCGCTCGAGCTCATCTCGAAGCTCGACGTGCCGCTCGAAGTCGCCGCCGGCGACATCCACGTGATCCAGCTGCGCAACGTCCTCGCCGAGGACCTGCAAACCGTGCTGCGGCAGTTCATCACCGAGGACATCCAGGCCGCGCAACAGGCGCAGTCGGCATCGCCCGGCAGCGCCACGCCCCGCCGCGAGCGTCGCACCGTCATCGTCGCGCACACCGAGAGCAACAGTCTCCTGGTCTCCTCGACGCAGACCAAGTTCAAGCAGATCCAGCGCATGATCGAGAGCCTCGACGAGAAGCAGCCACAGGTGCTGATCGAGGCCGCACTCGTCGAGCTGTCGACGAACCAGCTCGACACGCTCGGCGTCGAAATCGGCATCCTCGACATCGGCGCGAACGAGTTCACCCGCCCGTTCGGCTTCTCGAGCTTCGGCATCTCGAACTTCAACGACACGGACGACGACGGCCTGCCGGACACGCGTCTGCCCGACTTCGACAACCCGCTCCAGGGCGTGACGGGCGGTATCCTCAGCAGCGACGACTTCGCGATCCCGGTCCTCGTCAACGCGCTGCAGCAGGACGACCGCGCCAACATCCTGTCGCTGCCGAGTGTCGTCGTGAACAACAACCAGTCCGCGAGCGTCAACTCGAAGGAAATCCGGCCGACCCTGACGACCACGCAGGGCACCGCGACGACCGTCAACGGCACCGGCACGCCGGACGAAGCCGGTATCGAGCTCTCGATCTCGCCGACGATCTCGCAAGACGACTACCTCCGCCTGAACATCACGCTGCGCGTCAGTCGATTCTTGACGACGGCCGACCCGAACGCGGTGAACGGTGGTCCGCGGACCGAGCGTGAGGTCTCGACGCAGGTCACGCTGCCGAGTGGTCACACGATGGTGCTCGGTGGTGTGATCGAGGACTCGGAGAGCGCCTCGTCGTCGGGCGTCCCGTATCTCAAGGACATCCCGCTGCTCGGCTGGCTGTTCGAACGCTCGACCGAGACCGAGACCAAGACGAACCTCTACTTCTTCGTGACGCCGACGATCCTCGACGATCCGGAGTTCGCGGACCTCGCCGAGGTCACGCAACGCAAGAAGCTCGAGGCGTCCGAGTACATCGGTGACCGTCGACTGCGCGTCGTCGACCGCAACTGGGTCGGCGAAGCACCGAAGACGCTCGACGACGACGGCGCGACGATCGAGGACATCGACCGCCTCGGCGGCTTCGACTTCCCGTACTACACGCGCCCCCAGACGCCCCCGGACATCGACCAGCTCCCGGTCGAAGACCTCAACAAGGAACAGCCGAACGGCGAAGGGCGCTGAGCCCGCGAGGACCCGCATGCTGCAAGACAAGATCCGCGAAGGTTTGCTGCAGAGCGCCGGCCTGTCCGACGAGCAGATCGCGGACGCGGTGCGCAGCGAGCGCGAGACGGGCCAGAGCCTCGACCAGGTTCTCGTCCATCGCAATCTCCTGCCCGAGACCGACTGCCTGGAGTTCTTCGCGAACAACCTCGGCCTGGAGATGCGGACGAGCCTCGAAGGCACGTCCGTCCCGAGTGAGTTCATCCAGAACGTGCCGGTGCAGTTCGCGCGTTCGCACGGTTTGATCGCGATCGACGCGGACCATCGCATCGTCAAGGTCGCCACCCACCGCCCGCTCGACGTGCGGCCGATGGACGACCTGGCGACGATGATGGAACGCGAGGTCGAAGCGGTGCTTTCGCCGCGTGCCGAGATCGCGAACCTGATCAACCGCGCGTATCGCCACAAGGCAGACGGTGTCGACGAGGCTCTCGACGACATCGAAGAACAGGACATCATCGGTCTCGCGGAGCGGATCGAAGAGTCCGAAGACCTGCTCGACGTCGCCAACAAGGCGCCGATCATCAAGCTGGTCAACATGCTGCTGTTCCAGGCGCTCAAGCTGCGCGCGTCGGACATCCACCTGCAGCCGTACGCGGACCGCCTCCAGGTGCGCATGCGCGTCGACGGCATCCTCTACGACACGGAGTCCATCCCCAAGAAGGCGCAGGAGGCGATCGTCTCCCGCGTCAAGGTCATGGGCAAGATGGACATCGCCGAGCGCCGCCTGCCGCAGGACGGCCGCGCGTCGATCCGCATCGGCGACGGCGACGTCGACGTGCGTATCTCGACGGTTCCGGTCCAGAACGGCGAGCGCATCGTCTTCCGGATTCTCGACAAGACCACGAAGGTCTACTCGCTCGACCAGATCGGACTCAACGTCGAAGACAAGAAGCTGATCGAGCGCTACATCGGCTACTCGCACGGCATCGTGTTCGTCACGGGCCCGACGGGTTCCGGCAAGACCACGACGCTCTACGCCGCCCTCGAGCGCATCAACTCCTCGACGCTCAACATCCTGACGATCGAGGACCCGGTCGAATACAACCTCGACGGCATCAGCCAGGTGCAGGTCAACACGAAGAAGGGCCTGACGTTCGCGGCAGGCCTGCGCTCATTCCTGCGTCAGGACCCCGACGTCATGATGGTCGGTGAGGTGCGGGACAACGAGACTGCGGACATCGCGATCCGGTCGGCGCTGACCGGTCACCTCGTGTTCTCGACGGTCCACACGAACGACTCGGCTTCGACGGTGACACGGATGCTCGACATCGGAGTCGAGCCCTACCTCGTGTCGTCGTCCGTGCTCGTGGTCATCGCCCAGCGCCTCGTGCGGACGATCTGTCCGCGCTGCCGTGAGCAGGTCGTCCCGGACGAGCAAATGCGCTTCCGGATCGAGGACCTGCGCTTGTCGGTCGACCAGTTCCCCGAGGGGAAGGTGTTCGTCGGCAAGGGCTGCGACGAGTGCTTCCACTCGGGGTTCGCAGGACGGACCGCGATCTACGAGGTCATGCCGATCGACGCCACGATCCAGGACCAGATCGTCAACAAGGCAACCGCCAGCGACATCAAGCGCGGCGCGCTCGAGCGCGGTTTGCGCACGTTGCGGATGAATGGTGTCGAAAAGGTCCTAGAGGGAGCCACCACTCCAGACGAGGTGCTCCGCGTCACCCAGCTCGACGTGAACTGACGGATACGCGAACGTGCCGATCTTCGAATACAAAGCTGTCGACGGTGAGAACAAGACCCGCAAGGGCATCGTCGACGCCGACTCGCCGCGCGAAGCTCGTATCAAGCTGCGTCAGGACAGGCTCTTCGTCACAGACTTGACGGAGACCAAATCGCGCCGACAGCGCAAGGTCGCGATCAAGGGCATCACCGGAATCGACGCACCCAACAAGGTGCGCAACGAGCAGGTCGCGCAGGTCACGCGCCAGATGGCCTCGCTGCTCCGCGCCGGCATCCCGCTGGCCGAAGCGCTGCGGATGGTCATCGAGCAGGCGCCCGACCGGAAGATCGAAGCGGTGTTCCGCGACATCCGCGAGAAGGTCACGCAGGGCATGACGCTCGCGGACGCGGTGAACCAGCACCCGGCGTACTTCACCGAGCTCTACTCCAACATGGTCCGGGCAGGCGAGTCGTCCGGCGCGCTCGACCAGGTCATGGTCCGTCTCGCGGGCTTCCTGCAGGCGCAGAGTCGACTCAAGAACAAGGTCGGCGCCGCGATGGTCTACCCGATGATCATGATGATCGTCGGCGTGATCGTCGTCGCGGTCCTGATGACGTTCGTCGTCCCGAAGGTCACGCAGCTCCTGCGCAGCCAGGGCAAGAAGCTGCCGCTGCCGACCGAGATCCTCGTGCAGACGAGCGACTTCCTGCAGAACAACTGGTTCCTGCTCCTCGTCGCGATGCTGCTGGTCGTGATTCTCTTCCAGCTGTTCATCAACTCGGAGAAGGGCCGCATGGCCTGGGACACGTTCAAGCTGCGCGTCCCGATCTTCGGAGATCTGATGCGCAAGCAGGCGGTCGCGCGCTTCACGACGACGCTCGCGACGCTGCTGCGTTCGGGCGTGCCCGCGCTCCAGTCGATCAACGTCACGAAGAACGTCCTCGACAACGTCGTGCTGACGCAGGCGCTGACGACCGTGCACGACCACATCATGGAGGGCACGGACATCGCGACGCCGATGAAGATGACCGAGGCGTTCCCGCCGATGGTCTGCTACATGGTCGGCGTCGGCGAGCAGGCCGGCAACCTCGAGGAGATGCTCGAGCGAGTATCGGATACGTACGACGAGGAAGTCGATCTCGCGACGCAGAAGCTGACGTCGATGCTGGAGCCGCTGATCATCGTGCTGCTGGCGTCGATCGTCGCGGGCATCGTGATCGCGATCATCCTGCCGCTGTTGGAGCTGCAGAAGATGAGTCGATAGTCGCGGCGAAGCCGCGACTCACTTGCCCTTGCCTTTGCCGTTACCCTTGCCTTTGGCGGGCAAGGTTGCGTTCGCTTGCATGGTCGCGTCCGCAGGCCTGGCTGCGTCCGTAGCCCCGCCCGACTTCCACAGGCAAGGGCAAAGGCAGGGGCAAGTAGCGCTGCGCGGCAGCCCCGCTAAACTCCCCCACCCCCCGTGCGCACCCCCCTCAACGACAACGTCTCCCCCGCCGCTCCCGGCGAGTTCCCCCCTCTCCGCATCGGTCCGCTCACCGTCGACCCGCCCGTCGTCCTCGCGCCGATGGCCGGAGTCACCAACATCGCGTTCCGCACGCTCTGCCGCCGCTTCTCCGCCCAGCGCTGTCTCTACGTCAGCGAGATGATCACCGCGCGCAGCTTCGCGATGGGCCACGAGAAGACCCTCCGCCTCGCCGCGTTCGGTCCCGAAGAACCGGTCAAGAGCATCCAGCTCTACGGCACCCACCCCGCCAGCCTGACCCTGGCGACCCGCACGCTGCGCGACGAGTGGGGCGTCGATCACATCGACATGAACTTCGGCTGCCCGGTGCGCAAGGTCACCGCGAACGGCGGCGGCTCGGCGATCCCGGCCCGCCCGCGCCTCATGGCCCGGCTGATCCGCGCCGTGAAGGAGAACGCCGGCGACATCCCGGTGACGATCAAGTTCCGGATCGGCATCGACGACGACGTCACGACGTATCTCGACGCTGGTCGCGTCGCGCAAGAAGAGGGCTGCGCATCGGTCGCCCTGCACGCGCGCACCGCGGCCCAGCTCTACAACGGCGATGCGGACTGGAGCGCGATCACGCGCCTCAAGGAGGCCGTCACGCAGATCCCGGTCCTCGGCAATGGCGACATCTTCGAACCGTGGGACGCCCTGCGCATGATGCGGCATACCGGGTGCGACGGAGTCGTCGTCGGTCGCGGCTGCCTCGGGCGCCCGTGGCTGTTCGCCGAGCTGGTGGCCGTGTTCGACGGCGAGGAGCCGGCCGAGCCGCCGCGCCTCGGGCGCGTCGTGGAGACCGCGATCGAACACGCCCACCTGTTGATCGAGCAGTTTGGCGAGAGGATCGCGATGCAACACATGCGCAAGTTCTCAGGCTGGTACCTGAAGAGCTTCCCGGGTGCGCGCGCGCTCCTACCCGAACTCCACAGAGTGTCCGAACTCTCGACACTCGAACGCCTGCTGCACGCCCTCCCGGACGACACGCCATACCCGATCGCGGGCCTGCGCGCGCGGCGCGCCAAGTCGGGACGCACGCAAAAGGTCGCCTTGCCAAACGGTTACCTGGACGACCGAGACACCGATCGGCCCCCGACGGACGACCCGCTCGAAGCCGATGCGATGAGCGGCGGCTGAGACCCGTCAAATTCGGGAGCGATTCCATGAACGGCGCGGCCGCGATGTGTCGAAGTTCGATGCATGCAGGTAACGAGTCGGGAACTGCGCATCATGCGGCGGACCTACGTGCTCGCACTCGCGGCCATCGCGTTCCTGACCTTCGTGGCCCACTGGACGGTTCAGAACTCGCTCGCGCGCAGCGCGGCGGACGGCGCCACGATCAACCTCTCGGGGCGGCAGCGGATGCTCTCGCAACGCGTCGTGCAGGTCGCACTCGCCTCGCGCAGCCTCGGTGAAACCGATCCGCGCCAAGATCTGGTCTCGCGCGGTCTGTCCGACCTGACGCTCATCTCGGACTCGCATCGGTACCTCGTCGGGCTTCCGACCAACGGCCCGAAGGTCTCCCGACTGTTCGAGCGCATCGAACCCGTGCTGCAGGATCTACTCGAGCGCTCACGGACCGCGCTCGATCCCGCATCGCCGTGGGCGAGTCAGGACACGACGAACCTGCTCGACGTCTCCTCTCGTTTCCTGGGACAGATGCACGGGATCGTGAATCACTACCAGGACGAATCGGACGCGCGGATCCAAAAGCTCCAAGACACCGAGCGACTCCTCCTGTTCGCCACTCTGTTCGTGCTCACACTCGAACTGCTGTTCGTGTTCGAGCCGATGCGGCGCTCGATTCGTCGGTTGTTCCAATCCCTGGAAGACGAACGAGCGCAAGCGATCGCCGGCGTGCAGGCGAAGGAGCAGTTCCTCGCGACGATGAGTCACGAGATCCGCACGCCGCTGAACGGCATCGTCGGCATGAACGAACTCATGCTGACGACGCAGCTCGACAACCGGCAGCGCCAGTACGCGAACGCGGTGGAACGCTCCGCAGTCACGCTGTCGCTCTTGATCGACGACATCCTCGACTACTCGAAGATCAGCAGCGGCCATCTCGATCTCGAACGAGTGCCCTTCGACCTCGTCCACATTCTCGAAGACGTATGCCTCACGGCCAGCACGTCACTCGACTCGGAGAACGTGGAGATCATCGTCAACATCGACAGCGCCGTGCCGCAGGGCATCCACGGTGACCCCACCCGGCTGCGGCAGGTCGTGACCAACCTGGTCGGCAACGCGGTGAAGTTCACTCAGAAGGGACACATCGAGCTGCGTGCGATCTGCAAGGGCACGGACGCGAGCGAAGCCCTAGAGATCTCGATTCGCGACACGGGAGTGGGGATCCCCCCCGGCCGGCAGAAGCGGATCTTCGAGCGATTCACCCAGGCGGACAGCTCGACGACCCGTCGGTTCGGAGGCACAGGACTCGGGCTCGCGATCTGTCGTGACCTGGTCGAGCTCATGGGCGGCACGATCTCGCTCGAATCCGAGCCGAATCGCGGATCCACGTTCACGGTCAAGATACCGATCGTGGCTGCGGACCTCAGCTCGGGCCATCGGTCTCCCAACCTCAGAGAACGTCGCATTCTCGTCGTAGACGACCACCCGTTGAACCGGGAGATCATCAAGGGTCACCTCGACGGGCTCGGCGCCACGGTGCAATGCGCCAACGACGGCGTGCTGGCACTCGAGGCCGTCGAGAACTCGCCCGCTCCGTTCGACCTCGTGATCACCGATCAGCACATGCCGAACATGGACGGACTCGAATTCGTCGCATGCACAAGACGGCGCGATGACTATCGCGACGTGCCGTTCATCATGCTGAGTTCGGCCCTCGGCCGGATCGCCGGACAGGTGCGCGAGTCGTTCGCCGCGATCATCCACAAGCCCGTCTGGAAGCAGCTCCTCGAGCAGTCGATCGCGGCCGTCTTCGACGGGAGCCCGGCCGAGTCACGACAGACGGTCGAAGGCGCGCCGGCGCCGAGCCTGAATCTGCGCGTGCTGGTCGCCGAGGACGTCCCGACGAACCAGAAGCTGCTCACCGCCCACCTCGGTGCGTTCCAGTGCGAGTGCGAACTGGCGCAGGACGGGGCCCAGGCGATCGAACTCGCGCACCGATTCGACTTCGACCTGATCCTCATGGACTGTCAGATGCCGGTCCTCGACGGACTCGAGGCCACGCGGCAGCTGCGCGAAGACTCGTCGTGGCGGCAGATCCCAATCATCGCGCTCACCGCGAACGCGATGCCCGGCGATCGCGAGAAGTGCATCGAAGCCGGCATGGACGACTACCTCTCGAAGCCGTTCCGCCGCCGCGACCTCGAAGCGGTGCTCCTGCGGAATCGCCCTGCGGACGAGCCGCTCAGATCGTCGACGTGATCTTGCGGCCGAGCTCGGCGAGCACCGCCGCGATCAAGTCCCAGCCGTCCGCGTCGAGTCGGTCGAGCTCTTCCAGGATCTCGATCGCTTCGGTCACGCCGCGTTGAGTCGCGGCCGCGATGCGTCGTTCGACGCGCTCGACTCCCCACTCCTCGCGGCGCAGAGCCCCGACCGCGTTCTGCTCCGCGAGAAGCTCGGAGACGAATCGGCCCGGAGTCGGGTGAGGATCCGGCACGAAGTGCGGCGTGGCGGCCGCGGCCGCCGCCGTGCATCGCAGCTCGATCCGGGTATGACCGAGGACGCGCTCCCGGATCAGCGCGAGGGCAGCCCGCTCCGGGTCGGAGAGCTCGATGCGGTCGCCCGCCGGCTCGGCCGAACCGGAGTCGTGGCGAGACTCGCGCCGCGGCCGACGGTGCACTCCGCTGTCGCTGCCGTCGAACCCCACGGGGAAGTGGGGCCGCTCGATCGGGCCAATGTCGCGTGGTTCGTCCAAGGTCGTGTCGGCTCCAACTCCATTGTCCGGACGCACTTCTCCACACTTGACCCGACTTTCCACAAGCCGTCGTTGAGGCAGCTCGACAATCGGGGTAAGACGTGTCCATATAGACTCTTCCGGCCGATCGGCTGCGAGGTACAGAACCCTGAGTTCCGACACACTGTCCGGTGAGGCGACCGAGCCGGTCGTCATCTCCCCCTCCGACCTCGACCTCAACCTGCTGGACGAAGACGCCGTCCGCGCCGTCCACCGCCTGCAGTCCCGCGACGCAGAGGCCTACATGGTCGGCGGCTGCGTGCGTGACCTCCTGCTCGGGCGCACGCCGAAGGACTGGGACATCGCGACGTCCGCGCGCCCGGCGCAGGTGAAGCGCACCTTCTCACGCAACTGCCGGATCATCGGGCGCCGCTTCAAGCTCGCCCACCTGCACTTCGACGGCAACCGCAAGATCCTCGAGGTGTCCACGTTCCGCCAGGCCCCGCCAAACGACACCACCGACGAGATCGACGACGACGCGGACCTGCTGATCACCCGCGACAACGAGTTCGGCACCGCCGAGCAGGACGCGCTGCGTCGCGACTTCACGGTCAACGCGCTGTTCTTCGATCCGGTCGGCGACGAGATCATCGACTACGTCGGCGGACTGCAGGACGTCGAAGCCCGCGTGATCCGCACGATCGGCGACCCGCAGGTTCGATTCCGAGAAGATCCCGTGCGTATCCTCCGCGCCATCAAGTTCACGAGCCGCCTCGGTTTCTCCGTCGATCCGGCCACCTACCAAGCGATGGTCGACACGGCGCCGGACCTGGTCCGCGCGGCGCCGCCGCGAGTGCTCGAAGAGATCCTGCGCCTGCTCCGCGGCGGCCACGCGCTCGACGCGTTCCAGCTTCTCCGCGACATCGGCGTGCTCGGCATCATCCTGCCCCTCGTCGACGAGTACCTGAGCGAAGAGAGCCCCGAAGAACGCACGGTGTTCTGGCGGATCCTCGAGGCGCTCGACTCGAAGATCACGCACTCGAAGAATGGCGCGCCGCCCAACGGCGTGCTGCTCGGCACCTTGTTCACCCGGCCGGTGCTCGCCGCGGCGGAGCGCGAGCCGGACGAGAGTCTCAGCACGCTCGCCGAAGAGCTCGTGCAGCCGTTCGCGACGGAACTCCGCCTGCCCCGCCGCGACACCGGCTGCCTGAAGCGCATCTGCGGCGTGCAGGGACGATTCACGGCGAGCGGCAAGAAGCGGTTCCGGACCTCGTCGTTCCTGCAGGATCCGTTCTTCCCCGAAGCGCTCCAGCTGTTCGAGCTGACGTGCGCGGCGACCGGCCAGAACCTCGATACCGCCGACCGCTGGCGCGGTCTCGCGGACGAGGAGGGCGGCCGTGATCGATACGACCGCGACGAGCCTCGCAAGCGCCGCTCTCGCCCGGAGTCGGGACGCCAGAAACCGAAGTCCAAGACCAAGCGGCGCGAGCCGCCGGTCAAGAAGAAGCGCCGCAAGGGCCGCAAGGACAAGCCGGTGCAGGTCGAGACGATCGAACCGGAAGCCGTCGATCTGTCGGCGTTCGACATCGAGCTCAGCCCGCGTCGCGCCCCCTCGTTCGGGACGATCGTCGAGGGCCAGGGCAAGAAGAAGAAGCGCGCGACGATGTCGTTCGAAGAAGACTCGGATTCGTATCGCCCGCCGCCGCCGCCGGTGTCGGACGACGGTGCACCTCCCGACGCGGCCCCGCCGCCTCCACCGCCCCCGTCCGACGGCGGTTTCGGCGATTGGTGATCCCATGGGTTCACGCCGCAAGAAGATCACGACCGAAGCGCTCCGCGCGATGAAGGCCGCAGAGCAGAAGATCACCGCCCTGACGGCCTACGACCACCTGTTCGCGACCCTGCTCGACGAGTCGGGCATCGACCTGATCCTCGTCGGGGACTCGGTCGCGACCGTCGTGCAGGGCGAAGACACGACAGTGCCCGTCACGCTCGATCAGATGATCTACCACGCCGGCCTCGTGAGCCGCGCGGTCAAGCGTGCGTTCGTCGTCGGCGACATGCCGTTCTTGACCTACCGCGTCAGCACGGAAGAAGCGCTGCACAACGCCGGACGCCTCATGCAGGACGCGCGCGTCGAGGCCGTGAAGATCGAGGGTGGACAGCCCGTCCTCGACTCGGTGCGACGCCTCACGGACGCGGGCATCCCGGTCATGGGACACCTCGGGCTGACGCCCCAGAGCATCCACAACTTCGGCACCTACAAGGTGCGCGGAGAGTCCGAGAGCGAGGCCGAGCAGATCGTCGAGGACGCGCGGTGCCTCGAGCAGGCAGGCGCGTTCGCGGTCGTGCTCGAGAAGATCCCGAGCGACGTCGCCGAGACCGTGACGAAGGCCGTCTCCATCCCCACCGTGGGCATCGGCGCCGGCTCGGGATGCGACGGGCAGATCCTCGTCAGCTACGACATGCTCGGCCTGTTCACTCGGTTCCGACCGCGCTTCGTGAGGCGCTACGCCGAACTCGCCGAGCAGATTCGCACCGCGGTTCAGGGCTACTGCTCGGACGTGCGCGAAGGCGACTTCCCGAACGCGGACGAGAGCTACTGAGCTGCATGCGCGGCCTGTATCTCGACGACGGAGAGCTTCGCTACCGCGACGATCTGCCGGAGCCCGAGTCGGGTGACGGCGTCACGAGTGTCCGCGTCCTGCGCGCCGGGATCTGCGCGACGGACGTCGCCCTCTCCCGTGGCTACATGGGTTTTCGCGGCGTGCCCGGCCACGAGTTCGTCGGTGTCGCGTTGGACGGCCCGCTCGCCGGGCAGCGCGTCGTCGGGGAGATCAACGCGGCGTGCGGCTCCTGCGAATGGTGCGCTCGTGACCTCGGTCGACACTGCCCGAACCGATCGGTGCTCGGCATCCTCGGTCACTCCGGCGCGTTCGCCGAACGCCTCACCTTGCCGCACGAGAATCTGCACGCCGTTCCCGACTCGATCGACGACGACGCCGCGACGTTTGCCGAGCCGGTCGCGGCCGCGTTCGAGATCGTCGAGCAGCTGCGACTCGAGCGATTCGGTCGCTGCCTCGTCGCGGGCGACGGGAAGCTTGGTCTGCTGTGCGCTTGGGTCCTGCATCAGCAGGGCCTGGAAGTCACCATCGCGGGACGACACGCCGCCCGCGCCGAGCTCGCGCCGACTCCCTCCCGCTTCCTCCAGCACGCCCTCGAGCCCGACTCCACGCCGCTCCCGCGGGAGTTCGACCTTGCCGTCGAAGCGACCGGAAACCCGGACGTGCTGCCGCGCCTGCTCGCCGCCGTGCGCCCACGGGGCACCGTGGTCCTCAAGACCACGACTGAACGCCCGACGTCGCTCGACCTCGCGCCACTGGTCGTCGACGAGATCACGCTGGTCGGGTCGCGCTGCGGCCCCTTTGCGCCGGCGCTCGCGGAAATCGCGGCCGGTTCGCTGCCGCTCGACCGCCTCGTGGACTCCACCTACGGCTTCGAAGACGGCGCCGAAGCGATGGCCCGCGCGAAGACGCGCGGGGTGCTGAAGGTGCTGCTGCGGCCCTGACGACGCGCGGTCGCGGGGCTCCGCGCGCTACTCTTCGGTCTTCTTCTTCGTCGGGGCGACCTTGCGGCCACCGCGCTTCGGCTGGTTGGACGTCGCCCAGCCCTTGCCCATGCGCTTGGGCTTGTAGGTACCGCGGCGGCAACCGTTCGCCTTGCGTCGAGACTTCGCCATTTCAGGACCTCTTCGTGGCTTGGCGGATCATCACGTAGGAGTTGCGGTGACCCGGCACCGCACCCCGGACGAACAGCAGGTTGCGCTCTTCGTCGACCTTGACGACTTCCAGGCTCTGCACCGTGACCTTGTCGACGCCGTAGTGACCCGGCATCTTCTTGCCCTTCGGCACACCCTTCATCGTCGAATACATCCGGCCGATACCACCGACTCGGCGGTGACTCTTGCTGTTGCCGTGCGACGACGCCTGGCGGGACCAGCCGTAGCGCTTGATCGTGCCGGCGAAGCCATGGCCCTTGCTCGTGCCCGTGACGTCGACCCAGCGGATGTCCTTGAACGCGTCCGCCTTGACCTCATCGCCCTGGTTGAGCGCCGGCTTCTCCTGGTAGCGGATCTCGCGGACGAAGCGCTTCGCCGCGCTGTCGGCCTTCTTCGCGTGGCCGGCTTCCGGCTTCGCGGCGTTCTTGTCGGACACGTCGTCGAAGCCGAGTTGCACGGCGTAGTAACCGTCGGCGCGACGCGGGCGCTCGCTGCGTCCACGCTTCTTGCCGTGGTTCGTCGCGGCACGCTGGTTCTCTTCGGGAAGTTCGGAGACTTCCTTCGTCTTCACCTGCAGGACCTTGCAGGGCCCGGCCTGCAGCACGGTCACGGGGACCCAGTCGCCGTCCTCTTGGAACAGCTGGGTCATGCCGAGCTTCTTGCCGAGAATTCCGATCGTCATCGCTTGCGCTCCAGCGGCGGTAAGTGCGGAAAAGGGCGCAGTTTTCTACCTCCGGACCAGGGTCCTCGCAAGGCAATTCAAGCGAGGATTCGCAGGGCGAGGGCGAGCATCGCGAGCAACACGAGCGGGACCGCGAGCGGCGTGTCCGGCGATCCGAAGTCCGGTAGCGGCCGGTCCTTGCGCGGCTCCGACGCGACCAGCTCCGACTCGCTCGGGCTGAGCAGGTTGGTCGAGGCTCCGGATGGCCGGGCTCGGCTCCCCCACGCGGCTCGGTAGGCCCGGGCCAAGACCTGAGGCAGGGCCGGCAGAAGTGCCAGATTGGAGTCCGCGAGACGGAAGCCGAAGCAGACTGTGACGGCGCCCTCGGGCCGCTCCACGGCCACTGCGAGCGGCCCGGATTCGCCCCGCAGGAGGGTCCGACCGGCCGGCATCCGCTCCACGGGAAGCGCACGGGCGATCCGCAGCTCAGACAGGTCGATGCCGGCGAGCAGCGGGCTCGCCCGGTCCCAGTCGAGCAGCGTGGGCGCAACTCGGGAAGCCGCGGATTCGCCGCCATCACCGAGCCGGGTGCCGAACAGGATCGCCCGTGGCGGCAGCGATTCGAGCCGCCCACCCTCGGTGACAGCGAATCCGGCCTTCGTGGCATCGGGACCGACGACCCGCCCACCGCCGACGTGTGCGAGCGTTTCCGCGGCTGCGAGCAACGCGGGACGCTCGGTCGCGTCACCCAGGATCGCGACGTCCGGCGCCGGCGACGCGGGCAGGGTGAATCGCACCGCGTCGTCGTGCGGGAATCCGTCGGCCTCGCCCACGAGCCGCACGGCGAGCTCCCCACCTTCGCGCAGGCGCTCGCCGACGAACGTGATCTCGTCGATCGCCCGGCCGCGGGACACCTCGACGCCATCGAGTTCGACGACGTACTCTTCCGGAACGCCCGCGCGCGTCGCGCGCACGCGCGCGCGCACCTCGATCCCCGCACCGGGCCAACCGTCGACGACGTCGCACGCAACGATCGCACGATTCGCGAGCGGCCGTCCGACGAAGCGAATCGCACCAACGTCGGGTCGGAGATACGGACCGAGGCCGTCCGTGATCGTCAGCATCGCGACCTCGCCGTCGACCGCGATCTCCTGCGCGAGCTCTGGTGGCACGCTCCCGGAACCGCCGAGCAGATCGGCGTCGACCGCCAGGTCCGACGCATCGACGACGTCGACGCTCGCGCCGCACCGGACGACACGCACGTCGATGTATTCGGGCACCGCGTCGACCGCCTCGGCGAGCGCATCTCGAGCCTCCCGCCACGCCGTGCCAGCGCGCATGCTCGTGGACTCGTCGAGCAGCACGACCAGGCGGCGCGGGCCCGGCCGACCCGCGAGCTTCGGCCCCGCCGACGCCGCGACGAGCGCGATCACAGCGAGCACCAGAAGCCAGAACCGCAGCCTTCGGAAGCGCACGGGACGACGCTGCGTGCGCGCGACCGCGGCGCGCCACTGCGCCATGTGCGGCGTGACCACGCGCTGCTGCGGACGCGGGGGACGCGCCAGCCAGTAGAGCAGCGGCAGCGCAAGCAGCAGCCAGAGCCGACTCAGATCCGCGAAATCCATCGCCCGGGGAACCAGCTCGTCAATCGGAAGTCGCCGGCAGCCGGAATCGGCAGCCGGAGCAAGGGATAGCCTACGGCGGCGAACAGCGCGTCCTGCCGGCGTTCGAGGAGTTCGAGTTCGGACTCGATCGCGGCGCGAAGCTCGGTGTCGACGCGCACCAGTTCGATCTCCCCGGTCTCGGGGTCACGCAGCTCGATCCACCCACCGACGTCCGGGCTGCGGTCCGCTGGGACCGCGGGCAGGACCCCGGTGCAGTTGCGGCCGGCGCCGCGCAGCATGCGGAGCCCCATCGAGTGCGCGTCGGGTTCGGCGAAGTCGGAGATCCAGCACGTGCTCCCGAGCCATCCACGATCGATCGGCACGCGCGCGAGGTCGTCCGCGTCGACGACGGCCGGCTCGACGTCGTCGAGGATCTTGAGCAGCGTCCCCACGCCCTCCGCGCCGTTGAGCGTGTAGACGGCGTCCTTGCCACAGACGACGCGGAGACCGTCGAGCCGCGCCAGTGCGAGCGCGCCAACCAGCGCCGCCATCCGGCGCGCCCCGTCGTAACGATCGCTCGCGAGCATGCTCGGAGTGCAGTCCAGCAGCAGCGTGAGAGCGCGACGCTCGTCCTCTTCGAACACCTTCGCGAAGAGTTCGCCGGTGCGCGCGTACGCGTTCCAATCGACGTGCCGGACGTCGTCGCCGGAGCTGTAGCGGCGGTGCCCCGCGAACGCACCGCGCGGCGCGCCGATCTGCCGACGCGACGGAAGCTCGGAGTCCTTGCGGCCGCGCAGCGAACGAACGCGACGCACCGCCGCGGCCAGGAGCGCCTGGAACTCGGGACCAAACAGCACGCTCATCGACCGCGCTTCCGCAGCAGTTCGAAGTAGCGCCGCACCGTGTCCCGTTCGTCTTCGCGCACGTGGCGACTGCGCAACGCTCGCTCGGCCGCACGGTCGAACTCCGCAATCTCGGGTGGCGGCGGATCCTCGTTCGGCTGCCCCGTCGGATCCCGCTGCGTCGGCGGAGGCTTCGTGCCGCCGGATCCGACGTCGGCAACGTGCGCCTGTTCGGTCCGAGAGGGGCCGTCCCCGACGAAGTGCGGCAGCACGAACTCGTCCTGATTCGGACGCTCGTCGATCAGGTCCTCGGGCGCGCCCGGAGGATCCGGCTCGTCCGGCGGCGGGTCCTCGGGGTGATCGTCGGGCGGCGGCGGGGGCGGATCGTCCTGCGGCGGCGTGTCCGGAGAGTCCGGCGGAGACTCGGGCGGGTCGTCGCTCGACGTCGTGCCGCCGGCCGCGCCGCCCGCCGCGCCACCGCCCCCGCCGCCGAGCCCCGCGTTCAGGTCGCCATCGGGCGCGAGCGATCGCAGGATGATCAGGGCGAGCAGCAGGGGCACCAGGACACGCAGCGGCCGCAGGCGTTGCCGCACGGGCTTCCACTGGCGCGACGGCGACAGGCCGGCGATCCGGGCCCCGAGATCGCGCTCGAGCCAGTCCCGCATCGGACCGAGGGCGACGCCACCGGTCCAGGTGCGCAGCGCGTCGTGCAGGCCGAACCGGCGATCGAGGACGTCGACGGAGACCCCGCTCCAGCGCCAGTGCAGCACGGCGAACGCGGAAAGCCACACGACCGCGACCCATGAGACCGGTGACGACCATCGCGGCACGAGTTCGTCGAGGATCCAGAGCAGCGCGATCACGACGACCGCGTGCGCTGCGAGCGCGGCGGCCACCGCCGCGAGGCGATGCCACCGATCCAGGCGTCGCACGAAGGCCGCGACGCCGGAGTTGCTGTCTCGGCCGACCACGCGGCGATGTTACTTGTTGCCGTCCTCTTTGGGAGCCTTGTCGTCCTTGGGCTGGTCGTCCTTGGGCTGGACCGACTCGGCGGACGGATCGAACAGGTCGAGCGGATCGAACTCAAAGGGCTTCTTGACCCAATCGGCGACCGTGACGACGAACGGCAGCTTCGAGAACTGCGCGTGGTGCTCGTTCTTGTCGGTCATCTTCGAGCCAATCGAGATCGTGTGCTCGGTGCCGTCCTCGAGCTTGATGACGGCGGAGTTCTCGGGGGCCGAGAGTCCGAGCTGCTGCAGCGTCATCGCGGCGCGGGGTCCGCGCGGCAGCGGCTGCAGGTACTGCATCACGGTCGCGCGCGCGATCTGGGAGATCTTGGCGTTGACCTCTTGCTGCCGAACGGCGCCAACGCCCTCCGGACCTTCCTTGAGCTTCCAGGCCACGTCGGCGGCCTTGTCCTTGTAGAACTCGGTCTCGCCGTGCGCGTTCTTGATCCGCATCGAGACGATCTTGGCGACGTCCTCGCGCGGGATCACGACGCGCTCGATCCACTGGTTGTTGTCGAACAAGACCTTCCAGTAGTCCTGCTCGTAGAGGATCACGTCCTTGCGGTCCTTCACGCGCACGAAGTGGCCGCGCACCGCGCTCTGCCCCGCCTTCGCGTCATGCGCGCTCTTGCCCTTGACGAGCATCGCGACCGGACGGTTCTGCGCGTCGTAGCACTCGATGAACATGCCGGTCTCTTCGGTCAGCTCGAACTCCTCGAGCTTCTCGTCCGACGCGTTCACTTCGATCAGCGCATCCTCGTCACGACGGATCTGCTCCATGTGCTGCAGCACGTGGGTGACGACCGAATCTTCCTTGACGGGGGCACCGACGATCTTCGAGCCCTGTCCCATGACCCAGTTGCCGCCGGCCTTCTGCAGGCGAAGCATCTCGCTCTCGGGCTTGTCGTTGCGACCCTTGACGATCTCGCCCTTGTCGTCGCGCTTGACCTGATGGATGTCGATCCGCGCGATCGTCTCCGGGTTGAAGCCATCGAACAGACGCGGGACGTCGTCGTAGACGGTGAACGTCGCGCGTTCAGCTTCGATCGTGCAATACGTCGGCACCGCGAGCGCGGCCGCGATGCCGGCCAGGATGAGGTTGGTACGCATCTGTCAGCTCCCGAGGCTATCGATGAAGGTCTTCTTCGCCATGCGGCGTCGCACGAAGACGACGAGCCCGAAGACGAGGAGGAGGAAGGGCGGGATACCGATGTTGAGGGCCCGCACCCAGAACTGCTTGCTGCGGACCTGGTCGACCGACTGCGCGCCGGTCGCGTCTTCGTCGCCGCCTGAGAAGCGCAGCGTGCGATCGACGCCGATCTTGTTGCGCAGATCGAACAGGTCTTGGTCTTCGGCGAGCCAGTCGAGCATGTTGACGAAGAAGCGCCCGCCGGTCCGACTGTAGGGACCACCGGTGCGCGCGTAGGCACCACTGACGATGTCGTCGCGGATGCAGTCGCTGTCGCCGATCACGATCAAACGACCCGGGGCGGCCGACTTCTCGAGGACGTCCTCGGTCGGGATCTCCGCGTCCTGCGCCTCGTCACCAGGCGCGACCGGCGGGCCGACCTCCTCGGGCTTGAAGCGGTCCTCGCCGGCAGGCTTGTTCTCGTCGTCGTCCTTCGCCGGCTTCTCTTCGCCGTCCTTGACCGGGTCCTCGCCGACTTCCTTGTTCAGCGGATCCTCGGCTTCGGCCTCGGCTTCCTTCTTCTTCTGCGCGTCGAGGGCGGCCTGGGCTTCGGGCGACAGCGGTGCCTTCTTGCCCTTCCAGAACGACGTGAAGTCGCCCTTCACCTCGACCATGAGGCCGTACTGCTTGCGGGGCTCGCTCTCGAACCGCGCGACCAGGTCCTGACGGAACTTGAAGTAGTCGGCCTGCTGCTGACCCGGGGTGCGACCACGCCCGGTTGGGTTGAGGTTCTGCGGCGGCGCCTGCTCGAGCGCGAGCGGCGAGCTGCGGAGCAAGACTTCACCGGTGACGCCCGCGGGCATCTCTTCGGCGAGATCCACCGCGCAGGGCCAGTAGAAGCCCGGCGCGCCAATCACCTTGGCCGCCTCGGAGACGCCCGGCTTGAAGGATTCGCGGTAGTTGTCCGCGAGCGCCTCGTCGACGTTGCCGTCGTCACCCTTCGCCAACTGGTCAGCGTAATCGGCCCAGTCGACTGGCATCGGGTGGAACCAATACGGGTAGAACAACCGCTCCATCGCCGGGATCCCGAACTGCGTACGACGCATGATCGCGAAGCCCTCGGCGGCCTGCTGCTGCCCGTCGAGCAGGATATCGGTGCCGACATCGACGCCGTACGACAGCAGCTGGTCGAGGAACTTCTCCTTCGACTCGCGCGCGTCGTAGGCCATGACCCGGCGGTTGAACATGCGCTGCTGCCCGATCGAGTAGTCGTCGACGTCCGCGAAGACGACGAGGCGACCCCCGCGCAGTAGGAACTGGTCGAGCACGTACTTCTGGCGGTCGGTCAGGTCCTTCGGCCGCACGACCATCAGCGTCTCGATGTCGTCCGGGATCAGGGCGCCGTTCGAGAGCGGGTGCGCGACGATGTCGTACTGGTCCTTGATCTCGGCGAGCTCGCGCAGCGCGCGGAAGTCCGCGCCGGGCTGGCCCCCGCCGGCGGGCGGCGCGGGCTGCGAGACGAAGCCGATCTTGGGCTTCTCGGTGACGGTCAGCGCCTTGACGGCGGGCGTGAGCGCGGCCTCATAGGCAAACGGCACGATCGCCGGCGCGAGGTACGGAATCGTCTTCTGCTTCTTGCCGCCGTAGCGCATGCGGACGCCCTGCCACAGCTCCTTGTAGGAGAGCGTGCGGTCGCCACGGTCGCTCATCGTCTGCGACTTGATGCCGATGCGCTGCGCCTTCTGGCGGATGTCCTCGTCCGAGTGCGGGTCGAGATACTGGACGATCACGCGGCCGCGGCTGTTTTGGACGTACTCGTCGAGCAGGTTGCGCAGCGCGCGACGCGCGTCCGCGATCTGCCCCGACAGCTGGTTGTCCGGGCTGAAGTAGGCCTCGATCAGCAGACGGTCGTCGAGCTTGCCCAAGACTCGCTTCGTCGAGTCGGTGAGCGTGTAGAGCTTCTCCTCGGTCAGGTCGAGCCGCATGCGCATGCGCGACGCGAGGAACACGACCATGATGAGGATGAGAACGACGAGCACGACCTGAATCGCGACGCCCAAGACGTAGCCGCCGCGCGAGTCGCGCGCGCTGTTGCGTGGTGTGATCATCCCTTCACGCGCCTCCCCTGCAGCACGAGGTAGTTGGCATACAGGAAGAACCCACAGAAACAGAGGTAGTAGACGATGTCCCGCGTATCGACGACACCGCGCAGGATGCTGACGAAGTAGCGGAACGGGCTGATGCCCTCGAGCAGGTCGACGAACCAAGCGGGGATGCCCCACTCCGTGACGAACGCGAGGAACAGCGGGAAGCCGAGCAGGAATAGCGCGGCGAGCGTGACGAGCGTCAGCAGCATCGCGACGATCTGGTCCCGCGTCATGCTCGACCAGAACATGCCGACCGCGAGATAGGCACTGGCCATGAGAATCGTCGCCGCGTAGGCCCCGATCACCGGCCCCCAGTCGAGGTTGCCATACGTCGCGAGCGTGATCGGCACACCCAGCGTCAGGAGCAGGATGAGTGCGAGGAACGCGACTGCGGCGAAGAACTTCCCGGCGATCAGGTGCGAGACCTTGACCGGGAACGTCATCAGCAGCTCGAGCGTGCCGAGCTTCCGCTCTTCCGCCCATAGACGCATCGTCAGCGCCGGGAGGAACAGCAGGAACAGATACGACATCAGCTGGAAGAACGCGGCGGCCGAAGCCTGCCCGCCGTCTTCCCAACCCGCGGTCGCGAAGTAGAGCTGGACGCCGAGGAACAACACGCCGAAGACGTACGCGATCGGCGAGACGAAGTAGCTGCGCAGTTCGCGGCGCAGGACAATGGCTGCCTCACGCATTCTCGAGCACCTTTTCGTCCGTAGTGGTCAACGAGCGGAAGACGTCTTCGAGCATCGGGTCCTGCCGCGTCATGGACAGCAGGCCCCAACCGTTTTTGACGACGAGCGCGGCGATCGCTTCTTCGACGTCGCTCTCGGTCTGGGCGGTGTCGAGCATGATGTCGACTGCGCCGTTCTTCTGACCGACGACGCGAGCCGTCTCCGTGGGCACGAGCTCCGCCAGCTGCGAGAGGATCGCGTCCTCCGGGCCCTTGATGCACGCGCGCACCGGACCGCTCGGCATCGAGGCGACCAACGCGTCGCGCGTGTCGTTCGCGACGATGCGACCGAGGTTGACGATGATCACCCGTGAGCACGACGCCTCGACCTCCTGGAGGTAGTGCGTCGACAGGATCACGGTGTGCTGCTCGCCGAGCCGCTCGATCAGCGAGCGCACCTCGACGATCTGGTTCGGGTCCAGGCCGGACGTCGGCTCGTCGAGCACCAGCAGGTCGGGCTCGTGCACCATCGCCTGGGCCAGGCCGACGCGCTGCTTGTAGCCCTTCGACAGCTCGAGGATGTTCTTGCCGACGACGCGCTGCAGTCCGCACAGCTCGACGACGCGCGACACCGCGGAGCGGGTCTTGTTGCGCGCCACGCCACGGATCTCCGCGGTGAAGCGGAGATACTCGTCGACGCGCATCTCGGTGTAGAGCGGCGTCGACTCGGGCAGGTAGCCGATGCGTCGCCGCACCTCGAGGGACTGCTCGACGACGTCGAGGCCGTCGACGGTCGCGCTTCCGGAAGTCGGGAGGAGGAAACCGGTCAGGATCTTCATCGTGGTCGACTTGCCGGCACCGTTCGGGCCGAGGAAGCCGACGATCTCACCGCGGTTGACCTCGAACGAAATGCCGTCGAGCGCAACTGCGGGACCGTACGATTTGGAGAGGTTCTCTACCTTGATCATCGACATGATGAATCGAGGGATGGGTCAGTGGGTCGAGGGGAAGAGGGCACCGGCGCCGGAGCCCCCCTTGAGGGTCAGTCGTCCACGCGGAACGAGTTCAGGAACTCCGTGTTTGTCGACGTCTTCTCGAGGCGATCGATCAGGAGCGGCATGCTGTCGAGCGGCGACATCCGAGCGAGCACACGCCGCAGCGTGTAGATGCTGTTGATGACGCTCTCGGGCAGCAGCAGCTCCTCCTTGCGGGTGCCCGACATCTCGATGTCGATCGCCGGGAACACGCGGCGTTCCGCGAGCTGGCGGTTGAGCACCAGCTCCATGTTTCCGGTGCCTTTGAACTCTTCGAAGATCACCTGGTCCATCCGCGAACCGGTGTCGACGAGAGTCGTCGCGAGGATCGTCAGGGAGCCGCCCTCCTCGCAGTTGCGGGCCGCACCGAAGAACTTCTTCGGGTGCTCGAGCACCTTGGCACCGATGCCACCAGACATCGTGTGGCCACCGCGGCCACCCATGTCGGAGTTGTAGGCGCGGGTGAGACGGGTGATCGAGTCGAGCAGGATGACGACGTCACGCCCCCCCTCGACCATGCGCTGAGCGCGCTTCAACGCCATCTCGGCGATCTTGATGTGGTGCTTCGGGCCTTCGTCGAGCGTCGACACGAGCACCTCGCGGTTCTCACCCTCGACGCTGCGTCGCCATCCCGTCGCCTCTTCCGGCCTCTCGTCGATCAGCAGGATGATCATGTAGAGGTCGGGGTAGTTCTCGGCGAGCGCGTGGCAAATCTTCTGCATCAGCACGGTCTTGCCGGAGCGCGGCGGCGCGACGATCAGACCACGCTGACCGCGGCCAATCGGGCACAGCAGGTCGACGATGCGAAGGCTGACGTCGGCGTCGTCTTGGGTCGCGAGCGACAGCATCGGCTCCGGATCGACGACCGTGAGCTCCTTGAAGAGGCGACGCTCCTTCGACTCGTCCGGCGTCATGCCGTCGATCGTGGCGACCTCGGAGATCGTCAGGCGCTTGGCGAAGCCCTTCTTCGGGATCCCGCCGGAGCCGTGGATCTCGCTCCCTTCCATCATCCGGTGCTGGCGAACCAGCGCGGCCGGCACCGCAATGTCATCGTGGCCATACTCGTCGGCCATATAGCTGTGGCGGGCCTGGCGCAGGAAGCCGCTGCCGTCCTTGTGCAGGTCGAGGACACCGCTGACCTCTTCGATCTCGCCCTCGATCTCGGGGATCTGCACGGCGTTGCCGCCACCGCCTCCGCCCCCGCTGTTGTTCCTGCCGCCGCGTCCCCGGCGACGCCGCTTGCGACGCCAGTTGCCACCGCCACCGCCGCCGCCACCCTCTTGGGGCGAACGCTCATTACTGCTCATGAGAAGTCCCGGACATTGGTCAGTCGCCAACCCGACGGGTTGGGAATACTGCGCTCAGAGTGCCTAGGTTGATGAGGTGCCAGGACCCGATCGACGAGATAGATCCCGCGCGAGAATGGGGGCTGGGATTTCCCTGCGAAACTTCGTCGAGCCCACCTTGGAAGTCTGACGGCGAGTCAGCACAGGCGGGCAACCGGGGGTTGTGTGAACCGGTGTCGAGCCGGCGAACCCAGGTCGAAATGGCGCGAAACCCGAGAGGCTCCGTGCTTCCGGGACGCTACCCCGGACCGAACGGGTGATCAACCCAGACACGACATTTTTTGGCCCTGGAGCGCCTCAGGAGGCCCTGACGGCAATTCTTGCATCTGGGCGGGGCCTGCACTAAGCCGGAACGCTGCGGCCCACGCCACGGCGACTTTCGGCCAATCCGGGCCGATCCGCACTAAACGTAGACCGAGCACCGTCCGAAAGAACTGTAGTGGGCGCAGCCGCGCCCCGGACACGCAACCCCACCGATCATCATGGACAACCACCCGCGGCGCCCGGTGCGCCTCGATGACGACTCCCGCGGCGACGACGCCGCGCCGCGCATCCCGTTCCTCGAACGCCACCTCGTCGAGTCCCGGACCCTGATGGTCACCGGGCCGATCACCGACGAGCTGGCCGAGAAGGTCACGACCCGCCTGATGGTCATGGAGCGGATGGACCGCGAGCGCCCGATCACGGTGCTGATCAACTCGCCGGGCGGCTCCGCCGACTCGGGCTTCGCGATCTACGACATCCTCCGCTTCGTCGAGCCGCCGGTTCGCACGGTCGTCAACGGGCTCTGTGCCTCGGCCGGCATCCTCGTGCACCTGGCCGCCGAGAAGGGCAACCGCTTCGCGATGCCCGAGAGCCGCTTCATGGTCCACCAGCCGTCGACGGCCGGCCAGGGCACGGCTTCGGACCTCGACATCACGGCGAAGGAAGTCATCAAGCTGCGCGAACGCTACATCGCGATCATCGCGCAGTCGTGCGGCCAGGACCCGGAGCGGGTCCTCGAAGACGCGCGTCGGGACTTCTGGCTGAACAGCAAGGAAGCTCTCGATTACGGTCTGATCGACAAGATCGTGACGAATCGCGACGAGCTGCCGGAGTGACGGTCGCTCCCGGGTTCCGGCGTCCCGCCTGAACCCGGTCGAGGCGGCGCGCGTTCGGAGAACCAGTGCAGCTGCTCCTAGTGATTCCGCTGCTCGCGACGATGGTCGCGAGCTTCGACGCCCGAGCCCAATCGGTGCTCGGGGTCGTCCGCGACGCTGACGGCAAGCCGGTCGAGGGCGCGCGGGTCACGTTTTGGGAAGCCCAGCCCGAGTCACTACCCTGGCGGACCGCCACGCTCGCTGCGGAGCACCGCGGCCTCAGTCGATCGGACGGACGGTTCCGATTCGGCGTCACCGCCACCACGGGGTGCCTCTGGATCGAGCATCCCGAACGAGGCGCGGCGATGGTTCCACGGGCCCATCCAGGCGTTCCGGTTTCCGTTCGACTCGAGCCGCCCGCGACCCTCGGATACGAGAGCGAACACAAGGTCATCTGGCACCTGCGGGCCGTGCTCTCCCAGAGCGAATCGGTGCTGGTGCGGTCCTTCGCAGGCCACGAGGCGATTCGAGTACCAGCGGGTCGATACCAAGTACTCGTCGAGCATCTCCTCGTACGCGAAGTCACCCTCGCACCTGGCGAATCGCGCATCCTGACACGCCCGCGGCACAGACCGAGACACTCTCTGCCCGGAGGCGGCATGACGCTGCCGGACTGGCCACGGGCCGGACCGCTGCCGCATGCGCTCCACGTCGACCGTACTGCGCTCCCGCCCTCGGACGTGCCGATCCGCGTCGCGGAGTCCGTCGACACCCAGGCGGGCCCGCTGCGAATCCTGCATGAGTACGACGGCAAGCGCACGCCGCCCACCGAGAGCGCACGCGCGAACTGGCGCGCGATCCTGATCCGCGACGAGAAGACCAAACGACCGCTGGACGGCATCGACGTCTACGCAGTCGAGCAGGTCGGCGCGCGCATGCGCGTGCGTTCGGCCGCGCGCACCAACGAACTCGGCGCTGCACCGGTCGTTTCGCCGACCGGTGAGGACTCGACGTTCGTCGTGCTCCATCGCAACGGGGCTGCACCGATCGCCTTCCCTCAACCGATCGAGTCTCCGCTGGAGGTGACCTTCGTCGCCGCCGCCACCGTACTCGTCCGCGTGCAGGTCGAGGAACCGCTACTGACACCTCCGGCGATCGTCCGAGTCGACCAAGAGCCGTGGCAATTCATGCCACGTTTCGTAACGACGAACCCCCGCGGCGAAGCCTGGATCGACGAACTCCTGCCGGGACGCACCGTGATCTCGGTGCAGCACCCGAACTACCGCGTCGCCGAACGCGAACTCGTCGCCGGCGAGACCGATCGCCTCGTCGTCGAGCTCGACCCCGGACTCGCGATCCACGGCACCGTGCTACGCGACGGCGAACCGTTGACCGGAGCGATCCTCGAACTCCGCGACGCCGAAGGCCGCACGGCGTCCGGCACGCGCATCGTCGCGTCGGGACCCGACGGTACGTTCCGCATTCCCGGCCTGGACGACGGCGAGTATACGCTGTTCGCGCAGTTCCAGGACGGCGCGACGACATGGTCGCAGCGGCTCTCGGCCGTGACCGCGAACGAGAGCCCGATCCGGCTCGCGCTCGAATCCGAAGACCCGCCGCCGCCGGATCGCCGACGCGATCAGTAGAGCAGCGTCGCCATGCGCGCGCGCATCTCGCGCACGACGTCCCGGCCCGCGTCGTTCACGCCGAGCACTTCGAACGCCATGACGGCCGCGCGTCGCGCGAGCCCGTTGCGCCAGCCGCGATCCTGCTCGATCGACTCGATCCACGCTTCGACCGCCGCGACGTATTGCTTGCCGAGAAACAGGTCCCGCCCCCGCGCGACGCTGTCGGCGGCCGAAGATTCGGCGGCGTCGATCGAAGACTCGAAGACCTCGAACCCGTCGAGCATGCGCTTCGCCGCGGCGATCGCGTCGTCTTCCTCGGGGATCGACGCAAGGGCCTCCTTGGCCGCCTGCCACTGCCCGTCCATCAGCGCGTGGCGCGCGACATCCAGGGGCTTCTCGGGTTCGGCTGGAGCATCGGCCGGGGCGGCCGCGCGCGGCTCGATGCCTGCGGCCGCGAGGAATTTGCGCACCTCCGCCTCGGGCAGCGCGCCCTGGAAACCGTCGACGGGGCGCCCTCCGGACAACAGCACGCAGAACGGGATGCTCTGCACCTGGAACGCGTACGCGAGCTCCTGCTCGACCTCCGTGTCGACGGCCCCGAGCAAGAACGCGCCGCCGTACTCCTCCGCGAGCTGCTCGAGGACCGGCTTCAGGGTCTTGCACGGCCCACACCACTCGGCCCAGAAGTCGAGCAGGATCGGCACCTGCTGCGACCGCGCGACCACGGCGGTCTCGAACTCGGCGGTCTTGACGTCGAAGACGAACTCGGAAGCGGACATGGCGGCAGCGTAGCGCGCCGGTCCGGCTCGGCGCAACGTCAGGCCAGGAGCTCGGACCGCTGCAGCAGCGTTCCGGCGACCTCGAATCCGAGGACGGCGACCAAGAACACCATCGTGCAGCAGACGAGCATCACGACGCCGTTGAAGAGGTCCCCGCCGAGGAACCCGCGCACGAGCAAGAACCAGGCGGCGAGGTCGACCAGGACGACCGCGGCCACGACGGGCACGATCTCGGGCACGAATGCGACTTCGACCAGCACCGTGACGAGCACGATCGCCGACATGACCGCGCCGCGCCCGAAGGTCACGCCGTCGAGGTTGGCCATGCGCGCGCTGAGCATGATCAGGAACGCACCCGCGACGAACACGGCGATGCCCAGGCTGGCGCGGTGACCCGCCGCCTGCGGCAAGAACCAGAGATACCGGTCCATGAATCGCGAGAGCTCCTTGTCCGGAGTTCCCGCCGGCATCGCTTCGACGCTCTCCGCAGCCGCCTGGGCGGGTTCACTCTGCGCGACGCCATCCTGGACCTGGGCGCGACCGACGGTGATCGCGAACAGGAACACGACGATATGAAGCAAGAAGCGCATTGCGCCTCAGACTTCGACACCGGCTCGCGCCCGACTTGAACGCGTCGTCTCGACCGGAGACCGGCCGGCGCCGAGTCCTCGATGGTATCGAGACTCCGTCAGAGCTGCCGGTGCCACGACGCGCGGCGCGTGTCGGTCTCCGGCGCGTTCTCGACCAGCCACCGCAGGTGAGCCTTCTGCAGCGTGGCCTCGTGGAGCCCGTAGTGCGCGACCGCGATCAGGTGGCGGGCTTCGACGAACGTCGGGAACACTTCGAGCACGTTCTTCAGGATCTCGACGGCCGCGTGCAGCTCGTCGGGTCGACCGTCCTCGGCGCTCGCCTTGCTGAGCTGCGCCCGCGCGAGGAGCACGGCCAACTCCGGGGGACTCTCGCCCCACTGCATGTCGAGCTTGAGCAGCTCCTGCTCGGTGACCGACTTGCTTGCCTCCGCGTTGTCTCGGATGAACGCGCACAACAGCCGCACCGCCGGCTCGGCGTTCTCGTCGCTCGCGAGCTCGTCGAGGCGCGCGGCGTCGCCTTCGATCCCGATGCGATCCGCGATGTGGAACGCGAGGAAGTAGCCGATCCGCTCGGCGGTCCTGGCCTCGAGTGAATCCTCACCGTCGGCCTTCATCGAGGCGTACGCGTCGAGCCAGTCCTCGACCGAGTCCGTGCGGTACGCGACCTGCCAGAGCAAGAAGAGCACCTCGGGCGCCATCGAGTCCTGGGCGCTCTCGCGGCACAGCGACATCGCCTGACTGCCGACGTGGGACTCGCCGCCCTCGGCGTGGAGCCGCGCGGCGATTCGAGCCCCGGCCCAACGGTCCTCCGGCGAGCCTTCGGGACTCGTCGCGGCGAACGAGATCGTCTCCCACGCGGCGCTGGTCCGGCCGAGCGCGAGCTGGATGAGCGCCTCCGCGCGGGTCAACGCCGGGCTCGGGGACTCGACCTGCAGCCGCTCGACGTCCTTCAGCACGTCGCTCAACGAGTCGCGGTCGATCTCGTCCGCGTTCAGCTCCGCGTCGACGGCCCGCAGCACCTTCGACACTCTGGCCTCGGCCTCCCCGGAGGCCCGGAACATCAGGTATCCGATGATGCCGCCACCGAGCACGACGATCGCGACGACGGCGCCGAGGACGCGGGGACTCATCGCGGCAGCACCCGGACGGCGACCATCGTGAAGTCGTCCTGCTGCGGCACGCTGCCCGCGTGCTTGGTCGTCGCTGCGTCGACCCGGCCCAAGACCTCGTCCGCGCTCGCGGCGCCAGCGTTCTTCAGGAGATCGAACAGCCGTTCCGTGCCGAACACCTCGCGCTGCTCGTTCATGGTTTCGTCGATGCCATCCGTGCGGAGCAGCAGCATGTCACCGGCCTTCAATTCGATCGGGCCACGCGCGGTGTACTGCTGTCCCTCTACGACGCCCATGACCATGCCGGTCTTCTCGTGTTCTTCGATTTGTCCGTCACGGACGACGACGAGGCCCGGGTGACCGGCGTTGACGTAGTGCAGCGTGCCTTTGTTCGGATCGATCGCGACCATCAGCACCGACATGAAGTTGCCGGCTTCGACGCCCGCGACGAGCCGCTCGTTGAGGCGCGTCGCGACTTCGCTGATGTCGTCGATGAGTTCGAGGTAGCTCCGCAGCGCGGCCTGCGCGGCGTGCGTGAGGAGCGCCGCTCCGACGCCGTGGCCGGTGACGTCGCCGATCATGACGACGAGTCCGCCGTCCGGCAGCGCCACGACGTCGTAGGCGTCCCCACTCGCGTGATCCGCGGCTCGGAAGCGCACGGCCACATCGAGGCCGGGGTGGTCGTCGGGCACCGGCGCGAGCAGGTGCTGCTGGATGCGGTGCGCGATCTCGACGTCCTTCTCGAGGCGCACCTTCTCGAGCGAGTCCGCGTGCAGGCGCGCGTTCTCGAGCGCGACGCCGAGCTGCGCCGACAGAGCACCGAACAGCTCCAAGTCTCGCTGCGAGAACTCGCGGCGGACCGCGGTCGAGTCGACGTAGATCACGCCGATCGGCCCGGCCTTCCCGATCAGGGGCGAGCACATTACGGCCCGGAGCTTGAGCTTGTAGACCGACTGGCCGAGCTCGAGGGCCTCTTGGTCCGACTGCACGACCGATCGCTGGGCGGCACCCTCTTCGATGCACTTGCCGACGACCGTCTTGCTGAACATCGCGTCGTCCTCGAGGTCCCGGCCGTCCACATTCTGGGCCAGCCGCACCTCGAGCGCGCCGAGCGAATCGCCGAGCAGCAGCATTCCGCGCTCCGCATTCGAGACCTCGATCGACTTCTGGACGATCCCCTCGAGCACCACGTCCAGCGCGGTATGCGAGCTGACCTCGGCGATCGACTCGAGGAGGATCGAGATCGTCTTCGAATCCTCAGCCGGATCTCCGGTGAGCAGACCGGTCCCCGCCGGGGCGTCCCCGGCATCACCGGCGCCGCCCTCGTCCTCGGGTCGCTTCCAGAAGAACAGTCGCTTCATCCTGTTGAGCGAGTCTAACGCATTGCACCCTGGGAATTCGTCGGCCAAAATCAGGCTCCCCTCTCACCCCTCTTGCAGGGCTCCCGGGTGCCAGCAGCAAGCCCATGAAAATCGACAAAGAACTCGACGACGAATTCGCGATCCTGACCCTCAAAGGCGAATTCGACACGTTCTATGTGCCGAGCCTCCAGCAGGAGGTCGACGACCTCCTGGAGCGCGGCATCACCCACATCATCCTGAACATGCGGCTTGTGAAGTTCGTCAACTCGACCGCACTCGGGGCGATCATCAAGGCGCACAAGCTCTGCAAGGCCGAGGACGGCGATCTCGTCATCTCGAAGCCCTCGTCGTTCGTGCGGGACGTGGTCGGCCAGGTCGGGCTCGACCAACTGCTGCCGATCTTCGACGACGACGACGCGGCGACGAAGCACATGATCAAGGCGCTGAACTCCAAGGAGTTCGCCGGCAAGGCACCGGTCAACCAGGAGAGCGTGATGGTCACGTTCCCGGACGACACGCGCAATCAGCAGATCGGCGGCCGCCGCACGCTCGTCGGCACGATGCTGAACGTCGACGGCTCGCGCGTCCAGTTCCTGCAATCTGGCAAGACGCTGGACCTGAGCGCGGACCAGATCAAGCAGCTGTTCTTCGCGGGCAGCAGCGTGAACCTGAAGTTCCAGGTCAAGATGTTCAAGAAGGGCTACTTCGAGGTTACCGCGAACATCAAGGAAGCGACGGACGCGGACGACGGCCAGGTGCGCGTCACCGCCGAATTCGAGGCGATCGGGGACAGCGACCGCGACGCGCTCAACCAGTTCGCCGAGGACATGAGCTTCCTCAAGAAGCAGTTGCCCGGCGGGAAGAAGTAGTTGGCGCGGCCCGGAGTGCGGTTCGACCGACTCTGGACGCAAAAACGGCCGCGAGGAATCGCGGCCGTTTTCGGTTTCGCGGTGTTTCGCACCGCGCCGAGGATGAGAGGGGACGCGGGGGCCTAGCCGACCCGGTAGCGGCCGCCGCTCTTCTTGCGCTTCCGCTTGATGATCTTGCGGCCGCTGGCGGTCTTGGAACGGGAGCGGAACCCGACCTTGCGGGCGCGCTTACGGTTGGAACGGCGGATCTTGAGCTTCATGGGTCGTCCTCGGGCTGCGGAAAACTAGCGTTCGCCGCCGCCGAGTCAAGAGGCGTGCACGGTCTCTCGCAAGACCTCTTCGACCGTCGTCAGGCCGTCGTACATGACCCGCAGGCCCGCCTGGCGCAGATTGCTCATCCCGGCCTCCGTGGCGATCCGGGCCAGCTCGGCGCTGCTCCGGCCATCCAGGATGGCCTCCCGGACCCGCTCGTCCAGGACCAGGATCTCGACGATCGCCAGTCGGCCCCGGAAACCCGTGAAATTGCACTCCTCGCACCCCTTGCCGCGAGCAAACTCCATGTCCCCCACTTCGTTGCGGGTGATCCCGAGCTCGCGGAGGACGTTGTCGGTCGGGCGGTAGGTCACCCGGCATTCCTTGCAGATGCGCCGGACCAGCCGCTGGGCGACGATCGCCTGGACCGTCGCCGCGAGCAGGAAGGGCTCGACGCCGATGTCGACCATCCGCGTCACCGCGCTCGGCGCGTCGTTCGTGTGGAGAGTCGAGAACACGAGGTGGCCCGTGAGGCTCGCCTCGATCGCCGTCTGCGCGGTCTCGCGGTCGCGAATCTCACCGACGAGGATCGTGTCGGGGTCCTGACGCAGGATCGTCCGCAGAATGCGCGCGTAGGTGACGCCGATCTCCTCGTTGACCGGGATCTGCACGATCCCTTGGAGGTCGTACTCGACCGGGTCCTCGACCGTGATGACTTTGACGCCTTCCGCGTTGACCTCGTTGAGCATCGCGTAGAGGGTCGTCGTCTTGCCGGAGCCAGTCGGCCCGGTGACGAGCACGATGCCGTGCGGCAAGTCGAGCAGCTCGCGGATGGCTTTCCGCTCCACCTCGAAGATGCCGAGGTTGTCGAGGTCCAGGGCGACCACCGACCGGTCGAGCACCCGCATCACGCACGACTCACCGAACATGGTCGGGAGCGTCGACACGCGAAGGTCGACCGAGCGACCGCCGACGGTGAGCTCGATGCGGCCGTCCTGCGGCAGGCGCGTCTCGGCGATGTCCAGGTCCGACATGACCTTGACCCGCGAGATCAGCGCGACCGCGAGGTGCGACGGCGGCGCGTCGAGCTCGAACAGCGAGCCGTCGACGCGGTAGCGGATCTTGAACTCACCCTCGAACGGCTCGAGGTGAATGTCGGACGCCTTGTCGCGAATCGCCTGGTAGAGGATGTAGTTCAGCAGCTTGACCACGGGAGCCGCGGACGCCATCGCCGCCTTGTCCTCGAGGTCGAACTTCGCGCCCTCGCGCGCGAACTCGGCGACCAAATCCTCCATCTGGTTCTTCGCCTGGATCGCGGTCTCCTCGTAGTGCTTCTCGATCAGCTCCTGGATGCGCTTCTCGGCACCGACCACGCCCCGCACCTGCAGGCCCGTCGCGAACGAGATGTCATCGAGCACCGACGCGTTGAGCGGATCGGACAGCACAACCGTCAGGGCCCCGCCGTCGAGGGACATCGGCAGCGCGTTGAACGCCCGAGCCGTCGAGGGATCGAGCTTTGCGAGCGCATCGGCCGCAGGCTCCTCCGTCGCCAGATCGACGAACGGCAGCCCCGCCTGCTCGGCGAGCGCGCGCGCGACGTCCGCAGGCTGGACGTGTCCCAGCTCCAGCAGGATCTCGCCGAGGCGACCGCCGCTCTCGCGCTGCTGCATGAGGGCCTCTTGGATCATCCCTTCGTGGACGATCCCGAGGTCCTTGAGAATCTGCCCGATCAGTCGCCTGGCGGCCACGCGTCAGACCCCACCACCGAGTCGGGTTTCGACGAACTTGCGGTCGAAGGCGCGATCGAGGACTTCGTCCTTGGCGATGCGCCCGTCGCGGTAGAGATCGACCAGGCAGTCGTCCATGAGCAGCATGCCCTGCCGGCGGCTCGTCTGGATGACCGACGGGATCTTGTAAGTCTCACACTTGCGGATGTGATTCTCGATCGCCGGGTTCGTGATCATGACCTCGAATGCGGCCGCGCGAGAGTTGCCGTCCGCCGTCGGGATCAGGATCTGCGAGATCACCGCAACGAGCGAAACCGCGAGCTGTGACCGAACCTGCTCCTGCTGATCGGTCGGATACTGGTCGATGATGCGATCGACGGTTCGCGCCGCTCCCGTCGTGTGCAGCGTGCCGAACACGAGGTGCCCCGTTTCGGCCGCGGTGATCGCCGACGACGTCGTCTCGAGATCCCGCATTTCGCCGAGCAGGATCACATCCGGGTCCTGACGCAGCGAGCGACGCATCGCCTCGGCGAAGCTCGGCACGTCGGTGCCGACCTCGCGCTGCGTGACCTGCGACTTTTGGTGCGTGTGGTAGTACTCGATCGGGTCCTCGATCGTGATGATGTGGGTCTCGCGGTTGCGGTTGATCCAATCGATCATCGTCGACAAGGTCGTCGTCTTGCCGGAGCCGGTCGGTCCCGTCACGAGGATGAGGCCACGGTGCAGGTCGAGCAGGTTCTGGCACGCTTCGGGCAGGCCGATCTGCTCGAAGGAGAGCAGCTTGTGCGGGATGAGTCGGAGCACGGCGCCCCAGTTGCCCTTCTGCGTGAGCACGTCGACGCGATATCGGCACTTCTCGCCGTGCGCGTAGCCGAAGTCGGTCGTCCCGATGTTCTCGAGCTCTTCGAGATTCCGGGCCGGCGTGATCTGCCGCACCATGTCGGCGATCACTTCGTGGGTCAGCGGCCCGTGGCCCTCGATCTCGCGGAGCCCGCCCTTCTCTCGCAAGACCGGCGCGCGGCCCACCGAGATGTGGAGGTCGGACGCGTTGCGCTCGAAGCAGGCGTCGAGGAGAGGAATGATATCGGCCATCGTCAGCTCGCTGCCGTCACGCGGAACAGCTCTTCGATCGAAGTCGTGCCGGACAGCACCTTCTGGACGCCGTCCTCGGACAGGGTGCGCATACCGCCCGACGAATGCGCGTACTCACGCAGTCGCAGCGTCGGCTCACCCCGGAAAGTCATGTCGCGCAGGTTCTCGTCCATCGCCATCAGCTCGAAGATACCGAGTCGACCGCGGTAGCCGCTCCCCTCGCATTCGTCGCATCCGACGGGCTTGTGGAACTGGCCACCTTCGGCCTGCGCGGTGTCGACGCCCAGGCCACGCAGCTCGGACGGCGACGGTTCGTAGCGCTCCTTGCACGTCGGGCACAGCACGCGCACGAGCCGCTGGGCCATGATCGCCTGCACCGCCGCCGAGACGAGGAACGGCTTGACGCCCATGTCGATGAGTCGCGTCACAGCGGACGGCGCATCGTTCGTGTGGAGCGTCGAAAACACGAGGTGACCGGTCAGCGCGGCCTGGATCGCGATCTCCGCGGTCTCGCGGTCGCGAATCTCACCCACGAGGATCACGTTCGGCGCCTGGCGCAGCATCGCGCGCAGGATCCGCGCGAAGTCGAGGCCGATACCCGACTTCACCTGACACTGGTTGATCCCGGCGATGTTGAACTCGACCGGGTCCTCGGCAGTGATGATCTTGACGTCGGAACGGTTCAGCGTCTGCAGCGCCGCGTAGAGCGTCGTCGTCTTGCCGGAGCCCGTCGGACCCGTGACGAGAACCACGCCATTGGGGCGCTTGATGATCCGCTCGAATCGATCGCGATCCTCGCCGCCGAAGCCGAGGGCCTCGAGCGACAGGAGGTTCTGCTCCTTATCGAGCAAACGCATGACGATCGTCTCGCCGTGGTTGCTCGGCAGCACCGAAGTCCGGATGTCGATCGACCGCCCCGCGACGCGAATCTCGATCCGTCCATCCTGCGGCTTGCGCTTCTCGGCGATGTCGAGCGCCGCCATGATCTTGAGCCGCGACGTCATCGGGCCGTGCAGCGGCCGCTCGAGCATGCTGCGGTCCCGCAGGACGCCATCGATGCGGTACCGCACGCGTAGCTGCGTCTCGTACGGCTCGATGTGGATATCGCTCGCGCGCTCGACGACCGCGTCCTCGATAATCTTCTCGACGAGTCGGATGATCGGCGCATCCGGATCGTCGCTGTCGACCCGCGCTTCGGCCTTCGCGGCGTCAGCACGGTCGGCCGCGGCCCCACCGAGCCGACGGCGAATCGCGTCCTTGAGCGCGTTGGGCGGCGCGATCACGCACCGCACCTCGCACCCGGCCAGGAAGGCGAGGTTGTCGGCGACGTACGTCTTCAGCGGGTCGTCGATCGCGACGTAGAGGGCGCCGTCCCGTTCCAGGACCGGCAGCGCATGGTTCTGCTCGATCTGCTCGGCGGGGATGCGCTCGAGCGCCTCCGGCTTGGCCTTGCCCGGATCGACGAACTGCATCCCGGCGACCTTGGCGACCGCCTGGTAGACCTTGCCCTCCGGCGCGAGATCGAGTGCGAGGACCGCCTTCTCGAGAGGCATTCCCCGACTCTGACCGAAGGCGACCGCTTTGTGAAGCTGCTCGGCGTCCAGGACGCCAGCAGCCTCCAGCAGCTGCTCCAGGTTCAACGAACGAACCCGTTGAACTGCAGCGACTTCTCCTTCACGGCCGGGTGGTTCAGCTCGACCTTGATGTCACCGCGGATCAGACGTCGCGGCGCACCCGGCTTGATGTTGAGCTCGAGCTTCAGGATCTTGCCTTCCTTCGAGGTGCCGAGCGTGACCCACTTCTTGTCGACGCTCAGGTTCGTGATCTCGACGTTCTTGAACTGCAGATCGAAGTCGCCGTTGGGCTCGAATTCGACGACCTTGGTCACACCCTTCGCCCGCTTGACGCGGCCGAGCGGGAGGAAGGAACCGGGACGCACGGTCAGCGGGCCTTCGACGACCGCGATCACGCGGACGTCCTTGACCTTGCCGCGGCGGTTCTTCGGGTCCTTCACGTCGGTGTGGACCTTGAGGAGGCCGCCGCCGGAGCGGACATTGGCATCCGGCCCGTAGGTGCCCTCGATCTTCCACACGGTGCGGCCGTTGCGGTCGATCTTCTCTTTCTTCGTCACCTTCAGCGCATCGACGGTCGGCTCGACCTGCGTGACCTCGAAGTCGGCACGGATGTCCGAGCTGATCTCGAACGAGAAGTCGCGCTTCTCGTCCCAGGTCATCTTGTTCAGGTTGATGTCCGGCGGAACGACGCGGAAGAACGTGACCCCGCGCGCGGTCGCACTGACGGTCGTCATCGGCAGCTTCTTGTCCGTGGTGCGCATCGCGATGTGCGCCTCTTTGCTGCCCTTGATGCCCTTGAGACTCAAGTGGATCTCGACGTAGCCCTCTTCACCCGGAGCGACGGCGATGTGCTTCACCTTGACGCGATCCGTCTTCTCGTCCTCGCCTTCCACGCGGTAGATCGTGTGGGGCGTCGGGTCGTTCTCGATCACGTACGACCGATCGCCGACGACGAGCTTGGCCTTCGCACACTGACAGTTCGGCGCGATGTTGCTGAGGCGGTGCGTTTCCTCATGCGGGTTCGTGAACCGGAACGTGCCGACAGCGGTCTCACCTTCGATGAAGGTGCCGAGGTCGAGGCGCGTTTCCTTGAACCATGTATTCGGAGCGGGGCCGCGCTTGGGGCGCTGCACCTTCGGAGCCTGACGTGGCGGCGCCGGCGGCCCGACCTGCGCCGGCTTGACGCCGATCGGCTTGTCGGTCTTCTGCACCTGTGCGCGCGTGTCGGAAACAGTCAAACAGCCGGCGATGGCGAGGGCACAGCCGAGCAGATTCCTCGGGATCGATTTCATCGTGATGGTTCGCGAGGCGGACATTTCGAGTCTTCCAGGGACAAGGTGTCGGTGCAGACGGCTCCGACGCTACAGTCAGGCAAACGAGTCGGCGGAGTATATCCTCCCCGAATCGCCGGATCCCAGGACCCGATCCCCCCAGATTTCGATGATATCGAGTGATCGAACCAGCCGGCGACACCGGCTCCGGACCGCCCTGACACTGCCCGTGCTGTTTCTCATGTCCGGATGCTGCACGATGTTCGAGCTCTTCTGCGGACCCGACAAATCGCCGTGGATCAGCGTGTCCTACGACACCCATCGCCAGGCACTCGACACGTTCCGGGAGGCCGCACGACGCGATGATTCGCGGGTGGGATTCCAGTGCTTCAGCCGCTCGTTCAAGCGGCGGAACGGCATCCGCGGCTCGTTCGAGTTCGCCGTGTTCTGGGAGAAGCTCAAGGAGCAGGCTCCGATCCACCTGCTCGGCAACGCGGAGGTCGAAGGCCCCACGGAGGAGCGCGGCGGCCGCGTGCGCTACGTGCTCGAACGCGCCGGCTATCGGATCGAGGTGTTCCTGATCGAGCAGATCTACACCGAGATCGCGTACTACATGGACGGGGAGATCATCGAGGGCGGTGACTACCCACGCTCCTTGGCCCCCCACGTACGCGTCGTGCGCAACGCGGCGGACGAGACGTTCACCGCGCGGATCGAGGTCGAAGCGGAGGTCGATCTCGAAGATCTCGACCTCTCGAAGGTCCATCGCGCCGGCGTCGGCCGGCAGTGGAAGATCGACCACGTCGGGCTCGAGAACCCGCCGGACTGACCCCTCAGCGGTCCCGATCGGGCCGGACGGGAACGTCCTCGTCCTTGCCCTTCTTCTTGTCCTTGTCTTCTTCCTCTTCGACCTCGACGGTGTCGACGATCTCGATGACCTGCGCCTCGGCGGCCACCTCGGTCATGCGCACCGTCATCATCGGAATCATCAACGCCTGAAGCGCGCCGATCGCCTTGCGTTCGTCCCCGAGCTCCACCGACACGACGACTTCCCCGCGGTCGTTCGCGATCTCGATCTGCCGCAGGAGCTTCTTGAGCGCACCGAATTGCTTGTGCTTCTCGAGGTCCTTCAGGTGCTTCCGGAGCACGGTCTCGAACTTCTTCGGACCGGCCTCCCCATCCCGGAATCGGAACGCACCTTCGATCCGGAACGTCGGTTCGTCGTCGGGATCGCTCGACGCGATCTCACGGAACCGGTACGCCATGACGGTCAGCGGATCGCCGTCCGACAGCATCTCCTTCATGAACTCGGGCGAGTCCGAGCGCATCGCCGAGTTCAACGAGATGATCGCGTGCGCGAACACTCCGGACTGGGCGACGAGCGGCATGAGCTCCGCGCTGGGGCGACCACCCCGCGTCGCGCCTTCGAGAGCCTGACGCATCAGCGACTCGGACCCGAGCACGATCATGCCATCGCGCGGTTGGTAGTAGATCTCCGGCTCGCCCCACGACTTGATGGACACGACCTCTTTCCCGCCGATCTCGAGGTCGTTGACCTCGTACCACTCCTCGAACTTCGCGGGAACCTTGACGTCCTTGGAGCCCTCGAGGACCCAGATCTGCTTGGTCTGGACGTTTCCGTCCTTCTCGGTGTAGACGGGCACGCCGCGCACGCGCGTGAGCTCGTCCATATCGAACCCCCACACCTCCTTGAAGCGCCCGACGAGCATCGAGCCGATCGGCCCGGTCAGCGCTTCGTAGATCCCGTTCTCGAGCGTCCGTTCCACGTCGACGTAGAACTCGCAGTCGTAGTTCGGAGGCAGGAACTGGTGTGCGGTCGCTTGGGGCTGCTGCTGCGGCTGGGCAAGCCCCGTGCAGAGCAGAACGAAGGGGAGCGTGCTTCTCATGTGGGCATCGTAGCGACTTCGGACTCGCCTCGTTTCGTAGGATTCGAGGCCGGACGTTAAATGCGCACGGAGCGCGAAAGCGCTCCGTGTGCTCAGCCGCTGACCGGCGATCTAGCGGACTTCGACCGTGACGGCGGTCGACACCGAACCAGAGTCCCCGCCATCGAAGTACTTGTGGATCTCGGCGACGATGTCCCTGCCGTCCGCACGCGCTTCCTGCGCGGTCTTGCGGTCGTAGAAGATCTCGTCCTCGATCAGGCGCTGCTGCACGTCGAGGCGCTTCTGCACCTTGGCGAGCACTTCCTTCGCCTGGCCGAGTGCGGTGTCGTCCAGCTCGAAGTTGTTCGAGCTCGCCGCCAGCGCGTCGATCTGCTTCTTCTGGGTCTTCAGCGTCGCGATCGTGTCTTCGAGGTTGGCCTTCTCGGCACGCACGGCGTCGAGGTGCATCCGCGCTGCGGTGACGGCCTTGGCCTGACGCTGGATCAGCGCCCGCTTGCCATCGAGCAGTGCGACGTTGTTCTTGTAGATCTCGAACGTGCGCTCGAGGTTGAGTTCGACGCGGTAGTCGCGGTAGCTCGCGAGCTTGACCTCGCCAGCCGTGCCGCCGTCGTACTTGGCGCTGACGGCGCGCAACTTCGACTCGCCGTTCTGGACGGCGCGTTCGAGACGAGCGACTTCGTGTTCGAGGTTCTCGAGCTCCACCTCGGCCTGCGCGACCTTGCGCTTGCCGTCCTGGATCTGAGGCTCGATCTCTTGGATCAAGGCCTCGGCCCGACGCAGTTCGAATTCGATCGGGATCCGCTCGTCGACCTCGCTGCGGATCGAGTTGGCGGCGGTCGAGAGATAGCTGAACGCGTTGTCGCCGAAGAGCAGGTAGCCGGCGGCGCCGGCGCTGATGACGCCGATCGCGGTCCACTTGATGAGTCGCTTGCAGAACATATGAGTCTCCGTTGGTTCGGTGCGCCGTCAGCGGCTGCACAGTCCCGACTTCGGGGCAAGCGCCCAAAGATTTGCGAGAAGGCCTCTTCTTTCGGGGGACGCACCCCCGAAATCCGGGTCATTCGCCCGAAACGCGCCGTAGGGCCGTCACTGTGGAGCGCAGCAGGCGGCTCCGGACGCCCTCGAGTTCCTCGTTCCGCGCGTCATCCTCGTTGGCACGGAGGTCTTCGAGCACCGCGTTGCAGTACGGACACTCGCTCTCCTCGAGGTGAAACTTGACGAACTCGCTCGCCTCGGCGTCAAGGCCGGCCGCCAAGTAGGCCTTCAAAATGTCCGGATGCGGGCACGACACGCGCTCTTCCCGCCACACGCTCGCCACGGTGAAGAACAGCTCCTGCTCGCGCTTGTCGTGCGCATCACTCATCGCGCGCCGGGCTCCCACAGGCCGCCGAACAGGGAGTGGTTCGGGTCGTTCTGCCGCGCGAGCCCGCGCAGCTTCTCGACCGCGCGGAACTTGATCCCCGCGACCGCCTTCTCGTCGGCAATGCCGAAGCGGGTCGCCGCGTCCTTGTTCCGGCCGCCGATCACGAAGAGATACTCCAGCACCATCAGCTTCTGGAACTCGCCCGCACCCCACAGCTCGCCGACGAACTCCTTGAGGATCTGGCCCAGCACCGCACGGCGCCGATCCGTGTTCTCCTCTTCGACTAGGCCGCGCGCCGGAGGCACTGCCTCGGTCGCCTCCATGTTTTCGAGCCAGATCGTCGTCTGGTCCGATTTTCCCTTGGCCGGGATGACGGGCATCTTGTGCTTGCGGAAATGATCGATGACGCGGTTCTTCGCGATCCCGAACAGATACTGCTCGAACGTGTAGGCCGCATCGAACCGATCGATGCCCTTGACCGCGCCCAAGAACACGTCCTGCGTCAGGTCCTCGGCCGTCTGATGGTTCCCGACGTAGCGGCGCACGTAGAAGAAGACGCGCCGGAAGTACGCATCCTGCACGGACTGCCACGCCTGCTCGTCCATCGACTGCAGCGCCGCGATGTCGTCGCGGTCGACGTCCGTCACCACACGGCTCCGTCGAACAGCGCGATCAGCGAGATCACCGCGAGCATGATCGTGGCGAAGACCAGCAGCACACCGACCGCCTTCGCGGCGATCCCGACGATGCGGAACGGCAGCTGCACGAGCACGACGATCAGTCGGCCGAGCGCCATCGCAATCGTGCGGATCGGCACGAGCGCCAGGAAGATGCCGAACTCGAACATCCGGAACATGACGTGCACGAGGGCGCCCAGCGGACCGTAGCTCGCGCGTTCGGCGGACCGCTGCGCGTCCGCGGCAGCCGCGCGCACGGTCTGCGCGAGCTCCTCGGAGTTCGGCCGTGGCGGCGGCGGCTGGGGTGCCGCAGCGGGCGGCGGCGGGACCTCGCGCCGCGGCGGAATGACCATGCTCTCGCCGAGCGCAGCCGGCGCCTGTAGCGCGTGCAGGAGGTCAGCAGCCGAATCGAATCGATCCTCGGGCTGCTTCGCGAGACACCGGAGGATCACCGAGCGCTCGACGGCGCCGACGTGGTCGGGGAACACCGGCGTCTCGGTCTCGTGCTTGCGCAGCACCTCCCACTCCGACTCGCCCTGGAACGGCACCTGACCGACCAGACACTCGAAGAGGATGATGCCGAGCGAGTAGATGTCGCTCTTGTGGTCGCCCTTCCGCTGCAGCATCTCGGGCGCCATGTAGTACGGCGTGCCGCGACCGAACGAGAGCGAGTTCCGCGACTGCGTCACGAGCTTGGACAGCCCGTAGTCGCCGACGCGCGCGATGTCGCCGCGCAGGAAGATGTTCGCGGGTTTCAGATCGAAGTGCACCAGCGAGTGCTCGTGCAGTGCCTGCACGCCGCGCGCGGCCTGGATGAAGATGCGCAGCGCGTCATCGCGCTGCATCGCCCCCGATTCGAGCCGCTTCTGCAGGGTCTCCTGCCCCGCGTAGCTCATGATGATGAACGGGATGCCGTCGATCTCCCCGCGGTCTTCGATCGAAACCAGGTTCGGGTGATCGATCTGGGCGAAAAACTCGACGGACTGCACTTCGCGCCGAACAGCCTCGCGCACGGACTCGTCGTCGACTTTCAGGAACTTGATCGCGTAGTCCTTGCCGATCGATTCCTTCCGGGCCTTGAAGACCATCCCGAACATGCCGCCGCCGAGTTTGTTGACGATCTCGTAGCCCGCGATGTACCCCGGCTTTCGGTAGTTCCGGTAGAACGCTTCCCAATCGATCGGGTTGTCGTCCGAGCCGGCGGGGTTCTCGAAGCTCTCGGCTTGCATGGGGGATCTCGGCGTCCAGGTTACTAGATGAACAGAAAAGCGACACCGGGAACGCTAATCCCGAGGCTCGCAGCGAGCAGAAACAGACGGCCACTCATGTAGCCCCGACTCAGACGGTCCAGCCACCAGAACACCAGGGCCAGCACGCCCCAGAAAACAACCGTCCCTCCGCACTTCGCGAGGAACAGCTCGCCGGCCCCGTCGATGCGATGGGAAAGCCGGCGCAGCGCCCGGGCCGACGGCTCGGGACTGTCGACCAGCAGCTTGGTCTGGAAGCTCTTGCCGAAGCCGTGGTCGCGGATCACGTCGTCGCGATCGAGCACCGCGGGCGGCTCGCGCCGCAGCTGGCGGTCCACCCATCGATCGATCTGTTGGTTCCGGACGAACTGGGGCAGCCAGAACGGCGAGACTTCCTCGGCCGCCTTGGCGCCGTAGGTGCGGAGCCGCTGGCGCGTCAGCTCTTCGGCGCGAGTCTTCGCGGCGGTGAACGCTTCGGCCGGCGTCAGCTCGACCGTGCCGGTGTAGGTGACGGCGTTGGGGCGCGAGGGATCGACCCCGTCATCCACCCAGGAAGCCGTGACGGCATGCTGCGGCGCTTGAAGCGAGAGTGCGCAGGCGACGAGCAGTCCGAACATCCGGTAGTTCCCTTCGTGTGGTGAATCAGGCGATCCGGCGCGCCTCAGCACCCGGACGACAAGACCTTCGAACGACCGGGCCGACTATTCGCGAAGAGGCCCGGGGATTCCAAATACGCCCCCGCGTATCAGGACGGTCGCCCGCTCTTCGCGCTCCAGGGCTGCAGCACGAACGTCACCTTGCCGCAGGAGACCACCGCGCCGGCAGTGATCGGCTCCTCGCCGGTGAACGGCCGTCCGTCCATCGAACCGCCACCGTCGTAACGCACCCGAAGCTGACCGTCCTTGCTCGCGAAGATCTCGATCTCCCCCTCGGCGTCCGGGACGCGCACGTGCACGTCGCTGCCACGGCCGATCACGATCCGGCCGTCTCGACCGCGGTCCTTGAGAAGCAGGATCTTGTCGGTGCCGGCGACCGTGAACCCCCGCATCGTCAGCATCGACGTCAGCGAGCGCTTGCACGGCACGCGATACCCGAGATCGAACGACTTGCCGAGCCGCACGGACTTGCCGTCGCGCAGCGGCGCACGATCCTGACGTTCGCCGTCGACGAACACGGCGCCTTGGTCGGCTTCGATTCGGTCCTGCATACCGCCGTGGAACGACATCGTGCGCCGAATGCGCGCGTGCCGCCCCGCGAGATTCGCGAGCACGGGAACGTCGGCCCCACCGTCTCGCATGTTGCCGATCGAGATCGTCTCCCCGCGCAGCACGAGGAACTCGCCGCCTTCGTCGACCCGCAGCAGGAACGCTCCGTCGAGCCCCTGAGCCCGCGCCAGATTCTTCTTGAGGTCGAAGATCCGCGTGCGGAACAGACCGTGCGTCGGCCCCATCTCGTCGAGCTTCGCGCGCGCCGCGCCGACGTCCGCGTTCTCCGCGAGCGCTTCGACGCCGACGATGCGGGACTCACAATCGCGGATCGTCGAAAGGGCGGTCTCCAGACGTTTCGTCGTCGACCCGTCGATCCAGGCGACCCGAGCCTCCCGCAGCCGCTCCTCGGCCCGATCGACATCGCGCCCCTCCAGGGCGACGAACCCGGACTCGACGAGCTTCTCGACCTGGCGGGTGCGGACCTGCACCTCGTCCGCGAGCTGCTCGAAACGCACCCGGATCGGCCGCTCGCCGACATGGCCGCCGAACGCGGTCGCCATTCCCTCGGCTGCGGTCAGTCGCCCGGCCGCGAGATCGGCCTCGACGCGCGCAGCCGCGGCGTCCGCGAGTTCCAAGAATCGACTCTCGAGGCGGTCGTGATCGAGGAACCGGTCTCGCGCGGCGGCGAACTCCGCGACCGCGACCGCGATCGCCTCGACGTTCGAGGACTCCAGCCCCGCGTTCGCGCGTTCCAGGGCGTCCAAACCGTCCAGCTCGGCCTGCAGCGCATTCGTCACGCGGACCAGCTCTGGCTCGTCGGATTGCATCCGGGCGAGTTCCTCGAGACGTCGCACGCAATGCTGCAACCCGTCCCGCGAGCCCGAGGCGCGACCGTGCGCGTCCCGCAGCACCTGCTGGACACCGCGCTGTACGACGTCGATCCGCGCTTGGAGATCCCGCAACAGAAGCCGCGCCTCCTCACCCTGCGGCCCGGCGACGGCCAAAGACATCGCGAGCGCCGAGGCTTCGCGCAGCTTGCCGTCCTTCGAGAGTTCTCGAGCCTTCGTCAGACGCCGCGACCGATCGCGCGCGCCCTCGTCGATCAACTCCATCTCGCGACGTGCGTGCTCGTGCATCGGGAACTCCTCGAGCAATTCGACCAGCTCCGCTCGCGCGGCGACGAGATCTCCCTCGGCGACGAGGGCTCGCGCCCGCTCGAGTGCCCCGTCCGCGTCGGCGGCGCGATCTTCGAGCTGCTTCGCGGCTCCGCGCATTCGCTTCGATCCGGCGCCGTCCGCGAGCTCGCGCAATGCGGCGGCGGCGGCCGCGAATTCCCCGGCGTTGCGCTGCTGCACGATCTCACGAATCTCTTCCATCGATGTGCCGAGCGCCCCGAGAACGGCGTCCCGCTCGCTCGCGTCGAGCTTGTCCAGATCGCTCACGAGCCGGTCGAAGTCCCCCTGCTCGAGCGCCCCGATCAGCTCACGCTTCGCCGCCGAGGCCGCGTCCTTGACGAGCTTCGCGAGCCGGGGGTCCGCGGCGAGTTCGGGCACCCGAGCGCGCTGGCGCTCATACTCCCGCAGCGCCTCGGCCGCGGCACCGCGCCGTAAGAGATCGGCCAGTCGCTTCGCGAGCTCCGTGGCGACGGCCTTCGCGACACGTGCCGCACGATCCTCCGCGCCAGCGACATTCGCATCGAGGCCTCGCGCAGCATCGAGAGCCTTGCGGGCCGCCTCCACGTCTCCGCGCCCCAGTTCCTGGTCGCTCTGCTCGAGGCTCTGGATCGCCGCCTTGCGTCGCGCGGCGAGCAGGGCCTGCACCGATTCGACTTCGGCATTCGGAGTCTCGATCGCGTCGAGCAGCGTCTCGGCCTCGACGAGCTGACCCTGCTCGACATGGCGCCGCGCTCGACGGCTCAGGTCCCGCGCCGCGTCGAGGCGGGCCTGATCGGCTCCATCGCGCTCCTGCAGACTCGTCAGGAGCGTCTTCGCGCCATCGAACTCGGGCGAACGCTGCAGGACGGCCTCGACGTCCCCGATCGCTTCCCGGACCGCTCCGCTGCCCGCGCGGCGCTCCGCGCGGTCGACGATGCCGCGCAACGCGCGCTCGCGCAGCCCCTCGGCACGCCGGTGCTGCCGGACGAGTGGATCCTCGAGCAGGCCGAGGGTCTCCTCGAACCGGCCGTCTTTCAGCGCCTTCTTGGCCTGAGCGAGCCTTACGAATCGATCGAACATGCGAGAATCACAGCCCTCCGGGCCGCACGGGCACAGGATACCCGGATCGTCCCGGGATCTGGCGCGACCGTCTTCGGGCGGGTTCTCGCGATATTTCGAGTTCGGTCAGGTCCCGTCAGAGGACGCAGACACCGTCCGACTCGGCCCGCGCGCTCCTCAGGCACGTCTCGGCGGCGCGCAAGAACGCGGTGCGGTCGGCGATCCCGCTCATCGGGACCGTCGCGATCCCCGCGGCAGGCGCGATCTCGACGCCCCCACTGAGCGGACGCTCGCGCAGGCCCTCGAGCATCCGGCGCGCGACCGCCGCCGCCCCATCCGAGCCCGTTCCGGGCAGCAAGAACAAGAACACCGTCTCCGTGAACCGCGACAGGGTGTCGATGTCGCGGCACTCATTGAGGAACACGGACGCGATCTCGGCGAGGACGGTCCGCCGATCGATCTCGTCGTCCGGCAGGTCGGCGCCACAATCGAAGAGGATCAGCGACAGTGGCTGATGGAATCGCAGCGCGCGCTTGTACTCCTCGTCGAGCTTGAAGGTCGCGAACGGACCGTCGAACAACCCGGTCTCCTCGTCGGTCAGACCGTCGATGAACTCGTGTCCGCTGTGGCGCTCGACGATCTCCGCCAGTTCGTTCGCATCGCCCGTCAGCTGCCCCTCGAAGCGCTCGAGTAGCGCGTCGATCGGCACGTTGCGAAACTGTCGATGGACGATCGCCTGCACGGCATCGGGATCCGCAAGGTCGCCGTCGCGATCGAGCCAAGAGACGCCGTCCGCCAAGCAGAAACGCGCGATCGGCTCGGACACGTCATCGCCGTGCGTCAGCAAGACGACGACCGTCGCCTTCGCGCACTGGCGCTTGATCCGGAGACAGGCCGTGAACGCGTTCTCGGCCGCGCCCGAGTTGGCCGCGAGAAACACGACGTCTCGCGCATCGATGTTCGCGTCGAGCCCGTCGCTCACGGACGTCTCGACGATTCGTTCGAGTTGCTGCCGCGCACTGTCCGTGCACGCCACCGAAAAAGCCCGTCGGTCGGTCATTGTTCCCCCGCCAGCTGAGTCGCGATCTCGTCCGAGATCGTGTAATTCGCGAACGCGTTCTGGACGTCGTCGTGGTCCTCGAGCGCATCCATGAGCTTCAAAACCTTGCGTGCGTCGTCGACGCTCTCGAGCGCGACTTCGTTGGACGCGATGTAGCGGACCTCACCGCCTTGGATCGGAGCGCCCGCGTCGTCGAGCGCCTTGCGCACTGACTCGAAGTCGCTCGGCTCGCAGCGGATCTCGAAGTTGCCCTCCCCCAGGGAAAGCAGATCTTCGGCACCAGCCTCCAACGCCATCTCCATGAGCGCGTCTTCCTCGGCTGACGCTTCGGGATCGACCGCGAAGACGGCCTTCCGTCCGAACATCCATGCGACCGCGCCAGTCGTTCCGAGGTTGCCGCCGCCCTTTTCGAACAGCTTGCGCAGCTCTGGCGCCGTGCGATTGCGGTTGTCGGTCATCGCCTCGAGCATGATCGCGACGCCGCAAGGGCCGTATCCCTCGTAGAGGATCTCCTCGTAGTCGCCGTCGTCCCCACCCCCGGCGCCCTTCTTGATCGCGCGTTCGATGTTGTCCTTGGGCATGGACACCATCCGCGCTTTGTCGATCGCCAACCGCAGCCGCGCATTGGCATCGGGATCGGGTCCCCCGAGCTTGGCGGCAACCGTGATCAGCCGCGAAGCCTTCGAGAACACTTTCGCTCGCTTCGAGTCGACGCGATCCTTGCGGAACTTGATGTTGGCGGAATGAGAGTGGCCTGCCATGGAGTCACGAAGTGTAACGCCTCTTCGCGGTCCACCGCGAGGGGAACTCGTCGCGCCCGACGCGGCTCAACCAGCGGCGGTAGCCCGCGACTTCTGCCGGGTGCGCAACCGGCGCGGCTCCGCGGAACGAAGCCACTGCGACGGTCGGCGCAGTGGGAAACGCAGCGCGATCAGCGCTTTGAGAACTGCGTCGCGCGACGCGCCTTGCGGAGACCGTACTTCTTCCGCTCGATCTTCCGCGAGTCACGGGTGAGCAGCTGGTGCTCACGCAGCGTCGGCTCGAAGTTCGTGTTGTCGGTCTTCAGCGCACGCGCGAGTCCGAGCGACACGGCGCCCGACTGGCCCGTAATGCCACCGCCGGAAACGCGGCACCACACGTCGTAGCCGCTGCGGGACTCGGTCACCTGCAGCGCTTGCGTCGCGCGATTCATCGTCGCGTCGGTCGTGAAGAAGTCTTCGACCGGGCGGCCGTTCACGAAGAACTGGCCACTGCCCTGCTTGATACGGACACGAGCCACCGACGTCTTGCGTCGACCGGTGCCCCAAACGTAAGGATCACTCGCGAGTGTCACGGATCAGTCCTTGTCGATCTTCAGTTCTTGCGGCTTCTGCGCGACTTGGTCGTGCTCGGTACCGCGATACACCTTGAGGCGCTTCAGCATCTGGCGACCCATGCGGGTCTTCGGCAGCATGCGGCGCACGGCGCGCTTGACGAGTTCCTCGGGGTTCTCCTCGAGGTAGGTGCCGAGCGTGCGCTTCTTGAGTCCGCCCATCCAGCCCGAGTAGTCCGTGTAGACACGGGTCTCGCGCTTGTTGCCAGTGAAGTGCGCCTTCTCGGCGTTGATGACGATCACCCCGGCGCCGACATTGAGGTGCGGCGTGTAGAGCGGAGTGTGCTTACCCATCAACACCTCGGCAATGCGAACCGCCATGTGGCCGAACACATGCTTCGATGCGTCGACGATGAACCACTGGTCCATGGCCTCGCGGTGCTGGTCGAGGGTTGCGAACGTCGTCTTGGTCATAGGGTGGTCGGGCGTAAAAGGGCGCCAGATCCTAGCTCGCGACAACCCACTGTCAACAGTTTCTGGGCGTCTCGCGCGAGATGGGGCGAGAGGCCCGGAATCGGGCCCCAGACGTCGTCACAACGTCCTGATGTTCATGATGTTGGTCGCTCCGCGCGAACGCTTCGCGCCGACGACGAGGACGACCCGGTCGCCCTTCTTCGCGAAACCGTCCCGGAGCATGATCCGCTCGGCCTCCAGCGTCATCTCGTGGGCCGTGCGCGTTCGCGAGAGCTTGATCGCGGTCACCCCCCACACCAACGCCAGCCGCGATACGGTGCTCTGGAATGGTGTGAACGCGACGATCTGGGTCGGCGTCCGCTCGCCGGCAACGAGCCCAGCGGTCGAGCCGCTCTCCGTGAAGACCGCGATCAGCTTCGCCTCGGCGAGCAGCGCGGCGTATGCCGAGGCTCGAACCGTGGCGTCGGTGACCGAGTACTTCTCGGCGTTCCGCCCACGGCGCTTCGCGTACTCCCAAGAACCGAACAGGTCCAACTCGGTCTTGCGCACGATGCGAGACATCGTCTTGACCGCTCGAACCGGGTGATGACCGGATGCCGTCTCGGCCGAAAGCATCACCGCGGACGTGCCGTCGTAGATCGCATTCGCCACGTCCGACGCTTCGGCCCGCGTCGGGCGCGGGTTGATGATCATCGACTCCAGCATCTGAGTCGCCGTGATCACCGGTTTGCGTGCCTCGATGGCGGCGCGGATGATCCGTTTCTGGATCCCCGGGACGGCCTCAGGGCCGAGTTCCACTCCCATGTCGCCGCGCGCGACCATGAGGCAATCCGCGGCTTCGACGACCGAGTCGAGCGCCTTGACGGCCTCGGGCCGCTCGATCTTGGCGATGATCTGAGCGTCCGAACCGGCCTTCTGGATGAGGTTGCGCAGCTTCTGGACGTCGTCCGCCGAACGCACGAACGAAAGCGCGATGAAGTCGACGTCCTCGCCGATCACGGTCGCGAGGTCGTGGCGGTCCTTGTCCGTGATACTCGGCATCGACACGCTCGACCCCGGGAGGTTGATGCCCTTGAACTGCTTGAGCAGCCCGCCGTTGACCACGCGCGCCTTGATCTCCTTGCCGTCGACCGAGATCACCTTGAGCTCGATGTAGCCGTCGTCGAGCAGGACGCGCTCGCGAGGCTTCACGTCCTTGGCGAGTCCCTCGTAGCGGCATCCGATCCGTGTCCGGCCACCGTCGCCCGACTTCGCCTGGCCGACGAAGTCCTTGTCGCAGACGATCGAAATCGTCTCGCCGCGCTTCAGCCAGATCGGCTCCGCATCCTTGAGCTGACCGACGCGGATCTTGGGCCCCTGCAGGTCCACGAGCACGCCGACACCCGCGCTCAGTCGCTTGGCGGTCCGACGCACCGCGCGGATGTCCCGAACCAGGGTCTTTTCGTCGCCGTGAGCAGCGTTGATGCGGAAGACATCGACGCCAGCCCGAATCAGCGCCTCGATCTGCGACTTCTCGCGCGACGCCGGGCCCAGCGTCGCGACGATCTTGGTTCTGTTGGGTGCCATGTTTCGCGAGTCGACGGAGCCGACTGCGCGAGAGGTCTACTGGCGTGACTCGCGCGGCGCAAAAGGATTCGCAGGCCGCGCCGTGAAGTTCAGAACAAATCGCCGCGGTTCTTGTCCCACCACTCCTGCCAACGCCGTTGCATCGAAGCGCGCTTGCCGGCGGCCGCGTCGGGATCGAACGTGATGTCGTGACTCGTCAGCGCCTTGAGCGACGCGTAGGCCGTGTAGCGGACGAGGCTCTCCGCGTCGCCGAGCGCTTGGATCAACGCATCGACCGCGGTCGCGTCGCGAAAGTCCTTGAGACCTTCGAAGACGAGACGCCGCACGAACGGGTCCGCGTCGCTGGCGAGCGGCAAGATGTGCGGGAAGACGCGGGGATCGCCGCTCTGGAGCAGTTCGTCGACCGCCTCGAACCGAGCGCCGTCGTCACGATCCGTGAGCTGCGCGACGAATCCGGACAGCGGCTCGGGCAGCGCATCCGGCTCCGGCATCGCCGGCGCACCATCACCCTCGTCATTCGTCGCGCCCGCGTCGACGACCGGCGTCGTCGGCATGCGCGGCGCGGCCGCGATCTCGTCGACGCGATCCCCGAGGCGGCGCAGCTCGCTTTGCACCTCCGTCTTGAACTCCGCGGTCCGCGCGATCTGTTCGCGCTGTCCGCTGTCGAGCGAGTGCATGTGCGTGCCGAGATCACGAAGACGCGTCGCGTTGCCGCGCACCGACCCGATGACCCGTTCCTCGACGCCGCCGAGCTCCGCTTGGATCGAGGCGATCTTGGTCTCGATCGGGTTCAGCGCGCCGTCGGACAGCGTCGCCCCGAGTCGGCGCTCGACGGAGACCAGTCGCTCGTCGAGCCTCGTCACGGCATCACGGCTCGAGGACATCGACGAGCCGAGGTTCTTCGCCTCCTCGGCGACTCGCCACTCGAGGAACACGGTTGCCCCGGCGACGGCGACGAGCATCACGAACGCCGTCGCGAACCACCCGGCTGCCGATCCGCTACGCGCCCCGCCGGCCTTGGCCTCCGTCGTTGCGCCACCGCGTAATTCCTTCAGGCAGCACGAGCCGATGACCTTGTCGTGCAGCCGAATCGCATCCCCGGTGTCGAGATCCTGTTCGGGTACCGACGTCGTGCAGAGATCGCAGAAGTAGACTTGGAGTTCATCCATCGCAAAACCTGACGTACTCCATAGTACCGAACGCCGCGCAGGGAACGCGCAACCACTCGGAAGTTCGTGGAGACCGCCACAACACCGGTGGCAGCGGCGCCGCGTCGGCGGCGCCAATCCTCCTAGAACCCGGGCGAAAACGGGGTGTCAGCCCCGAATCACGAAAGAGCGTCGAGCTGGTCGAGCTTCTCCCACGGGAAGTCGTCGCGACCGAAGTGGCCGTAGGCCGCGGTCTTGCGGTAGATCGGGCGGCGCAGCTGGAACTGCTCCTCGATCCCGGCCGGGCGCAGGCTCGAGCCGAAGTGGTCGCGCACCTTTTGGGTGAGCGCGACGTCGTCCGCGAACGCGTCCTTGTTCAGGGTGCCGAAAGTGTCGCAGCGAATGCTGACCGGTTCGGCGATGCCGATCGCGTAGGCGACCTGGACTTCGCAGCGATCGGCCCAGCCGGCGGCCACGACGTGCTTCGCGACCCAGCGCGACGCGTAGGCCGCCGAGCGGTCGACCTTGCTCGGATCCTTGCCCGAGAACGCGCCGCCGCCGTGACGGCCCATGCCGCCGTAGGTGTCGACGATGATCTTGCGTCCGGTCAGACCGGCGTCGGCCTTCGGCCCACCCTCGACGAAGCGACCGGTCGGGTTCAGGAACCAGCGGGTGTCGTTGTCGAGCAATTCCCCCGGGAGGGTCTCTTCGGCCACCGTGCGCAGCGCCGCGTGCAGATCCGAATCGCTCACGGAATCGGTGTGCTGGTGCGAGATGACGACCGTGTGGATGCGCTTCGGCATGTTGTCGTCGCCGTACTCGACGGTCAGCTGGCTCTTCGAGTCGGGGCGGAGGAAGTCGAAGCGACCCGACTTCCGCGCCGTCGCGAGATCCTCGAGGATCCGGTGGCTGAAGTGGATCGGGAACGGCATCAGGCAATCCGTCTCGCGGCACGCGTAGCCGAACATCATGCCCTGGTCACCTGCGCCCTGCTCCTTGCTCTGCGAGGTCGCCGCATCGACGCCGAGCGCGATGTCCTTCGACTGCTCCCCGATCGCGGTCAGGACCGCGCACGAGTTCGCATCGAAGCCGACCGCAGGATCGTTGTAGCCGATGTCCGCAATCACATCGCGCGCGACCGTCTGCACGTCGATGTAGGCGTCCGTCGTGATCTCACCGGCGACGACGACGAGGCCGCGCGACGTGAGGGTCTCGCACGCGACGCGCGAGCCGGGATCTTCCGCGAAGGCGGCATCCAGGACAGCGTCGGAGATTTGGTCGCAGACCTTGTCCGGGTGGCCTTCACTCACGGACTCGCTGGTAAACAGGCGGGGTTCTTGACTCATCGTCGGTGTGTTCGTGTTCGGGACGGAGGGCACGGAGCGAACCGCGCCCGGGGGCTTGGGTATGAATCTCGGCGGATTGGGGCGCGGACTGTAGCGACGACTCGCCGGTTCATCCAGCCGAGTCCCGAAGATTGCGTCACGCGCTCCCGCAGCCCGGCTCTGGTCTCGTTCGGACGACCGTGAGCCGAACCCAACCACAACAACGACAGTCGATTAGTGCCGGTGCCCCCGCGCTGCGGGCCCACCGGCCGGTGCCGGCGCAACTTCCCCGCCGTCGCGGACTATGGTCGCTGGACCAGACCGCCTCGACGGATTACCATCGAGCGTTGTTTCTGTCTGTTCCACCGAAATGATGCGTGCTGCCACATTGGTCCACCACCGCACGTCCGTGGTCCTGACTCTGCTGAGCCTTTTGATGTTGTGCGTTCTGGCGTTCGTCGCCTGACGTTCCGTTTTCGAATCTGGCGATCGAAAGACGAGGGGGCGCGACTCGAAGGCGAGTCGGGTTCAAGCGGTCGTCCGCTTGTCCAGGAGCGGACGAAGCAGACCCAGCGTCCGATCCGTCGCACCCTGGTTCGAGCGGATGACGTCGATCGCTCGATGCGCGATGCGTTCGCGCTCGGTCCGGTCCTCGAGCAGACGCAGTAGCGCAGGCCGCAGCGACTCGATCCCCTCGACCTGCACGGCCGCGTCCGCGCTCAGCAGGAGCTCGACGTCGGTGCGGAAGTTCTCGGTGTGCGGCCCGAACAGAGTCGGTTTCCCGAGCGCGGCCGGCTCCATCATGTTCTGGCCACCGTGCGGCACGAGACTGCCGCCGACGAACGCGACGTCGCACGCGCCGTAGAACGTCTCCAGCCGACCGATCGTGTCGACCACGACCACCGCGCTGTTGCCGAGCTTCGGCAGGTCGCCCGCGTTGCACTCACTCCAGCGCACCGTGCGGAATCCGTGCGCTCGCAGCGAGTCCACGACCGCGGTCGAACGCTCGGGATGCCGCGGCACCGTGACGAGGCGAACCCCGTCTCCTGCGGCCGACTCCATCCGCCCGATCGCCGCCGCGACCCACTCGTCCTCGCGACCGTGCGTCGAGCCGCACACGAGCACCTGCCGACCATCGCGCGTCAGCCAGTCCCGCAGGACGGACGACTCGTCCGGCGCGCTCTTCAGCAACACGCCGTCGTACTTCATGTTGCCGGTCACGACGATGCGATCGCTCGACACGCCGAGCGCGAGGAGGCGCTCGCGATACGCCTCGGTCTGCACGCAGTAGAGACCGAGGAAGCGCAGCTGCGGCAGCAGCCACCGGACGAACCGATAGCCGCGGAAGCTACTCGCGGAGATGCGACCGTTGATGACCGCGACCGGCACGCGCCGGCGCGCGGCCGCCTGCAGGAAGTTCGGCCAGATCTCCAGCTCCATGAGCAGCACGCAGCAGGGTCGGATACGATCGAGCGCGCGCCCGGGAAACCACCCGAGGTCCAGCGGGTAGTAGATGACGCGCACGTCCGGATAGAGCTCGCGCGCGACCTTCTGGCCGGTGGACGTCGTCGTCGAGACGACGATGTCGAGCTCGGGGTGATCACGGCGCAACCCCTCGATCAGAGTCGCGGCCGCCTTGACCTCGCCGACGGAGACGCCGTGGATCCAAACCGCGCGACGATCGGCCGGCGTCGGCGGCACGACGCCGGTCCGCTCCCGCAACCCGATGCGATAGCGGCGATCGAACGTGAACCGCCAGAGGATCACGGGCGAGAACACGACGGCGAGCAGCGCCACCAGGACGTGGTAGACGACGAGCGTCGCTGCGCCCCACCACAGACTCAGTGCCCGCGTCTCAGCCGTCACGTCGCCCTATCACCCCCTGCGATTCCTAGCCGAAGGCCGGGTTGCAGCACTTCTTGTACTTGATGCCGGATCCGCACGGGCACGGATCGTTCCGCTTCGGCTTGACGCCACCCGGAGCTGCCATCGGCGCCTGCGGGGTCGGGGTTTCGCCTTCGGCGGTCTGCGACTGCGAAGCATTGTCGGCCTGTGCCTGCTGCTGCTGGGCTTGCTGCTGCTGCGGCGGCGGCGCGCCACGCGGACGCACGGAGACCTTCGCACCGCGGGCAATCGCTTCCGCGACCTCCGGCGGTGCCTGACCCGCGGCGACCATCGCCTCGACCATCGCTTGGGCCGTGACCGGGTCCGGCGGCATCTGCGGCGGCGGCTGCTGCGGCAAGTGTCGCGGCGCGGCGACCTGCTGGTTGCCGAGCTCGACCTTGAAGATCAGGTTCGTGACCTGATCGGCGATCTCCGACTTGAGCAGCTTGAACTTCTCGAAGCCCTCTTTCTTGTACTCGTTTTTCGGGTCGACCTGCGCGTAGCCGCGCAAACCGATACCGGCCTTGAGCACTTCCATCGCGTGCAGGTGGTCCTTCCACTTGCCGTCGACGGTGTCGAGCAGGAGGAACTGCTGCAGTCGATGCCAATCGTCCGCGCCGAGGCTTTCGCCGCGTCGCTCGTAGGCTTGACCGATGCGCTCGATGAGCCAGTCGAAGATCTCTTCGCGACCGACCTTGTTCAGCCCCTCGAGGTCGACCTCGGTGCCGACCTTGTGGTGCAAGAACGATTCGATCTCCTCGTAGTTGACCGGCTCGTCCTTGTCACCCGCGTACTGCTCGACGATCGGGTCGAGAACCTCCTCGAACATCCCGAGGACGGTCTCGCGGAAACCCTCACCCTCGAGCATCGCCTGGCGCTGCTCGTAGATGAACTTCCGCTGCTTGTCCATGACCTCGTCGTACTCGAGGAGGTTCTTGCGGATGTCGAAGTTGCGCGCCTCGACCTTCTTCTGCGCGCGCTCGATGCCGCGGGTGACCATCCCGCTCTCGATGACCTCGCCCTTCTTCAGACCGAGGCGCTGCATCATCGTCTTGACCCAGTCCCGCGCAAAGATGCGCATCAGGTCGTCGTCGAAGCACAGGTAGAACTTGGTCTTGCCCGGGTCGCCCTGGCGACCACAGCGACCGCGCAGCTGGTTGTCGATGCGGCGCGCCTCGTGACGCTCGGTGCCGATCACGAGGAGACCGCCGAGCCCGAGCACCTCTTCCTGCTCCGACTTGCAGCGTGTTTCGATCTCGCCGCGTAGCGAAGTCGCCTCGCCCGAGTCCGGAGCGAAGCCCTTCTTCGCGATCTCGTCGGACCACATCCGCTCGACGTTGCCGCCGAGCACGATGTCGGTGCCCCGGCCGGCCATGTTCGTCGCGACGGTGACCGCGCCCTTGCGGCCCGCCTGCGCGATGATCTCGGCTTCGCGCTGGTGGTGCTTCGCGTTGAGCACCTCGTGCGGAATGCTCGCGCCCTTGAGGCGTGCGGAGATCTTCTCCGAGTTCTCGATCGACGTCGTGCCGATCAGCACCGGACGACCACGCTCGTTCTCGGCCTTCGCGTCGTCGACGATCGCGGTGAGCTTGTCGTCCTCATCGAGGTAGATCTGGTCGTCGACGTCTTCCCGCGTCATCTCGCGGTTGGTCGGAATCGACACGACGTCGAGGTCGTAGATCTTCGAGAACTCCGCCGCCTCGGTCATCGCCGTGCCGGTCATGCCGGCCAGCTTGTCGAACATGCGGAAGTAGTTCTGCAGGGTGATCGTGGCGAGCACCTGCGACTCTTCCTGGGGCGTCATGCCTTCCTTGGCTTCGACCGCCTGGTGCAAGCCGTCACTCCAACGACGCCCGGCCATGAGGCGACCGGTGAACTCGTCGACGATGATGACCTCGACCTGACCCGACTTCGGGTTCTCGGCGACGACGTAGTTCTTGTCGCGCTTGTAGATGTGGTGCGCCCGCAGCGACTGCTCGATGTGGTGCGGCCAGTCCATGTTGGACGGGTCGTTGTAGAAGCTGCCGACGCCGGTGAGCTTCTCGGCGCGTTCGGTGCCCGCATCGGTCAGGAGCACCTGCTGTTCCTTGAGCTTGATTTCGAAGTGCTCACCTTCGACGAGGGCGCGCGCGATGCGATCCGCCTTGACGTACTTCTCGGCCTTGCCCTCGGGCGGTCCCGAGATGATCAGCGGCGTCCGCGCCTCATCGACGAGGATCGAGTCGACCTCGTCGATGATCGCGAAGCGCAGGTGCTTCTGGACCTGATCTTCCGGGCGCCACTTCATGTTGTCGCGCAGGTAGTCGAAGCCGAACTCGTTGTTCGTGCCGTAGAGGATGTCGCAGGCGTACTGCTCCTGGCGCTCCGTCGCGCCCATCGACGACTGGATCGCGCCGACGGTCAGGCCGAGATATTCGTAGACCGGAGCCATCCAGTCGCGGTCACGCTTGGCCAGGTAGTCGTTGACCGTGACGACGAAGACGCCGCCGTGGTTCAGCGCGTTCAGCGCCGCCGGCAGCGTCGCGACGAGGGTCTTGCCCTCACCGGTGACCATCTCGGCGATGCCACCGCCGTTGAGCACCATGCCGCCGATCAACTGCACGTCGAAGTGGCGCAGGCCGATCGTCTGCATCGAGGCGTGTCGCGTCAGCGCGAACATCTCGGGCAGCGCGTCTTCGATCGACGCCTCCCCTGCTTCGATCTTCTCGCGCCACTCGCGCACCTTGGCGCGCACGGCTTCCTGATCGAGGCCGGTCGCCCAGCTCTCGAGCTCGTTGATCTTCTCGACGATCGGCTCCATCGTCTTCAGGGACCGCTGGTTCGCGGACCCGAAGACGGACTGCAGTCGCTTGCCGAGCTTTCCGGGTAGGGACCCAAAGTCGAACTTCATCTCACTTCTCCTGACGGAGGACCCGCCGTGCGGGTCACTGATTCTGATTGCGGAAACGCGGCAAGTGCGCACCGTGCGCGGGCATGCCGACAGCGGATCGATGCGACGCCACGACGCGTAGCGGCCGCAGGACCGGAGGCTCCTCCGGCTCCGCTCTCAGGGCGCGCGTGGACCCGGCAAGCCGGCCGAGTCGATCCGCAAGAAGCGCGGCGGCTCACTGCCGCGGCTGATCGCTGCGCGAGACTCCGGAGCCTCGAGCAAGGTGAACGCACCCGGCACGGCCCGCGACTCGAACGCGCAGAGATCGATCGACGCCACGCGCTCCGCGGCGCGCACGCTCATCGTCGCGCTGCGCTGATTCGGACCGACGGCGGTCGCGAACAGCAGCAAGAACAGCACCGTCATCGCGGACCCGCAGCGGGTCCCGACCGAATGCGTGCGCGCCTCGGGCTCGTTCCTCACGAGCTCGCCTCGCGCTTGCTGTCCATGACGTGGCTGACCATCTTGTAGAGGAGGCCCTCCGAATACGGCTTCGCGAGGAAGCCATCGGCCTCGTGGATATCTTGCATACTGATCTTGCTGGCCGTGCACAGCAAGACCGGAATGTCGCGAGTGACGACATTTGCGCGGAGCGCCGCGATGACCTCGAGGCCGTCCATTTCCGGCAGCTCGTAGTCGAGCAGAATCATGTCGGGGCGCAGCGCCAGCGCCTGCTCCAGACCCTGCCGCCCATCGTAGGCCTTGAAGGTGGTGTAACCCTGTGTCAGCAAGAGGGTTTCCACGGCCTCGGCGAGGTCCTCTTCATCGTCGACGACGAGGATCTTGCGGTCGTTGCACTCCCCGAACCGCCCCTCGCACCGCTCGGCGACCTCGCGGCGGAGATCCGCCGCGGTCGAAACCCCGATGTCCCGGAAGCGCCGCTCGATCTCGACCTTCAAGTCGTGGTTGAACCGTCGCACCGCCATCCACGCGTCGTAGTCCGGGTAGTCCGGCTTGATGTCCATCTCGTCGTGGGTGTCGACGGCGAACAGGAACGCGCCCGAGACCATGTGCTCCTGGAACACCAGTTTCATGAACGGGTAGTTCCGGTTGCCGAGACGCATCGTGTAGCGCGGCGGCTCCCCATCGTCATGGTCCGACTGGAACAGCTCGAGCAGGCGCGCGGGTCCCGCGTCCGTCGGCAGGTCGAGGTCCGGCACCCAGCGCGGCTTCTGCGCCCCACGGTAGGCGAGTTCGAGGTAGTTCTCGACCGCTTGGGTCAGCATGCCGAGCGTGAGTTCCTCGAGCTTCAACGGCTACCTCTCGGTGTGTCGTCGAAGTCGATCTCGACGACTTCCGGCGCCGAACTGACGCAGCGCCAGGGACTTGGGTGGGAAGTGTGGAATATAGATCACACTTCGGCCGAGTCTTCGCAAAAACTGTCAGCTTTCTCGGGCGTCTTCCCGCCAAAGCAGGATCGCGAGGGTGATCGCGCCGACGCAGATGCACGAGTCCGCGACGTTGAACGCCGGGAAGATGGCGTCCTCGCCCCCCGGGTTCGGCCAGAAGAACTTCAGGAAGTCCCGCACCGCGCGGTCGTGCTCGAAGAGGTTGTCGTAAAGGTTGCCGATCGCCCCGGCCATGATCAGCCCGAGCACGAGCTGCTGCAGCTTGCTGCGGCGAGGCGTCTTGGCCGCGAACCAAAGCAGCAATGCCATGGTCGCGAAGCGGAGGATGATGAGGCCGAAGTTGAAGTCCTTGCCGAGGCCCCAAATCGTCCCGCGGTTGCGCCACGCGACGAAGCTGAACCCGAACGGGGACTCGACGATCGGATACTCGCGGGCGCCTGCCGGCAAGTGGCTGTAGCGCTCTTGCAGGAACGCGAAGACCGCGGCCTTGGACCACAGGTCCAGGATCACGAAGGGCGCGATCGGCACCCAGAACCAGGCCTTGCCGACGAAGAGACGGGCCTTCTCGACCGCGTTCGGCTGCGTGGAATCCACGGTGCTATCGACCTGCGAGTTCACGGCGCCACACCATAGCGAGCCCGCGGCCCGGATGCTTTCCCGAGCCGGCGAAGATCAGGCGCTCTCGCGATTCTGCTCGACCTGCTGCTGGTGCTCGACGCAGTAGCGAGCCCAAGGGAGGTATTCGAGCCGTGCCTTGGGGATCCAAGGGTCGATCTTCTTCTTCGACTTGTTCGCCTTGGCCTCTTCGGCCTCGTCAGCGCACATCTTGCACATGCCGAAGGGGTAGTCCCCCTTGCCGTCGATCCGATCGAGTGCCTCCTCGATGAGCTGGATCGTCTCTTCCTCGTTCTCGATCAGGCCGAGCAGGAAGCCCTGGTCGTAATTGTCCGTGCCCTGGTCGGCGAGGTGGTCGACGGACGAGTCCTGCTCCGAAGCGCGTAGCGCTTCGTCCTTCATGGATCCGACATCTCCGCGCAAGCTGGCCAGGTGGTGTTCGAGCAGTTTCTTGTACTTGCTCAGTTCGGCCTTCGTCGGTTTTGGCATCGGTCGCTGTCCCGATCTTTCGCAGTTGAAGTTGCTGTGAAGGTGCTCTTCGAACGCTCCTGGCCTGGGCCTTGAGCGCCCCTTGTTGCTGACGAAACGCTGGTCCCGCCGCGCGAGGGGCGAGGACCATACGCCGGCTCTCGACGGTGGTCAAGGCAGTCCCGAAACGGGCCACGAGGGCCTCGACGCACTGCTCTGGAAGGCCCTCCAGTAGCCCGGAAGAGCCACGGAGTTTCGCGCTCTCCGTGACGAATCGGCCGCCCGCGAGTACGGTGCCACTCCGGCGGAGTGATTCTTGACGACCGAAAGCCGACACCGACTGGCCGATTTTCTCGTCTACCTCGGGGCCGAGCTGCAGCTCTCCAAGCACACGGTCGCCGCCTACCGCCGCGACCTCACCCGCCTCCTCGAGGACGCTCCAGCGTTGCCAGACCGCGCAGCCATCCTCGAGCACCTCGGTTCGTTGCGTCGCACGCACGCGCCGGCCTCCGTCGTCCGGGCGATCGCCGCGATTCGGGGCTTCTGTAAGTTCTTGGTCGCCGAAGGAATCCTCGAAGAGGATCCGAGCGAAGGACTGCTCGGAGTGCGCCACGAACAGCGCCTTCCCAAAGCTCTCGGCCGCCGCGCGGTCGAACGCTTGCTGACGGACGGCATCGGCGCCACGGACACCCCGCTCGGCCTGCGCGACCAGTGCATTCTGCACGTGCTCTACGCCACGGGCTGCCGCGTCTCGGAAGTCGCGACGCTCCGCACCGACGGCTTCCTACGCGAGCACTCGTTCTTGAAACTGCGCGGGAAGGGCAACAAAGAGCGACTCGCACCGCTCTCGCCGCTCGCCGTCGAACTCCTCGAGCGCCACCTCCGCGAATCGCGACCCGTCCTCGCGGCCCGACGTCGCTGCGTCGACACGAAAGCCGAGGACGCGATGTTCTTGTCGCGCACGGGCCGCCAGCTCGATCGGATCCGGATCTACCAGATCGTCCAGGCCGCGGCGCAACGCGCGGGGGTGAACGTTGCGTGTTCGCCGCACACGCTGCGACACTCGTTCGCGACGCATCTGGTCGAAGGAGGCGCGGATCTGAGGGTGATCCAGGAGATTTTGGGTCATGCGTCGTTGGCGACGACGCAGGTGTACACGCATGTGGATCGGCAGCGGTTGCGGAAGACGCATGAGAAGTTTCATCCGCGGGGGTGAAAGACCGTGAACCGCCCACTGCCGCACGGCCCCCGCAGTCGCGAAGCGACTTGCCGGAGCGCGCGCAGCGCGCTGCTGCCTAGTCCGCGCAGCGGACGATTGCCTAAGGGCGCGCAGCGCCCAGTTGCCTAGCGAGCGGAGCGAGCGGTTGCCTAAACGAAGGGCGCCGCGAAGCGGCGTCTCGGTGCGGGTGCGCGTGTTCGGTTAGGTTATAGGAGTGAATGAACCCCGCTTCGCGACCACCGGCCCCGAACGGCGAGGTCGCGTCAATGGGTGTGGAAACTCATCAGGCGGCCTCCGTCTCAGGGGTTTCTTTGACAGGGGATCCGTTGACGAATTGGACGCCGCGAGCGACG
>JANQJF010000015.1 GCA_028281765.1 Planctomycetota bacterium | reverse complement strand
TCGCGTATGTCGGTGTTCCTGGGGTTCGCTCGCAAGGCGCTGCGACGACATGGCTTGTCAGTGGACAAGTTGAGGAGCAGCAACGCAGCGGGCGGACCGAAGGACCAGCGACATATGTGGCGAACATCGGCGACGCCCCACTAGCGGCCGGGGTTCGGCTCACACGCTGTCGATGCGGACCGTGAGGACCGGGCACGGAGCCTTGCGGACGACGCGCTCGGCGGTGCTGCCCATCACGAGGTGGGTGAGGCCGGACCGCCCGTGCGTCGCGATGACGATGAGGTCCGCATTCTCCTCCTCCGCGGTCCCGCAGATCTCGGCGAACCCGTGACCGTCTCGGAGCACCGTGCGTACGGCGGGGCCTTCGATTGCCTTCGCGAGCTCATCGAGGTGCTCTTGGCACGTCTCGTGGACCTGCTTCTCGAGGCTCAGGTAGTCGGTCTGCTTGATCACGCGATGGATCGGATACACGGTCGGCTCGATCGCGTGGACGAGGATCAGCTCGCCGTCGTCGGCGAACGGCAGCTGCACCGCGTAATCGAGGGCGACCTTCGCGTGATCGGAGAAGTCCGTGGGGACCAGGACGCGCTTGTACTGAATCATGTTGCGCGTAAGGGTAGCAACCGGCGTGCCGGATTCCCCCGTGTCGCTGCGGACGCTCCAAACTCGCCCGAACTCTCAGTCTAGCGAGTCTGGCGCCGCCCGGGCTCTCAGTCCTGCGTCTCTTCAGCCGTGCGGTAGAGGTGCACGGCCGTCTTGGCGCTGCGTGCCACGGCCTCTGCGACGCTGCCCAGGAACCAACGCTGGAGGCCCGAACGGCCATGCGATGCCATGGCGATCGCATCGGCGCCGTTGGACTCCGCGAATTCGCAGATCGCGCGGTCGATACGGCCGTTGCTCTCGATGATCTGGCAGGTCACGTCGACGTTCTCGGGCAGCTGCTTCGCGACGGCTTCGAGTTTCTCGGTGACGTGGTCGCGGTAGGACGCGATCTCTTCGGCCGATGGCGGCGGTACGTAGGGATACCCGTACGGCACCGCGACCTGCTCGGGAATGACGTGGAGGAGCGTGATACGCGCGCCGAGCTTGTCGGCAATCTCGCCCGTGGGGCCGATCGCGCTGCGGGCTTCGTCCGAGAGATCCGTCGTCAATACGATGTGTTTCATGGCACTGGCATGCACTAGTGCAATCGTCGTGCCGTCAGCTCGCGTTCCAGGCCGACATTCCGCCGCGCACGTCGACGAGCGGATCGATCCCGTGCCGCTCCAGCAGGCTGTTCGCGATCAGCGAACGGTAGCCGGAGCCGCAGATCATGCGGACGTGCTCGCCACGCGGGACGTCGTCGAGTCGCTGTTCGAGCTCGATCAGCGGCACGTGCACGGCGTTCTCGATGTGGCCGCCTTCCCATTCGCCCGGACCACGGATATCGAGCACGACTGTGTCTGGCGCACGATTCAGGGTCTCGCGCAGATCGTCGACCGAGCAGCGTCGTGACGATGCCGTGTGCTCGTCCTCGGCGTCGATCGCCGCGGTGCCCTCGGCGACGAAGCCCTCGATCGCGTCGTGCCCGATGCGCCCGAGTCGCATCGCCGCTTCGTTCTCCCGGCCATCTTCCGCCAGAATCACGATCGACTGGTCCGGTGCCAGTACGGTTCCCGCCCACGTCGCGAACTTGCCGTCGAGTCCGACCCAGACGCTGCCGTGCACGTGCTTCCGCTCGTACTGCTCCTGATCGCGGCAGTCGAGGATTGCCGTGCCCTGTGCCTGCAGCTCGAGCGCGGCGGCGAGGGACAGCGGCTGCAAGACGCGCGCAAGGACCGAGTCGAGTGACTCTCGCGTCGCGCGATTCAGCCTCGCGTCGTGCGGGAAGTACTGCGGAGTCTGCGGCTGGCCGGATGCGACGAGGCCGATGAACGCGTCGCGCTCCATCGGTTGCAGCGCGTAGTTGGAGGCGCGCTGTTTGCCGATCGTCGAGACGGTGTCGGTGCTGAGGTTCTTGCCGCACATGGAGCCCGCGCCGTGGCCGGGATAGAGCAGCGTCGCGTCGGGCAGCGGCAGCAGCTTTTGCCGCAGCGAGTCGTAGAGCTGACCGCCGAGCTCCGTCGCCGTCATGCCGACGGACGCCATGAGGTCGGGGCGCCCGACGTCGCCGATGAAGCACGTGTCGCCGGTGAGAACCGCGTGCGGCTCGTCCTTCTCGCCGTCGAACACGAGCAAGCAGATCGATTCGGGCGTGTGGCCGGGAGTCTCGAGTGCGCGCAGGCGAACCTTGCCGAGCACGATCTCGTCGCCGTCTGCGAGCGGGGACGAGGCGTACTCCGTCTTCCCGTTCGCGCCGAGGTGGATCGTCGCACCGGTGCGTTCCTGCAGCTCGATGTGGCCCGATACGAAGTCCGCGTGGAAGTGCGTCAACGCGACGTGTTCGATGCGCACGCCGTGCTTCTCCGCGGCTTCGAGGTAGATGCTGACATCACGTCGCGGGTCGACGACGCAAGCCGAGCCGGTTTCCGGATCGGCGATGAAGTACGACGCCTGGGCGAGGCAGGCGAGGTAGTGCTGTTCGAGGATCATCATTTCTTGCCGACGCGGGAGTCGATGCGGATCGAGCGACCGTGGCCGATCTTCGCGATCTTGCCGAGGAAGTTCGCGTCGGCTTCGCCGATCGCGACGCAGTGGATCTCGCAGCGACGCAGCAGATTCATGCGCTTCACGTCCGAGACGAGGAAGCGGTAGTGTTGGTTGACCCGGTCGTCGGCTTGGCCGTAGGGGCCGTCCATCCAGATCCGCTTCGCGTCACTGTCCTTGTTCTTCTTGGATTCGGGGTCGCCGATGTTGTCGTGCGGTTCCCGGTCGTCGAGCGCGTACCAGTCGTCGGTCGACGGGGCGCCGTCCGAGAGGATGAAGATCGTGTCGCACCCCTCGATCATCGACTTGTCGTCGGCGTACTCGGCCTTTTTCGTGACTCCGGACTTCGTCATGCGGTAGGCGAGGCGCAGACCGCCGTGGAAGTTCGTCTTGCCGCGAAGAGTGCCGTCCGGCCGCGTGTCGGTCGGCGCGCCCGTCTTGATTGCGTAGAGCTCGTTCAGCGCCTTGCGCACGGACTTCTTCGAGACCTTCGTCAGCGTCTTCGTCGCCGCGAGCGGGATCGCCTCGTCGCCGAACAGCACGACCGAGAACTTCGTGCCGGCCTTCAGCGTGCCCATCGCAACGCGCAGGAACTCGCGCGCGGCGTCGAAGCGCGTGCGGATGCGATTCCAGTCGAGGTCGTCGGCCGTCGGGACCACGCCCTCTTCGACCTCCGGCTTGTCGCCGGTCGTCGGGCCGAGGTCGACCTTCTTCAGGTTGGACACCGGTTTGCACATCGAGTCGGACGCGTCGATGACGAACACGATGTGGTCGCCCTTCGTGCGAATGCCCGCGAAGCCGACCGACGACGTCGTGCCGCTGTTGCGGCGTTTGGCGTTCGGGGTGCGATCGAGTTCGACGTTCCAGTGCACGGACTCGAAGCCGAGGTTCTGCACGTCGAACGTCTCTGCCAGGTAGCGCGCTATGACGACCTTCGACCGGCGCGGTGTCTCCGGCACGTCGAACGTCGTCTTGATCAGCTTGCGACACAGCTCCTTCCACGGGTCTTTGCGGATGATGCCCTTCTTCTCGAGGAGCGCCTCCCCGACGAACTCGAGCACGAGCGCACGCTCGACGGGCTTCTTCGGGAGCTCGTCGAGTTGGATCGAGAGCCACGCGGCGAAGTCGGGCTCCATCGAGTAGGAATCGACATGGTCGATCAGCGCCGCGCGCGCGCCGGCGCGGACGTACGCGTTGTTCTTGCTGCTCGCCAGTTCGATAATCTCGTCGCGACGCTTGCGCATGCGGTCGATGCGCAGCGTCTCGTACCACATCCACGCGTCGACCGGCTTCTTCTGACGCTTGCGCCACTTGGCGAGCGTCTCGTCGGGCGCCGATTCCGCGAACGCATCCATCGTGATCGTGGCGATCAAATACTTGTTGTGGTCGCGTGGCTCCTCGGGTTTGGCGTACGACTTCACGAGGATGTCGAACGCCCGCAGATCCTTGGTGTCGGCGAAGTAGCAGCGGCCGTCCGTGCGCTTCCGCAGCGACTCACGCTGCAGGTAGCCCTGATACTTGGCGCGCTCCGCGCGGAACGCGCCGTCGTCCTGCGCGAGGAGACCGGAGGTGAGACAGCAGACAATGCCGAGGCAGGCACTGGAGAGGGGAAATGGCCTAGGCATGTCCCCAGTTGTAGCCGTTCGTCACAGGATCGGGAAGTCGTGGCTCCGAAGCGCGGATCAGCCGGCGCGCGGCAGCTCGACCCAGACCTTGGTGACGTCCGGATCGGAGCTCGCGCCGACGCGACCGCCGTGCGCCTCGACGAGGGACCGCACGATCGCGAGCCCGATTCCGGCTCCTCCCGTGTCGCGGGATCGCGACTTGTCGGCGCGGTAGTAAGGCTCGAAGATCCACGGCAGGTCGTCTTTGTCGATGCCGTCGCCGGGGTTGCTGAACTCGACGCGCACGGATTCGGGGCCCGGCTCCGCGATCACGCCGATCCACGTGCCCTCGGGGGCGAACTGCATGCAGTTCTGCAGCAGGTTCGTGAAGACCTGCTTGAGCTGGTCGTTGTCGGCGAGGACGGTCGCGGTCGGCGCGTCGATCCCATCGCGAACTTCGATGGCGCGGCGCTCGAGGCGCGGCCGGAACAGACCGAGCGTGTCGCGCAGGAGCGAGATCACGTCCGTGGGGGCACGGCGGGCATCGTCGGCCGCGCCGGCGCGCGCCGCCGCGAGCAAATCCTCGGTCAATCGCACGAGTCGGAGCAGCTCCGAGTGGAGCGTGCCGAAGATCTTCTCGTCGGGTTCGACGATGCCGTCCTGCAACGCCTCGATGTATCCCCGCAGGTTGTTGAGTGGCGTGCGCAGCTCGTGCGCGACGTCCACGACCATGCTGCGACGCAGTCGCTCCATGCGCGCGAGGCCATGCGCCATGTCGTTGAACGAATCGGCGAGGTCGCCGAGTTCGTCGTTGGACTGGCGTGCGACGCGGCACTCGTAGTCGCCGTCGGCGATGCGGCCGGTCGCGTCGCCGATCTCACGAAGCGGCGCGAGGATCCGGCGCGTCATCCAGAAGCAGATCAGCGTGATGACGATCGCCGCGCCGATCGCGACCTGGATCAGGCTCTTGCGGTTCGCCCAGATGAACATCTCGTTCACCTCGGGCGCGTCGACGTCGAACTTCTTCATGAGCGTCATGAAGTAGTTCGCGGCGTGTAGCTCGATCGCGAGCCATACGGCGGCGAGCACGAGCGCCATCACGACGGCGTTGACAGCGAGCAGCTTCCAGATCAGGCGAACGCGCATCGTGGGTGGGGAGCCGACGTCAGGTCTCGAAGCGGTAGCCGAACCCGCGGATCGTGATCAGGTGCTTCGGATCGGTCGGATCGGGTTCGATCTTCTGGCGGAGCTTGCCGACGTGCACGTCGATGACCTTCGGGACGACGGTGCCGCCGGAGGGATAGAGCTCGTCGATCAGCTCGCTCCGCTCGAACGTGCGGCCCGGTCGCCGCACGAGCGCGTGTAGCAGGCGGAATTCGGATGGCGTAAGCGACACTTCCTGGTCGTAGGTGATCGCGACGCGGCGGTTGAGATCGAGTCGGATCGCGCCGTCGCCGATGGTTTCCGCCTTGGGCTCGTCGAGGTCGGAGGTCTTCACGCGGCGCAGGATCGCGTTGACGCGTAGCACGATCTCGCGGGGGCTGAACGGCTTGACGACGTAGTCGTCGGCACCGAGGCCGAGGCCGAGCAGCCGGTCCTGCTCCTCTTGGCGAGCGGAAAGGATCAGGATCGGCACGTCGCTCGTGCGGCGAAGTTCGCGGCACACGGTCCAGCCGTCGAGGCCGGGCATCATCAGGTCGAGGACCACGAGGTCGGGAGTCGTGCGCTTCACGAGGGCGAGTCCGTTCGTGCCGTCGTGGGCCACGTGGACGTCGAAACCGGCTTCGCTGAGGTAGAGCTGCAGAATCTTCGCGCTCTCCCGGTCGTCCTCGACGACGACCACAGACTTGGTCGCCGTAGCGTCGGGATGGGTCATTTGAGGAGCGGAATCAGTAGCGGACATGCGAGCGATACGAGCCATGGGCCAACCTACGAGCGGCCCATAGAGACGGTATCAACCGGGCCGGGTTCTTACCCAACCCTTACGTCGGTGCCCCCGATCGGTTCTGCTCGATCTGAATCTGGCGCGGGATCGCAGCGCTCGCGATCGTGCAAGTCACCGATGGCGTGGCACTTCGGTCGCCACGAACGGGCGATGGCGCCGCGGCTCGGCCTCAGAATTGATTGGCGACCTCGATGCCGTTGCTCGTCTGCACCGCGATGCCCGGTCCCGCCGCGATCGCGGTCAGGAACTGCATGTCGAGCACCATGCCCGAGTCGTTCGGGAGCAGGAACGAGATCTCGGTCAGCGGCTGGGTGATCGTGACCGGGGCGCTCGCGACGAAATTCAGGATGCCGCAGTTCCACGGTGGCGGCAGCGGAAACATGTCCTGGCCGAGGCCGATCAGCAGGATCCCGCCGGAGCCCGGGGTCGCGCCGAACAGGGTCAGGTCCAGGACGTTGGTCGTCGGGCCCTGGTGGTCGACGCCGCCGAAGGCGATCGCGCCGTTGCAGCCGACGCCGAACGAACTCGCCGTGGCGAACAGGTCGGTCGACGGGGGCGTGAACCCGAAGTAGTCGATGAGTGCGCGGCCCATCTCACGACCGACGTCGCGGTAGTCGTCCTGCGTCGCCCAGGCACCGCCGTTGGGACCGAGGGTGTAGGTGCCTTCCATCGTGATCGACATGACCGGCTCGCCGGGCCACGCCGGATCGATCGTCCATCGGTCGTGCATCATGCACTCGACGAACGGCCGCGACGGCGACGCGGTCGCACCGCAGCTGCTGTTCGACGTCGTGCCCAGGTCCATGAGCGGGCTCTGTGCGTCGAACGCGTCGATCCAATCCTGCTCCAGGTCGTGCACCTCCGGGATGACGCCCGACCGGTTCGTGACGATGTCGAAGTTCGGGTTCGAAGTGTGCCGGAAGTGGAACGGGTAGGTGACGTTGTGCGTGGCGTGCAGGTTCAGCACGACCTCGATCGGGTTCGCGCCCGGCGACGCCGCCGTGCCCATGAACTGCTCGATCTGGGCGCGCATCGCGGCGATCGAGGCTTCGGAGTTCGTGTACGGCGCGAACCAGTTGTTCTCGATGTTGTCGCTGAAGCTGTTCGTGCGGTAGTTGCCGAGGACCACGCCGTCCGGGTTCGCCATCGGGATGATGTTGATAATCGAATTGCCGAGCAGGTTGAACGAGTCCGGGTCACTGGACAGCAGGAGGTCGACGAGGCCTTCGACCATGAAATAGCCGGTGTTCTCCGACGGGTGGATGCCCGCGTGGATCCAGATGCGCTTCTTGCCGGCGTCCGGGATCGTGGGCTCGGTGAACTCGAGCATCTGCAGCGGACGGCCCTGATTCGAGTTGCCGATCACGGTGACGCTGCGGAGACGCGGGTCGCCCGCGATGCTCGCGAGCCACGCGTCCTTGTCCGCGACCGTGTAGGGGTACCACTTCGCGAGGCGGATCGCATCGACGTTCGCAGGCACGGTGACCGTGAACGAGTGCGTCCAAGGCCCGCCACCGGTGCGCGTCGGCGTCGTCGGCACTCGCGTCCACGCGCCGAACGTCGCGCCGCCATCCGTGCTGAAGGACCAAGCCGGCCGGATCGCGTCGCTGTAGCCCGCGTTCGAGACGGCGATGTTCAGCGTCTGGAACGGGGACAGGTTCGCGATCTGGCAGTGCCACCAGCGGCGGAAGCCGAGGCTCAGATTGGGGTTCGCGTTGTCGGCCTCCATGACGAGGCCGATGTTCCAGGTCGACGGTCCGCCGGTCACCGACGCGGAGCGCAGCCGCATGTTCTCTTGGTTGAACGTGACGGCCGGCTGAGCGGCCGACGCCGCGGTGAACAACAGTGCGGCGATCGCGATGGCGAGCGGATGGCGAATCGGCATGCAGCGAGGATCGGGCCTCGCCGAACCGTCGTCAACGGGAGGGGGTCAGTCCGTCGCGATGCGCTGCTGGAGCCGCGCGCGGATCTCGGCGGCGCCGCGGCGGATCCAGGTCCGCACGAGCACGCTCGGGACCGCCAGCTCCTGCGCCGTCTCGTGCGGCTGGAGACCTCGTTCGAGGCGGTCGCGCCAGGCCCGGCGGTGGCTGTTGTTCACGAGGCCGTCGACGCATTCCCGGAGAACGCGACGCAGCTCCTGCGCCGACAGCTCCTCGTACGGCGGGCGCTCCGCGCCGACGAGCGCGTCGAGCAGGGCGCCGAGATCCGCCTCTACGCCGGGCCGCATGCGGCGCCGCGCGTGCTGCTTCAGACCGGCGCGCGCGAGCCAGCCGAGAAAGGCGGACAGGTTCGCACGGGGCTTGCGGCCGACTTCGAGCGCGCGGAGCACGGCGCTCGCGACCTCCTGGTGCACGTCGTCCCGATCCGGCTCCGAGAACGTCGCGAGGCGCGGTCGGATCGAGCGCCACGCGTGTTGGATCAGGCGGGTACGGGCCGCGTCGTCGCCCGACGCGGCGGCGGTCCAGGTGTCCGGGGCGAGTGTCTGGCTGCGGTTTCTGAGTTGGCTCGGCACAGGAGAGACACCGGCGGAAGTGGGGGGGTGTCACTCGAAAAGGGAACGGGAACGGGCAGGGGAAGGGGAAACGGGCCGCGCAGGCGCAGGCGCAGGCGCACGCGCAGTGGAGGGCGAGGAGGTGGCCCGTGCCCTAACAGAGGTCGCGTCAATGGGTGTGGAAACTCATCAGGCGGCCTCCGTCTCAGGGGTTTCTTTGACAGGGGATCCGTTGACGAATTGGACGCCGCGAGCGACG
>JANQJF010000003.1 GCA_028281765.1 Planctomycetota bacterium | reverse complement strand
CAACCTCGAGACCGCCGAGCCGGACCCCGCGCGCTTTCCGATGAGTGCGAAACTGCGGCGCGCGATGCAGCGCGAGACCGAGCTCGTGTTCGAAACCGTCCTCCGTGAAGGGCGGAGTATCTACGAGTTGTGCGACGCGGACTTCACGTTCGTCGACGAGTCACTGGCGGCGCATTACGGGATCGAGGGAGTGCGCGGCGATGAGATGCAGCGCGTGCGGGCGCCGCGGCCCGGCGGTGTGCTCGGCCACGCGAGCGTGCTGACCGTCACATCCAATCCGACCCGCACGTCGCCCGTGAAGCGCGGCAAGTGGGTGCTCGAGAACCTGCTCGGCGCGCCCCCTCCGCCTCCGGAGCCGGGCGCCGACAGCTTCGAGGATGAACACGCGGCCGAGGCGCCGGCGTCGATGCGTGAACAGCTCGCGCGGCACCGCGCGGACCCGAAGTGTTCGGTGTGTCACACGCGCATGGACGGGCTCGGACTCGCGCTCGAGCGGTTCGACGCGATCGGGCGGCGGCGCGAATCGGACGCCGGCGCGACGATCGATGCGAGCGGTGTGCTGCCCGGCGGTCGTGAGATCGAGGATCTCGACGGCATCCGCGACGTCGTGCGGGGCCATCCGGCGTTCTTGCGGTGCGTCGTGCAGAAACTGTTCGTATTCGCGATCGGGCGCGAACCGACCCTCGACGACCGGCTCGCGTTGGAGAGAATGCAGCGCGGCTTGTCCGGTGAAGCCACGACGCTCGAAGACATCGTCGTCGCGATCACCAGGCTCGATGCGTTCATCCACACGAGGTCCCGACCCCGATGACCGGCTTCCTCAAACGTCGCGTGTTGTCGCGCCGCGCGTTCCTCCGCGGCGCGGGTGCCGCGATCGCGCTGCCGTGGCTCGATGCCATGGTCGCCGGTCTTCGCGCACCGGCCGAAGTGAGGCGCAGCGTGTTCATCTTCGCGCCCAACGGCAAGAAGATGGACGAGTGGCGCCCCACGAACGAAGGCGCGGATTTCGAGCTGCCGTACCTGCTCGAGCCGCTGGCGGCGCATCGCGACCGATTGCTCGTGCCGACGCGCCTCGACCTCGACGCTGGCTTCGCGCACGGTGACGGTCCTGGTGACCACGCGCGTGCGGCCGCGTCCTTCTTGACCACGGCGCATCCGTTCAAGACGGGCGGCGCGGACATCCGCAACGGGATCTCGGTCGATCAGGTGATTGCGCAGGCGGTCGGCTCCGCGACGCGGTTCCCTTCGCTCGAGCTCGGTATGGAGCGAGGGCGACGCGCCGGGGTCTGCGATTCGGGGTACAGCTGCGCCTACTCGCACAACATCTCCTGGTCGTCACCGTCGACTCCGGTCGCGAAGGAGACGAGTCCCAAGGAGGTCTTCCGTCGTTTGTTCGGCGACCCGGACGCGATCGGCGACGCGTCTGCCGCGCGTCTCGAATCGTCGCATCGTCGCAGCGTCCTCGACGCGGTCGCCGACGATGCCCGCGCGCTCACACGTGAACTCGGCGCGACCGACCGAGCGAAGCTCGACGAGTACCTGACGAGCGTGCGCGCGTTGGAGCGGCGTCTCGCGCAGGCCGAGCTCGAAGAGCCCGCGCACGTGCCGGTGCCGGAAGCGCTCGCGAACCCGTCGCGCGGCGGCGGCTTCCCCGAGCGGCTCGACCTGATGTACGAGCTCTGTGCGCTCGCGCTCGAGTCCGACGCGACGCGGGTCATCAGCTTCATGCTCGGCAATGCGGGCAGCAATCGCGCGTATCGCTTCCTCGACGTGCCCGACGGGCACCACAACCTCTCGCACCACCGCGGCGACCCGGCGAAGATCGCGAAGATCCGCAAGATCAACCGCTGGCACGTCGAGCGGTTCGCGGCGTTCGTCGACAGACTCGCGGCGACCGCGGATGGCACCGGCAGTCTCGCGGACCACACGATGGTCCTCTACGGATCCGGCCTCGCCGACGGCAACCGGCACCGCCACAACGACCTGCCGGTCGTGCTCGTCGGGGGCCCGAAGGATCTCGGCCACGGTCGCCACCTCAAGGCGAAGAAGCGCACCCCGCTCGGCAATCTCTACCTGTCGCTGCTGCACCGCATGGGTGTAGAGGCCGACTCGTTCGGAGACTCCACCGGCACCTTGCTGGTGTAGTCAGTTCGCACAGGTTGTCAGTTTGCACAGGCGGAGCGGCCGTCCTGAGCAGGCGGCGGCGGTGGATCCTCGTTCGCGACGTCCAGCGCGACGAGCCCGGCCAAGTGCAGCGCGGCTCGGCGCGGATCCTCGCCGACGAGGCGATCGGCGACGCGCACGAAGTGGGCGAAGTCGAGCGGGTCGTCGTCGTGCACGTCGAGGAGGCGTCGGCCGAACTCGACGTTGCAGCGGGCGACGAGACCTTGGAGGGACGAAACGGGACTGCGTTCGGGCATGGGTCAGTGGGCAAGGGAAGTCGGACACTGACAGGGCAACGGCGGGCCCCGATTCCGCCGTCCACGGCGAAACTCCCGACCCGATGGGCGCTTGGTCTCGGCGCGAGAGTTCGGTTCGAGTGGCCGTCGATACCTCCAGGGCGGACCTGTTCGGTCGTCCGCACGGCACCCCCGCGCCTTTTTTCCGGAGCGCACTCCTCGCGAACCCGGGAATGCGGAAGAATCTGCGCCCTTCGATGACCACGATTCAGCACTACTCCGCCGAGAACGCCCGCACTTCGCTGCTGCACCACGCCGTGCGGGTCGGCGACTACCCGGCCATGCTGGTCCGGCGACACTCGCTGTTGTGGAACTTTTTCCGCAGAGACCTTCTGGGTCGGTTCAAGGGCAGCGCGCTCGGGATCTTCTGGGTGCTGATTCAGCCGGTCTTCATGTTCTGCGTCTACTTCGCGATCTTCGGGATCCTGTTCGCGCCCCGCGACGATCCCGCGGGGGGGCCGAACCCCGCATTCGCGATGTATCTGTTCGCGGGCATCCTGTCGTTCGGCGCGATCAACGAGTCGACGAGCACGGCCCTCGGCTCGATCCTCGGCAGCGCGAACCTGGTCAAGAAGGTCAAGTTCCCCTGCGAGATGCTCCCGCTGGTGCCGGTGTTGGTGTCGATGGTGGTCTACATCGTCGGCTGCGGTGTGCTGCTGATCGCTGGGCTCGCGTTCGGCGAGGTGCGCATCGGGCTCGACTTCCTGTGGTGGCCGGTGCTGATCGTCGTGCAGCTGGTCTTCGCGACCGGCGTCGGTTTGCTGCTCGCGGGGGCCAACGTCTTCCTGCGTGATATCGGCCACCTCTACCGCATCTTCGCGACCGCCTGGTTCTTCCTGACTCCGAACTTCTGGCGTCTCGACATGGTCGAATCGACATTCAGCGGCGTCGGCGCCGGCTGGGTGGCGAACGCGCTGCTGTTCAACCCGGCGCTGCCGATGGTGCTCGCACAGCGGCAGGTGTTCGGCATCGGGCACACGTGGAGCGACGAGCTCTACGCGGGTGCATTTCCCTTCTCTCTCCCGGTCAACATCGCGCTGTCGTTCGCGTGGGCCGCGTTCGCCCTCGTTCTGGGCTACGGTTTCTTCAAGAGCCGTCGCCACAAGTTCGCTGACCTCGTCTGATGCCCGACCCCGCGATCACAGTCCAGAACCTCTCCAAGACCTACCGCCTCTACGGCAACCCTTGGTCGAGGCTGACCGAGAAGCTGCCGTGGGGTCCGGACAAGCCGTACCGCGAAGTACACGCACTCCGCGACGTCAGCTTCGAGGTGCCGCAGGGGACCTGCGTCGGTTTGATCGGAGCGAACGGAGCCGGCAAGTCGACGCTGCTCAAGATCCTCACGGGCACGACGTATCCGACCGGCGGCAGCTTCACTCTGCGCGGCCGGGTCGCGAGTCTTCTCGAGCTCGGTGCGGGCTTCAACCAGAACTTCAGCGGCCGCGAGAACATTTTCATGAACGCGGCGCTGATGGGGCTCTCCCGCAAGGAAGCGCAGGCCAAGTACGACGAGATCCTCGAGTTCTCCGAGCTCGGTGACTTCATCAAGATGCCGATCCGGACGTACTCGTCCGGGATGGTCTGCCGACTCGGGTTCAGCGTCGCCGTCGCGACCGACCCCGAAGTATTGATCATCGACGAGATCCTCGCGGTCGGCGACATGAGCTTCCGGCGCAAGTGCGCCGAGCGGATCCTCGAGTTCAAGCACTCGGGCAAGACGATGTTCTTCTGCTCTCACTCGCTCTACGACGTGCGTCAGCTCTGCGATCGCGCGATGTGGATCCAGAACGGCGAACTCAAGATGTACGACGACTCGGTCGTCGTGACGAACGAGTACGCGACGTTCTCGGCCAAGCACGTCAAGGAGGAGGACGCGAGCCCGTGGGATGCGGATCAGGCCGGCAAGCCGGCGCCCGAGCCTGTTCAGGGTGAGCAGCTGCCGGAGATCGTGTCGTCGCGCTTGATCGATCCGGAGACGCGGAAGCCGCGCAACACCTTCATGCCGGGTGACGACGTCGCCGTCGAGGTCCACGTCAAGAACGGCGCGGTGCGTGAGAAGCTGCATCTCGCGATCGGCGCGCTGCGCACCGATGGCACGCTGTGCGTCGCGGTGTCGACGGAGTTCGACGACTCGGTCATCGACGCCGAAGAGGCCGTCGTCACGCTGCTGCTGCCGAACATCCGGCTGCTGTCGGGCGAGTTCGTGATTCCGGTCTGGCTGCTCGACGAGAAGGGCATCCACCGATTCCACGAACGGCCGACCGAAGACAACCTGATCATCCAGAACCGCAACAAAGAGCTCGGGTTGTTCCTCGCGGATCGCGAGTGGTCGATCCAGGTGCTCGACGTATCGACCCGATGAGCGAGCGCAGCGACAACGTCACGTTCCATCACGGCGACGTCGTCCGTGACGACCGGGAGCGACTGCTCGGTCAACGCGGCTGCGTGCTGTGGTTCACCGGTCTCTCCGGATCGGGCAAGTCCACGGTTTCGGTCGCGCTGCAACGCGAGCTGCATCGCCAAGGACGGCTTGTCTACGTGCTCGACGGTGACAACGTCCGGCACGGGCTCAACGGTGATCTCGGCTTCACCCCCGAGGATCGCGAAGAGAACATCCGCCGCATCGGCGAAGTGTCCGCATTGTTCGTCGATGCGGGTGCGATCGTCCTCACCGCCTTCATTTCGCCGTATCGCAGCGATCGAGCCAAGGCTCGGGCGAAGGTCGTGGACGGCCGCTTCTTCGAAGTGTTCGTCGACGCGCCGCTCGAAGTGTGTGAGTCCCGCGACCCGAAGGGGCTCTACAAGAAGGCCCGCGCGGGGGACATCCCCGAGTTCACCGGCATCTCCGCGCCGTACGAAGCGCCGGAGCAGCCCGAGATGGTCGTGCGGACGGGTGACACCGACCTCGACGGCTGCGTCCAACAACTGATCGAACAACTTCAGGAGCGCGGCATGCTCTCGCCGCCCGCATCATGAATCAGTACGTCCTGAACCACCTCAAGGAGCTCGAGCACGAGAGCATCCACATCATCCGCGAAGTCGCGGCGGAGTTCGAAAAGCCGGTCATGCTGTTTTCGATCGGCAAGGACTCGATGTGCATGCTGCGGCTCGCGCAGAAGGCCTTCCACCCCGGGAAGATCCCGTTCCCGCTGATGCACGTCAACACGACGTTCAAGTTCCGGGAGATGATCGAGTTCCGCGACCAGCTCTGCAAGGACATCGGCGCGGACCTCATCGAGTGGATCAACAAGAAGGGTGTCGAGGACAACATCAACCCGTTCGATCACGGCACGCAGCGCTACACGCACATCATGAAGACCGAGGCGCTGAAGCAGGCGCTCGATCACTACCGTTTCGACGCGGCCTTCGGTGGCGCACGACGCGACGAGGAGAAGAGTCGCTCGAAGGAGCGCGTGTTCTCGTTCCGCGACAAGTTCCACGCGTGGGATCCCAAGAACCAGCGGCCGGAGCTCTGGAACCTCTACAACAGCCGTGTCCACAAGGACGAGTCGATCCGCGTGTTCCCGCTGTCCAACTGGACCGAGCTCGACGTCTGGCTCTACATCCACTACGAGAACATTCCGGTCATTCCGCTCTACTACGCGAAGGAGCGACCGGTGGTCGAGCGCAACGGCACGCTGATCATGGTCGATGACGACCGGATTCCGCTCGAGCCCGGCGAAGAGCCGGAGATGAAGAAGATCCGCTTCCGCACGCTCGGCTGCTACCCGCTGACGGGCGCGGTCGAGTCGGACGCCGCGTCCATTCCGGAGATCCTCGAAGAGATGATGCTGTGCAAGTCGTCCGAACGGCAGGGCCGGGTCATCGACTACGACGAAGCCGGCTCGATGGAAGAGAAGAAGCGCGAGGGCTACTTCTAATGACGCGTGCTGACGAAGTCGCCCGATTGGGCATCGACAAGTTTCTCGAGACCTACCGCGAGAAGGAGCTGCTGCGGCTCCTCACGTGCGGCAGCGTCGACGACGGCAAGTCCACGTTGATCGGTCGTCTGCTGCACGACACGGGGCAGGTGTTCGAGGACCAGCTCGAAGCCGCCAAACGTGACACGAAGCGCTTCGGCACGACCGGCGAAGAGCTCGACTTCGCGCTTCTCCTCGACGGCCTCGAGGCCGAGCGCGAGCAGGGCATCACGATCGACGTCGCGCACTACTACTACGCGACCGAGCGACGCAAGTTCATCATCGCCGACACGCCGGGGCACGAGCAGTACACCCGCAACATGGCGACGGGCGCATCGAACTGCGCTCTCGCGATCATCTTGGTCGACGCGCGCCGGGGCGTGCTCGAGCAGACTCGCCGTCACTCCTTCATCGTTTCGCTGCTCGGCATCCGACACGTAGTGTTCGCGGTCAACAAGATGGATCTCGTCGACTTCGATCAGAAAGTGTTCGACGACATCCGCAGCGAGTGCAGCGACTTCGCCGCCAAGTTGCAGGCGACCGATGTCCACTTCATCCCGATCTCGGCGCTGCGCGGCGACAACGTAGCCGAGCGCAGCGAGTCGATGCCGTGGTACGGTGGCAGCACGCTGCTCGACCTGCTCGAGACCGTGCACATCGCGAGTGACCGCAACCTGATCGACCTGCGCTTCCCTGTGCAGTATGTCATTCGCCCCGACCTCAACTTCCGAGGGTTCGGCGGCACGGTCGAGTCCGGGATCATCCGTAGGGGTGACGAGGTCGTCGCGATCCCGTCGGGCAAGAAGAGCCGCGTGAAGTCAATCGTCACGTTCGACGGTGAACTCGAAGAGGCGTTTGCGCCGATGTCGGTCACCGTCGCTCTCGAAGACGAGATCGACGTGTCGCGCGGCGACATGCTCGTGCATCCGGCCAACGCGTCCAAGCTCGACAACTCGATCGAAGCGATGGTCGTGTGGATGAGCGATGCACGACTCGAGGTCGGCGGCAGCTACCTGATCAAGCAGACGACGGTGCAAACTCCCGCGACCGTCACCGAGCTGTCCTACCGCATGGATGTGAACACGCTGCGGCGGGAGGACGCGAAGGACCTCGGTCTCAACGAGATCGGTCGCATCAGTCTGGAGACGATGCGTCCGCTCGCGTTCGACGCCTATGCGAAGAATCGCCACACGGGTGCGTTCATCCTGATCGACCGACTCACCAACGCGACGCTCGGTGCCGGCATGATCGTCGACCGGCGTTCGGCCGAGGCGACTCTCGAGGGACGCACGGCGCGCGCGCGCGATGCGGGTCGCCACATCCGTTCGCAGCTCAGCAAGGTTTCGATCGAGGATCGATCGAAGCGTCTCGGACATCAGCCGGTCACGATTTGGCTCACGGGTCTGCCGCGTTCCGGCAAGAGCTCCATTGCGTTCGCGCTCGAGAAGGCGCTGTTCGACCTCGGGCACGGCGTGCACGTGCTCGACGGCGAGAACCTGCGCGGTGGCATCAACCGCGACCTCGGCTTCTCGGGGGCCGACCGCTTCGAGAACCAGCGTCGCTGCGCCGAGGTCGCGCGCCTCTGCAACGACGTCGGTCTCATCTCGATCGCAGCTCTCGTGTCTCCGCTCTCCGCGGACCGTGCCGAGGCTAGGCGTATCGTCGGCGAGGCACGCTTCGTCGAGGTGTTCTGCTCCGCGCCGCTGGACGTCTGCGAGAGCCGTGACGGGCACGGCCTCTACGCGCGAGCCCGCGCGGGCGAGATCACGAACGTGACCGGCGTGGACGCGCCGTACGAGGCGCCAGCGTCCGCCGAGCTCGTGCTGGATACCGTCAAGCACTCACTCGACGAGAGCGTCGAGGCGATTCTCGTGCACCTCCGTGACAACGGGATCATCCCGGCCTGAGGGCGGGGATTCGCGACTGTCGCATTCTTGGACGAATCCGCCGAGGCTGTCGTGGATCCCCTCAATCGGCGCCCGCAACGCGCCGATAGCACACACTGCAGTGCAGCTCTTGGGCAAAGGGAGGATTCATGCTGCAGTCGGTGAAGTCGCCGCGGAAACCGCGGTCGACGTCTATGGGGTTCTGCGTAGCCCTATGGGGGGCGCTACTCGCGCTCGGTTCCGCGGGATTCGTCTGGTTCGCGAGCGCGTGGTTCGTGCAGTGCGCGGTGCTGGAGCCCGCGTCGCAGCGTGACCCCGCGCCGTTTCTCATTGTCGAGATGGTCGCGTTCGTCGTGGTCTTCCTGATCCTCGGAATGTTCGCGATTCACCGGATGACGTCGACCGTTGCGCACGAACTCCAACGGCTCGATGCGCTGCACCGCGCTGCGGAGGACGCGCGTCTCTTACGTCAGGCAATCCGCGCGCGTCGCGTCAGCCGATGAGTTTGCTCGTCGTGTCGACAAGTTCTCGTGCCATGCCGTCGATCCGCTCGCCGAGCTTCGCGTCGGTCAGCTGACCGTTTGCGTCGAACTTCTCGTGCGCGCCGCCGACGGCGACCTGCGTCGGCACGACGAGCACGCCGATGTTGCCGAGGATCGATCGGACGTGGACCAGGCCGCGCATTCCGCCCAGCGCGCCAGGCGACGCGCTCGCGAGCGCCGCGGTCTTGCCTTGGAACGCGGCCAGCATCGGCTCGTTGAACCCGGGGCGAGAAACCCAGTCGATCGTGTTCTTGAGTAGGGGGGTGATCGAGCTGTTGTATTCCGGGCACGCGATCAGGAGTCCGTCGTGGGCGAGCATCAACTCCTTGAAGCGCTTGGCGCCATCGGGGATGCCGTCCGCTTCTTCGAGGTCGCCGTCGTACAGCGGCATCTCGTAGTCGCGCATGTCGGCGAGCGTCACCTCGGCGCCGGCCTTCTCTGCGGCGGCGGCGCACACCGCCGCGAGCTTCTTGTTGAAGGACTCACGCCGGGCGCTGCCGGCGAAGGCGAGGATCTTGGTCATGGAACGAACAGTAGGGTCGCGATGGATGTCACGCACGGTACCCTCGGATTTGGATGAGGCGTGCCGGCGAGCTCGTGTTTTGGTGTCTTGTCGTCACCGGGTTCGTCGGACACTGGGCGTTCGTCCTCGTGGTCGGAGCGGCCGCGTGCCTGGCCTGCGTCAATCTCGTCCGATTCGATCGCAGAGCCGCCAGCACTCGAGCTGCATCCGCGGCAGATGGAACGGGCCTTTCCACCGGTTGCCCTTGATGCGGGACGAAACTGCGCCGTCGCGGCGGAGGTAGCCGAACCATTCGCCGTGCTCTTCGTCGGGGAAGTGTGCGTAGGCCCAGTCGTGGACCTGGGCGTGCCACTCGGCGTAGCGCCGCTCGCCGGTCTCGGCGAACGCGAACAGCGTCGCGATGATCGTCTCGTTGTGCGGCCACCAGAACTTCATGTCGTGCCAGTACTCGGCTGGCGGCCCGCCGTGCAGGTCGACGAAGTAGAGCATGCCGCCGTGCTCGCGGTCCCAGCCGCGCTCCCACATCCAGTCCAGCATGTCGCAGCCGAGTCGGCGCAGGCGCGCGTCGTCGCGGTGTCTCGCTTCGCGAAGGACGAACCATGCGCCCTCGATCGCATGACCCGGGTTGAGGTTGCGGCCGTCCGCGTGCTCGGAGACCGTGCCGTCGGGGTTCGCGGTTTCGAGCACGACGCGCAGTTCGGGGTGCACGAACAGGGTTTCGATCGTCTCGAGGCTGCGGTCGATCCACTCGTCCGCGCGGTCGTAGCCGATGGAGTCTCGCAGCTCTTGGCAAGCGCCGAGCGTGATCATCGGAACACCGATTCCGACGAGCGGGCGGACGTTGGTGAACTTCGGTGCCGGCTCGTGATTCGCGAAGCGCTCGAACGTCTCGGCCGCGCGCACGGCGTGCTCGTCGCTCGACATCGCCTTCGCGAACTCGCCGAACGCGATGCTCGCGAACGATTCGGAGAACGCGTAGCGACGCTTGCGGATCGGGCGGCCGTCGCGCGTGACGTGGAACCACATGCGTCCGTCCGTGGGGTCCGTGGCGGCGCGCTGGAGAAACTCGATGCCGTGGCGGCACGCGTCGAGCCACTCGGGCCGGGGCTCGACGGTGTTGTGGAGTTCGCCGAGTAGCCAGGTGAAGCGCGCTTGCTGCCAGATGCCCTTGTCGTCGTCGAGCAGAGTGCCGTCGCGATCCCGTATCGTCAGGAATCCGCCCTCCTCGCGATCGATCGATCGCGGCAGCCAGAACGGCAGCGTGTCCTCGAGTAGCCCGTCCCGGTAGCACGCGCGCAGCTCGTCGAGTCGTGTCGTGACTGGATCCTGTCCTGGCATGGCGCTCTGATCGTAGCCGCATGACCGACTCGTTCCCGCCGATGCGCGGGCTGATGCCCGCGCCGTTCACTCCGATGACCGCGGACGGAGCGCTCAATCTGCGCGCCGTCGAGCGGCAGGCCGAGCACTTCATCGACAACCGCTTGCGCGGCGTGTTCGTCGGCGGCTCGTCCGGAGAGGGTGTGTCGCTGTCCGTCGGCGAGCGTCAGGAGCTCGCGCAGCGCTGGGTCGAGGTCGCCCGCGGCACGTCCCTGTGCGTCGTCGTCCACGTCGGGCATCTGGCTCTGCCGGACGCCAAGGCGCTTGCGCGCCACGCCGGGACGATCGGTGCCGATGCGATCGCATCGATCGCGCCGTTCTACTTCCGGCCCGAGACCGTCGAGGATCTGCTCGCGTACCTGCGCGAGGTGGCGGCCGAGGCCCCCGGCGCGCCGTTCTACTACTACGACCTGCCGGCCTTCAGCCGAGTCACGCTCTCGACCGTCGAGGTGCTGGAGCGTGGACGGCAGTTCGTGCCGTCGCTCGCGGGAGTGAAGTACACGAATCCGGACCAGGTGCAGGAGCAGCGGCTCATCGCGCTGGAGGACGGCCGTTTCGACATCCTGCACGGCACCGACGAGACCCTGCTCGCGGGCTGGTCGTACGGCGCGCGCGGCGCGGTCGGCAGCACCTACAACATGATTCCGGGCGTCTACCAGGAGCTCATCGCCGCGTTCGAGGCGGGTGATCTCGAGGCGGCGGCTCGGCAGCAGCGGCGCTCGGTCGCGTTCATCGATGCGCTCGTCGGCCGCAGCTACCTGGCGGCCGCCAAGGCGACGATGACTCTGCTCGGAGTCGACGTCGGCCCGCCGCGCGCGCCGATCCCGCCGCTCAGCGGCCGCGCCGTCGGGGCCTTGCGGGACGATCTCGAGCGTCTCGGCTTCGCGCTCCCCGGCTGACCGGCAGGATGCGATTCGGCGCAATCCGCGCGGAATCGTCCGTTCATGCCGGGAATTACGCCTGTTCGGCGCGCCGGAAGGATTGGGAACCCTGGCCTTACCGAAAGCGAACGCGCCTTGCGCGCGGGGATTTTGGGTGAAAGGTCACGGGAGCCGCTATCATCGCGACCACGCCCGAATCTTCTCTGCCCCGGGTCGACTCACAGAGCCTCCAAAGGACTCCTCTATGCACTTCTCCGCTCGGATCCTCACTCCGATCCTCCTCGCAACGCCGAGTCTGTACGCCCAGTCTTGGATCGACTTCTCCGAAGATGCGTCTCGGTTGACGCTGTCGTCCGTCTCCGTCAACGACAACCAGGAGAAGGACATCATCGCGGATGACTTCGACCAAGACGGTGACGAAGACATCGTCATCCTGCGCAAGCTGCCGTTCTCGAACGCCGGCGCCCGCACGAACGTGCTGCTGATGAACGAAAACGGCAACCTGATCGAGCGCACGTCCACGCTCGCGCCCGAGTTGCTCGACTCGACGGACGACCGCGATGTCCTGTCGTTCGACGCGAACGGTGACGGCTGGAAGGATCTCGTCACGGCGACGACGTTCTTCGAGCAGCCGAGGCTCTACATCAACCAAGGCAACACGGGCCCCGGCGGTTCGTGGGCTGGCTTCCAGGTGCTGCCCAACGCCTTCCCGACGCTGGTTCCGGGTCCGAAATTCTGCGCGGTCTACGAAGGTGACGTCGATCTCGACGGCGACCTCGACCTCTACTTCTCGGACTACGATTCGCCGCTCGAAGATCAGCTGATGCTGAACAACGGCGACGGCACGTTCGTCAACAACACGTCCACCGCCTTCCCGACCGGCGCCAACAACTCGGTGTTTGGCACGGGCAGCTTCATCTGCGACATGAACGGTGACTCGTTCCCGGACATCATCAAGGTGTCGGGCATGTTCGATCCGATGGAGCTGTTGATCAACTCCGGCCCGAGCAACCCGGGTGTCTTCACGCAGGTCCAGCAGCTCACAGGCACCGGCTTCGGTGGTGATGCCGTCTACATGGCTCGCGTCAAGGATTACAACAACGACGGTCGTTCGGACATCTACGTCATCGACGACGGCGACGACTTCGTGCTCTACAACATGAGCACGAACCCGAACGGCACGATCAACACCCAGCGCAACACGACGACCGGCAGCCTTCGCACGGACGGCTTCGGCGGCAACATCAAGGCCGAAGACTTCGACCTCGATGGCGACCTGGACGTCGCGGTGTGTGACGTCGACGTCGACATCTCGAACTGCAACTCGAGCCGCCTCGCGCTGCTCGAGAACCTCGGTGGCAACAGCGGCTTCGTCGACAACGACCCGAGCCTGAACATGCCGTGGAACGCCGGTGGCACGCACGACGTCGGCGTCCTCGACATCGACGGTGACGGCTTCACCGACCTGTTCATCGCGACCTGCTCGGGCTACCGCGTCTTCCTGCAGGATCCGTTCGCCAACGCGACGACCTACGGCCAAGGCTGTGGCGGCCCGATGATCGGCAACTCCGGTGGTGCGCCGTTCCTCGGCAACGGCGGCTTCGGCATCACGGTCAGCGGCGCGGGTGCGAACGCCCCGTCCGCCGTCTGGATCGGCTTCCAGCAGACGATCACCGACCTCAGCGTCATCGCTCCGGGCTGCTCGCTCCTGAACAGCATCGATGCGGCGCTGGCGGCAGGGAACACGAACGGCCTCGGTCAAAACACGTTCCCGTTCGGTATCGCAAACGACCCGAGCGCCAACGGCTTGTCGATCTATGCCCAGTGGGCCGTGATCGGCGCCGGTGGTCCGCTACTCGGCATCGGCAAGCTCTCGGACGGCCTGCAGATGTATCTCTCGAACAACTCGCTGTAGTCGTCCGAGCGGAGTCGAGCGGAAGCCTCGCGCCCCGGCGCGGGGCTTTTCTCGTTAAGCGGTGCGGCAGGAGTTACAACGGCGGCATGCGCACCACCGTTCTCCTCGCCGTCCTGGCGTTACCCTCTCTCGTCGCCGCGCAGGGTGGCGACAAGCCTGATTCGAAGCCGGCCTCCCGTCCGACGACGACGTGGACCGGCGTCCTCGACGAGGACGCGTTCGCCGCGCTGCATGAGCTCAAGGAAGGGCAGGCGCCGAAGCTGCACGGCAAGGACATCGAGGTCGGCGGTGAGAAGGCCTACCTGTCGCTTCCTCCTGGCGGGAAGGCCGACGCCGCCGTTCTCGTGATCCACGAGTGGTGGGGGCTGAACGACCACATTCGGCACTGGGCGGATCGCCTCGCCGCCTCGGGCTACGCCGCGCTGGCGATCGACCTCTACCGTGGTGTCGTCGCGACGACGCGGGACGCGGCCCTGGCCGCGATGAAGGGTGTGAATCCCGATTCCGCGTTGAAGACGCTGCGGTCCGCGCACGACTTCCTGCAGGAGGACGAACGCGTCGCCGCGAAGAAGACCGCCTGCATCGGCTGGTGTTTCGGCGGCGGCTGGTCGCTGCGCCTGGCGATCGCAGAGCCGAATCTCGACGCCGCGGTCATCTACTACGGTCGGCTCATCGACGACCCCAAGACGCTACGGGCGATCCGGGCGCCGGTCCTCGGGATCTTCGGCGAGAAGGACCGAGGGATTCCGCCGGAGGCCGTCGCGAACTTCCGCACCGGGATGGAAGAAGCCGGGCGCCGCGTGACGATTCACAGCTACCCCGCGAACCACGCGTTCGCGAATCCGTCGAGTGCACGCTACGACCACGACAACGCGACCCGGGCCTGGGGCGAGGTCCGGAAGTTCCTGAGCTGGGAGTTCGCGACCGGCCAGTTCAGCGACCGCTCGCGGAAGCTGGCATACGACTTGCCCCAGGGATGGAGAGAAGGTCGTGCAAGCTCGATGCGACGCGTCAGCCTGAAGTTCGGCGGCGGGAGCGAGTTCTACGTCGTAGCGCTGCGTGGCAATGGCGGTGGCCTGGGGCCCAATCTGAATCGTTGGCGTTCGCAGATGGGGCAGAAGGCCTTGAGCGACGACGAGATCGCGGCTTTGCCGAAGATCCCGATTCTCGGACGGGCGGCAACGAAGATTCACATCCGAGGCGCGTTCCAAGGAATGTCCGGCGAGCGCGTCGACGACGCGATGATGATCGCGGCGGTGCTCGAGATGGAGGGGGAAGCGCTATTCGTGAAGATGATCGGCCCGCGACCGGAGGTCGAGAAGGCGGACAAGGTGTTCGACCTGGTTTGTGGGTCGTTCCGGTAGAGGCACGGGCACGGGCGAGGGCGCGGAGCCTTGAGACGTCCCCGCTCCGCCCCCGTCTTAAGGTTCCGTTCCCGCTCCCGTTCCCGACCCCCGCCTGTCCACCGCCCGCGGCCGCGCCAGCATCCGCTCGATGTGCTCCTGATCCAGCGGCTCCACGCTCCCATCCACGAGCTCGCCCAACGCGTCCATCCGATCCTGACCCCAGAACAGCTCACCGCCGAAGCAGAACGTCGGCACGCCGAACACGCCCGCTTCGCGCGCGCGCCGCGTGTTCTGCCGCAGCACGTCCTTCACTTCCGGATCGGTTCGCGTGGCTCGCACCCGATCCGCATCGAGACCGAACTCCGCGCCCGCCTCGACCAGGGTCGCGAGGTCGGAGAGATCCTTGCCGTCGTGCCAGCACGCGCGCGCAATCGCGACGCAGAGGGACAGCGCGTGCGGCGTTTCCAGCTGCGAGATCGCGAGGCGCAGCGCTTCGAGCGAGCGGAACGGGTGGGCGGGTGGGCCTTCCACCCGCAATCCCAGGCGTTGTGCGCTGCGCACGAGATCCTGGTAGAGATACCTGCGTTTCTCCGGCTGTTCGGCCGGACCGGTCAATCCGGTCTCGTTGAGCAGGATCGCGTAGACGATCGGGCGCAGCTCGAAGCGCGCGTCGTGCTCCTGTTCGAATGCGGCCGCACGCTCGAGCGCGAGCCAGGCGTAGGGGGAGATGAAGTCGAAGTAGAACTCGATGGCAGCCGGCATGGCTGTAGTGCTACTCCCCGATCGTCGACTTTGCAGCGTTCGTCACGACGACACCGAGCGAATTCGCGGCGGCGTCGAGGATCAGCCACTGGTTGTAGAATTCGGAGTCGAGCAGGAGCGGGTCGTTGGGGACGGCGATCAGCAGGCTCGAGCTGCCGGAGCCGTTCGCCGGATTGAGAAACGTCGCCTGGATCGAGACCTGGATCGCGCACCCTGGTGCACCCGGTAGCGCGAGCGGTAGCGGGACGCCGCCGTCGAGCACCTGGTCGTTGAACCCGAACACGAGCGAGGCCCCCGCGTTCGCTGGAGCCCCTTCGAGAGTCAGCGTGAAGTCCTGGTCGATCGTCGCGACGCCCACGGCACCGATCGAAGGCGAGACCTGGCTCGCGCAGTTCACGCGGTACGACGGGAAGTCGACGAGGCCGGACTGCGACCAGTTGCCGGTCAGCGGCGGGTCGCGCCAAAACGCGGTGCCCGGCGTGCCTGACGTCAGCGTCGAGATGACGGACGTCTCGGCCGAGTGGTCGAGCGCGACGTAGAAGTCGCCGCTGACCGTGACAGGCGGGTCGAACGTCGCCGTGTAGAACGCTGCCGCAGGGCCGACCGTCATCGTCGACGACGCGATGGCCGTCGCGGCCGGCTCACCGGCGACTTCGGTATAGACGTAGGCGTTGACCACGGTGTTGCCGCCCGTCGACTGCGTGAAGATCTCGAACGACTCGACGAACGACGTGCCCGAGTGGGGGACGTAGTACCCGTATTCGTTGTCGCGGATCGCGCCGGTCAGCGTGCCGCCGCTCGCGTTGATCGAGCCGCACGGCGGTGCCGGGACGCTCGTCGCGCACGCCGAGCCGAACGTTTCGAACGATCCGCCGCCGTCGGGAACCGCGAGGTCGGCGAGGCCGGCGACGATCGATTGAGTGATCAGCCGCGACAGCGTGAAGTCGTTGGCCGAGTTGCCGACGTCGTCGTTCGAAGTGTGGATGAACGGCGTGTAGTTGCCGATGTCTTCGAACGGGAAGGCCGCCGGGAACCCTGCTTGGAAGAACGCGCGGTGGTCGCTCGTGCCGCCGCTCAGCGTGCCGGTGTTCGTGGCGAGCGTCGGAACGTAGGTGTTCGTCGACTGGATCAGCGCGTTCACGAGGCTCGTCGTCGAGTCGTTGAGGACGTAGTCGACGCTGTACGAGTCACCCGGAGCGCGGTACGCGTTCATGTCGGTGTTGACGTACGCGACGATGTTGTCGCCGTTCTGGGCGGCGACGGCGGCGTAGGCTTCGCTGCCCTCGAGGCCGTTCTCTTCGGCGCTCCACCAGGCGAAGCGCAGCGTGCGACGGAACGAACGCGTCGACAGAATGCGTGCGATCTCCAGCACGGCCGCGGAGCCGGATGCGTTGTCGTCCGCTCCGGGAGACCGCATCGTCTGATCGACGGTGTTCGTCGTGGAGTCGAGGTGCGCGCCGACCATGACGATTTCGTTCGCAAGGTCGGTGCCCGGGAGCTCCGCGATGACGTTCGGGCCGTAGACGGGGAGGAAGTTCTGCGTCTGCACGGCGAGGTTCGGCATGTTGGCGAGTTCGCCGAGCACGTAGGTGACGGCCTGGTCGTAGCCGGGCTGCGTCGCGCGGCGCGTGTGGATCGCGGCCAGCGTGGTGACGTGCGCAAGGAGCGTCGACTGGTTGACTTCGCTGACCATCGTCGCGATGGCCTGGTTCGGTCCCGTGCCGCCCAGGGCGATCGTCGAGTCCGCAGTCTGCGTCGATCGCCGGTACGGGCGGTCCAGCTCCAGGACCTCGAGCCCGCCGTGGAAGCCGTTGCCCTGGCACACGGCTGGGAGTTCGCTCGGCTGCGCTGCCGTCAGGAAGAACGCGCGTCGCGCGGCGACGAGGCGGCCATGGATCGGGCCCATGCCGATGCGGCTGCGCGCCGCGCGGACGAGGACTTCGCCCGGGAAGATGTTCGGCAGTTGCTGCACCGGAGTGCCGCTCGCGACCAGGGACGCGAGTCGTCCGGCTTCGAGTCGCGCGATCCCGAACTGGCCTAGGTCGCCGTAGAACGAACCGTCTTCGATCAGGGCATCGCGGATGCTGCGGTCGGGGCCGTATTCGACCAGGTGGAGGGGGTCGATCGGGTCGGTGCCGGGAGTGACGATCTGCTGAGCCGGCACGCTGCCGGCGCAGAACAGCGCCAGGAAAAGTGCGGCGCGCAGGGATGGCGAGGACATGGGACCAGCATATCGGCCAGCCGAACACGCGCTGCAACACCCTTGCAACGCGAGGCTTCCGGATGCGTCTCGACGCAACGTTCGGTCAGGAAGCGGTTACGAGCGCGCGGTGACACCGGCGACTCGCGCGCGTGCGCTAGCCGCCATCGAGAACCGACTTCGGCGACTGGCCGTCGATCGAGACGACGCGAAACTCCTTGGAGTGGCCGAAGGCGATCGCGCCCTTGGAGTCGCAGAGCGCGAGCACGGATTCGCGCCCCTCCGACTCGCTCGGAAGAAGGCTGCCGAGCACCACGGAGGGGCGAGATGTCTTGAACATACCGTGGCCAGCGCCGAGGACCGCGTAGCGGCCGCCCTTCTCGATGTGGGTGACGATCGTGGTCATGCCCGAGAGTGTCGCCGCCGGACTGTCCGTATTCAGTTCGCGAGCGACAGTTTCTCGAGTTCGATCGTTTGGACGGCCGTCGAGCCTTCGGTGATTCGGATCGCGCGGTCCATGCCGACGCCGGTCAGCGTCTGCGTCTCGCCGGTCTTCGGCCACAGCACCTCGATGCGCTCGATTGCCGTCGCATCGCCGAGCCCGATCGTCTGCCGCAGCGGGTTCGCGCCGAAGCTCGCGCCACTGTTGACGTGCCGGTAGATCGAGCGACTGGCGTCGCCGCTCTTCACGACGACACGGATGCGCGCGCCGATTGCGCAACGGTTCGACTCGGTGCCGACGAGGTGGACCGTCAGCCAGTGGTTGTCGTTGCCGGGATTCTCGAAGACCGTGTCGCGGAAGCCGTCGCCCGCAAACGCGCCGCCGAGCTGTTCGACGATGTCGACGTCACCGTCGTTGTCGAGATCCGCGAACGCGACGCCGTGACCTTTTTGCAGGTGCCCGAGTCCCGCGGCCATCGTGACGTCGTCGAAGCGCGTGCCGCCGTCGTTGCGATACATCAGGTTCGGCATCACGCTGAAGTAGTAGACGTTGCCGGTGCCGAGATAGAAGTCGAGGAAGCCGTCGTTGTCGAGGTCGCCGAAGTTGGCTCCCATCGGCATGGCGGGGTAGTCGAGGCCCGCCGTTTGGGCGACGTCCTCGAACTTCGCTCCGTCTCCGCCGCGGTAGAGCTTGGCGGTCTCGTACTGCGCCATCGGCCGGTCGAGATGATAGGCGGAGATGTGGGCGATACCGGTGCCGTAGCTCGAGACGTAGAGGTCCAGCTTGCCGTCGTTGTCGAAGTCCCAGAACCACGCGGGAAAGCTGTCCCGGGGTTCACCGACACCGAGGTCGCTGCTGACTTCCGTGAACGTGCCGTCGCCTTGGTTGCGATACAGAACGTTCGTCTCGCCATTGTTCGAGATGTAGAGATCCACGAAACCATCGGCGTCGTAGTCTCCCCACGCAACCGCCTTCGTGAACCCGTAGTGCCGCACACCGGCAGCGCCGGCCACGTCGGTGAATGTGCCGTCGCCGTTGTTGCGGAACAGCTGGCTCGGCGCGCGCGCGCTCCGCCGACTCTCGTTGCCGATGCACAGGTCGAGATCGCCGTCGTTGTCGTAGTCCGCCCACGCGGCTGTCTGCGTCGGGTAGTGCACCCGTCCGAGACCGGCGTCGAACGTCACGTCGGTGAACGTGCCGTCGCCGTTGTTGCGCACGAGAGAGTTCGGATGGCGGCCGTGCTCGAACAGCCACGCGCCGCGCAACACGAGGAAGTCGAGATCGCCGTCGTTGTCGTAGTCGGCCTGCACCATGTTGAGGCCGCCGAGCAGGTCGCCGAGTCCTGCAGCCTCGCCACGCTCGGCGAACGTTCCGTCGCGCTGGTTGACGAAGAGCTGGAGGCGGCCCTGCGTGTCCCACGTCGAGATGAGGATGTCGAGGTAGTCGTCGCCGTCGAAGTCGTCGACGATCGTGCTGCCCGAGAGGCTGAACGTGTTGACGCCGAGCGCGGCGCCGATGTTGCGCATGCGCGGTGCCGGTGTCTTCGACTCGAATGCGCTTTCGGGAATCCGCACGTCCTCCGGCACACCGTCCGGGTAGTCACCGAGCGTCATGTGCGCGATGTTGAGCAGCCACTGCGCCGAGAGACGCCAGTATTCGCCGGTGGCGTTCGCATCGAGCACCTCTCTGAAGTAGCGCACGGCCTGCTCGGAGCCTTCTCGATCCTGGTGCAGGCCGCCCCCTCGGATGGGCAGGATGCAGCTCTCCGGCGACGGGATCGCGCAGCAGTTCTGCGTCTCGGCGAGGCGCAGGTAGCCGACGCCGAGGTGGAAGGAGATCTCGGCGCGCGCGGGTAGGCCGCCGCGCAGGCGGCCGTCGACGAGGCGCTGGTGCGCGTTCTCCAGGATTGCGATTCCTGCACGTTCGTTGCCGAGCTGGAGCTCTGCGGTGCCGGCGTCGAGGTAGAGACGCCACGGGGCGTTTTCGCCCTGCTCCTCGAGCTGCTTCGTGAGTTCCCGCGCGCGCCGTCCGCCTTGGTAGTAGTGATCCGAGTCGGTGCGCGCGGCGACTTCGCGCAGTGCCGAGACCATTTTGGCGTGGCCCGGCGGCTGCTCCGGTGGCGTGCTCGCGTCGGGCGGCGGATCGTCGCACCCTGCGAGAGACCAGACGGCGACGAGAGCGGTGAGGCTGCGGAGGGCTGTGATGATCACGGTTTCTTGCGCCGGGTCGGCTTCTTCTTCGCGGCTGGCTTCTTCGTGACGGTCTTCTTCTTGGTCGCCGGCTTCTTCTTCGGAGTGGCCTTCTTCGTCGGCTTCTTCTTCGTCGCCTTCTTCTTCAGTGCCGGAGTCGGCTCCTCGTCGTCGAGCGCGGCGACGAGCTTCTTCGGCGCGACCGCGCGGAAGCTTTCGTCGATCCAGTCCTCGAGCAGGTCGATCGGCGGCTCTTCGTTCGCGGCGAAGCGGCACGTGACCCAGCCGTACTTCCCCATGCCGTAGTGCGTCGGCTCCGTGAACGGCAGCAGCAGCGCTTCCTTCGACGACTCGGGGAGCTTGACCGTCACGCTCGAGCCGCCTTCCTTGGTGCGGTTCACGAACGTGAAGATCTTGCCGCGCACCTTGATCGCGCGCTCACCCCAAGGGAACTCCTCGTAGGCTTCCGGATAGTCGAGCGCGATGTCGCGGAGAATGGCCTCCGCACGGTCGGCCGGACTCGTCTTCTTGGCTTTGGGGCTCATGGATCGGGCTGCGTGACCGTGACGGTGCCACTCCGGTTGTCGAGAGCGTGATCGCTCCGCGTTCCATCCGGCCATTGCACCGTCAGTTTCGCCTGGGCGGGCACGTTGGAAAAGAACGCGCGTCCGCTCGACTGCCCGAGATAGCCCGCGCCCGCGTGGATGGTGCGTGTGTGGCCGTCGATCGTCAGCCTGGCACCGATCGCCGTAGGGTTGGCACCTCGCCCGACCAGACGAACGGCGAGCGGAGCCGGGTGGGTGCCGGTCGTGTACGCCCGAATCGGGCCGTCGTTGGTCGTCGCCGCGAAGTCGGGGGCCGCGTCGCCGTCGAGGTCGAGGACCGCGAGCGCCTTCGCGTCCTGCGGAATGATGATCCCGGATTGCCACGCGGGGACTGGGTCGAACTCCAGGTCGCCGCGACCGCGCAGCATCAAGCCGATGCCGCCGGCCATCCGACCGGTTTCTGGCTCCGGCGAGAACGAGTTCTGCGCGAGCACCAGGTCGAGCGTGCCATTGCCGTCGAAGTCGCTCACGCCGATGCCGTAGACCGGCGCGACCTGGGCCTCACGCGGGAGCGGTCGGACCGTGAACGTGCCGCCGTCGTTCTCGAGGGCGACGTGTCGGAGTTCGTCGACGAACAGCTCGCGCGAGGCCGCGAGCTCCTCGGGACCGTAGATGTCTTGGAGCGACGCACGCGCGAACTGGTCGAACGTGCGGAACCGTTCGCCGACGAACGGCATCGCCTGAGCGCTGCAGCTGCGGCCGCGCACCGGGAGGAGGGACTCGCCCTCGTATTTCGCCTCGATGACGTCCAGCACGCCGTTGTCGTCGAAGTCGCGTGCGTAGAGCCGGAGCGGGTGAGACTTCTTCGCCTTGTACTTGGAGTTCAGTCCGATGTTGCCGGCGACGAGGTCGAGGTCGCCGTCGTCGTCGAGGTCGGCCGCATGGATGCCGTTCCACTGACCGCGGGGGGAGCCGGTGATGGCCTCCGCGCGCGTCACGAGTCGACCCTCGCCGTTCCCGAACACGCGGATCGGTTGCCATTGCGACGCGACGACCAGGTCTTGCCAGCCGTCGTCGTCGACGTCCGCCCACACCGCGGCGCTCACCATGCCCGCGAACGCGAGTTCGGGCGCGATGCTCTCCGTCACGTCGGTGAAGCGACCGCCGTCATTGCGCAGCAGCGCGCTTGGCGGCGCCTCTGGGAATCGTCCGGCGATCGTTCGTCCGCCGACGAACAGGTCGAGGTCTCCGTCGCGGTCGAAGTCGGCCGCGCTGACGCAACTGCCGCTCACGGGTGTGTGCGACAGGGACTCGGCCGGCGCGCGTTCGAAGGTGCCGGAGCCGCCGTTGAGGTAGAGCCGATCCCGCAGCAGCTCCGTGCGGTCGCCGTGTTCGATCCCGCCGCTGACGACGAAGAGGTCGAGGTCGCGATCGCCATCGGCGTCGAACAGCAGCGCACCGAGGTCCTCGCATTCGGCGTCGGTGGACCAGGGCCCTTCGAGCTTCTCGAACAGCCCGTTCCCCGACGCGCGCATCAACGTGCCGGGCTGGCCCGCCGCGCCGCCGAGCCACACGTCGTCGTGGCCGTCGCCATCCACGTCGCCGACCGCGATCCCCGGGCCGCTGCGCGACAGTCGATGGGGGAGCAGCGGCTGGGCCGCATAGTCGTCGAAGTCCTGCTCGTGATGCGTCGCGGGGAACACGTCATGACCCGTGAACAGGCGCTCTTCGGCCTCGGGGATCTCCGGCGCGGTCGCGGCGACGGGCGCGGGCGCGCGGATCGTGTAATGCCGGTCGGTCTCGAGATCGCGGAACTCCTGCACGTCGCCGTTCGGCCAGCGGACCGAGAGTCGGTCGACGCGGTTCGCCTCGCCGAGACCGAAGTGCTCGATCGCTTCGCCTGTGCTCATGTAGCCGCGGGTCGGTGACACGAGCCGAGTTTGCGTGAGCCCGCCGGCGGCGATCGTAATCCTGGCGCCGATCCCGCGGGTGTTGCCGTCGGAGCCGCGGAGCTCGACGAGGACCCGGTGTGCGCCGGCCGTGCGGTTCTCGAACACGCTCGCCGGCGTGTTCATGTTGTTGACGACCAGATCGAGGTCGCCGTCGCGGTCGAGATCGGCGAACGCCGCACCGTGGCTGACCGCCGCTTCGTCGAGGCCCCACGCGGCGCCGACGTCTTCGAAGCGCAGGTTGTGGTCGTTGCGCCGCGCGATGTTCTTCTCGTTGACCGGCCGCAGGTCGCGGGCGATCTGGAGAGCCTCGTCCTTCAGGCCGAGCCGCCAGAGACGGCGGAATTCGTCCGCGACGTCGGGATCGTTGTCGAAGCGCGGCTGTCCGTTGCTCGCGTAGAAGTCGAGCCAGCCGTCGTCGTCGAGGTCGGCGAAGCGCACCGTCCACGTCCAGTCCGTGCTCGCGAGCCCGGTCAAGAAGCCTGCCTCGCGGAAACGTTCGGTGCCGGAGTTCCAGTACACCGCGTTGCGCATGTGCTGCGGCGGGTCGGCGTTCATCAAGAACCACCGCTTGTCGCCCATCGTGCCCATGAGCATCTTCGACATGTAGTGCGTCGTGCTCGACATGTCCGCGACGCAGAAGTCGAAGTGACCGTCGTTGTCGAAGTCGCCGAAGTCGCACCCCATGCCGAAGTAGGCGGTATGCGGCAGCGCGACCGCGGTGATGTCTTCGAACGTGCCGTCGCCGCGATTGCGATAGAGCTGGTCGGGCGACTCGAGGTCGTTGGCGACGTAGATGTCGAGCCAGCCGTCGCCGTCGCAGTCCCACCACGTGACCGACAGGCCCTGACCCTGGTCGCGGATCCCGGCCTTGTCCGTGACGTCCGTCCACCGTGCGTAGCCGTCGTTGCGGAACAGGCGGTCCCGTTGTCCGGCCGGGAACACGTGCTCGCCCATCGAGAAGTAGAAGTTCTCGTAGCCGTCTTCGATCTCCGCCTTGCCGTCTTCGACGGTGATGCGCGGATGCGGCGGGAACATCTGCTCGATGGTTTTGCGCGTCTCCGCCGGGGGCTTCACGTCGCGCACGAGGCCGTCGGCGAGCGTCGGACCGAACACGCGATTCGTCAGCAGATAGAGATCGAGGTCGCCGTCGTGGTCGTAGTCCGCGAATGCGGCGCCGGTGCTCGCCGCCGTGAACGCGAGGCCGAGCTGCCCGCCGCGTTCGACGAACGTCCCGTCGCCCCGGTTCTGGTAGAGGAGATTCGGCGCTTCGGTGTTGCAGACGTAGAGGTCGAGGTCTCCGTCTCCGTCGATGTCCGCGAACGTCGCGGCCGTTCCCCAGGCGGCGCCCCCATCGAGGCCGCCCGCCGACTCGGTCACGTCCTCGAAGCGCATCGGCGCGACCTGCCGGAACAGCCGGTTCGGCCCGTCCTGGGAGACGAGGTACACATCCGGCAAGCCATCGTCGTCGTAGTCGCCGGTCGTGACCCCGGCGCCACTGTAGATGTAGTTGACCACGTGCTCGGGTCGCAGCTCGTTCGTGAACGCGATGCCGCACTGCTCGGGATCCAGGCGGGCGAACCGCGGACCTTCGGCCGCCGTCCGGTCCCGCAGGGGCTTCGACGAAATCGGCTCGGACGCGTCGTCAGAGCACGCCACGAGCAAGCTTGTCAGGAGAACCGCGAACCGCCGCATCGAAGGAACTGTAGCGCGCGGGTCCGGGTCGGTGACAGATCGGAGCCGGCCGTTCCGGCGCCGTCTACGGGTGGTAAGATCCCGCGCCATGTCGATCGGCTCTTGGGTCCGTCTAGGGCTCCTTGCAACCCTGGTGTCCGCGGGGGCGCTGCGCGCGCAGAATCCCACGGAAGAGCAGCCGCACCGCCGGGTTCGTGGCGGGACCGTCGACGAGCTGATCGATCGCGGGCTTCGGCAGCTGCGCACCGGGCACACGTGGGAGGCTCGTCGGAGCTTCCGAGAGGTCTCCCAGCGGGCGCCGGATCGGGCCGTCGGCTACCTCGGCATGTCGCTCGGCACGCTCGTCGACAATCCACGGGCCGCGGCGATGCTGACCTGGAAGGCGTTCATGAAGCGCTTCGAGGAGGAGGCCGAGGAGCGTGCAGTCGTGCTCGAGATCGCGAGTGCGTTCGCGCTGACCGGTCCACCGGACCCGGCCGACGAGAGATTCGACCGCCTGCCGGATCCGGAATCGTGGACCACGCGTGGCCGTGACCTCGCGCGGTCGTCCGCCGACTGGGGTGCCGCGATGTTGCGGGTCCACTCCGCGGTGTCGTCAGAGAGCGCGGAGCCTCAGGACCCGCGGGCGTTCGTCGAGATCGCGAACGGGCGCTTGACGGTCGACGGACAGATCCCGTTCACCATTCCGGGATACGAGACGAATCTTCGGAAGGCCGCGCCGGACGACGCGGGACTGCTCGCTCGCCTGCCGCGTCATCCGTTCTTCACGCTGGGACGCGAGCGATCCGTCGGTCTGCCGGACGGATCGCGCAGCGGCGAGCTGCAGTGGCAACCACGGCGCGCTCCGGGCTTCGATCTCGTTCGCGGACTCGGTGGTCGTCGCGCGTCGGAGGACTACGCCGGCAAGCCGTATCTCGTCGTGTTCTTCCTCGGCTTCGGTTGAGTGCAGTGCGTCGCCCAGCTCGGTGAGCTGGATCCCGTGGCCCCTCGGTTTCGCGCGGCGGGCATCGACGTCGTGACGATCGGTACCGACACCGTGCAGCAGGTCCGCGCCGCGCAGCAGGCGGCGCTCGAGAACGGCGTCGACCCGATCCACATGGATGTTCTGTGTGATCCGGACATCGAAGTCTTCCGGCGGTGGGGAGTGTGGGACGGTTTCCAGCAGGAGCCGATGCACGGGACGTTCCTCGTGGATCCCCGCGGTCGCATTCTGTGGCAGGACGTCGGCGTGCTGCCGTTCTCGGAGATCGAGTTCTTGCTCGCCGAGAGTCAGCGACTGCTTACGGCCTGGGACTCGGTCGACGACCCCGCCGGCGATCCGATCGACGCGGCGGTGTTCCGCCGTGGCATGGATGCGCGGTACCACACGTTCCGCATTCCCGCGATCGTGCGCGCGGCGAACGGCGACCTGCTCGCGTTCGCGGAAGGGCGCGTCCAGAGCGGCTCCGATTCGGGGGACATCGACGTCGTGATGCGACGTTCGGGGGACGGCGGGCGCACGTGGGGCGAACTCTCGATCGTCGCGGACAACGGCGATGGCGTGTTCGGCAACCCGGCACCGGTCGTCGACCGCGAGAGCGGCGACGTGGTCCTGTTGCTCGTGCGGCAGGAAGCCGGCAGTCACGAGAGCCAGATCCGCAGCGGCAAGCACGGCTCGCGGACGCCGTACGTCATGCGTTCGGCCGACCACGGGAAGACGTGGAGCGAGCCACGGTCGCTGCTCGAGAGCTGCGATCGCGAGGGCTGGGGTTGGTATGCGACGGGACCGTGCCACGCGATCCAGCTGCGGCACGGGGAGCACGCCGGTCGTCTCGTCGTGCCTGCCAACTTCTCGTCGCTCGCGCACGGCGGCGGCAACGCGGCGCTCGGCGCGCATCTCCTGCTCAGCGACGACGCCGGCGAGACCTGGCGCATCGGCGCCGTCGACGAAGCGAACCTCGGCAAGCCCGAGGTCAACCCGAACGAGAGCACGGTTGCGGAGCTCGCGGACGGTCGCCTCTACGTGAACACGCGCGACCACGGCGGGAAGAGTCGGGCGACCCGAGCGTTCGCGATCAGCGTGGATGGCGGCGAGACGTTCGTTGCGCCGTTCCAGTCGGTCGAAGGTCTCGTCGCGCCGGTGTGCCAGGGTTCGGTTCTCGCGGACGGCGAAGTGTTGTTGTTCTCCGGTCCTTCGGTCGGGAACAAGCGCGAGCGACTCGCGATCCGCGTCAGCGACGACGCCGGGGCGACGTGGCGCGAGGCGCTCGTCATCGAGCCGGGGATGAGCGCCTACAGCGATCTCGTGGCGCTCGAACGGAATCGTTACGGAGTCTTGTTCGAGTCGGACGGCTACGGGCGGATCCGATTCCGCTCCTTCGATCGGAATGCGCTAGAATCACGGCGTTCCGCGGCCTCGCCGCCGGAACGCAAGTGATCATGCGTCGCCACCTCTCCCTCGCCTTCGTGCTCGTCGCCGCGCCTGCGCTCGCCCAGATTTTGGCAGGCCAGACTCCGCTCGGGATCCCCGAATACACGAACACGCTGTCGGCGAGCAATCTGTCGCGCGGGTTCTACTTCGAAGCGCCGATCGACTTCGTGATCACCGGCGTACGCGTGCCCGACGAAGCACATCAGGGTGTGCAGGCCGTCGAGGTGTGGCTGATGAACGCGGCGCCGCCGGACTATCCGATCACGACGTCGAGCACGCCGGTGTTCTACGCGGTCAACGTCCCGAGCGATCAGATCCTCGGCACGAACATCTCCGTGCAGCAAGGCCAGTGGGTCGGGTTTCTCGGCGGCTGTGGCGGCCAGACGGTCTACACGTCGTACGCCGCGAACGGTCCGCTGCCGGGCCACGTGTTCGGCGAGCCCGTGGCGTTCCGGCGTCTCGTCTCCCAGACGAATCTGTTCACGTCCGGCGGAGGCCAGCCCGTGGCCGGAGAACCCGGCGGCCAGGTCGGCCGTGTCGAAGTGTTCCTCCAGGCCGCGCCGGGGGTCGCGACGGCGGTCGAATTCGGGGACGGCTGCGGCGGCACCGGCCCGTCGAGCGTCTTCGAGCAGTTCGACGGCGGCAACCACAACGACCTCGAGAACGGCGGGGTCGAGCTGCTGTGGACCGGAACGTCGTACTTGGCGCAAGTGGGCGGTAGCGGCATCGTGGCGCCGACGACGCCTGCCATTCCGTTTCTCGACCAGGAGACCCGGCCGTTCACACTGCCCGCAACCTTGTCGACGCCGGTCGGCGACATCGACGAGATCTGGGTGTGCTCGAACGGCTGGATTGCGCTCGAACCGACGACCAACGCCGACCAGAACGAAGACGTCGGGGATCTGCTCGACGGGCCGGCACGACTCTGTCCGTTCTGGGACGACTTCGATCCGGCACAGGCGGGGTCGATCCACGTCGAGACCGTGGGCCCGGTCGTCTACGTCACGTGGCTCGATGTGACGGAGTCGACGACGGCGAATCAGAGCACGTTCCAGGCGTCCCTCGACACGACGACCGGGTGGATCGAGTTCAACTACGGCAGCATGCAGGTCGTCGACGGCATCGTTGGCTACAGCCCGGGGCACGGTGCGCCGAACCCCGGCGACGTCGACCTTTCGCTGCTCACGAACCCGTTGCTGCTCGGGGACGACCAACCGGATCTTCGCCTGGCCGTCGACGGGCGACCGGTGCTCGGCGGTGCCGCGACCTGCGTGCTCGAGAACATCCGCGGGACGGCGACTTCAGGTGTGTTCCTCGTCGGCGGCGTGGGCTACCCGCAGGGCATCTCCCTCGACGTCATCGGCGCGCTCGGCTGCTCGCTCTACGGCGACGCCGAACTCATCCACCTGCCGTTCACGCCAGGCGGTGCCGCGGAGCGACTGGCGTTCCCCGTGAACGGGGCGAACCAAGGCGTCCGCCTCTACGTGCAGGGCGCGGTGCTGGATGCGACGGCGAACGGGTTTGGCGTCGGGTTCTCGAACGGGATCGAGTGGCTGTTGGAGGCGATGTAAAGAGCCTCAGTGACCGAGCGCGATCCCGCCGGCCTGCAGTCCGACGTCGACGCTCGCGACCTTCTTCAGCTCCCGCAGGTCCACGACGTCGACGACGCCGGGTTCCGCGCCCTTGCCCTCCGCGGTCACGAAGGCGTATCGCCCGTCGCGGCTCACGACGACACCGTGGGTCACGCCGCGCGTCGACGGGATGGCGGCGAGTTCCTTGCCGGACTCGATGTCCCAAACCCCGATCTTGCCGGCGGTCTTGTAAGTGACGATCAGCTTCTCGCCGTCCGGCGTGACCTCGAGGTTGTAGGGGCCCTTGTCGGTCTGGAACCGACGCACGACGACCCACTTGTCGAGATCGACTTCCGCGACCGCGGCCTTGCCGTTGAGCGCGCAGTAGGCCAAGCGCTTCGTCGGATGCGGCTGCACCCATGTCGGCTTCGCGACCGACTGGTGGCCCTCGGGCGGTTCGACGTCGAGCTGGAGGTCGCGGACGACTTCGAACGTCGTCGCGTCGATCTCGAACAGGTGGCCGGACATCATCGCGCACGAGTAGTGGAACAGCCCGTCCGGAGACACGCGCGAGCCGTGCGGCATCGGCCCGGTCGGCGTGCGCGCCACTTCGACCATCTCCTCCGGATCGACGATCGACACCGTGCTCGGCAGCATGCGGCCGTGCAGGTTGAAGTTGACGCAGTACAGCAGGCCCGTGGCGTCGGAGATCTGCATCGTCGCCGGGAACATGCCGAGCTCGCATTCGCCGACGAGTTCGTCGTCGGAAGTCCGATACTTGTAGAGCAGACCGAACGGCTTGCCGTGCGCGATCGACAGGTACCAGTACTCCCCGTTCGGGCCGACCGTCAGGCCGTGCGGGCCTTCGATCTCGGTCGGCTGGTAGCCGACCTGGATCTTGCGCTCGACCTTCGCGGTCTTGCCGTCGAAGGCGATGCGGTGGACTTCGTCCGAGGACTCGCACGCGACGTAGACGCGGTAGGTCTTCGGCGCGGGAAGCGTCGAAGCGTCTCGCTGCGCGGCCAGCATGCTCGTCAGCGCGAGCGACGTGACGATCGCGAGTCTCACCGGCGGCGCCCCTTGTCGTCGACGAGCTTCACGGCCCACAGGCCCGAGTTCCAGTCGGAGAAGAAGATGTGGCCCTTGTGCGGCTGCGGACCCCAGACCATCGGCGCGTTCGCGACCTTGCCCTTGGGGTGCGTCGGCAGGAACCACGCGATCTCACGACCCTGGCGGTAGAGGTCGCCCATGAGGTCGCCGGAGATGTCGACGACGCGCAGGCCGCCGTTGTAGTACGCGACGTAGAGCGTGGTGCCGTCGATCCACAGGTTGTGCGTGCCGGCCTCGGGCACTTCGTACCGCGCGACCTCCTGCGGGTTCTTCAGGTTGCTGAAGTCGATGATGTGGATCCAGCCGCGCGGGTAGGTCGGGTCGTTCTCGACGTTGAGGCCGTAGGGAAAGGCCTCGTCGCCCGCGAACACGTAGAACTTGCCCGTGTCCGGGCTCGTGAACGGGAACGCCGCGTGGTTCCAGCCCGACGGGTAGGCGTACTTCGCGAACTCGACCGGGTTCGAAGGTGAGCCACCCGCGATGCCGTTGCCGACGTCGACGAGGCGGACGCCGTAGCGCCAGTTCGACGAGAACGCTACGCCGTCGGTGACCCAGACGTCGTGGATCGAGGCGCCCGGTTCGAACAGCTGGAACGTGCCGACGCGCGACGGCGCGTTCGCGTTCTGGAAGTTCAGGACGTCGTAGCGGCGTCCGGCGCTCAGTGCGTAGACGTGGCCCTGGTCGATGAACAGGTTGTGCACGCCGCCCGTTAGCTCGTCGTTGAACTCGGAGACGATCTTCGGGTTGCGCGGATCGCGCACGTCGATCGCGACGATGCCGTTCTTGCGGTTGGACGCGCCCTCGCGACTGATCACGCATAGCGTGCCGTCTTCGCTGACCTTGACGTCGTTGACCGTGCGCGCGTCGACCGTGATCTTCGCGATCTGCTCGATCCGCGACGGGTCGGTCACGTCCCAGAACAGCGCGTCGCCGTTCGCGCCCCAGGTACCGGTCACGCAGTAGTCCCGTCCGTCGATGCCCTCCCAGACCCAGAGGTCCGAGGTGTGCGCGTCGGCGACCAGGCCGTGACCGACCTTGACGAGCTTCTTCTTCTGCGGAAAGCGCTGGCTGCACCGAACCGTCGTGCGGGCCGTGACGTCGCCGCAGGTCGCAACGATCGTGTAGAGGCCCGGTGTCTCCGCGACGAAGCGGCCGTCTTGTTGGATTTGGCCGGTTGCGGCGTTGCCGAGCGTGTCGTCGGGCGCGGCGTAGAACGAGTAGTGGACGGGTACGTCCGTCGCGGCGCCATTGCCGTCGAGGCCGGTCGCCCGGAACCGGATCACGTCGCCCGTTCGCGCCGTCTGCACGGCTGCGGTGAGATCGATCTTGCGAACCGGGTTCGCGAGGACCTGGATCTTCGACTCGGTCGTGAGGCCGCCGCCGGTGCCGGAGAGCGTGAAGGCTCCCGGTGCGACCGCGGTCACCTGACCGAACGCGTCGATCGAGGCGATGCCAGCATCGCTGCTCGCGAGAGCCACGCTGAGGTCGTCGCGCACGATGTCGTTCTCGTCGAGCACTTCGCCTTGAACACGCACAGTCGTGCCCGCGTAGAGCTGCTTCGGCGCGCCGCGCAGCGCGACTTTCGCGGGCGTGGGTTGCGGCACGGTCACGGTGACCGTCGCCTGCGGGCCACGCTTGCCGCCGATCCGCGCGCGCGCGATCACGGTGTGCGTGCCCGGCTTGCGCGCGAGGAGTTCGCCTTCTCGGCTGACGCTCACCGCGCGTCGCGCCCTGGAGAAGAAGAACACCTGCGCGTCGTCGACCGGGCGGCCGCCGACGTCGACGACCTCGGCCTTCAGCTGCGCCTTCTGGCCGACGGCGAGCGTGAGTTCTGCGGGCGTGACGCGGACGACGTGCTCTTGGGCTCTCAGGCCCGGGATCGCAGCCGCGATCAGCGCGGCTGCCCACATGGTCGTTCGATTTCTCTGCATGGTGGGGGCGCTCAGCATAGTTCTAGTCGTTGTCCTCGTGGCAGACCTGGTCGATCACGACGGCCGTCGCGAGGATGATGATGTCGTCTTCGCCGTCGACGATGTCGACGCAGTACGAATCGCTCCAGGAGAAGAGCTTCTTCGAGACGCGCGCGACGACGCCGCCCTTGGGTCGGGCGAAGGTGTACTCGTAGTTCAGGAAGTTTCCCTCGACCCGGTAGTCGTTGGGGCCCGGCACGTCGACTTCGAACTTCGTCTTGAAGAACGAGAACAGCTCCTTCTTGACCGTCGCGAACGTCTCGCCGTCGCGCTGGATCTCGTAGGTCGGGCCCCACGACAGCAGTTTCTGCGCGATGAATGCGAGCTCGCGCCCGTTCATATCCTGGAACGAGAGCTTGTTGCCGAACGAGAAGGCCTTGCCGTCGACGAAGAACAGGTCGTGCCCGTCGGCGTCCTGGATCGTGAAGTCGTCACCCCAGGACAGGAGTTTCTGCCGGATGCGATACTGCATCCGGGGGAGCGTAGCGAAGGCGTGGTCGAGTAGCGATTTCTCCGGGTTCGGAGCCCGAATCCGGGTCGTCGCGGCAAAGAGTCAGCATGCGTCCGGTCCGCATTCCGAGCCTGGTTCTCGCTCTCTGCGCCTCGTCCACGGTTTCGGGCCAGATCGCCCTCACCGAGGTCGCCGGGGCAGCCGGGCTATCGTTCACGACCCACCGCGGGGCCGCGCCCACGGAGATCCAACTCGGGGCGATGACCCAGGAGAACATGGGGCACGGCGCCGCAGTCGGGGACTACGACGGCGATGGGGATCTCGACGTGTACCTGCTCCAGGGCCGCGGCTGGCCCAATGCGTTGTTCCGCAACGAGTGGAGCGCCGGAATCGACGGCTTTGTCGAGGTGACGACGAACCCCGGCGTCGAGCTCGGGGACCTCGGTGATTCGCGCGTCGCGCACTTCGTCGATCTCGACGACGATGGCGATCTCGATCTCCTCGTCGTCAACTGCCAGAACGAGATCGAGACGATGCCGCCGAGCCGCATCTTCCGGAACGAGGGCGACGGCACCTTCACGGACGCGACCGCCGGCTCTGGTTTCAGCCCGATCGGCTACCTGCTGTGCGGGTGTTCGCTCGCGGACTACGACCTCGACGGTCTGCTGGACATCTACGTGACCGCGTGGACCTACGACCTCGGTAGCGGTCCGCATCCGCTGCAGTGGGCGGGAGACAACCGGCTCTACCGGAATCTCGGCGGGCTGCAGTTCGAAGACGTGACCGAGCAGGTCGGGCTGGCGCCGATCGTCTCGGGCTCGCCGACTCCTCTCAAGCAGGACAGCTTCACCGCGATCTTCACCGACATTACCGGCAACGGATACCCGGACCTGTTCCTAGCCGTCGACCACCGCGAAGACCAGTTCTACGCGAACGCGCGCGGCCACTTCACGAGCGTGTCCCAGCAGGTCGGCATGACGCACACCGGCAACGACATGGGCGTCTGCTGCGCGGACCTCGACAACGACCGGGACCTCGACTTCTACGTCACGAACATCACGGACTCGGTCCCGGCGTGCGGCGCCGGCACGACCGACTTCAACGCGCTGCACATCGGCTCGACGAGCCAGAACGGGATGCCCTTCTTCCAGGACGTCGCGTTCGACGCCGGAGTGCACGACACCTTCTGGGGCTGGGGCTGCGAGTTTGTCGACATCGACAACGATGCGGACCTCGACATCTACGCGGTCACGGGGATGGACGCATTCCTCTCCGCGAGCGTGCCCGCGTGTCCGCTGATCGACACTCCGAGCGTGCTGTTCGTCAACGACGGCACGACCTTCTTCGCGAACGAGACTCCCGCGAACGTGCTCACGTTCGAGGACGACTCGCGTGGACTCGTCGCGTTCGACTACGACCGGGATGGCGATCAGGACCTGCTCGTCACGAACGTGCAGGAGCCGGTGCGACTGTTCCGCAACGACACCGTGCAGCCGCCGGGTGAGGGGCACTGGCTCGACGTGAGCGTGTGCCAGTGCCGTGGCAACGTGCACGGCATCGGCGTGCGGATCGACGTCAAGACCGACGACACGCTGACCCAGCGGCAGGTGCTGCTGGCCGGTGAGAGCTACCTCGTCGGCACGCCGGCCGAAGCGCACTTCGGTCTGGCGGATGCCGATACCGTCGAATACGTGCGCGCGCACTGGGCCGACGGGACGGCGACCACGCGGATCGACGTGCCCGCGGACGGGCGGATCGAGATCCGTCAGCCGCGCTACCTCTGCGACTATGTCCCGGACAACCGCACCGACTGGGCCGACATCCTGCTGTTCTGCTGGGGCTGGCTCAACGACGACCCCCGGACCGACCTGAACGGCAATGAGTCGAGCTACGAGCTGCTCGATCTCGACCTCTTCATGACGGATTGGGCCCAGAACGCTTGGCGAAGCTGGTAGGGCGGCTCCTGCGCCTTTGGCGGGATGTGAGAGAATCTCTCCCAGAGAACCCGGTCCACGGCAAACCAGGGAGCGGTGACGGCCCCGTCGCCGGCAGACCCCTGACTCGGACCCGATTCCACCGATGAAGACCCTTTCCTGCGTCCTCGTTTCCGTCGCGATCGCTGGCCTCGCCCCGGCGCAAGCGCCGCAGTCGCTGATCATCCCGAAGACCGTTGACGTCAACACCGAGGGGCGGGTCAATACCCAGTACCCGTTCGGCTACGACGGCTTTAGCCCGCTCGGCGCGAGCTCGCGGGTGCAGTACGTCTACGACAACTCGCACTTCGACGGCGTGACGACTCCGATCCTGATCGAGAGCCTCGAGTTCCGCGCCGACGACGCGACGCCGAACTTCTCGGGCACCGGCGGCACGTGGAACAACGCGATCATCCGGCTGAGCTCCTCGGGACTCCCGTACGACCAGATCGGCAACACCTTCGCCGGCAACTTCCCGGGTGGCGTCGAGCCTGCGCCGGTCTTCAGCGGCTCGGTCACGGTCACGCCGTGGTCGGGAAACTACAACGGTCTGACAGGCGACTGGAACGTGCTGGTCATCCTCGACACGCCGTTCTTGTTCGACCCGCGCACCGGCGACGACTTCATTCTCGACATCGCGAACTCCGGGCTGTTCTTCGGTCAGGGCAGCAACCTCTGGACGATGGACGAGGATTTCGACGAGGTGCAGTGCAATCGGCTGCGCAACAACGTCGACTGGACGGGCACCGACGGCACGATCCCGAATAGCGAATACGGCATCGTGTGTCGGCTCGGCTATTCGCTGGCCGATGGCCTGCACGCGAACTTCCGTGTCGACACGCGCACGCCAGGTCCGCTCCAGCTCGTGCAGTTCTCGTGTGAGTCCTACTCGAGCGATCCGGGCGGTATCGTCGCGTGGCTGTGGGACTTCAACGGCGACGGGATCGACGACTCGACCGACGAGAACCCGACGTGGTTGTTCACGAGTTGCGGCAATCATCCCGTTTCGCTGACTGTGCTCGATGGCATGGGGCTCGATACTCATACCGTCACCAGCTACATCCAGGTCGGCCCGCCTGAGCCGTCGTTCGACGTGGACTGGAGCCATTCCTTCCCGGTGCTCGCGCAGTTCACCGATACGAGCAATGGCAACCCGACCCAGTGGGAGTGGGACTTCGACGCGGACGGCGTCGCTGACTCGACGGACCAGAACCCGGTTTGGTCCTTCCCCGGACTCGGAAGCTACCCGGTCACGTTGACCACGACGAACACCTGTGGCAGCCAGACCGTCACGGAGACCGTCGACATGCTGCCGATCGTCGGTCCTGGCGTGATCAACAACAGCTTCAATGGCGTGACCGGATTCACGCACTACTTCGACGTCAACGTGTCGAACCCGCAGGGCATCACCGTGACGGACCTCGGGTTCAACTCGAACCAGCCGTTCAACACGTTCGTGTCGATCAACGTCTACACGACGCCGAACACCTGGGTCGGGGTCGACGCTAATCAAAGTGCGTGGACGTTGTTGGGGTCGTTCAGCGCGCAGTCGCGTGGATGGGCCGGTCTGACACCGATCGACATTCCGGATCTGTTCCTGGCGCAGGGCAGCCACGGCATCGCGATCCAGTACGTCGCCGGTGGGCCGCGCCTCACCTGGACCCGTCGCGAAGGCGAGGCGTTCGGCAACCACGATCTCGAGCTCGAGTTTGGCGGGCTCCGCACGACGGGGTTCGGCGGCACACTGCACGAGCAGCTCGTGTGGAACGGTGAGCTCTACTACTGCGTCGGCGACGGTCTCGGCTCCGTGCAGACGATCGGCACGGGCTGCACGAACTCGACCGGCAACGTCGCCGGGCTCGGCACGCAGAACGGCATCCCGGCGGCCATCGGTGAGCAGGTCGTCTTCGAGATGGCGAATGCGCCGGCCAACCAGGGCCTGTCGTTCGTGATCGTCGGCGTGCTCGACCTGGGCGGAGCGGACCTCGGCTTGCTCGGTATGCCGGGTTGCCGCCTGTATCCCGACCCGCTCGTGTCTCTGGCCGCACCGACGGATTCGAACGGCTTCGGCTCGGCGTCGATTACCGTCGCCGACAACCTCGACACGATCGGCTTCTCGATCTACGCGCAGGGTGTCGTGGCCGACCCGGGTCACAACGCGCTCGGCGCCGTGGTCTCGGACGCGCTCGTGACGATCGTCGGCTGTCGCTAGTCGCCGAACACCGTCGTCAACACGTCGGTGTGGATCAGCGGTAGCGCGGCGGGCGACCCGTTGTCGATCGCGAACGCCTGCCAGGAGAATGGCACGCCGCCGAGCGCAGGGTCGCATTCGCTTGCCGGCAGCGACAGCGTGCCCACGCCGCCCGAAAGCCCGACGGACACGGTCGTCAGCACCGGGCTGATGCCGAGCGTCAGGCCGAACGCGGGGAGCTGCGTCGCGGTGCCGAGCAGGATCGTCGCCGTGCCGGCCGCCCCCATGTTCGTGAGGTCGATGTCGAGCGGCTGGCCGAGGATCGGCGTCGTGCTCGCGGAGATCGCCGGCGCAGGGCCGCCGGCCCCGAGCGCCACCCCGGTGTTCGTCGCCGACCCGAGCGTGCCCGAGTACGTGTGGTTCATGCTGAGCGCGAAGTCGACGGTCGCGTTGCCGCCGGGCGGGATCGACAGGTCCCACTGGAAGCCGCACTCGAGATCGCTGCCCGAGAAGAACGGTAACCCCGAATCGGCGAGGTCGATGCCGCCATCACAGCTCGTCGAGATCGTGGAGCTGCCGCCGACTTCGTAGCGGTCGGGGTTGAGTCCCCACAACTCGGTGCAGCGACCGCAGTCGTTCGCCGGCGTGCCGGGGTTGTCGCTGATCAAGATCCGATCCGGGCCGGCCGCGGGCAGGGAAAAGTCGTCGTCGTAGTCGAACGCGCCGCCGACGTCGATGTTCGCGTGCACGTAGATCTTGATGTCGAGCTGGCTCCCCGACGTGTTGACGATCGCGCAGTTGTGCGTCACGTAGCCGCTGGCGGGCCCCGTGTCTCGCACCATCGTCAGGATCGTCGCGTCCATGAGACCGAGGCTCGCGACGTCGGTGATCGTCTCGACCATGATGTCGGTTCCGCTCGGTGACTGCAGATAGCTGCCATGTCCGTTGTCGCTGAACGGACGTCCGAAGTTGCTGCCGACGACCGAGAACCCCAGGCCCCACTGGTAGAGGTTGCTCTGGTCCTCGGCCGCGGCCGGATCGGGATCGCACGGGGAAGTCCAGAACGTCGGAAACGTGATCGTGCCGAACGCGACGGGCGCGGCTTGCGGCACCCAATTCCAGGTCGTGTTGCCCGACGTCAGCGTGAAGGCTTGCGCGAGGCAGGGCGACGCCAGGAGAACGGAGTGGGCGGCGAGGAGGAGAGGAAGTCGGCGCACGTGATGGTGGTCCTGTTCCGGGGTGTGGAGAGAGGGAGCAGGAGTAAGCATACCGGGTCAGGGGATGCGGTCTTGCGCATTGGGCGGGGGCTGGGGCGCGGGCGCGTGCAAGCGTGCGGGGCGTAGGTCTGGTGCCATCGCACGCGGGGCGCGCTCGAGACCCGTGGGCCGCGTGCGTTTCGCACGAGCACGCGCACTCGCACGAGCAAGCGAGGTCGCTCGCGGGCGCGGCCCGAGGGCGCCCTGACCCGCGCGAGGCCGGCGGCCCCCGGCCCGCGGGCACGCCCGCGGCCCAAATCACGTGCGCGTGCACGTGCGCGTGCACGTGCGAAACACACGCGGGCTGGGGGTGCGTGCGTGCCCGGTGTTGGTCTCGTGGATCGCGGCGAGTGCGTCGGCGCTCCCTGCGCCCGGATCGCCATCGGTCGTCGTCGGGTCGTGGAACTCGGCGTCGGTCGACATGACGATGACGCGCAGTGCGCCATCACGCCGACCCGGTTTGGTCGGCTCGACCGTGATCATCGGGCTCGGCAGTGGACTCACCGGGCACGGGTCTCGAGCAGCTGCAGGAACTCGTCACGGGCTCGGCCAGCGAATACTTCGGCCTCAACTCGTCAAGGTGCCGGGAGTAGTCGGGTTCTGACGCGGTGGTGGTGAGTCCGTGACGGATTGGGCTACGATCCCGCGTGCCCTCCCCGGATCACGGACCCCCCGCGATGCAGAACCTCCTGATTCCGATCTTCGCCCTCTCACTCGTCCTCGCGCCGCTTCCGGCACAGAAGCTCGAATTGCGTGAGGACGACCGTGTCGTCCTGCTTGGCAACACCCTCGCCGAGCGAATGCAGCACCACGGCTGGCTCGAGAGCTACGTGCAGGCCGCGCTGCCGAAGCGTCGACTGGTGTTCCGCAACCACGGCTTCTGTGGTGACACTGTCGACCAGCGGCCGCGCAACAAGAACTTCATCAAGCCGCACGACTACCTTCGCATCTCCGCCGCGGACGTGATCTTCGCGTTCTTCGGCTACAACGAGTCGTTCGACGACGATCCGGCCGGCTACCAGGAGAAGCTCGGGAAGTGGATCCAGGAGACGCGCAAGCAGCGCTACAACCGCGAGGCGCCGCCGACGATCGTGCTCTTCTCGCCGATCTCGCACGAATACATCGACAGCCCGTATCTCGACGACGGCCGCGCGAACAACGAGCGGTTGATCCGCTACGCCGCCGCGACCGAGGCCGTCGCGGAGAAGCACAAGGTTCGCTACGTCGACCTCTACAGCGCGTCGGCCGCGATGTATTCGAAGGCCGCGACGCCGCTCACGATGAACGGCGTCCATCTCACGAGTGAGGGCAACAAGCGGATCGCGCAGCACATCGTTCAGGAGCTGCTCGGGCTGCCGGTCGAGCGCGACGGCTCGCGTCTCGAGGCGATCCGTGCTGCGGTGCTCGACAAGAACTGGCACTGGTTCAACCGCTACCGTGCGACCGATGGCAACGACGTGTGGGGTGGTCGGTCGACTCTGTCGTTCGTCGACGGGCAGACCAACTGGGACGTGCTCTGGCACGAGCTGCTGATGATCGACGTCATGGTGCAGAACCGTGACGAGGGCATCCACTCGGTCGCGAACGGCGGCAGCTACTCGATCGACGACTCGAACGTCCCGGCACCGATCCGCGTTCGGACCAACGTCGGTGGAGGATCGAAGAGCAGCAACAAGAACAAGGAAGGCCAGGGAAAGTACTTCCGCCCCGAGGACACGCTCGCGCAGCTCGAGCTCGCGCCGGGCTTCGAAGCGAACGTCTTCGCTTCGGAAGAGATGTTCCCCGAGATGTGCAACCCGGTGCAGATGGGCGTCGACACCAAAGGTCGCCTCTGGGTCGCGGCCTGGAAGACGTATCCCAAATGGGAACCGCTCAAGGAGATGAACGACCGGTTGCTGATCCTTCCCGACGACGATCGGGACGGCAAGGCCGATCGCTGCATCGAGTTCGCGAAGGTGCACAACCCGACCGGGTTCGAATTCTGGAACGGCGGCGTCGTGGTCTGCAGCGCGCCGGACATCCTGTTCCTCAAGGACACCGATGGCGATGACGTCGCTGACGTGCGCATTCGACTGATGCACGGCCTCGACTCGGCCGACACGCACCACGCGGCGAACAACCTCACGCTCGGTCCCGACGGCTGGCTCTACTACCAGCGCGGCGTGTTCCACGTCAGCAACGTCGAGACGCCTTGGCAGAAGGCGCAGAAGCACGGCAACAGCGCGATGTATCGCTTCAACCCGCGCACGTTCGAGTTCGGCTTCCACGCGAACAACAACCCGAACCCGCACGGGATCAGCTTCGACTACTGGGGCTATCACTTCGCGACGGACGGCACCGGCGGCCGTGCCTACCAGGTGCGTTCGAACGAGAAGGGCGGCTTCAAGATGCACGAGCTACTCAAGAAGACGGTCCGCCCGGTCGCGTCGAGCGGCATCCTGTCGAGCCCGCATTTCCCCGACGAGAACCAGGGTAACTTCATCCTGCTCAACACGATCGGCTTCCTCGGTATCAAGCAGTACACGCTCGAGCACAAGGAGAACGGCCACGTGTGGGGGACCGAGACGCACGACCTCGTGAAGTCGCCGAAGGACCGCAACTTCCGCCCGACGGACTTCGAGATTGGTGGCGACGGTGCGCTGTACCTGTCGGACTGGCAGAACATCATCATCGGCCACATGCAGCACAACGTGCGGGACCCGAGCCGCGATCACGAGTTCGGCCGGATCTACCGCATCACGGCGAAGGGTCGCCCGCTGATGGATCACGTGCCGATCGACGGTCAGCCGATCGCGGCGCTACTGGATCTCCTGAAGCATCCGATGAACAAGCTGCGCCACCGCGTTCGCATCGAGCTCAGCGAGCGGGATCGTGGCGAGGTGCTCGCGGCCGTCACCGAGTGGCGTAAGCAGTGGGATCCGAAGAACGCGGACCACGCACACCACTTGCTCGAGGCGCTGTGGTTGCACCAGTCGTTCCACGAGCAGGATCGCGAGCTCCTCGGGCAGCTGCTCGAGTCGCCGTCCGTGCACGCTCGTCACGCTGCGGCGCGCGTGCAGCTCTTCTGGGATCGCGATCCCCGCACGGTCGTCGCCGCCGCGGCGCCGGAGGCGGAGGCCGGGCCGATCATGACTCCGGTCGCCGAGCTGAAGAAGCGCGGGTTCACGCAGGAGCACGTCGACCTCTACGCCCTCGGCGCGAAGGTCTTCATGCGCGAGGGGCACTGCGCGACCTGTCACCAGCGGGACGGCAAGGGTCTCGCGAAGATGTATCCGTCATTGATGCCCAACGAGTGGACGCAGGGTGACGACGAGCGCTTGATCAAGATCACGCTCAAGGGGCTGTGGGGCAAGCTGAAGGTCGGCGACATCACCTACAACGACGAGACCAACACGACGCCGCCGATGACGCCGTTCCGCAGCCTGCTGACGGACAAGGAGGTCGCGGCCGTGTTGACCTACGTGCGCAACACGTTCGGCAACGACAGCAAGCCCGTGTCGCCCGAGACCGTGACGCGCGTCGCGAAGGAGACCGAGTCGCGGATGGTGTGGTACATGGTCGACGAGCTCATGAAGGAGCAGCCGTTCCGCGAGGGCGAGGTCGAGGCCAACAAGAACGCGAGGTAACTCCATGCGAAGCCTGTGGGCGTGCGCCCTCGTGGCGCTCGCCGGCGTCCTGCCGGCGCAAGAGGACCGCGCGTTCGTCGGCGCGCGGGTGATTCCTGTCGACGCCCCGGAGATCGCCGACGGCATCGTGTTGGTCCGCGGCACCAAGATCCTCGCGGTCGGCGCGCGGGACGAGATGACGCTGCCGCCGCAGACCGAGCGCGTCGACGTCACGGGCAAGGTCATCATCCCGGGCCTCGTCTGCACGCATTCGCATTGTGGCGGACCGAGTGGAGGAGATCGGTCCTCGCCGATCCAGCCGGACTGCCGCGTGCTCGACGCGATCAACGTGCGCGACGCGGGCCTTCGCAAGGCGCGCGCCGGGGGTCTGACGACGCTCAACATCATGCCGGGCTCGGGCCATCTGCTCAGCGGGCAGACGGCCTACGTGAAGCTGCGCATTGGCAACACGGTCGAAGACCTCGTCTACCGCTGGGACGACGGCAGCCCGATGGGCGGCATGAAGATGGCGAACGGCACGAACTCGATTCGGTCGGCGCCGTTCCCGGGCACGAGGGCCAAGTCCGCGGCGCTCATGCGCGCGATGCTGCTCAAGGCCAAGCGCTATCTCGAGAAGCTCGAGGCGGCCAAGGACGATGCGGAGAAGCTCCCCGAACGCGACCTCGCGCTCGAGGCGCTCGCCGAGGTCTTGACCGGTCGGCGCATCGTGCACCACCACACGCACCGGCACGACGACATCCTCACGGTGCTGCGCATCGCCGAGGAGTTCGGGTTCCGCGTCGTCCTGCACCATGTCAGTGAGGCGTGGAAGGTCGCCGACGAGATCGCGGCTGCGAAGGCACCGAGCAGCTTGATCATCGTCGACGCGCCGGGCGGCAAGCTCGAGGCGATGGACCACGACATGCGCAACGGCGCGATTCTCGAGGAGAAGGGCGCGAGGGTCGCGTTCCACACGGATGACGGGATCACCGACTCGCGCCTGTTCTTGCGGATGGCCGCGCTCGCGGTGCGCGCCGGGATGTCACGCGAAGGTGCGCTGCGTGCGTTGACGCTTTCCGGCGCCGAGATGCTCGACCTCGGGGATCGGGTCGGTTCCCTCACGTCCGGCAAGGACGCCGACTTCGTGATCCTGTCCGGCGACCCGTTCAGCGTCTACACCCGCATCGAGCAGACGTGGGCGGACGGTGAGAAGGTGTTCGATCTGTCCGATCCGGACGATCGGCTCTACGCCGAAGGTGGCTACGGCGCGAGCGTGCCGCAGAACTTCAACATGTGCTGCTTCCAGCGGTGGAGGAACTGATGCGGACTCTGCAGTGTGTCGCGCTGTTCCTCGTCACGGGAGTCGTGTCCGCACAGATCGCGGTGCGAGGCGAGTCCGTCTACACGATGGCCGGTGCGGTCCTGAAGAACGCGGTCGTCGTCGTCACGGATGGCAAGATCGCGGCGGTCGGTCCCGATGTGCGCGTGCCGGACGGATACCGAGTCCTGCAGGCCAAGGTCGTGACCCCTGGGCTCATCGATGCGCACTCGGTCGTCGGTCTCGCCGGCTACCTCAACCAGGATGACGATCAGGATCAGCTCGAGCGCTCGGCCGCGATCCAGCCGGAGCTGCGAGCGATCGACGCCTACAACTCGCGCGAGAAGCTCGTCGACTGGGTGCGCGGCTTCGGCGTCACGACACTCCACACGGGGCACGGTCCGGGGACCCTGATCTCGGGGCAGACCATGATCGTCAAGACGGCGGGCAAGAACATGGACGACGCGCTCGTCCGTCCGTTCGCGATGCTCGCATGCACGATCGGCAATGGCGCCAAGGGGTCGGACGGCAAGAAGCCGGGCAACCGATCAAAGGCGATCGCGATGCTGCGCTCCGCGCTCGTCGAAGCGAGCATCTACGCGGAGAAGCTCCAGGCACCCGCGGACAAGCTGCCCGATCGCAACCTCAAGCATGAGGCGCTCGCGCAGGTGTTGGCCGGCAAGGTGCCGTTGATGGTCACCGCGCACCGCAGCCAGGACATTCTCGTCGCGCTGCGGCTCGCCGAGGAGTTCTCGTTTCCGCTCGTGCTCGACGGCGCGTCGGAGGCCTACATGGTCAGCGAGCGGATCAAGCAGTTCGGCGCCAAGGTCATCGCGCATCCGCCGATGATGCGCAGCCGCGGCGACGCTGAGAACGCGACGTTCGAACTCGGCGCGAAGCTGCGCAAGGCAGGGATCCCGTTCGCGTACCAGAGCGGCTTCGAGAGCTACGTGCCCAAGACGCGCGTCGTGCTCTGGGAGGCCGCGATCGGCGCCGCGCACGGTCTCGGCATGGAGAATGCCCTCGCCGCGATCACGATCGACGCCGCGAAGCTGCTCGGCATCGACGATCGCGTCGGCTCGCTCGAAGTCGGCAAGGACGGCGATCTCGCGCTCTACGACGGCGACCCGTTCGAGTATCTGAGTCACTGCGTCGGAGTGGTGATCGAGGGCGAGCTCGTCAGCGAAGGCCCGCGCTGATGGCGGACCGTCGCACGAGGCGCGACCGCCATGCGCTCGACGAGGACGGCATGGTCGTGTGCAACCCCCGGGACCGTGAGGCCGTGCACCGCGCGGAGCAGGGCGACATCCCGACGGCCGAGCGACTCGAGGACGTGACGTGCCGGAAGTGTCTGGATCGACTGACGCCCGAGCAGCGACGGGCGATGCGGGGCTGAGCGGTTGATGGCCGGTCCACGCATCCTGCCATACCTCGCGCTCGCCATCGCGATGCTCGCCGTCTACGCGCAGGTCGCGACGCACGAGTTCATCAGCTTCGACACCGGCACCTACATCTACGAGAACGAGGTCGTCCAGCGCGGGTTGACGCTCGACGGCATCGGGTGGGCGTTCACGACGCACGCCGCCGCGAACTGGCATCCGCTGACCTGGCTGTCGATCATGCTCGATTGCGAGCTGTTCGGCACGAGCCCCGGTGCGCATCACCTGATGGGTGTCGCGTTCCATCTCGCGAACGCGTGCCTGCTGTTTGCCCTGCTCCTGCGGATGACGAGTGCGGCTTGGCCCGCGTTCGTCGTCGCGATGGCCTGGGCGATCCACCCGCAGCACGTCGAATGCGTGGCGTGGGCGGCGCAGCGCAAGGACGTGCTCAGCACGATGTTCATGCTGATGGCGTGTCTCGCGTACTCGCGATACGCGTCGGGTCCCTCGACTGGGCGGATGGCGTGGGTGAGCGGGGTGTACCTGCTCGGCCTGCTCGCGAAGCCGATGGTCGTCACGCTGCCGGTGCTGCTGCTCCTCCTCGACGTGTGGCCGTTGCGCCGCAAGGAGTCGTGGCGCCGGCTCGTCGTCGAGAAGCTGCCGCTGTTCACGCTCGCGGTTTGGATCGGGATCATGACGATCCTCGCGCAGTCGGGGGAAGGCGCGGTGATGTCGACCGAGACGTATCCGCTCGGTCTGCGCATCGCGAACGCGCTCGTGGCCGGGGTCGCCTACCTCGGACAGACGGTCTGGCCGTTCGGCCTCTGTCTGTTCTATCCGTATCCCGAGGCGGTGCCGTTCGTCGAGTGGGCGGGTGCGAGCGCGCTGCTGGTCGGCGTGACCGCGTGGTTGTGGCGTGCTCGTCGGACGATCCCGCACGCCTTCGTCGGTTGGATGTGGTACCTGATCGCGCTCGGGCCGGTCATCGGGATCGTGCAGGTCGGGAGCCAGTCGATGGCGGATCGTTACAGCTACGTGCCGCACATCGGCATCTTCATCGCCGTCGCGTACGCGATCGACGCCGTGCGCCGACGTGCGGACCCGCCGGCGCGCGTTTGGACCGTCGGTGCCAGCGTCGTGCTGCTGTTTTGGGCGATCGTCGCTTGCGTGCAGGTCGGCACGTGGCAGGACAGCGAGACGGCGTACCGCCACGCGCTGTCCGTCACCGAGCGCAACGCGAAGATCTCGTTCAACCTCGGCGTCACGCTCTCGGAGACGAATCCCGAAGAAGCGATGTTCCACGGCTTCAACGCGGTGGAGTGGGACCCGCGGTTCCCGCGCGGGCGATTCATGCTCGGGATGATGCGCCTGCAGCGTGGGGACACGAACGGGGCGATCGAGGCGTTTCGGGAGGCCGTCGAATCGGATCCTGAGGATTCGGAGGCGCAGGCGCAGCTCGGGGGCATGCTGTTCCAGCAGGGGCGCGCGAAGGAAGCGTTGCCGCATCTCGAGGCGGCGGTGAGGGCGTATCCCGACGCGGCGCAGCTGCGCGAGATGTTGGAGCAGGCGCGACGCGCGTCGCGCTGAGTCGGGCTACACGTCGACTTCCTGCGCTTCCTCCGCCCGCTCCATGATGAACTTGAAGCGCGACGACGGGTCCTTCCCCATCAGCTCGCTCATCACGCGGTCGGTCAGCAGGCCGTCCGCGATGTCGACGCGTAGCACGCGGCGCTTCTTCGGATCGAGCGTCGTCTCTTTGAGCACGTGAGCCGCCATCTCGCCGAGTCCCTTGAAGCGCGTGACCTCGGGCTTGCTCCGGCTGTTCGCGTGCTCTTTGAAGATGCGTTCGCGGTCCGCGTCGTCGGCGGCCCAGTAGGTCTCCTTGCCGATGTCGACGCGATAGAGCGGCGGTAGCGCGATGAAGAGCTTGCCTGCCGAGATCAGCTGAGACAGGTGGCGGTAGAAGAACGTCAGCAGCAGCGTCGTGATGTGGTGGCCGTCCGAGTCGGCGTCGGCGAGCAGGATGATGCGCTGGTAGCGCAGCTTGCCGATGTCGAAGTTGGGGCCGATGCCGCAGCCGAGCGCGGTGACGAGGTCGGCGAGCTCCTTGTTGTCGAGGACCTTCTTGAGGCCGGCGCCTTCGGTGTTCAGCACCTTGCCGCGCAGCGGCAGGATCGCCTGCGTGTTGCGGTCGCGCCCTTGCTTGGCCGTGCCGCCGGCGGAGTCGCCCTCGACGATGAAGAGCTCGCTGTTGTCGCGCGACTTACCGAGGCAGTCGCTCAGCTTGCCGGGCAGGGTGAGGCGGTTCGTGGCGCTCTTGCGCGACACCGACTCGGACGCCGCGCGGCTCGCGGCGCGCGCACGGCTCGCCGTGATGATGCGCGTGATGATCTGCTCGGCGACCGAGGAGTGCGTGTTGAGCCACTGCTCGAACGCGGGTCGCAGCGTGCCGTCGACGTGGGCCTGCACCTCGGGGTTGTTGAGGCGATCCTTGGTCTGACCCTGGAATTGCGGGTCGGCGATGAACACCGACAGGATCCCGACCATGCCCTCGCGGATGTCTTCGTGCGTGATCTTGACGCCCCGCGGAGTCAGCTTGTGCGTCTCCATGTAGTTCCGCACCGCCTTGCCGACCGCAGCGCGGAACCCGTTCTCGTGCGAGCCGCCGGACGCGGTCGTGATGCCGTTGACGTAGCTGCGGAGGTGTTCGTCGGTGGACTCGGTCCAGTAGAAGACCATCTCCATCCGCGTCTCGCCGTCCTTCTCGAGGGTGAACGGTTCGTCGTGGATCGTGCGCGCCTTGCGCTCGGTCAGCACCTGCTTGATGTAGTCGGCGATGCCGTTCTCGTGCTGGTAGGACACGCGCGTGCCGGCGACCTCGTCGACGAACGTGACCTTGACGCCGCGGTGCAGGAAGCTCGTCGTCTCGAGGCGGGCGCGCAGGGTCTCGGCGTTGAACGTCGTCTTGGGGAAGATCTTCGGGTCCGCCGTGAACGTGATCGTCGTGCCGGTTCCACGGACGGGCGTCGACGACTTGAGCTTGAGCAGCTTCGTCGTCGGGCGGCCCTGCGCGAACTCCATCTTGAATTGCTTGCCGTCGCGCTTGACGACCGCGGTGAGTTGCTTCGACAGCGCGTTGACCACGGACGCGCCGACGCCGTGCAGGCCACCGGACGTCTTGTAGTTGCCGTCGCCGTCGTTCTGGAACTTGCCGCCCGCGTGCAGCTCGGTGAGTACGAGCTCGAGACCGGACTTGCCGGTCTTCTTGTTCTTGTCGGTCGGGATGCCGCGACCGTTGTCGGACACGCTGATCGTGTCGCCGCTCTTGTGCAGCGTCAGGGTGATCTCCGACGCGTGCCCGTTCATCGCCTCGTCGACGGAGTTGTCGAGGACTTCCCACGCGAGGTGGTGGAGGCCCGCGCTGCTGACGCCGCCGATGTACATGCCCGGGCGTTTGCGCACCGCTTCGAGCCCTTGCAGGACCGTCAGTTGGTCGGCGTTGTACTGGTTCTTCTCAGCCATGGTGCGTGCGCCTATTCGAGGGTGGGGGCCGGCACGGGATCCCGGACGATCTTGGCGATGCGGCCGTTCTTCTGAATCTCGGTCCCGGCGCCGCCGCGTGCGGTGACACGATACTTCACGGTGGACACGGTCTTCTTGGCGCCGCGGTTGGTCTCGACGACGAGCAGGTCGCGGTCGCCGCGGCTGGCCTTGAAGCCGAGCAGCTTGTCGTTGTCGGCGACCTTGATCAGACGGACGCCTTTGCCGGGGCCACCGAGGTAGTTGACCTGATCGGCCGGACACACGACCGCGCGGCAGCGCGTGCTGATCGCGAGGATCGTCTCGCTGCCGTGGA
>JANQJF010000062.1 GCA_028281765.1 Planctomycetota bacterium | reverse complement strand
TCAACTTGTCCACTGACAAGCCGTGTCGTCGCAGCGCCTTCCGAGCGAATCGACTGACACGGCTACTTTCGCTACGGACTTCAGACGAGGGACACTAGCCTATCCACGTCTCCAGAGCGTGTGTCATCGCGACGCCGGCGGGCGCGCCGGCGTCGAGTATGACTCCCTGAGCGTTGACGTTCAGGCCGCGGAAGCTCGGCTGGTTCGGCACGGTCAACGGCACGGCTGCGTTGCCAGCGGCGTCTGTCGTGAGCGGCAGGCCGAGCGTGGGGCTCACGAGGAGATCGCCGCCGAGAAACGGGAGCGAGATCTTGGACTCCGGTTCGAACCCGACCAGGAAACAACCGTGCGCGTCCGGAAGCGCGTTGCTGATCTCCATCGCGAACGAATTTCCCCTGGTCGGTAGTCCGGTGCCCTGGGTCGACGGAGTGTCACCGCCCGAGCCGACAGTGCCGCTCCCGTACGACTGAAACCCGAACGCGATGTTGAAGTACACGTCGTCGGGTGTCGGTTGCACGTTGTGTTCCAAGAACCACGCCACGGCGAGGCCCGAGTCACTGAGAGCCATCTGGGGCCAGCTGCGGCGCGGCAGCGGGTCGTCGTCGGAGTTGATACGCATCGTCGACGGCTCCCAATTGACGCCGCGATCCGACGAGTAGTTGAGGCGGATGTTCACATCGGACCCCAGGAAGGCACCTTCTCGCCAGCACACGTAGACCGAGTCGTTCGATGCGAGCACCCGGGGATGCCCGCACCAGATGGCCAACCCGGTGGACTGATTGACGTGGGTATCCGAGGCCTGCCAGGTCACACCACCGTCGATGGAGCGGTTCGAGTAGATGTGACTCGCGAGCATGCGGTCGTCTTCCCACACCGCGTAGATGTTCGATCCCGAAGAGGTCGCATGCACCGTCGTCGCGTCGGAAGGCGAGTGGTCGATCTGCACATCGGCGGTGGGCCAGGTCACGCCTTGGTCCGTGGATCGATTCATTCGGACCTGGCAATCGAACCCCGGGTTGTCGTTGTCTTGAAAGTCGTTCCAGACGACGCACAGGGAGGTGTCCGTTGGAGCGATGTTCGGATGCGACGCGTGGGTGTGGTGTGCTACGTCGGCGTCGACGCGACTACTGGACGCGAGCCAGGTGGCGCCATTGTCGAGGGATCGGTTCAAGAACACGGAGCTGTTGGCCCACGCCGCGTAGACCGCGGATCCATACGCCTTCGCGGTGAGGTAGATCGTGCCGAAGTTGACCGAGAGGGTCTCGATCACGGTCGGTGTGGCCTGCCATGTGGCACCGCCATCGTTCGAGCGATTGACGACGATGTCATCCAGTCCTGGAGCGACTGCAGCGTCGCGCCACACTACGTAAACGGAGGACCCTGACGCCACGAGCACGGGTTCCTCGGCGCGTCCGGCCGTGTTCAGCACGACCGGCGTTTGCCAGGTGTTGCCGCGATCAACCGAGTAGTTGAAGTTCACCCAGTGTTGTTCGTCGAAGGGCGGGCCGAACGTGGTGCGCCAGATGACGTAGATGGAGTCACCGGCCGAGGCGAGTTGGACGAAGTCGCCAGCAACCCCCGCATCTGCGTCGGACCAGGTCGCCCCGCCATCGTGGGAACTCTTCAGGTGATCCGTCCAGCCGACGTGGATCGACTGATTCGACCGTGCGATCGCCGGAGGCAGGCTGAGCCCGTCGACCGTGCCGAGTTGGATGTGCGGCGTCTTCTGCGCGGGCAGCGGGACTGCGAGCGTGAGAAGGGCGAGTGTAGCGGGGTGAACCATGGCGCCATCGTACAGTGGCGCACACGGGGTCGTAGCCCCTCCCGCTACAGCTCCTTGACCTCGTTGACCATCTCCTGGAGCGCTTCCTTGGCGTCCGCGAAGACCATCAGCGTGTTGTCGAGGTCGAACAGCGGGTTTTTGATGCCGGCATAGCCCGGGCTCAGCGAGCGCTTCACGACGACGACGGTTTGTGCGTAGTCGACGTCGAGGATCGGCATGCCAGAGATCGGGTTGCCTTCCTCGCGGGCCAACGGGTTCACGACGTCGTTCGCGCCGAGAATGATCACGACGTCCGTGTTCTGGAAGTCCCCGTTGATCCGCTCGAGCTCGAACAGCTGTTCGTAGGGCACGTCGGCTTCCGCCAGCAGCACGTTCATGTGGCCCGGCATTCGACCCGCGACCGGGTGGATCGCATAGCGGACTTGGACGTCACGCGCCTCGAGCTCGGTCGCGAGCTCGAGGGTGACGTGCTGGGCCTGGGCGACGGCGAGGCCGTAGCCAGGCACGATGATGACCGAGCTTGCACCATCGAGGAGCATCGCGACCTCTTCGCCCGAGGACTCCTTGATGTTGCTGTAGTCGCGCGCGTCTTCCGCGACGTCGTCGTCACCGATGCCGCCGAGCAGGACGTTGCCGAGCGAACGGTTCATCGCCTTGCACATGATCTTCGTCAGGATCAAACCCGACGCGCCGACCAATGCGCCCGCGACGACCAGCAGCAGGTTGCCGATGACGAAACCGCTCGCCGCGGCTGCGAGGCCGGAGTACGAGTTCAGTAGCGCGACGACGACCGGCATGTCGGCGCCGCCGATCGGCATGACCAACAGCACGCCGAGGACGGCCGAGATCGCGACCAGCAGGACGATCGCCGTGATCTGCATGCCGGTCGATTCGGCGTAGAGCACGAGCCACAGGCTCACGGCGAGGGCGCCGAAGCCGAGCGCGGCGTGCAGCGAGTGCCGCGCCGAACCGCTGACCGGGTGCGACATCTTCTTGCCGCCGAGCTTCATGTAAGCGACGAAGCTGCCGGTCAGCGTCGCCATGCCGATCAGGATCGAGATCGGCACGGTGACAGCCGTGTCCGTGGACACGCCCGCTGTGTCGGCGAGCACGGTGCCGTCGATCAACTCGCCGGCGAGGTACGACAGCGCGACGACGGCCGACGCGGCACCACCGACACCGTTGAACGCGGCGACCAACTCGGGCATCGCGGTCATCGGCACTCGCTTGGCGAGCACCAGTCCGACGACGGCGCCGATCGCCGCAGCCAGCAGGAGTGCCCACCAGGTCAGCACTCCTGCTTCGATCAGCGCGGCGCCGATCGCGATCGCCATGCCGAGCGCGGCGAAGCGGTTGCCGGAGCGTGCGGTGCGCACGCCGGAGAGGCGCTTCAGGCCGAAGATGAAGAGCGCCGTCGCCAGCAGATACAGGTAGACGAACGACATCGGCTAGGCCTCCTTCTTCTTCTTGGCCTTCGACTTGAACATCGAAAGCATGCGGTCGGTGACCAGGAAGCCGCCGACGCAGTTGACCATCGCGAACACCACGGCCAAGAAGCCGAGGACCTGAGCGAAGGTGGGGTTGTCGGCTCTCATGCAGATGATCGCACCGACGATCGTGACGCCGGAGATCGCGTTGCTACCCGACATCAGCGGCGTGTGCAGAGTCGGCGGGACCTTGGTGATGACCTCGAAGCCGATGAACGCGCCGAGGACGAAGACGAAGAAGATGATTTCGAACGGCATCACGACGCTCCCTGTGCTTCCTTGGCGGCCGCGTTCACGACTTCACCGCCCTTGGCGACGATGGTCGCGGCGATGATCTCGTCTTCCCAATCGGGTTCGAGCTTGCCGCCCTCGCCGATCATCGGCTTGACGAACTCCCACACGTTGCGCGACCACATGCGGCTCGAGTCCGCGGCGACCAGCGCCGGCAGGTTCGGCTCGCCGATGATCTTCACGCCGCCGACGTCGACCGTCTCGCCGCACACGCTGCCTTCGACGTTGCCGCCGGCCGCGACCGCGAGGTCGACGATGACCGAGCCGGGCCGCATCGCGGCGACCATCTTCGCGTCGAGAATCACCGGCGCCTTGCGGCCGGGAATCAGCGCGGTCGTGATCACGACGTTGGCCTCGGAGACGTGCTTGGTCAGGATCTCCTGCTGCTTCATCAGGTACTCGTGCGTCGTCTCCGTCGCGTAGCCACCGGTCGACTCCGCTTGCGGCGGGGTGCCGGTGTCGACGAACTTGGCGCCGAGACTCTCGACTTGCTCCTTCACCGCGGGTCGCACGTCGTTCGCTTCGACGACGGCGCCGAGACGCCGCGCGGTCGCGATCGCCTGCAGGCCGGCGACGCCCGCGCCGAGAATGAACACCTTGGCCGGCTTGATCGTTCCAGCGGCGGTCATGAACAGCGGGAAGAAGTTCGGCAGCGCGGCGGCCGCGAGCAGGACCGCCTGGTAGCCGGCCGCGGTGGCCTGACTGCTCAGGATGTCCATCTTCTGCGCCCGCGTGATCCGCGGCACGAGTTCGAGTGAGAACGCGTTGGCCTTGGCGTCCGCGAGTCCCTTGATCTCGTCCACGTGGACGGTCGGTTGCAGGCTGCTCACCGTGAACGCTCCGGCCTTGAGCTTGCCCGACTGCTCGGACGTGAGCGGCCGGATGCTCAGCACCAGGTCGGCTTCGGCGAGCTTGTCACCGAGCGAGGCGCCGGCCTCCTCGTACTCGGCGTCCGTGTAGCCGGCTTCGAGGCCGGCGTTCGTCGCGACCGAGACCGAAAGGCCGGCTTTGACGAGTGCTTTGACCGTCTCCGGCGCGACCGCGACGCGGGTCTCTCCGGGCTCGGTTTCCAGTGGTACGAAGACCAATGCCATACGTGCAATCCTCTCGAAGGCGCTAGGCCGGATCGGGAGACGAAAGAGAAGCAAATGCTGCGCGAGTTACCACCCCGGTCTGGCATGATCAGAGTCTGACGATCAGGTCATGCACGAGGGCTTTACGAATCGGGTCGGCAGCCGCATCGAGGGCGGGCTGGCTGCGGCGGTCGTGGGTCTGGATCCACGGCTCGACGCACTGCCGTCGGGCGTGGCGCCCGACTCCGCGCCCGCCGAGCGCATCCTCGCGTTCTATCGCGAAGTGATGCCGGCCATCGCCGCGTCCGCGGTCGCGGTCAAACCGAACATCGCGTTCTTCGAGGTGTTCGGAGCGGCCGGCTTCGGCGCGTACGAGGAGACCTGCGCGCTCGCGCGCGAGGCGGGTCTCGCCGTGATCGGCGACGTGAAGCGGGGCGACATCGGCAGCACGGCGGCCGCGTACGCTCGAGCGCACTTCGAGCACGCGGATGCGCTGACCCTGCACCCCTACATGGGTCGTGACTCGATCGAGCCGTTCCTGGAGTGGTGTCGTGACCGCGGTCGCGCCGTGTTCGTCCTCGTCCGGACGAGCAATCCGTCGGCGACCGACTTCCAAGAACTGCGAATCGGTGACGAGACCCTGTCAGACCGAGTCGCGTCGGCCGTTGATGCGTGGGGCAGCGAAATGCCGAACGCGCACGGCTACTCGCCCGTAGGAGCGGTCGTGGGTGCGACCTATCCCGAACAGCTCGCCGCGCTGCGCCAGCGCATGCCGCGCGCGTGGTTCCTGATCCCCGGCGTCGGTGCGCAAGGTGGCGCGGTTGCCGACCTGCGTCCGGCGTTCGATGACCGCGGGCTCGGTGCGCTCGTGAACCAGAGCCGTGGCATCCTGCAGTGTTTCGATCCGGGGGACGCGGACTGGCTCGATCGAGTCCGGGACGCGCTCGCCGGATTCTGTCGTGAGCTGAGTGAGGTCGTGCGTGACCGCTGAGACCGTGAAGCCCAACGTTCGACACATCCCGTATCGCCGTCTCGGCACGTCCGAAGTGCAGATGCGCTACTTCGAGGACGACCCTGAGGTTCGGCAGTTCCTCGGCAGCCGGCCCCGTGACGCCGCTGACCTGCTCAAGCGCGCGCCGCTCAACGCGCGCCGCCTCGTCGACCGAGCGGACCTCGCGGCGTCCCTCGAGGCCTACGCAACTCGCCATGGCGCGCCGGACGAGGTCATCGAGAACGCTCGCTCGGTCGCGTCGAGCGACACGTTCATGATCGTGACGGGCCAGCAGCCGGGACTCTTCGGCGGCCCGCTCTACAGCGTTCACAAGGCCGCGACCGCGGTGCGGCTCGCCCGCGAGCTGTCGGCGCACCCCGGTGCGCCCCGCGTCGTGCCGGTCTACTGGTCCCACACGGACGACCACGACCTCGACGAGGTCAACCGGGCGTTCATGGTCAACGCCAACCACGACGTCCAGCGCCTGCGGCTCGACCTGCCCGGTGCCGGTGGGGAGGCGGTGCGCAACATCCGCGTCGGTCGCGCGATGGAGGGCATCCTTTCCGAAGCCGGCGGGCTGCTTCCCGACAGCGAGTTCCGCGACGCTGCGCTCGGCATCTTCCGGCCGCGGCACGCGGACGAGCAGCTCGGTGACGCGACGGCGCGGTTGCTGTTCTCGATGTTCGGACGCGACGGGCTGCTGATCATCGAGCCGCGGGATCTGCCCGAAAGCGCGTTCGAAGTGCTGCCGCGATGGATCGAGGCCGGGGACACGATCCGCGACCGTATCCGAGTCGTCACGGAGCACCTGACCGACATCGGCCTCGATGTGACGATGGATCCGTCGGCGACGCTGATGTTCCAGATCTCGGGCGGGCGTCGGATGCCGATGTCGGCTGCGGAGCAGTACCGCACCGCGCAAGACCTGAGTCCGGGCGTTCTCCTGCGGCCGCTGTGGCAGGACGCGTGTCTGCCGACGATCGGTTTCGTCGTCGGGCCTGGTGAGCTCGCGTACCTCGCGATCGCCGGTCCGCTCTACAAGACCCTCGGTGTGCCGCAGCCGCTCTTCGTGCCGCGTGCGTCCCTGACGTTGCTCGAGCCGTCGCTTGGCAAGCTGCTGAACCGGTTCGGCATCGACGTGTCGGATCTCAATCGCGATCCGGCTCAGATTGCCGCGGAACTCGACGACGGGAGCGAAGGCACTGTCGAAGAAGCGCTCGGCGCGCTCGCGGATCAGGTCGAGGACGAACTCAAGCGTCTGTCCGCGCTCGTGTCCGAACAGGATGCGCAGATGCTGACGCCGATGGCGCGCGCCGGCAGCAAGATCGACGACGAGCTGAAGAAGCTGACCAAGAAGCTGCGCAACGCCCGCGAAAGTCGCGCGGGCACCGGGTTGCGGCAGGTGCGCAAGCTCGTCGGAAACCTGCGTCCGCGGAGTCGTCTGCAGGAGCGCGTGCTCACGATCCTGCCGTTCTTGGTGCGTCACGGGGACACGCTGTCGCGCGCGATCCTCGAAGCGGCGGATCCGTTCAACCTCGACCACGGAGTCGTCGAGTTGTGAGCGAGCACGCGTGTGACGTGATGGTCCTCGCGGCCCACCCGGATGACGCCGAACTCGGCTGCGGTGGGACGATGCTCGATCTCACGGATCGCGGCGCTTCGGTCGTCATCGTCGACATAACGCGCGGTGAGAAAGGCACGCTTGGCACGCCCGAGACCCGTGCCGCGGAGGCGAAGGCCGCGGCCGAGATGCTCGGCGTCCGCGAACGGCGCAACCTCGCGCTGCCCGACGCCGGACTGCGAGACGACGACACCGCGCTTGCGGCGGTCGTCGGCGCGATTCGAGAGCTGCGGCCGCAGCTCCTGCTCGCGCCGGCCGTGCGCGACGTCCACCCGGATCACGAGGCGACAGGGAGAGTCGCGCGCCGCGCGTTCTTCCACAGTGGTCTCCGCAACTCGTTGCCCGACGCGGGCGCGGCGTATCGGCCGCGTCGCATCGTCTACTACCCGGGAAACGACTTCGTCGAGCCGACGTTCTGCGTCGATATCGGCGAGTTCACGGATCGCAAGCGTGCGGTCATCGAGTGCTACGCCTCGCAGGTCACGGGGTCGGACAAGCACCGGGTCCGCACGCTCGACGTGCTCGCGCGCTCGGCGGCGCGCGATCGGTATTTCGGTTCGTTGTGCGGCTTCGAGGCCGCAGAGCCGTTCGTCAGCGATGGTCCGTTGCCACTCGATGGCATCGGATCGCTCTTGGTCATGCCCGAAGGGAGGTAGCACGACCATGCGTTGCATCGCCGTCATCAATCAGAAGGGTGGGGTCGGCAAGACCACCACGACCGTCAATCTCGGCGCCGCGCTCGCGCGCAAGGGGCACAAGGTGCTCCTGATCGACATGGATCCGCAGAGCAGTCTCAGTCTGCACATCGATCGGATTCCGCAGAACGAGTCGGAGAGCGTCACGCATCTGTTGCTCGAGGAAGCGCCGCTCGCGCCGCTCGTGCAGACGACCGCCGTCGAGAACATGTGGGTCGTGCCCGCGGACTCGGCGCTCGGCGGCGTCGAGCAGGTGCTCGCGAACAAGCTCGGCCGCGAGATGCTGCTGCGGGAAGCGTTCGAGAAGTACGACGGCGAGGTCGAGTTCGACTTCATCTTGCTCGACTGCCCGCCGTCACTCGGCGTGCTTTCGGCGAATGCCCTGGTTGCGGCCGACGAGGTCGTGATCCCGATGCGCGCCGAGTACCTGTCGCTGCAGGGCATGGCAAAGCTGACCGAGGTCATCGAACTCGTGCGCGCGCGACTCAATCCAGAGCTCAAGATCGCGTGCGTGCTGCCGTGCATGCTCGACGTACGGACGAGACTGTCGGCCGAAGTGCTCGAAGAGATCGAGAGTCACTTCGGCACGCTCGTATCGCAGTTCCCGATTCGCGCGAACGTCAAGCTCGCGGAGGCGCCGAGCTTCGGCTGCACGATCTTCGAGCACGACCCCGAGTGCAACGGCGCGGAGGACTACGAGGGTCTCGCGGCGGAGCTGCTCGGCGAGGAGATCGAGTGGGACGAGGATGAGGAAGCCGAAGACGCCGACGAGGTCGAAGAGACCGAACTCGAGTCCGAGGATGACGTCGAAGACGAGGCGGATGAAGAAGACGAGGAGATTCCCGAGACCCTCGACGAGATCCTCGCCGAACTCGAACCGTTACTCGACGAAGTCGAGCAGCCGCCGCCTCAGCCGGCGACCGAGCCGGTGAACGGCGAGTCGATAGTGTTCCGCGACGTGCAGCTCCCGGTCGATCCCGAGCCGTTCCGGCCGAAGACGATCGAGACGCCGGTCGACCTCGACCCGCACTTCCACTCGGCGGAGATGGAAGCCTAGTCCAGAAGTTCGGCTGCGATCGCGACGACCACGAGCACGGCGAGTTGGCCGAGGAAGGCCGCGGTCGTGGCACGCGCGCGCTGACCCGCCGCGAACCCGTAGCCTCCCCACGTGAGCAGCACGATCGGAATCGTGAACTGGGTCCACATGACCGCGTTCGCGAGCCGGTTCGGCAGCCAGAGGTTCGCGACGTCGATCACGAGTTGTAGAGCCGCGGCGAGCCCGTAGGCGTAGAGACCGAGGACGTACCATTCGGCCCAGCCGCGACGAACTCCGAGACTTCGCCCGGCCGCGTGAATCGCGAGCGCGATCGGCGCCATGAGCGCGATCGCGAACAGACCGAAGTATTGGGACGCATGCCGACCCAGTCCCGCTTGGTGAGAGGGAACCCCGAGTTCGTTCGCGGCGGAGCGCGTCGAATGGATGGGTTCGTATGCGAGCGCGACAACAAGCCCGACGACTACGATGAACTGCACCGGATTCGTGTATGTCCGCCGCCTTCCGCGGATCCACTCGGCGGCGACTGGCCCCGCGCCGTGCAGTAGGTCCGCGGTCGTTCGGAGAATCGGCAGCTCGAAGGACCACACGGAACCGAAGACCGATCCCACCACCTCTCGGGCGCGTAGTTGCGGTACGGAGAGCCGCTGGCCGCACGCGGAACAGAACTCCGCGTCGTCCGGGGATGCGACGGCCGTGCCGCAGTCGGGGCAGTCGAGTTCGTTGGGCGTCACGCGTCAGTCGCCGAGCTGCTTCGCGTAGTCGCGGATCGTCGCGGCGAACGGGAGATCCCCGTGCTCTTGCAGCAGCGCGTCGAGTTTCTTCTGGGCCTTCGAGATCGCCGTCTGGTTCTGCGCGCGACACTGCGCGCACCCGAGCCGGATCTTCTTCGATCCCGAGCGCTTGCACGTCTTGCAGGACTTCTTCTTCGCGAGCGACTTGCGGATCGACTCGAACGACTTCTCGGCCTGGATCGCCTGGCGAAGCTGCGCGGACTTGGAGGTTTCGTCCAGCGTCTCCTGCACGCGATCGACGAGGCTCGATCCGGCGAAGTCCTTCTTCAGCTTGTCGAGTGCGGACTTCACGCCCGACGGTCGCGACGCTTGCAGCGAGAGAGCGCGTTCGATGCGTCGGTCGCGGTGTTGCGCGACGGCACCGTGCAAGCGTTCGAGTTCGGCTTTGGTCGCCGCGTCGGTCGCGATCTCGAGCTTGGTTTCGATGGCCTTGATCGTCGCGCCGAGCTTCTTGCCGCTCGAGACCTTCTTGGCGAGCGTCGCCACCTTTTCGAACGGCTGCTCACCGAGCCAGATGCCCGGTGCGTCCTTCAGCGCGTTCTCGACCCACTCGATCATGCCGAGACCGTCACCGCCGTGATAGTCCCCGCACATGTGCTCGCGGACCAGCTTGCCGGTGTGGTCGAACACCATGTAGTAGGGCACGTAGCCGTTGCCCTTGACCTTCGGGTGACCGCCGAAGCTCGACACGGTCACGTTCGGCGTGTCTGCCGCCAGACCCTTGCCCTGGATGTACTGGACGACGTTCTCCTTCGTGTCACGCTGACAGTGCGTGGCGACGAGGTGGAAAGGACGTCCTTCGAGTCGCTTGGCCAAACTGACCAAGTGGGGCGTAATCGCCCGGCAGCCGACTCAAGAGCCCCAGATCTCGACGAGGACGACCTTGCCGCGGAGGTCCTTGTGATCGACCTCGGATCCGTACCAGTACTTGCCGAGGTTCAGGTCGTCGATGTGTGCATCGGGAACCTGCGCGGCCGCGAACGACTGGAGCGCCAGCGAGCCGGCGAGAAGCTGCGTCAGGTGGAAGCGTCGCATGCCGCGAATCCTATTCGATTCGCGCCGCGGTCGCCGGTCAGTAGACCTCGACGCCCACGGGCAGGCACATCTCGAACTGCAGACTGTCCGCCTCGGCTTCGATCGTGAACTCGCCGCCGAGCGCGGTCACGAAGTCCTTCACCGAGCCGAGTCGAAGCTCGTATTCGCTCGCATCCACCGGCGTGGAGTCGTTGTGGATCGCCTGCACCGTGAACAACGCGAGATCGTCGGCGCGGCAGGTGCGGATGCGTAGCTCGCCGCCGTGTCCGGCGAACTCGAGCGCGAGTCGCGTGGACTTGTCGACCGCGGAGTGCGTCGACAGAGTGGGCACCGAGAGCGTCGGGATGTCCGAGTCGAACTCGGAGGACACGACGACCGGAAACGAGATCGCGTCCATCTGATTCGCGAGGCTGGCGGCAGCGATTCCGCTCAGGTCTGCGCCTTCGTTCGATTCGAGCTGCTCCAGCGAGTCGTTCATCGACTCGAGGGCGCGGCAGAGTTCGTCGGCTCTGCCATCCAGGCCGTCGAGAACCGAATCGGGATCCATGACCTCGGCGGTTCCGTCGAGGATCTTGCCGAGCTCGTTCTCGATGCCGGCGAGGGTGCTCTCGAGGGCACTCTGGATATCGTCGAGGTTGCGGGATGAGTCCATGCTGGTGTACTTATCGACACGGCCGCTCGTGGACTGAACGGCCGGAATGACCCATGGAGCGCCTCCCGGCATGAAAATCGGCATCGTCTGTTACCCCACCGTCGGTGGCAGCGGCGTGATCGCCACGGAGGTCGCGATTCTCGCGGCGCAGGCCGGACACGAGGTCCATCTGGTCAGTTATGACCGGCCGACGCGCTATCGGGACGATGTGCAGGGCCTGCACTATCATGCGGTCGACGTTTCCGCGTATCCGCTGTTTCGCTATCCCCCGTACGACCTCGCGCTCGCGACGCGGATGCTCGAGGTCAAGGAAGAGCTCGGGATCGACGTCTTCCACGTCCACTACGCGATTCCACATGCCGTTAGCGCGCTCCTGGCGCGCCAGATGAACGACGGCGACCTGAAGTTCATCACGACCCTGCACGGCACGGACATCACGGTCGTGGGGGCGGACCGCGCCTACGCGCGGCCGACGCAGTTCGCGATCGAGTCCTCGGATGCGGTGACCGCGGTTAGCACGTTCTTGGCCGAAGAGACCGCCCGCGTGTTCGCGACGAACTACCCGATCGAGGTCGTCCCCAACTTCGTCGACACGGAGCGCTTCCAGCCCGGCAGCCGTGGGAAGTTCTGGGCGCGAGGCGAAGACGAACGGATCGTCGTGCACGCCAGTAACTTCCGACCGGTCAAACGGGCTGGCGACGTCGTGCGGGCGTTCGCGGAGATCGCCCGCCAGCTCCCCGCGCGGCTGCTGCTCGCGGGGGCCGGGCCAGATCTCGACCACGCCCTCGCGATCGCATCCGATCTCGGGTGTTCGGATCGCGTCGAGTGCCTCGGCGCCGTCGATCCGATCGAGACGGTGCTCGCCGATGCGGACCTGTTCTTGTCGGCGTCGGAGACCGAGAGTTTCGGCCTGTCGATGCTCGAAGCGATGAGTTGCGGCGTCCCGTGCGTCAGCACCGACGTCGGGGGTATCGCCGAGGTGCTCGGCGAGTCCGGCGGACTGCTCTCGCCGCTCGGCGAACCGCGCGTCATGGGGCGACTGGGACTGGAGCTCCTGTCTGACGTGGATCGGCATCGCGCCGCGAGCCGCGCGGCGCGTGAGCGCGCGAAGGAGTTCGCGTCGGCCCGCGTCGTCGACCGATACCTGGACCTGTATCGCAGAGTGATCGACGCGTGAGCCGGCTCTACTTCGATCACAACGCCAGCAGTCCGGCCGACCCGCGCGTCGTCGAGAAGTTCGCGCGGCTCGAGCTCGACGCTCCGGGCAACCCGGGGAGCTTGCACGGCCTCGGTCGTGCCGCACGCGAAGTGCTCGAGGCCGCGCGCGAAGAGGTCGCCACTTTGTTCGGTCTGCGTGCGGACGACGTCGTGTTCGTGTCCGGCGGTACCGAGGCCAACAATCTCGCGGTGAAGACTCTCGGGAATCCGGGTGCGCCGGCGTTGTGCGCCGACCTCGAACATCCGTCGGTGCTCGAGGCCGCGATCCATCGGGGCCGCCACCCGCCGTTGCCTGTCGACGAGCGTGGCTTCGTCCAGTTCACGAATCCCGAGACGGCCGTCGGCGTCGTGTGCGTCACGCACGGGCAGAACGAGGTCGGGACCGTGCAGGACGTCGCGGCGGCGCACGCGCTCGCACGCGAGCTCGACGCGCCGCTGCACGTCGATGCGGCGCAAACCGCAGGTCGCCTGCCCCTCGACGGCGTCGTCGCCGTCGCGGACACGATCGCGCTGTCCGCGCACAAGTTCGGGGGCCTGCGCGGCTGCGGCATGCTCATCGGACCGGGTGTCGCGCGCTTGGAACCGATCCTGCACGGCGGCGGACAGGAGTTCGGCAAACGTTCCGGGACGCCGAGCCCTGCTCTGGCGGGAGCGAACGCGTTCGCGCTGTCGCTGGCGATCCGCGAGGTCGACACGCGCGCGGCGCGCATGGCCGCGGCGCGCGCGGCGTTCGAAGACGCGCTTACGTCGATCGACGTGCGTGTGATCACACCACGCGAAGGTGGACTGCCGAACACTTCGATGTGCTACTTCGCCGGGGTCGAAGGCCGGAGTCTGTTACCGGCGCTGGACATCGCCGGCGTCGAAGCATCGCAAGGTTCCGCGTGTTCTTCGGGATCGCCGACACCACCGCGCGTGTTGCGTGCGATGGGCTTCGATGACGACGACGCACGTCGTTGCGTGCGGTTCAGTTTCTCTGCGTCGACAAGTGAAGATGACGCGCGTGAAGGAGCGCGGCGCGTCATCGAAGTCGTCACGCGCCTCGCGGCGCGCAGTCGTGCGTGACGACAAAAAAACGCGACGTCGACGAGGGCTTGTCGAGCAAGCAGTTAGTGCGCATCGCATGCGCGTTGCGCTCGAAAGATTCAGTGAACGGTTTTGCAACCGCCTCCGCGTCCTGACACAATCGCTCGCCGTGTTGAGGTTGGTTCGAGACGCCTGACCAGCGCATCGAATCGAGTAGTTCGTTTCTTCCCTGAGTTGCTGATAGTCCCCACCCGCCGTTCAGGCCCGGGATCTGTCTCCGCTCAGGAACAGTCTGGAGGGACCATGCAGACGGTACAGCACGCGCAAGATTGCGCGGATGCAGATGACGGCTTCTTGCGATTAGTGCTCGGAGAGCTCCAGAGTCGCGTGCGAGAAGACCAGTATCGGGCGTGGTTCAATGAGATCTCACTGCTCGACCTGCAAACGGACGTCGCTGAGTTCGGCGTGCGCTCCGGCTTCGTGCGCGATTGGCTGATCCGTAACTACCTTCGCGTCATGGAAGAATCGGTCGCCGCGGCCAGCGGCAATGGCGATTCCCGTCGCGTGAAGGTCAGCCTGACCGAACCCGCGCGCAATGGCGCTCACGACAATGGCGCCCACGAACGGACGCCGATCGAGAATCTGATGTCGTCGGTGGTCGTCGAGCCGGCGCCGGCGCCGGCGCCGGAGCCGCCGAAGGAACGGCCCGTCGAGCCCGCCGCGCCCGTTCTCGACGCCGAAGCCGACGGCATGGAGGCCGTCGTCGAAGGCAGCGGACTGAACGGCAACTACACGTTCGAGAAGTTCGTCGTCGGCGAGTGCAACCGACTGTCGCATGCCGCCGCGCTCGCGATCGGCGAGAACCCGGGCTGCGCCTACAACCCGCTCTTCATCCACGGCAACGTCGGCCTCGGCAAGACCCACCTCTTGCAGGCGACCTGCCAGGCGATCCTTCAGAAACGACGCGGCGCGCGCGTCGCCTACCTGAGCTGCGAGGACTTTACGAATCGCTACATCCGCGCGATTCAGGACGGCACTCTGGACGAATTCCGGCGCGCGCAGCGCAGTGTCGACGTCCTCGTCATCGACGACATCCAGTTCCTCGCCAAGAAGGAGCGCACGCAGGAAGAGTTCTTCCACACGTTCAACGCGCTCTACAACGACCAGCGCCAGATCGTGATCTCCTCGGACCGCTCGCCGCAGCAGATCCCGATGATCGAGGAGCGCCTCGTCTCCCGCTTCAAGTGGGGTCTCGTCGCCGAGATGGAGGCGCCGAGCCTGGAGACGCGGATCGCGATCTCGAAGCGCAAGGCGAAGTGCCTCGGGGTCGACATGACCGACGGCGTCGCGCACTACATCGCCGAGCGTGTCGACAAGAACATCCGTGAGCTCGAGGGCGCGGTTATCAAGGTCATCAGCGTTTCGCAATTGACCGGCCAGGATCTCTCGACCGAGCTCGCGTCGGATGCCCTGCGCGGCGTCGTGCGGACGCGCAGCACCCCGGTCACGTCGTCCGACATCATGTCGCTGATCACCGACGAGTACTCGATCACAACGCGGGACATCACGGGCAAGGGACGCACCCAGACGGTCAGTCTGCCGCGCCAGATCGCGATGTTCCTGACCCGGAAGCTCACGGATCTCTCGCTCGAGGAGATCGGCCGCAACTTCGGCAACCGAGACCACACGACGGTCCTCTACGCGGTCCAGAAGATCGAGAAGCGCATCAAGGACGATCGCCGCTTCCGCGAGACCGTCGACTCGCTGACGAGCCGGCTGCAGGGTCGTACGGGCTGAGGGCGACGCCCCACTAGTGTGGCGTCGCCGATGTTCGCCACATATGTCGCTGCCCCTACGGTCCGCCCGCTGCGTTGCTGCTCCTCAACTTGTCCACTGACAAGCCATGTCGTCGCAGC
>JANQJF010000038.1 GCA_028281765.1 Planctomycetota bacterium | reverse complement strand
GCGAACGCCGCGACCGACTCTCCGCTCTTCTCCAACTCCGCGACCTTCGCGCGGACTTCCTGCTCGCGTTCTTTGCTGTACTTCGCCATCCGGAAAGCGTCCCGCTGGAACCGGCTCCATCCAGATGGGGTTTACCGGGTGCCTACGGCGAACCTCACATCGTCGTGCACGACCGTGTCCCGACAACCCGCCGCCATAAGGTTGTATGGGGTCCTGGAACGACGGCTGGGAACGCGCCGGTCGGGCAACCAGCTACCGATTCAACCACTGAATCGCGCGAGCATTCGGGTTCGGTCACGCGTGCTGGGATCGCATCCGAGTCGCTGCTGAGGCGGCTTGCGTCCGCGGCGGCACTGCGGCAGAGTGAGAGTCAAATCGAACACTGCCGGGGGTTGTCCGCCAAGGACGTGAAAGACTTGACTCTCCTTCTTCCCCTTTTCCCGATGTCTTTCCCCCGGCGTCTTTCCATCGGTCCTCCGCGTTCCGGGCTCTAGGGCATGTCTTGTAGCTCGGATGCGTGTTCTGCTCGTCCTGAACAGCCAAGTGGCTTGCTTGGCCCAGAATTCGTGTCACGGGCCGCCAGATGGCGGCGCCAAGTTCTCGTTCGGTGGCCCAGGTTCCTGTACGCTCGGGCCGGTTGCGAGGCTCCGACCACGGTCGTCCCACAATTGTTTACGAAACGCGCATCTTGCGCCGAGTTGAGTACCACTGTTGCCCGTATTTAGGCGGCGCTCACCCTGATCGTCGAGCCGCGACTGGAGAGCAAATGGACTTCCTGCTTCGAGAAGAACCCTTCAAGCAGCTGACTTGGCAGGATTTCGAAAAGCTCATCCTGTCGCTTCTTCAGGAACTTGGCGCGGCTAGCGCTCAGTGGACTGGGCCGGGGCCCGACGCTGGCGTGGACATCGTTGCAGAGGTCCCACTGCAGGACCCCCTCGGCTTGATGTCAACATACCGGTTGATCGTGCAGTGCAAACACTACGCGAACAGCGGCCGAGCGGTGTCCCGTCGAGACCTTGAGTCCCTGAGATACGCGATCGATCGGAACCGTGACGAGCCAAGTAACCTGCTGTGTGTCACCAGCACTGCCGTCACTCGAAGCGCCGGAGAGATGATCTCCCAACTGAACGATCGCAATCCTCTAGGTTCGCGGGTCTTTGTCTTGGACGAGCGGCGATCTTGTCCCTCTTCTGTCTCGGTTCCCGTCGCTCGTTGCACGGTTCTTCCGCCCGGTGCCCGAGCCGAGACCGACAGCCTACGTGGCCGACTCGGAGGTCTGAGGAGGCGCTATGAGACCGTCCGAGAAGCGCAAGAATCTGGCACGCCAACCAAAAGGGAGATGCTCTTGAAGAGTTTGTAGCCCACTTGTTCTCGTCTCTCGACGGGTGGAGCTGCCCACGGCGTAAGGCTCGAACTGGTTCGAATGAGATCGATTGCGTTTTCAGAAACGAGAATACGACACATCCTTTGCTGAGCGATATGGGTACGTGGCGTCGTAGAAGTACAGTTTGACGTCGCGCGCTTCAGAGTGGCGATGAGCTCCTCGTCTTCCGGGGTGTCGGAGAACGAGTCTGCGCGTGCGAAGGCCTTGAACGGGATCGTCACGCCTTCGCGGATCATTCCTTCCGCGATTTCTCGGACCCAACGCTTGGAAAAGTCGTCCTTGGCCACGATTAGCGTTGGGTGGTTCGTGAGCGCCGTAGGACCGCGGAAGCATTGTGGCAGAGAAAATCGATGTGAGCTCGCCAGGCGGATCTGAAGAGTGGCGCTTGCCTGCGATCACCTTGCTCTCGAAATGCTCCTCAGCGACATGCCGAGGCGAGAATTGTCCCATTCAAGGTTTGGCACAAGATTGAGGTCAAGAGCACCTGCAAGGACTGCAAGTATCAGATATGGCAAATTGATGCAGAAATACTGTGCGAGCGAGATGGTGCGGGGTTCAGCATGGATAGAGACGCACGAAGATGGAGGGGGCAGTTCGCTGACCCGCAAAGAGATGTCGACCCGTTCGTGTAGGCGTTGGAGTCTTGTGTTGTGCGCGATCGCGTGGTTATCGGTGCCCGCATGCGCCGTCGAGAACGGGCTAGAGATCAGTCGGGTTGACGATTTCGATCCCCGCTCCCTCGTGGGAACGCACTTTCTCGACGCCTTTGACGTGGTAGGGTTGCCATTGCGCATTGAGGTGGGGCAAGACGGGCTTGTGCACCTTGTTTATTGGGCGTATCTGGACGGGGAATTCCGGACCAAGTTGGCGTGGAGCGTAGCGGTTGAGGGTGATGTAGTGCGGGCTGTATCTTTGCCAGATCTCAAAGATGGCGAGAAGGCTTTCTACTTGCTGCCATCCAAGTGACGCGGATCTCGTGTGTCGCTGTGCTGTGACCCGAACTCCTAGTTGAACGTCAGGTTCACCGCGTTAGAGAACGCAACGCCCTGTACCGCGTTGGAGTCGAACACGACCGCTTGGAGACTGAACGTGTCGAGCGTGCCCAGTGACACCATTGCGGTAGTTCCCCACGAGCCAAGGTCTACGACTGAGCCGCCTGGTCCCCGGCCTTCTCGCGGGCGATCAACTCGGGGAGGCTCGCCTTGCGCCGATCGCCCCGCGGTTCACGCTCCGAGGCCCGGCTGCGGAGTCCCGAACTACGTCGAGGTTCGAGATTCGACGGATCCGAAGACAACGGCGCGAGTTCGACCCATTCATCGTGGAGACTCTGGCGCATGAGCAAGAGGTTCAACGGCCGCTTCTTTCCCGAAGGTCGCGACGAGCCCTCGGATGACCCCGAAAAGGACTTCCCGATCGTCGAGACCGTCCGCGACTATTCCGGAACGCCGCGACGTTTCATGATCGAGCTGCACCGCGTAGGGCTCGGGTTCTCGCTGCGCGCCCAGGAGGAGGCAGAGAACGAGAATGGCTACGAGTCCAGCGCGTTCGACAGCACCAGCCCCTACCTCGCGCTCGCCGAACTCCGCAAGAAGATGCACCGCGCCCTGGCCACGCGACACCTTGTGTCACCGGCGCAGGGCGCCGATCCGACTATGCTCCACGGCCGGCTCGCCGGCCACATTGGCTGGTCGGAGGAGACCGGTGGCATCGTGTTCGTCGCGGACGGCAGTCCCCTAACCTTGGACGACATCGAGAGGCTCGCGTCCGATGCACGAAGGCTGGCAGTTCTCACTGCGATTCGCGGACCCGTCCGCCGATCTGCTCTGATTGACGAGTTTTCGCGATGAACTCTGAAGATCCTGGCCCTGTGTCTTCCGGTGCTTCGCTCGATCTCATCTCCGAACAGCTTGCTCGACTCGAGGGATCTGGAGGCTCGGGGAGCTTTGTCACCCGAGGCAGCGCGCGGGCAACCGGCCTGTGCATCGAGGTCCGCGGCGTCGGCGAGCTGCGTCTGCCGGTCACGTCCTCGCAGGCCGAAGAACTGCGCCGCGTGGCCCGTCCGGCGCCCTTTGGCTGGCAGGACCAGACGCTCCACGACAGCACCGTGCGCAACACCTGGGAGATCGCAAGGAGCCGGGTCAAGATCGCCGCGCGCGGTTGGAAGGCGACGCTCGCAGCCGAACTCGACAGGGTCCGGCGCGAACTCGGCTTGCCCGAGGGGTGTGTCCTCGAGGCCGTGTTCGACAAGATGTTGCTCTACGAGCGCGGGCAGTTCTTCAAGAGCCATCAGGACTCGGAGCGAGACGACGCCATGGTGGGCACTTTGCTCGTCGTGCTTCCGTCGCGATACACGGGTGGGACCCTGCGTGTCGAGCACAAGGGCAAGAGCAAGAGCTTGCACCGCCTGAAGAGCCAGGCGACCGAGCTCTCGCTCATCGCCTTCTACGCCGACTGTCGACACGAGATCGCGCCGTTGAAGAGTGGCCACCGCGTGGTGCTGACTTACCACCTGCACCTCGGGGAGTCGCGTGGAGTTGCGTTGCCAGCTGTGCGCAGGACCGCCGTCGAGACGCTCGCGGCCCACGTGCGCGCGCATTTCGAGACGCCGGTCGAGAAGCGTTGGTCGAGCCAGGAAGCGCAGCTACCCGAGCGCCTCGTCTACCTTCTCGATCACGAGTACAGCAAGCGCAGCCTCTCGTGGGGTCGGCTCAAGGGCGCGGATCGGGTGCGCATCAGCGCGCTTTGCCAGGTGGCCGGTCAGCTCGACTGCGAGTGCTTCCTCACGCTGGCCGACGTCTACGAGGTCTGGGACTGCTTGCCCGAGTTCGAACCAGTCGGCTACTGGGGACGCGAATATCGAGAAGTCGAAGGCGGCGACCACACGCTCGAGAATCTGATCGACGACAGCATCGAGCTGCACCACTGGATCGACCGCGATGGCGAGATCGAGAGGTCTGCGCACAGCCGCGTCGATGCAACGGAACTCTGCTTCACCCTGCCGTCGAAGGACATGGACCCGTTCGAGAGCCAGTACGAAGGCTACCAGGGCAACTACGGCAACACCGAGGAGCGGTGGTATCACAGGGCGGCGTTGGTGATGTGGCCACGCGAGAAGGCGTTCTTGGTGCACGCGAAGGCCTCACCGACCTGGGCGGTCGACACCCTGGCAGAGCATCCGCGGAACGCCACGGCGGAGCTCGAGGCGAAGGTCAGGAGTCTCGTGCCGAGCTGGACCAGCCATGCATTGCGCGACGAGAAGCCACGTTTCTTCGCCAAGCTGATGAAGGTCGCGGAGAGGCTCGAAGACTCCGAGGTGGCTGCCGACTTCGTTCGTCCGGTCGGCGTGGAACATCTCGACACCGCGGCCGTGCGCCGTGCCTTGGCCCGCCTGGTCGGCACGCACGGCGAGGATTGGGGCCGGACCTTGTTCGCGTGTTGGACCGAGCGCGAGAGGTGGCGGGGCTCGCCGGATTGGCTCTCATGGCTCGCCGACGTCTGCGAGGAACTCTGTGCGGGCGAGGAGCCGGCGGGTCCGGGTCTGGCGGCGTGGCTGCTCGACCGCGAGACCGCAAGGGCCCACGAGCGTTGCATCGCCGCGCGCGAGCGGCGACCCGCATGGCTCGACCTCACGGCGTTTGCGAGTGAAGCCGGCAACGTGGCGCAAGTGCTGGCCGCCGCCGCGCGCCTCGGCGACCACGAGCTTCTCGCGGCCGCGACGGGGAGCCTCGCTGCACGGAAGCCGGGCTCCCCGATGCTGCTCCGCCTGGCCGTGCTTCGGGGGGGCATTGCGCAGGCGCCGGAGCTCCGCGCGTTCCTCGTCAAGACCGAACTCCATCGCGGTGTCGTTGACGAGCTCGGTGAGCTCTTGTCGCAGCCAGTCCGCGACCCGAACGACTGGACCATCGAGCACCCGCTCGGCTGCACCTGCGGCGACTGCGCCGAGTTGGCGCGCTTCCTACGCTCGTCAGAGCAAAGGCGCGACTGGCCGCTCAACAAGGAGCGGCGCAGACACATCCACGCTGTGCTCGAGACGCACGAACTGCCGGTTTCGCACACGACGCTGCGCCAGGGGCGACCCTTCGTGCTGCAGTTGCGCAAGCTCCGGAGCCTGTTCAGCCGTGAGGCCGCATACTGCAAAGCGCTACGGAGAGTGCTCGGTGAGCTGAAGGTTGGTCGCGATCGCCGTTGATCACGGGGCGGTCGCGGGCATGGTGTCCGCAGGCGGCCGCGCCACCTGGCGGCGAGGGAATCGCGGATCGTCGATTCGTCGCACCCGGCGAAGTCGGCTCGCCCGTCGTGGTCGCCCCCGGACGCCGCCCGAAGGATGGTCCCGTCGGAGTCGTAACGACCAGGTAGCACGTCAGCCCCTTCCGCTCCAACACCAGTCGACCGGGCTCCTGGAGCCATCCGTCACGCTCGCGCTGGCCTCTTGGAACCTCGGTCCAGGCGCTTTGGGCGTCGAAGACATGCCCGGCAATCTTCGTGACTGGCGCAGCGAACGGTTGCGGGGAGAAGCTCGTCGACCAGTCGCAAGTGGACAGCGAGATCGTGCGGGACGGCCTTTTTTGCGGAGCTTCTGTACCTAGCCGGTGAGCTCTGGTCCCGCATCCTGCGATTCGCTCACGATTGCGATGCGCGAGTTCAGACCTCGATGACTTCGACGCGCGGTTCCTCTTCCGCTGCTTCGCAGTCTGCGCCGCACGTCTCGGCGAACTCGATGACTTCTTCGACCGAGTCATCCTCATGTGCGGCTCGATGGAACGCGTCGACCTGGGCTCGGCTCTCGGCGACGAACGCGATGTGTAGAAGTGCGGGCTTCTCGTTCGTTGGATAGAAGCACAGCGAACACCCGTCCGTCGATCGAAACAGTTCCACGCCGTCGGGCGGGTAGTCCACGACTCCGGTCACTCACGACGTGCTGGCGCTGGTTGGTCAGGCTGCGGCGTGTACGATTTGGCGCGACCGACTTAGGGTAGCGATCGTCGCTTGTCCGAGGTTTAGGCGAGCAGGCGTCGACGCCGCTTCTCGAGGACCGGCGATCAGTCGAGCACCTCGACTTCATACGGCGCACGCCCGCCGGATACACCTTCGATCACGAGCGTCTTGGCCTTGCCAGGCTTGCACTCGAACTGCACCGACGTTTCCTGATTCGGATGGAGTTGTCGCCACCGGCCGTTGCTGCCGCGAACCCGCAGTATGGATTGTAGGGTTCCTGCTTCGGTCAGGTTGCGGATACGAACCGTTACGGATCGCGGCTCGTTGACCCGGACCCGAAGACGGTCGCTTCGGTTCGTTCCAAACCCGACGTGCCCTTCCAACCGGTCGCCAGGGGTGAGTGGTGGAGCCTCCTCGGGAGGCTCATTCACACCGATACTGTGAAACTCCACCGATACGCCGTAGGGGGCCGCCTCATCCGTGAATTCCTGGATGATCGCTCGTATCGCCTCTCCTTTCGAAACCGGATACTTGTGCGTGGTGTGTGTTCCGAGCGGATCCAATCGAGTGGGCCCACCGCTAGGGCGACTTGCGAGCGTGGCCAGGAGTCGTCCGTACAGCACCTGATGCGAATGGTCGTTCGAGATGTTCAGTCGAATCCAGCCGTGGTCCGGTGCAACAAACTGGAACTCGTCTGTCGAATCGTTGCCGTATCCGATGTGCTCTCGAACCACGGCCCCTGGTTCGAGGTCGATGACTCCCGGAGCGTCGTCAGCAACAGCGGGTAGCTGCTCGAACTCCACGACCACTCGATAGGGTGCAGCCTCGTCACCGATCTCGTCGATGATGATTCGAATGTCCTCGCCCTTCTCGACGACATAGTCGTGGCTGACATGCTTGCCGAGTGGGTCGAGGCGGGTGGGACCACCGGCACGATGTCCCAAGAGTGTTGCGTGGAAGCGGCCGTAGAGGACTGCCTGCGTGTGACCGTTTTCGACTCGCAACCGAATGCGTCCGTGGTCTGGTGCTACGAAGCGGAACTCATCCTTCGGATCGTTGCCGTAGCCGATGTAATC